>JAVBNB010000033.1:0-260920 GCA_031551825.1 Tannerella sp. | reverse complement strand
TGAACGAACGTGTTTCTTTTACCAGCAGTCCTTTTTCGTTGTATTTATAAAAATGCCTGAAAACATAAGTGCCCATCACATGGTTCCGGATGAATGACTGCATGGTTTCCGTTTCAGCGACTTTCTTCCCGTTTTCATACTCATACACAAAATCACTGACAGCGGCAATTTGGGACGAATCGTATTCCGGACCTTTTGCCTTGTCTTTACATCCTGTGGCCAATACAGCCAGCAGGAATAATACTACTCCTTTCTTCATTCTTTAATTCTAACTTGATATTACATTGTTTATTGAGTTGCTCTTTAACTTCCTCACTTGTATTTCATTTATATCTTATCGGATTAGCCACGTAACAAAAATAAAGATACCAACTAATATCAAAGTTCCGCCTGCAAGCATGCCGCTTGCCACCGCAACATCGAGTAATTGCCATTCCTTTACAATGCCCTTTTTATACATATTCTTTACTGGACCAGCATCAAGAGGATATCTATTATCCCAAAGTATTTTTTTATAATTCATGTAATTTGAAATTCGCATTAACCATTTCGTATCTCTTTTGCTTGTAGGCCTTTTCTTCATGAGTACTCTCAATAACCTACGGAAACGAACAATTATTATGCATCCGAAAAGAAACAGAGATAACGAAAAGAATAAACCGAAATTATCGTCGTTAAAAATTTGTTTTAAAAATTCATTCATATAAAATAATTTGCTGTGATTATTCATGTCCTTTCGGACGGTTATTTATTTTGTTTAATTTTCAATTTTCCGCTTCATTGTACACTGTACTGCGGGCTGACGCCCAACTAAAAAACGGGTTACACTTAGCTGCACCCTTGTTACAACCATCATCCTGAATTGGAATGTTTGCTATAACAAATACCTGATTTCACAATACTCTATCACCCGCCGATTCCAAATTCTTCAAAATATGTTCCCATATCTCTACAAAGCGTCGCTCAATTTTAGCCTCATCGTAAGCCAATGTTCCCGAAGCGATGAAGGAAGCCAAACCGTACACATAAATCCATGAGTTAATGGCAATACTCATCAGTTGCTCGTCGGATACCTGACTGTCACCCAACTCCCGGCGCAGGGCTTGCACGGCCAGGTCGTCGGGCGAGAGGTCATTCAAATTCTGCCCCAACATACTTTCGGAATAAAACGCGCGGAACAGTACCGGTTCGGTGTGGGCAGTATAAACGTAGCCCAATCCGAGGTCGAAAAACGGCCGTCCGGTTTTGCGATAACCGTAAATCATATTGTTCACTTTTTCCTTTACCTTTTCTGCTACTTCCTTTTTCAGCTCGTCCATACTGCCAAAGGCATCATAGGCAGGGCGCACCGAACAGTTCAACTGTTTGGCTACACTTCGCGCGGTCAATGCTCCGAATCCATCCTTGCGGACAATCTCAAAGGCGGCTGTCAGGATAACATCTTTTGTTAAAACGGTCGTTCTTGGCATCTCTTATTACTAATCAATTATTATTTTAAATTAACAACAGACGTAAGGTTACATCCGTTGTTTTGCAAATATAGGATTTTTTCTTTATTGGAATAAAACTTATTGGCAGTTTTCGTCTTATCTGCGTTTGCTATTTCATTATTCTTGCTTGTTTTCTAATCTCTTTTAGTTCAACTCCCTGCCAGTAATACTCATCCAACAATAGCGAATAATCATTCTGCTGCTTCATGCAGAATAGGGTGAGGATAAATACCAGCAAGGCAAGTATCGCTATGACAAGGGAGGTTTTCCTTACCTTGAAAAGCCAGAAATTGAAATAAAGTTTCGGCTCTTTTCCCTGCAATTCAACAGACTCCCTTTGCTGTTTCCGTATCCGGCTTACCACATCAAAAACTGGAAACTATAATTCTTTTCATCTTAGGGAGATAAGGAAAAAGAAGGGCTTACAGGGAGATTGATAAAGAAATAAAAAAAGAATTAATAAACTTATTGGGTTAATGGATTTAATTCATATATTTGCATTAACGTAACCAAGATTACAGTAATTGCAATTACGATAACTTCAAATACACAGAAAATGAAATTCTACGATAGAACATCTGAAATAGCTACTTTGCAAAATATTGAACAGGCTTCAGCAGGAGCTGCGCAAATGACAATGATGATTGGACGTAGGCGTATCGGTAAAACCACATTGCTAAAAAATGCTTTTACAGCTACGCCTTTTCTGTATTTTTTTATAGCAAAAAAAAATGAAGTATTATTGTGTGATGAGTTTTCTCAGGAAATTAACGAAAAATTGGGTATTCCTATTGGTAGTTATTCCAGTTTTTCAGAATTGTTCAAAGCAATCATGCAATTATCACAACAGATAAATTTCACTTTAGTTATTGATGAGTTTCAGGAATTTAGAAATATCAATCCTTCAGTATTCAGCGATATGCAAAATACATGGGACTCAACAAAAGACAACAGTAAAATAAACCTTATACTTTGTGGCTCAATTTACTCTATGATGAAACGTATTTTCGAGAGTTCCAAAGAGCCTCTTTTTGGCAGAGCAACGGCTCGAATGATAGTCAAAATATTTGATATCAATACGATTAAAGAAATATTATCAGACTACCACCCCAATTATACCAATGAAGACTTATTGGCTTTTTACATGATAACAGGTGGTGTGGCCAAATATATTGAACAATTAGTTAATAAAAAGGCATTTACAAAAAAAACTATTTTCAATACCTTGTTCACTGAAGGGTCATTTTTTCTGGATGAAGGTCGCGATGTGCTGATTGACGAATTCGGCAAGGATTATGGAAATTATTTTTCTATCCTTTCATTAATTGCTTCATCCAAAACAGATAGAGGGCAGATTCAAAGCATTCTTAATATGGATATTGGAGGTTACCTTGAACGATTGGAAAAAGAATACAATATTATTAAACGTAATCGTCCTTTTGGAGCTAAGGAAGGTAGCCGTTCCAATAAGTACAAAATTGAGGATAATTTCTTAAACTTCTGGTTCCGGTTTATCTATAAATACCGTAGTGCAGTAGAAATCGGTAACCTTGATTATGTTCGTGGTATTGTAGAACGAGATTATGAAACATACAGCGGAATTGTTCTGGAAAAATATTTCCGTACAATGGTAATTGAATCCAAAAAATTTTCTGATATTCAGGGATATTGGAATTCCAAAGGTGAAAACGAAATCGACATAGTAGCCGTGAATGAGTTCGAAAAACGTTTGGTTTTTTGCGAAGTAAAACGTAATCCTCGCCGTATAAATTTGGGAGAATTAGAAAATAAAGCCAAAGATATCGTAACGAAATATCCAAAATTCTCTACTGAATATAAAGGGCTTTCGTTGGAGGATATGTAGATAGGTCATACATATTTGGAATTATGCAAGATAAACATTTTTGCCTTTTCAGTTCCTTTTCAGTTTTTGTCTGTACCTTTGAAAAAACAAAACGAAAATGAAAATCCTGATTGTCGAAGACGAACCGTCATTGCGCGAAATTATGCAGCGTTTCCTCGAAAAGGAACGTTATGTAGTGGAAACTGCAGCGAAATTCAGTGAAGCGATGGAAAAAATATCGCTTTACGATTATGATTGTATTTTGCTCGACATTATGTTACCTGATGGCAATGGGCTTGCGTTATTGCAAGAACTTCGAAAAATAAACAAACAGGAAAATGTCATCATCATTTCGGCAAAGGATTCCGTAGATGATAAAGTCGCGGGATTGGAATTGGGCGCTGACGATTATTTGGCCAAGCCATTTCACCTGTCCGAACTTAATGCCCGTATCAAAAGCCTTATCCGCCGTAACCACCACCAGGGAGAAACAGCCATTGAGTGCGGCAACGTCAAGATTGTTCCCGATAAATTTGAAGTATTCGTCGACGGCCAACCACTCGAGCTGAACCGTAAGGAATACGATATTTTACATCACTTCATCACCCGGCCGAACCGTTTGGTAGATAAAACGACATTGGCCGAAGCCGTTTGGGGCGACCATATCGACCAGGTAGATAACTACGACTTCATTTATGCACAGATTAAAAACCTGCGAAAAAAAATCAACGATGCGGGCGCAAGCATTGAAATCAAAGCCGTATATGGGTTCGGCTATAAATTGACAGAAGAAATATGAAATTAGTTTATCGCATAACTTCGCGTATTTCGATAGCCCTGCTTGCTATTATGACAGTATGGGCAACGTTGTTTTACTTCATTATTATGGAAGAAATCAACGACGAAACCGATGATTCGCTCGAAGATTACTCGGAATATATCATCACCCGTGCCTTGGCCGGTGAACCCTTGCCGTCGGAAAACAACGGCACGAACAACAGCTATCATATTGCGGAAGTAACACCTTTATATGCAACACAAAACCCTACCATCCGTTATCATGACGAAATGGTGTACATCCAATCGAAAGGTGAGACCGAACCTGCCCGGATACTCAAGACTATTTTCAGCGATCTGGAAAACAACTACTACGAATTGACGGTTTCCATTCCCACTATTGAAAAATCAGATTTGCAGGAAGCTATTTTACATTGGATTATCTTTTTGTATCTGGGATTACTGATTGTTATTATCGGCTTAAATTGGATTATACTGCAACAGAATTTCAAGCCTTTATACAAATTATTGAAATGGTTGGACGGTTTCAGCGTGGAAAAGAAATTCACCGAACTTAATATTGATACGAAAACTACCGAATTTCAAAAATTAAATGATGCTGTTATCCGCAGTGCACGCCGGAATATCGAAACTTACGAACAGCAGAAATCGTTTATCGGACATGCTTCGCACGAGTTACAGACACCTTTAGCCATTTGTCTCAACCGTTTGGAAATGCTTGCCGAAGATCCGCAAGTGACTGAAAATCAACTGGAAGAGATCTCGAAAACAAAGCAGTCGCTCGACCACGCTGTAAAACTTAATAAAACGTTGCTACTTCTGACAAAAATTGAGAATAACCAATTTCCTGATAAAAAGGAGATATCAATAAACGAATTGATCAAAAAATTAGCAAACGATTATTCGGAAGTCTATGTCAATCGAAACATATCACTGTCTTTACACGAAGAAGAGCAGGTGAAAATAGAGATGAACGAAACATTAGCTTCTGTACTATGTGGCAACCTGTTGAAAAACGCTTTTTTCCACAATCACGACAATGGTTCTATTGACATTTCTATTACCAACGCAAGCATTTCCATTGCCAATACCGGAACCGGTGAAGCATTAAATCCGGATGCTGTTTTCAGGCGTTTCTATCAAGTTTCGAAAAAAGAAGGCTCAACGGGATTGGGTCTTGCGCTTACCAAATCCATTTGTAATCTTTATAAAATAGATATTCGCTACCATTTTTTGAATGGGAAACATGTTTTTTCTCTTATCTTTCCCTGATTTTTCTCTCACCTTTCGCTATATTTCAGTTTCATTTCAGTTTCACTTCGGAACTTTGTTTCATGAACTATTTCGTTAAGCAATGAGCAGAAGCAAAATTTATTTTGATTATACCATTGCGAGAAATAGTCGAACGGAATTCAAATTTAAAACAAGTAAAATCATGAAACGAATTATTTTATCGCTCGCCGCCATCATAATGGCCGCCGGCACAGCATTGGCCGATAATGACAAACCTATTACAATAGACCAACTTCCGGTTACCGCCAAACAATTTATCGCCAATTATTTTTCAGGAGCGAAAGTTTCCTACGCTAAAATGGAAACGGATTTTTTTGACAAAAGTTATGAAGTAGTCTTTACCGACGGCAATAAGGCTGAATTCGACAGCAAAGGCGAATGGACAAATGTAGATTGTAAATTCACACAAGTTCCCGAAAGTATTATACCGCAACAGATCAGGAACTATGTCACCACAAATTACAAGGAGATGAAAATCGTGGAAATAGATCGTGAAAAACGCGAATACGAAGTAAAATTGAACAACAGCCTCGAACTAAAATTCAACTCAAAATTTAATCTTATAGAAATTGACAATTAAAAACTATCCTGCTTCAACTGTACTTCGAGCAAAGAAATGTTATGCCGCATTTCCCGGGCGGTTTCGCGTGATATACGATTAGCTTCGAACATGGTCTGGATACTGTCGCGTTCTATTTGGAAACCGCCCATAGCTACTTCAGCAATATCATCGGCAGCAACACTGTTGCGTGCCGCTCTTTCGCGACCTATTCTCCGTTGCTGTAGCGATAGCGAAAATTCGTAACTGATAATCATATTCCGGACAACCGGATTATCGCTCGTATTCTCCAATTCTTTCAACTTTTCGAGAATATAGCGTTTATTGGTTTCGATAAGCTCCATGAAGCAGGCGTGCGACCTTCCCGCCTCACCATTTTTTTTCGGGCGACGGTTGTAGCGGATAAGTCGGAAAATGTTTATATCTCGCTTCAGCGATTTAAGCGGCCGGATTGTGTTTCGTGAAAATTTTCGTAAATGTACCTCGATAGCCTCCAAATAGCGCGATGCTACCTTCTCATCCACCTCGCCGCGTTCGAGCAGGCGAGCCACATTTTCCTTTTCCCAATGATATACTTTCATTTTTAAACGCCGCTCAGCTTTTCGGTCAGGGCGGTACGAACTTTGGTGCTGCAACTCCATAATACGGTTCAGGTATGTGGCCGTAATAATGCTGATAGCCGCCACATTTTCGGGTGTTGACTGACTTTTCAGTTCAGCCATGACCTTACGCAAAATTTCAATACAAGCTTCGTTGTCGGCTCTGTTGTCAGTAGTTTTAGCTCTTTTTTCCACACACAAAGGCAAAATAAAATTAGTGACAGCCAGCGAAACAAGGATTACACCACTTGATAAGAGGATAAGCAGATTGCGCTCAGGAAAAGCGCTACCATCACTCAGCAGCAAGGGAATAGACAGAACACTTGCCAGGGTAACGGCGCCGCGCGCACCCGAAAGACTGAAAATAACGCCTGCCCGCCAACGGCTTACGGGATGTTCAGAGTCGGCATATATTTTAGGACGGATCGTTATTACCGACCATACAAAACGAATCAACAAAAGTAAAAAGACAATGAAAAACACATAAAGCACGATTTCGGCTATGCTTATTGAATAAGTGTTTTGAGTAACAGTCTTCAGGATTTTTGGCAATTGTGTGCCTAATATCAAAAACACCAATCCTTCGAGCGTAAATGACAATACAGTCCAGATACTGTCGGCCGCGACATGCAGATTGGCCGTCGAAGGGTTAAATCTCTCTCGTTTAAATGAATGGGCTATACCCGCTGCAAACACAGCCAATATTCCGCTAACGCCTAACGCCTCGGCAACTAAGTAAATGGCAAAAGGCGTAAGTATTTCTCTCAGTACATACAGGGTGGCATTTTCTATTCCTAACGAACGGATCCATCTCACAAACCCGTATTTGATCCAGGAGAACAACAAGCCCACGGCAATACCACCCAAAGCCACTACAAAAAAACGTCCGGTAGCCTCTACGATGGAAAAAGTACCGGTAAGTACGGCTGCCAATGCAAACTGGAAACTGACAATACCGGAAGCATCATTCATAATAGATTCACCTTCAAGAATACGCATAATTTTTGGTGGAACATTCACCCGCTTACTTACCGAAGCCACAGCCACATCATCAGTAGGCCCTAAAGCTCCTATCAAGGCAAAGGAAACCGCTAAGGGAATGGTGGGTATTAGCAAATGTACACAGTAACCCACAATGGCCACTGTGGCAAACACTTGCAAAATTCCCATATTCAAAATAGGTTTCCGTTGTGTCCACATCGTTTTTTTGTCGGACAACATACTATTGTAGAATATGATTGGCGCTACAAACAAGACAAAAAACAGGCTGGGTTCCAATTCCAGCTGAAATTCCAATGGGATCAAGGTAACAAGTGCCCCCATCGCGATTTGTATAATAGGTACCGAAACCGCCGGGATAAATCGGTGAATAAAATTCGACAGCAAAATGGCTGTCAACAAGATTAAGACGTATGCGAATATGGACATACCAAGTCGTTTTAGCCGGTCATTTTTCTACACTGAAAAAATCAAATTCTCTCTGTCATTCCTTTTAGTAAAGAGACGACTCCGTCAACACCGAAAATGGATGAATTCAGGCAAACATCATAACTTGAAGCAACGCCCCATGTTTTATTGGAATAGTAGTTATAATATGTAGCGCGCCTCTTATCTACATGCTCCATCAGATCGCGGGCTTTTTCCACCGAAATTCCTTTATCTTCACTGTAATTGATAATTTGTCTCACACGATCTTCGTCATTAGCACAAATAAAAACACGTAAGCAATCTTTTCTTTCACGTAAGATATAATCGGCACAACGGCCTATAAATACACACGACTGTTTTTCCGCAAGATCACGAATTACATCGCTCTGTATCTGGAAAAGCATTTCATTTGATAATCCTCCGTAGCCAATCATGCCATCTCCCAAAAAAGGAAAACGCATACCGAAAAGGCCTGGAGGGAGTCCTTTTTGTGTACGTTCATCAGCCTGCTCAAAAAGTTTCTGACTCAATCCGCTCTCTTTAGCGGTAATTTCCAGTATTTCCTTGTCATAATAAGCTATCTTCATAGCCTCAGACAATTTCTTGCCAATTTCGCGGCCTCCGCTTCCTAATTGTCTTCCAATAGTGATAATCATATCTGTTCGGATTTAAATTTTTTTATCTGATAAAGAATCATAACAGTCGAAATGACCGATGCCGCGAAATCCGATATCGGCATACTGGCCCAAACCCCTGTTACGCCGAAAAATTTCGGGAGTATAATAAGACAAGGTATCAGAATCAGAACCTGTCTCGTCAATGACAAAAAAATGGCTTTGCCTGCCATACCTATACTCTGAAAAAAAGTAGCGATTACAATCTGCGCGCCAATCAACGGATAAAATACAACCGTTATACGCAATCCGTAAACCGATAAAGCGATCAGTTCCTCATCCTTAGTAAAAACGCGGGCTACCAACTCGGGGAAAAACTCCCCTATCAAAAAGGCTGTAGTAGTAATTATCGTAGCAAATATGATGGTCAACCGAAGAACTTCCTGCACCCGTGAAGCAAGCCCTGCCCCGTAATTGTAACCGGCAATAGGCTGCATTCCCTGATTAAGCCCCATCACAATCATTACAAACATAAACGAAAACCGGTTTACAATTCCGAATGCTCCGATTGCTAAATCGCCACTATATGTTTTCAGTCCGTTATTGATGAGAATAACTATAAAACATGACGCGACATTCATAAGAAACGGAGACAAACCAATCGCTAACATGTCCTTAACAATGCGGGATTCAAGCTTAAAAATACCCTTCCGAAGATGCAATAATTCATTCTTATTACTGAAAATATAAATCTGCCATACAAGAGAAACAAGCTGTGCCAGAACCGTAGCAATCGCAGCTCCCTTTATTCCCCATCCAAAACCAAAAATAAAAATAGGGTCGAGAATCGTATTGAGAACCACAGTCGTAATAGTAAGCATCATCGCCTTCTTTGGATGGCCCGATGAACGCAGTACATTATTAAGACCGAAATAAAGATGGGTAATTACATTTCCAAGCAATATAATGACCATATACTCACGGGCATAAGAAATTGTATTTTCGCTCGCTCCGAAGAAATACAAAATAGGATCAAGGAATAGGAGTGATACAATAGAAAAAAGAATCCCTATGATCATTGTGAGAATAAATACATTTCCTAAAACCTTCTGCGCAGTAGAATAATCTTTCTGACCAAGCTTAACAGAAACAAGCGTACTCGCGCCTATGCCCACCAACGTTCCAAATGCCGCGGCAATATTCATAAATGGGAATGTAATCGCGAGTCCTGATATAGCAAGAGGCCCCACTCCATGCCCGATAAAAATACTATCCACCATATTATACAACGAAGACGCCGTCATCGCGATAATGGCAGGTATAGCATATTGTCTCAGTAACTTACTTATCTTTTCAGTACCGAGTTCCGTAGGTATATATTGTCCGGACATAATTGTTATTTCAGTGCTTCCAACCGTTTTTCGGCAGCTTCTTTAAGTTTTTCTTCTTTCTCCTTGATGTACTTTATAGTAAGCTCATAATACTTCTTCGCATTCACTTTATCATCTTTCAAATTATATACATACGCGATATTATACAAAAGTATTGAATTTCGGGGATCAATATCGTTCGCCTTCAAAAGAACTTCAAGTGATTTATCATATTCTCTCTGCGCGATATATACAGTTGATAAACTTAGCCGGCTTTGTACATCCTTAGGATAGTATTTCAACATTTCCTCCGAAATTTGAATCATATATTTATAAAGGGAAGGATCTTCTTTTGAAAACAAAAATTCCTGACAATCCAATATAGCTTCGTTAAACATTTCATCCGGCTTTTCCACTAACGAAAAATCTTCTCCCTTCCAGCCATTTTTAATTTTGTCGGAATAACTTATCAGCCTTACCGCTTCGGATGCATAAGCCGGATAGTCCTTAAGTTGGCCAAGCATATATATTTTCGCAACGCGCATGTCAAACCGTGTCGGAAAACGATCAATTCCTTCAGTAATATATTCCAATGCTTTTTGAACATATTTTTCGTCATAACCGGTAGCGCTTAAAAAACCCGCGTCCATACTCTTGACCGTATAGAAATTAAAATAAGAAACATATAATTCCGGATCATTCGCATCCGCATAATCCCAAGCTTTAAGAATTTCCTCGGCTTTTGTCATATTCCTCACATTTAAAGCCGTATTAAAATTCGTTTTATATGACGACTGCCCGAATGCAGATGAGCATAACAAGATACCAATGATCACTAAAAAAATATTCCTTTTCATACGTACAAAAATTATTTTGATACATCACCATACTCGCTTCATACAGATTATGATTTTGTATTGTTCGCCGGCAAAGATACTGATATTTTTTACACGAATTATTTTTTCACATAGATTATACAATTAAATAGCGATCTGAATTTTCACCACTATTCAAAAACCGTAGCCTCCCGCAGGTCGGCAAAATAATCTTAAATAATCTTAAAATCAACATCTTATATGCTTCTTTTCTAAAAAAAGTAAACGAACCAAAGAAAATTTACTACAAGCATTGCCCAGCAAAAAAATAATACTACATTTGTGACCTCACTATTGAGTAATAATGAAAAAAATTATCGGAATCATTGCTTTATGTATTTGTGTGGCAACTTGTTTGCTTGGACACAAGAATGCGTATGATTTATCAGAAACTGAGAAAAGTAAAGTTTACCTTTCCGCGTTAATGCAAGATAACGATAATACGCTCTTTTCTCTTAGCATTATTACCAATAATTTTAATAATGAAGCAACTCTCCTCAATGTTAATAAACCAAATGGAACGAGTCGTGCTAAAAGCCAACAACAACGCTTATTACAACAGGTTGTATATTTTAATACGAGTATTTTAAGTTATTCCCATTCAAAAATAAACCAAACTATTTCGTTATACGAGACATCCTCGCTTTGGGGACGAACCCTCTTAAACTATATTCGTATCCTTCAGGTTTAGCTTTATCTCTATTTTACAACTTTTCCTTTTACCGGTTATAGATTATATCCGGTAAAGTCTTCATTGTATTTATCATTAATCTTATTACAAATAATATGTTGCATAGTAACACCCATGCCAATCATTCTTTGGCTTCGCAAGTGGTACGGCAAACCGGTGTCAATAGCGCCTGTTGCTATCAATGCGGCAAGTGTTCTGCCGGTTGTCCGTTGGCTAATGATATGGATTACACTTCGAGTATGGTGATGCGTATCTTACAAAACGAAGATGACAAACTGGACAAAGACTTACTGCAATCTCAAGCCATTTGGCTATGTGCTTCGTGCGAGATGTGCATTTCACGTTGTCCCATGTCAGTCGATATTCCGAAGGTAATGGATTTCCTTCGCCAGCAATCTATAGCAAAAGGCTTGCAGAGCAAAGTTGCAGCTAAAAATATCATTCCCTTTCACCATTCGTTTTTAGATATGATTCAGCTTACAGGACGTTCATACGAAGTAGGTTTGGTGGTTGATTACAAGTTTCGAAGCAAGAAATTTTTACAGGATTTAATGATAGCACCCAAAATGTTTCTCAAAGGTAAGCTATCTATTTTTCCTGAAAGGATAAAAGGGAAAAAGAATATGAATCGAATTTTTAAACAATGTGGAATCAACTTTCCATTTTCAATTTTCAAGTAATATGACAATAGGATTCTACCCCGGCTGCTCATTGGAAGGAACAGCGCGTGAATATTCCGAATCAGTAATCGCTTTGACCAAAGCTCTTGGTATCGAACTACAACAAGTGCCCGATTGGAACTGTTGCGGCGCTACGGCTGCGCACAACCTTAATAAGGTACTTTCGATGACGTTACCTGCACGAATTCTGGCTTTGGCGGAAAAAGCCGGAATGAAAGAGATATTAGTACCTTGCGCCGCTTGCTCTAACCGGCTGATTGTGACACAACACGAATTATTTGCCAATCCCGGGCTCAAAACACAAGTGGAAAAAGCAATGGATATGCCGTTACATAACCCAATCCGCATATTGAATATAATAGAATTTATTCAAGAATATATTTTATCCGAATTACCAAACAAACTGAGATATCCGTTCGAAAAAAAAACGGCATGTTATTACGGTTGCCTTTTGGTGCGTCCGCACGAAGTGTTACAGTTCGATCGTGTGGAAGATCCGCAGAGCATGGACAATGTGATGCATATCCTTGGCTCCGAAACAATTGATTGGCCGTTTAAAACAGAATGTTGTGGCGCCGGTTTGTCGGTTAGTCGTACTGATTTGGTAGCTAAATTATCGGGCAGAATTGTGAAAGAAGCGACTGATCGTGATGCCGAAGCGATCATCGTGGCGTGCCCCATGTGCCATGCCAACTTAGATATGCGCCGCTCAGTAATTGATAAATTTTTAGGTAAAAAATCAAATATCCCGGTTTTATATCTTACACAAGCCATTGGTTTAGCTATCGGTTTAAGTGAAAAAGAAGTCGGAATACAACGCCATTTGGTAAAAGTTGATGCTAACAAATTAAAAAATAATGAACACACCAACCCCAATTTACTCATACTAAACACCCTATGATAACATATAAAAACCTGATTAATCGGCAAGAAAGCATCAATTTCCAGTTTACTAGTCTTCTAAAATCTGTTTTACTCAAAAAATTATGGCACGAATAGGCGTTTTTATTTGCCATTGCGGCGAAAATATTTCAGCTACGGTCGATTGCGTGAAAGTTGCCGAACAAATAGGCAGCATACAGGGAGTATCATATTCCACCGATTATAAATACATGTGTTCCGATCCGGGGCAAACTAAAATTAAAGATGCTATTAAGGAATATGGATTGACCGGCGTAGTAGTATCCGCCTGCTCGCCACGTATGCACGAGCCGACATTTCGCAAAGCCTGTGCTGAAGCAGGCTTAAACCCTTATCTTTGCGAAATGGCCACTATCCGCGAACACTGTTCGTGGGTGCACGAAAAAGGCGAAGCCACTACACAGAAGGCCATCGATGTCGTGCGCACGTTGGTGGAAAAAGTGAAAAATAACCATCCACTCGAAGCGATCAAAGTGCCGGTAAATAAAACAGCCGTGGTAATTGGTGGCGGAGTAACAGGTATTCAGGCTTCGCTTGATATTGCAAATGCCGGACAAAAAGTAATATTAATCGAACGTGAGCCATCCATCGGAGGCCACATGTCGCAATTGTCCGAAACTTTCCCAACACTCGACTGTTCGCAATGTATTCTTACGCCACGCATGGTAGAAGTAGCACAACACCCTAACATCACGCTACATACATGTTCCGAAATAGAAAGCCTTGACGGATTTATCGGTAACTTCAACGTGCGCATCCGCAAAAAAGCCAAATCGGTAGATGAAAAAATATGTACCGGTTGTGGTTTATGTACCACCAAATGTCCATCGAAAAAAATTCCGAGCGAATTCGAACAGGGCTTGGCCAACCGTACGGCTATTTATGTACCATTCCCGCAAGCTGTTCCGAATAAGCCGGTGATTGACCGTAAAAATTGTACCTATTTTAAAACCGGTAAATGCGGCGTATGCCAAAAAATTTGTCCTACAGGCGCTATCAACTACGAACAACAGGATGAAATCATCGAAGTAAAAGCCGGAGCATTGGTCTTGGCTACTGGTTTTGAAGTAAAAAAAACTGACTTTTTCCCCGAATATGGTTATGGAAAATACAAAGATGTAATCAATGGCTTACAGTTCGAGCGTTTAGCTTCAGCTTCAGGTCCCACACAAGGCGAAATTCGTCGTCCGTCTGATGGAAAAGTGCCCGAGAAAGTGGTGTTTGTGGCTTGTGCAGGTTCACGCGATGCAGCCAAAGGCATTCCGTATTGCTCAAAAATTTGCTGCATGTACACCGCCAAACATGCTATTTTGTATAAACATAAAGTACATCGCGGCACACCGTATGTATTCTATATGGATATTCGCGCGGCAGGCAAAAATTATGACGAGTTTACACGCCGTGCAATAGAAGAGGATGGTGCAAAATATATTCGTGGACGTGTATCGAATATTTACGAAAAAAACGGTAAACTTATTGTGCGTGGTGCTGATACATTGATGAATGGGCGCCCTGTGGAAATTGAAGCCGACATGGTCGTGTTGGCAAGCGCTGCCGTATCATCCGAAGGTTCGGAGGAATTGGCTCAAAAGCTGCACGTATCGTACGATACTTACAAATTCTTTGCTGAAGCACACCCGAAATTAAAACCCGTGGAAACCAATACGGCAGGGATTTTTCTCGCCGGAGCATGTCAGGCGCCAAAAGATATTCCCGAGTCAGTAGCCGCCGCATCAGGTGCAGCTGCAAAGGTTATCGGACTATTCTCGAACAATGAACTCACTCGCGAACCAATAGTAGCAAAGGTTAACCGTATGCCTGCACCCATTTTCTCAACCTGTATGGGTTGTAATATGTGTGTACAAGTATGTCCGTACCAGGCTATCGGCAAAGAAGAAATAAAAGACCGCAACGGCAATGTAATAAAAACCATTGCGGCCATCAACCCGGGTTTGTGTCAAGGCTGTGGAACTTGTGTTGCTTTCTGTAAATCGAAATCCATCGACCTTGAAGGTTATTCGAATAAGCAAGTGTACGAAGAAGTTTTAGCTCTATTGAATGCTTAGGCCGAGTATTAAAAACCTTATAAACGAAACAAAAAGAATTATGCCAGAAGAATTTGAACCAAAAATAGTAGCCTTTGTATGTAATTGGTGTACATATGCAGGTGCAGACCTGACCGGGACCAGTCGTATCAAGTATTCTCCTAATGTAAAAATTATCCGTTTTCCGTGTACGGGACGTATTGATTTTATGTTGTTGATGAAAGCCTTTTCAAATGGGGCTGATGGTGTCATTTTATCGGGCTGCCATCCGAATGATTGCCACTACACATCAGGTAATTTCCATGCCCGTCGTCGTTGGACAATATTTCGCACTTTGCTTGATTTTATGGGCATTGAAATAGACCGCATTACCTTTTCGTGGGTATCAGCCGCCGAAGGCGCCAAATGGGCGGAAATCGTGAACACCACTGCAGATAAAATAAAACAAATGGGACCTTACGATAAATACAAAAAAATCTCCAACGAAACGTGGATAGAAAAGGAGGAAGCCCTATGAGCAAATTAAAAGAAATAGCAACACAGTTACTGCAATCAGGCGATATTCAATGCATTATAGGATATGCTGAAGGTTCGAACGGACGTGTGCGGCCAACCTTTGCCCGTACCACCGGTGAAGTGTCGGACTTGTTGTTCGACATTCGTTGTACGCAAAACTTAGCAACGTATTTATACAAAAAAGAAATTAGAACTTTAGGGAAACCCGCCATTGTGGCAAATATTAGTACACTACGTGGAATTATCCGCTTAGCTGCCGAAAATCAATTGACAGATGGTGAGGTAATCGCATTGTATATGAAAGATAATGATGACGTAACCGAGTTCCGTTCATTCGATGAAATTGAAAGTTTTCTTGCTACACTGGAACACAAACTCAGTGCCGAAGACCAGACATTGCTGGATAAACTGCGAGCTATGAATGCCCCGGAACGTTGGGCGTTTTGGAAAAACGAAATGGAAAGTTGTATCAAGTGTTATGCTTGCCGGCAGGCTTGCCCTCTGTGTTATTGTACCCAATGCACGGTCGAAAACAATCAGCCACAATGGATTCCTGTAGCAGCTAACACGCATGGTAATTTGGAATGGCATTTGATGCGCGCTATGCACCTATCGGGACGCTGCATTGCTTGCGGGCAGTGCGCCAATGTTTGTCCGGTCAATATTCCGATTCACTTGTTGCCGATACGGCTATCCGAAGAAATAAAAGAAGTATATGGTATGGTTACAGGTACGCGTCGCGATGAAGGCTGCGCCATGGCCACTTTCCAGCCAAACGATAAAGAAAAGTTTATTAAATAAGTATGAGTACGCAAATTAAAATCCTTCGGGCAGATAACTATGACAAACTGATAGAAAAATTATTAGCCGAAGGGAAACAGCATATTTATGCCCCGGTACAACAGGGCAAACGCGTAGGTTATCAACGCATCAAAATGGCTACCGACATTGCCAAAGACTTTATTATTCCTGATATGTCGGCAAAATCTATTGTATTTCCCCGTATTGAAAAACTCCTTACTTATACCAAAAGTAAAGATGAGGTAGATATAAAAGATTTCGATTTGGATGCTATTCCCGATAAAATTGTATGGGGTATTCGCCCGTGCGATGTAGCCGGAATGGAAGGCCTTGCCGCTATTTTTAACTGGGAACCGGGAGACCCGATTTTTGCCCGTCGTCTGGAACGTACCATATTTGTAGGGCTTTCATGTACAAAAGCCGACGATTATTGCTTCTGTACCTCATTGGGTGGTAATCCCGGTAGCACGAAGGGAAACGATCTCTTGTTGACTCAAAAGGAAAATGGCGACTATATGGTTGAGATTCTTACAGCCAAAGGCGAAGCCATTGTTAACCTTGCTCCTGATTTATTTGAAAATGGCGAGGCCACTAACAAAGAAAAATATCTGGCTAATGTTCCTAAACGATTTGACAATAAAAACCTGACAGAACGGATGAATGCATCTTTCGATACCCATATTTTTGACGAATATGCTATGCGCTGCATCGGGTGTGCCGCTTGTGCTTATGTGTGCCCTGTTTGTGCCTGTTTCGACATTCAGGATGAAACCAAAGGAAGTAAAGGACAACGTATGCGGTTATGGGACTCGTGCAGTGCAAAACTTTTCACGCTGCATACATCGGGACATAATCCACGCGAAACACAAGGCGCCCGTTGGCGTCAACGGTTGATGCATAAATTTTCGTACATGCCGGAACGCCTGAATGTACTCGGTTGTATTGGTTGTGGTCGTTGTTCACGCCACTGCCCCGTAGATATGAATATAGCAGAAAGTTTAAATCAAATTACAAAATGAGATGATGGAAGAAAAGAATATATATTTGCCCTATAAAATGCGCTTGGCAAAAATAACTGAAGAAGCGCCCGGTGTCCATACATTCCGTTTGGAATTTATAAACCACGAAGATACCGAAAAATTCACATTCCGCACCGGACAATTTGCCGAATATTCAGTGTTCGGTGAAGGCGAATCAACATTCTGTATTGCTTCGTCACACACGCGCAAAGGCTATGTAGAGTGTACATTCCGTGAAGCAGGACGCGTGACTACTGCATTGGCAAATTTGGAAGAAGGCGCTATTGTCGGCTTTCGCGGTCCTTACGGCAACACTTTTCCTATTGATGAATGGAAAGGCAAAAACCTTGTGTTTATTGCCGGAGGTATTGCTTTGCCACCTATGCGTAGCGTAATTTGGGCATGCCTCGACAATCGTGCCGATTACAAAGATATAGCTATTTTTTATGGCGCACGCACTGTGGCCGATTTAGTATACAAACACGAATTGAAAGAATGGGAAGAACGCCCCAATGTGAACCTTCACCTGACCGTTGACCCGGGTGGCAGTACGCCCGACTGGAAAGGTAAGGTAGGATTTGTACCAACGATCGTGTCGGAAATAGCGCCATCAGCCGAAAATACAATAGCAATTGTGTGCGGTCCTCCGATTATGATTAAAAATACACTTCCTGTGCTAAAACAACTCGGCTTCACCGATGAGAATATTTTTACAACCCTCGAAAACCGCATGAAATGCGGCTTTGGTAAATGCGGCCGTTGTAATGTCGGCAAAACCTATGTTTGTAAAGACGGACCTGTGTTTACCGCAGCTCAATTAGGCACCATGCCAAATGAATATTAATAATCATCATTAAAGATAATACTGAATATATTTTCATAACCTACTTTTAATGTTACAACAAAACCAATATTCTGCTCTCACCTGAAGCCTCGGCTATCAGGTAAATGAGGTGTATATATTTTTTTCAATACATAATGTGGTATTTCTTATTCCTAATACTGTTCCCGAATGCTTAACATTTTTGTAACATCAAATTAAAAATTTTGTAACATCACCGACCTATCTTTGCAGCAAATATTTATGAAAATAATTTATGAAAATCAAATTACAAGTTATCGCTTTATGCTTTTTTTGTTGGGCAAATGCAGGAGGATTGAAAGCTCAGGAAGCGGAGATGACAGAGGTGGAGCAGCTTGAACAAAGAACTCAGATTCTTGAAAGTGCAATGAAAACGTTGCAAAAATTGAAAGTCTCAGGATATATCCAGACACAATATCAGATTGCTCAGGAAAACGCAGAATTGAGTACAAACATGAAAGTGGGTGGCGCGAATGAAAATCTGGATGCAAATTACAGCCGGTTCGGAATTCGTCGCGGTCGTATTAAATTTGCTTACGAAGAAGGTATTGCTTCCGGAGTCTTTCAGCTTGATATAACGGAGAATGGAGTGGGTGTAAAAGACGCTTACCTGAACCTTAAAGATCCTTGGTTTCAAACAAGCAGCCTACGCTCCGGTATTTTTGACCGCACATTTGGTTATGAAATCAGTTATTCTTCTTCTCGCCGCGAATCACCGGAACGTGCCACTATTTTTCAGATGTTATTCCCTAATGAACGTGATTTAGGTACTGCCATTTTTTTACAACCGGCTAAAACTTCCCCGCTTAATTTTCTCCATTTGGATATAGGCATTTTTGCCGGAAACGGAATCAAACCGGAAATGGATAACCGCCTGGACTTTATCGGACACCTTTATGCTACAAACAACATCGGATCGCATGCTAAGTATGGAATCGGCGTTTCGTATTATAACGGTGGAGCGATGCAATTCAGTAAAAATGTCTACACAATGGAGGACGATGCTTTTGTATTGAATAGCGACTCAGCCGGTAATTTCAGGAAATATGCGAAAAGAGAATATTTTGGAATCGATGGCCAGTTTAATCTAATCACTAAAGCCGGAATGACTAAAATACACGCAGAATATTTATTCGGACAACAGCCGGGGTCAAAAGCTTCAACCAAGAGTCCGAACACCGGAGTTTTGGGAACGGTAATCCGGGAAATAAATCCGAACCTTGTTGCCAACGATACCTATATCCGCAATTTCAGCGGGGGATACGTTATGCTTACGCAAGACCTTGGAAAACTCCCCCTTACAGCGGTATTAAAATACGATTGGTATGACCCTAACACGAAAGTGAAAGGAAATGAAATCGGAAAAGAAGTTGGTCAGGACCAATATAAAACGGGATTTGCCGACTTAACCCAAAATACAGTTGGATTTGGCGCTTTGTGGAGAGTCAACAATAACTTTCGTCTGACAGCCTATTATGAAATCAATGATTACGAAAAATCAGATCTTTCGTACACGTTTAACAGCAAAACAAATGGCGAAAAAACCTATGTAGTAGACGATTTAAAAAGAAATGTTTTCACCTTGCGCTTACAGTATAAGTTCTAAGTAAAAATAAAAATGAACAATTTAAAAATGAAAATTATGAAGAAGATTATTTTTAGCCTTGCTCTGTTAGCATGTGCATCTGTAGCAACATACGCTCAAAAAATCAAAGGTTCGGATACGGTTTTACCTCTTTCTCAAAAAGAAGCTGAAAGTTATTTAAATGCGAACCCTACAGCAAATGTTACAGTAACCGGCGGTGGCAGTGGTGTTGGAATTGCAGCCTTGATCGAAGGTACTACAGACATTGCCCAATCTTCAAGAAAAATCAAATTCGACGAAAAGGGAAAACTGCAGGAAGGCGGGAAAACCGCGAAAGAAGTGATTGTCGCTTATGATGCATTGGCGATTATTGTACACCCGTCCAACAAGGTGGATAAACTAACCCGCGAACAATTAGAAGGTATCTTTACCGGTAAAATCAAAAACTGGAAAGAGTTAGGTGGCACTGACGAAAAAATCATTCCTTATTCCCGTGAAACATCATCCGGTACGTATGAATTCTTCAAAGAAAGTGTATTGAAAAACAAAAACTATTTAGCCGGTATTTTGAGTATGCCTGCTACCGGAGCGATTGTTCAGTCTGTCAGTCAGACGAAAGGCGCTATCGGTTACATCGGATTGGCATATGCCAATAATTTGGTAAAAGAAGTCAATGTTTCGTACGATGAAGGAAAAAACTATGTGGAAGCATCCATAGAAAATGCCAAAAACAAAACATATCCCATTGTTCGTCCATTGTATTACTACTACGAAGCCAAGTCAGAGAAAACTGTAAAGCCTTTCATCGACTATGTGCTTTCTCCCGCAGGACAAAAAATTGTTTCGGAAATAGGTTATATAACACTTAACTAATTAAGTAATATAAAATTAACAATGAAATTGGTAGAGAAACTCGTCGAGGGTCTGTTAAAGTTCAGCGGAAGCTTCAGTATTATTGTTATTCTGCTGATAACCATATTTCTGTTCAAAGAAGGATTGGGTATCTTCAGCAATCCTGTTGTAGAAAACGGTTATACACTTTGCCTCAATCCCTCGAATTCTGTGGATAAACTTACCTCTTATCAGATCAAGGAAATATTTGATTACGAGATAACCAACTGGAAAGAGGTCGGAGGTAAAGACCTGGAAATAAAACCTTTTCGTTTCGATGAGATATTTAATATTTATTCAGACGAAGAACTCGGCGAAGATTACAGTCTGTTACCCGAAAAATTGGCTGAAGAAATCGAACGGGACCAATCAATCATCGCTTTTATTCCCGAGAAATATGTATTGAATGATGCGGGGAAATTGAAATTTTTGTCGACAGGAACCATTTCGTTCAATGATTTTTTTGGAGGAAAAGAATGGATGCCAACTTCAACTCCATCAGCACAATTCGGAGCGCTTCCCTTAATTTCAGGAACACTCTGGGTAAGTTTATTCGCCATTCTTATCGCATTACCCCTGGGGTTGGGTGTCGCCATTTACATGTCGGAACTTTCTACCGAACGCGTCCGGAAACTAATGAAACCGGCTATTGAGCTTTTAGCGGGGATTCCGTCTGTGGTATATGGTTTTTTCGGTTTGATCGTTTTAGTTCCTCTTATTCAAAAAGTATTTAATCTGCCTGTTGGAGAAACTGCATTTGCAGGTAGTCTTGTCCTCGCGATTATGGCTTTACCGACAATCATCACTGTTGCGGAAGATTCGATGCGTAATACACCCAATGCCATGCGGGAAGCCAGCCTCTCATTAGGTGCTAATCAATGGCAAACCATTTACAAAGTCGTTATCCCGTACGCTTCGTCCGGAATTTCGGCAGCGGTCATATTAGGCATCGGAAGGGCGATCGGCGAAACCATGGCTGTGCTTATGGTAACAGGAAATGCCGCTGTAATACCTCACTCTTTATTTGAGCCTGTGCGAACAATTCCGGCGACTATCGCGGCAGAATTGGGAGAGGCACCAAATGGAGGGACACATTACAAAGCGTTGTTTTTATTAGGTTGTATCCTGTTTTTCATTACTTTGGTAATGAGTATATTTGCCGAGATAGTATCGAAAAAGCAACAAAATAAAGGGATATAACCATGACGAAAGAACTCAATCAAAAAATAGCATTTACCGTTATCAAGCTTTTGGGGATAGTGGTAATCGGGATTTTAGTCTGGATACAAGGATTTATCATCTACAATGGAATTGGTGT
Organism: Tannerella sp.; assembly: GCA_031551825.1. Taxonomy (GTDB): domain Bacteria; phylum Bacteroidota; class Bacteroidia; order Bacteroidales; family Tannerellaceae; genus Tannerella. The sequence goes on along the minus strand of JAVBNB010000033.1, from coordinate 238,722 downwards.
CATCAGTTGGGATTTCCTTACAAAGGCTCCAACAGACGGGATGACTTCGGGTGGCATATTCCCGGCCATTGTAGGAACTTTATGTTTAGTAGCCGGAAGTATGATCTTTGCTTTCCCCTTGGGAATGATGGCCGGAATATATATCAATGAATATACAGCCAACAACTGGGCAGTAAAAGTCATACGGATTGTAACCAATAACTTAAGCGGAATTCCGTCCATTGTTTTCGGATTGTTCGGGATGTCTTTGTTTGTCAACACATTAGGATTCGGCGATTCTATTTTAGCCGGCTCATTAACTTTGGGTTTATTGGTATTACCTATTATCATACGTACCACTGAAGAGGCTTTGAAGTCTGTTCCCGATTCTTATCGCTCGGGAAGCGTAGCGTTGGGAGCAACTAAATTACAGACCATTCAGCGGGTGATATTGCCATCGGCTTATCCCAATATTATTACCGGGCTAATATTATCAATCGGTCGTGTATCCGGCGAAACGGCGCCTATCCTTTTTACCGCCGCTGCTTATTTCCTGCCGAAATTGCCAACCAGTATTTTTGATCAGGTAATGGCGCTACCCTATCATTTGTATGTAATTGCGACCAGCGGGACCAATATCGAAGCATCCCGTCCGATTGCCTATGGTACAGCATTAGTGTTGATAACTATTGTATTTATAATGAATATGCTGGCTACTTTTATCCAGCGAAAACTTAAAAAATAATTGAAATTTGAGAATGAAGAACTTCCATCTTTAATTGTCAATTATCAACTGTCAATTATCAATTGAAATAAAAATGTTAGAAGCAAAAAATATCAATTTTTACTACGGTGAATTCCATGCGTTGAAAGATATCAATATGCAAATAGAGTCCAATACAGTTACTGCTTTTATTGGCCCTTCGGGATGTGGAAAATCAACGTTCCTGAGACTTTTTAACCGGATGAATGATTTGATAGATAATACCCGGTTGACAGGAGAATGTCTTATTGAAGGAAAAAATATATATGACAAATCTGTCAAAGTCGACCAGTTGAGAAAACAAGTCGGAATGGTTTTTCAAAAACCAAATCCTTTTCCTAAATCTATTTTTGAAAATGTGGCTTACGGTCTTCGTGTAAATGGAGTAAATAACAAACAACTCATTTCGGATACAGTTGAAAAAAGCCTTCAACAGGCGGCTTTATGGGACGAAGTAAAAGACAAATTGAAAAAGTCAGCCTTCGAGCTATCCGGCGGGCAGCAACAACGCCTGTGCATTGCCCGTGCATTAGCGATTTCTCCGTCTATTTTGTTAATGGATGAACCCGCTTCCGCTTTAGACCCTATTTCCACTGCAAAAATTGAAGAATTGATTTTTGAGTTAAAAAAAGACTATACGATTGTCATTGTTACCCACAACATGCAACAAGCAGGACGTATCAGCGACAAAACAGGCTTTTTCATGCTTGGCGAATTAGTGGAATACAATGATACAAAAAAAATATTTTTGAATCCCGAGAAAAAAGAAACACAGAATTATATAACAGGAAGATTCGGTTAAAATGAAACACATCAAACCCATAGAAAAAGAATTGCTATCACTCAAAGATGAGGTTAGCCAAATGTGGAAATTAGTCATTTCACAAGTTGAAAAAGCAAAACAGGCATTTTTAAGTAATGACCTGGATTTGGCAAGAGAAATTATCAGCCGGGAAAAAAGGGTTGATGCTTTTGAATTGAAAATCGATAGCGACTGTGAAAATTATATCGCTTTATTTAACCCCGTAGCCATCGATCTAAGATTAGTGCTGTCTCTGATAAAAATCAGTAATACATTGGAACGTATCGGCGATTTTGCTGAAGGAATAGCACGACATGTAATAGATAATGATTGTAAGGACGTTAATTCTTCGCTTGCGGGAGAATTACAATTAGAGGAAATGTTTGATACAATCATCTTCATGTTTTCTGAAAGTTTTTCAGCTCTTGAAACGGAAAACACTAAAATTTCGGGGAAAATATTGGCAATGGACGACAAAATTGATACAATCTATCATAATGCTACCGGCATTTTGGCAAAACACATGCAAGCCAATCCTGATTCAATTCGATGTGGATTGAAATTAATGTTGCTGATCCGCAAATTGGAACGCATTGGCGACCATTGCAGCAATATCGTAGAGGAAATTGTTTTTTACATCGATGCAAAAGTGCTTAAACACGGTAATATCCCGCCTCAAGCATAAAATTAAAACTTAATTTATTTACTCCTATCCGACAAACAAGTGGCAGGAAGTCTTAAAACAAGGCTTTCTGTCACTTATTTATGTCATTTTTGATTAATAACCGATAGTAAAACGCTCCTGGTGATGTTGCGGGTTTTCCAGTTCGTCTATCATAGCTTTGGCATAATCCTGAATCGAGATTTTACCTTCGCCTTTATCATTTAAGATTAAGTCGTCTTTACCCAAACAAATGCTCTAAACTCTCTACTGAAAATCAGCATAGCCTGACGATTAGGCGTTCCCACAAACGGCCCGGAAACTTGTAGCACACCTTGACTAAGCATATCATTAAGATACTTAACATGGGCTTATAACCGCAAAGCCCAACCCACAATTTTTGTATGAACAAATGTTACAACATAATATTTCATAGACGTTAGTTTTTTATTGATTGAGCCAATCGAATTCCACATCGTATATTCGTTTCACTTCTTCCGGTAGATCAGTACCGGGTAGGTCTTGACTGATGGTACCGCCGTCAATCCGGCGTGTATAAGCAAGCCAGCGATACGAAAGGCGAAGGCCCTTCACATCTTCGGGATTAATCTTCAAATCCTGTCCCGGGATGGCAGGCGCCAGCTGGTCGGATTCGTTGATGCTTGTCATCGAGGTGATTTTCCATTCGTCGTTGCGCTTCTCCACGCGATACAATAGACGCATGTAGGAAGTTAATACCGCCTCAACACCGTTTACATACGCGCCACGGATAGTGGTCGTGGGATATTCGACGAAGGCTTTGTCACCACTCTGATAAATGAGTGCACCGCCACAGCGGTTCACGATAGGCAGTTCTTCTACCGTTTCCGTGGAAGTTTGACCCACAAACGTATTCACTCCGCCACTCTGCCAACTGGTGTGGATTTGTGCATCTTCGGCATAGCAATTTGCGAGTTCTTCATTGCGGTGGCTTACACGGTACATTCTTTCTGCCACGATTAGATTGTTGATTGCTGCATAATCTGTCATGTTTGTATTATTTATAGAATTAAATTTTTTATTATCAGTTGATTGCGCCGACAGGCTGCCGATGCCGACAAACAATGTTATGAATATGAATATAAATACTATTTTGGATGTTTTCATTATTTTCCGTATTTTATTTCTTGTTTATTTCCGAATCCACACATTCGTAATTCTGCCGAATACCAGCTTGTGATAATCTCCATTGTTATCTTTGGCTCCATCTACGACGAACTTTTTACCGTCTTCCGTATAGAAATCGTCAGGGTTTACGGTGGTGATTTCAAAAAGGTGGCTTTCGATAACCACATTGGCTTCCTTGTAGGTAGGATTTCCCGAAGGCGTCAAAACATGAGTTAGTTTTGTTTCCTTCATCTTATCGGAATTTCGTCCGCTTCTGGAGCCGAATTTCATAGCCTCGTTCTTGTATTCATCAGGAAAAAACGACATGGTGTAGGACTGCTCTGTCCTTATAAATTCAAGTGTATAGCGGCTGGCACCCAGCAAACACAGGGTGGTGGGGATGGGCTGCATAAAATAGTTCGACAATACCTGCCAGTTTGCCATCTGCGAATTGTATTGCGATGCTCCTCCGGCGGTAATCACCGTGTTCGCTTCCTCCAGTATTAATTTTGTCAGGGTTGGTATTATTTCTGCCGAATCGACCTTCGTGAATAGTTCATCGAAAGATTTATCTGTTACGTCCATGTCTGTTATTTTATTTAAATTTGTATTTTCGCTCGCCGGCTGTTTTTGAGATGTATTATTGCAAGAAGCAAAAACAGCGATTGCACTTAATAAAATGATTACTTTTTTCATCTTTTTAAATTTTAGAGTTTGTTATTTTTTTACTTCTACTATTTTACATTCTTTTACGACAATAGTCTGATCTTTGTCATAAATACTACGTACTTCGCCTTCCATGATGACTTCGTCACCTTTGGAAACCCTGCGTAATTTCAGGTAATCACTGAACGGCAATACGCAAAGAACACGGCTTTTGCCTCCTTTATTTTCTGATAATTCCACAGACGGAAGAGTATATACATCGGGGCCTACATAAGAGGCAAATCCTGATATTTTCATCGTTTTATTCCCGTATGTTCTTTCTGCTTGAGCTTTGTCTTCAACAAAAGCGTCGTAAAGCGCTTTGGCTGTAATTGTATTTTCTTGTGCTTCCATTATTGTTGATTCTTTAGATTTGTTTGTACTCGTGTTTTCCTGTGCCGATGCTTTGCTTGCCAACAGTGTGGCGCACATGAGGAATAAAATCTTGACCGTCTTCATGGCTTCTTGTTATTTTATCTTGAACAATTTTTCCGCATTGCCGTGTGCTATTTTCTCTTTGGCTTGTTGGCTTATCGGCGCATTTTCTAAAAAATCCCTTGCGCCTTCATTCGGGTAATAAGGATAATCGGCAGAATACATAATACGGTCAGCACCCATCATTTCCATAGCATTTTGCAATTGCGGCACGTTGAACATTCCGCTGGGCGTGATATAAACGTTGTTTTGCATATAATACTTGAAATCATGCTTCATGGGCGATGCCGTGGCGGGGAAAAAGGTGTTGATTCTATCTGTGAAATACGGAATCAATTCTCCCCAATGCCCCGTAATGATTTGCAGATTTGGGTAACGGTCGAACACGCCTGCAAAAATCAAACGCATCACATGCACACCTACTTCGAAATGCCAACCGATTCCGGCACCGGCAAAGCGCGCGGCAAAAGCGGGGTCAGCGTTGTCGTAATAAGTATCGCGCACTTCTCTCTTAACGGGTGCAGGGTGAAGATAAAGCGGCACATCCAATTCGGCTACCGTGGCAAAAAACACTTCAAATTCCGGTTCGTCCATAAAACATCCGTAAGCCGTGCCGTTAATCAAGGCGCCTACAAATCCCAACTCGTTAACACACCTTTTTAGTTCTTCGGCAGCAGCTTGTAGGTCAGACATCGGCAAGGTAGCGAATCCCAAGAAACGGCCAGGATAAGCTGCGATTGCCGCAGCCAATTGGTCATTGGCCTTCCGAGCCAACTCCACGGCCTGCGGCGACAGAAGCAATTCAGTGGAAGGGCCGCTGTACGAAAGTATCTGCATGTCAATACCATTAGCGTCCATATCGGCGATACGCCCTGCTCCAAGGCCAAGCAGTTGTTCCGGGCGCATGGTTTGGCGCGTACCGAAGTCGGCGTAGAACGATTGGGCATGGCCGGGGGCTATTTTTTCTATTTCAGGCGCAATGGCAGCCGAGATTTCAGCATTGATGAAATGCTCTTCAATAGTGATAATTTTCATTTTATTGGAATTTTGAATTGATTCAACCGGTTTATTTGATTTCGCATTTGCATTACTTTTTTGTTGGCTGGTAGCTGTAACCGCTACCGTCAGAAAAAAAGCCAGCATCAATAGAATTTTGTTTGAATTCTTCATATCATTTATTTTTAAATGTTATTAACTGATACAAAAGTAGGGTGGTTTATACGAACAAAGCCGGACTATTCAAATTAAGACCCTGACAAATCTTGAAAAACAAAAAATTCGGACAAAATCCGAACTTTCTCTATTGACTGATTCAGCAAATAATCACCCCACCAACCATTTGTCCGAAATCATACCGTTTTCTACGAATACTGTTTTCAATTCGGTCAATCCGTTGCTATTAAACACGCACACGTTGGTGATGGCGAAAACCTATTGCAACACATCAATGAAGACCCCGATGCTGTGGCACAAGGTATGCAACGGGTAACGGAGAGTGTAATGAATTATGTGAAGGAAAGCATCGAAGTAGGTGTCGACGGGTTCTACCTATCCACCCAGGGCGGCGAAGTAAACTGCATACCCGATGCGGCTTTGTTCGATAAATTAGTCCGGCCTTTTGACATGGAAGTCATGTCGTTAGCCGATCAAAAATGTGCATTCAACATCCTGCACATTTGCGATTACGAAGGAAAATATGCCAGCCTGGAGCCGTACGTTTCGTATTCTGGCAAGGTAATCAATACGCCGATTGTACTTGCTGACGGAAGCCCTGTTACTACGATGGATGCAGCAGCGTTATTCAAACGTCCTGTTATGGGTGGATTAAACCGATTGGGAACCATTGCCAAAGGAACATCCGAAGAGATCAAGGACGTGGTAAACGAGGCCATGATGAACGCGCCTTCCAATTTTATCCTTGGAGCTGATTGCACCGTGCCGAACACTACCCATTGGGATACACTGCGATCAATTATTCAACAGGCACACGCGTATCGAAATCAAAAAGGATGATATGACAAACTGCTACGCCCCAGGGATATAACTTTGGGGCGTTTTTGTTTTCTCAGGATTCATCAGGGTATTAATTTAAATAGTGCGGCTCCGTCCTATTAAACCACCGTACCTTTGTATCAAGTTAATAACATTAAAAATGATTGATATGAATGCACAAAATAAGATAAAGCAGCTAATTTTTCAGTTCTATTGGTAACAATGGGGCTATCGGTAAATGCTCAAACAGAAAATAAATCCAATAAATCAACAAAAATGGAAACACAAGAAAAGACTATTACAGCTAAAGAACTCGGCAACGCTTTTGTTCAGAACAAAGCTCAGACAGAGAAAGAATACGGTAATCAGACAATGAAGATAACCGGATTTGCCCCTTATGTAGGCCCCGATGTGTACGCTCTTCCTTCTATAGAATTATCCGAAAGCAAAGGGGGTAAAAGCCGCGTACTTTGCGTATTGCCGTTAAACGATTACCTTAAACTGCGACGAGTATCCAAAGGCAACGAAGTCGTGATAGAAGGCGAAGTACGTAGTTTGTATGATAAAGACCAAACGGTCGTGGTAAAGGAATGTAAAACTGTAAAGGTAAATAAAAAGTAGTAACCACACAACTTCATCTCTTAAAGCCTTGATAGCAATAAATAAATTCACTGCCAAGGCACAAAGTCACGAATAAAAACAAAATTTCATGAGAAAAATTATTTTTATCGTCATTTCATTAGTATTGACTATTACAGCGAATACGCAGCTAAAAAGTCAACAGAGAAGTCAAACAGCACAAAATCAAAAAGTTATGTCCGAATCAGAATCAATTTCTCCCGAAGATGTCGAAAATACACCGTTAGTAGACGAAGCTGTTCTCAAAAATGAATTTAAACAACTTAATACTGCATCCGCCCAAATGTTCAAGATTACAGAACCTGTAGTATTGTCTGTTTATAAGCCGGACAAAGCCATAGACAAGCATATTGGAGTGATTGTTTGTCCCGGAGGAGGCTACCGGATGCATCTTCTTCCGGATGTCATACACCTTTCAACATTCTTAATTAAGCAAGGTTTTACCCCCTATGATTCTTGAATACCGCCTTCCTAATGGGAATAAAAATATCCCTTTGGATGATTTGAAAATGGCATTTTCCACAATAAAACGAAATGCTGACAAATGGGCGGTAAACCCAAAGAGAATAGGGCTTCTGGGAACTTCGGCAGGAGGACACATGGCTGTAATAGCTTCATCCGAGAAGTTTGCGAAGGAAGTATCTACGACACCCCTCTTCGCCATTTTAGCTTATCCAGTAATAACGATGACCGATTCGACGACCCATTCTATCAAAGCTCTTTTGGGAAATAATCCGCCCGAACGGGACATCATGGATTTTTCAGCAGAATTACAAGTCACTCCTAATACATCGCCAACAATCATATTGACCGGATGGGCTGACGAAGTAGTGTCACCGAAGCACACTTTATTATATGATGAAACCCTCCTGAAAAATAATGTTTCTTCAGCTTTATATCTTCTTCCAGAGGAGAAACATGGATTTTTCGCACATGAGGATTACAGTTATAATGATTTGGCATTTTCATTACTCGAAAAATGGTTAAAGCATTTCATTGAATAACGAAGAACTCGCAAAGTGCTATGCCGAGGATGCACAAATCCACACCAGTTGGCAGAATTAAGTATAGGAATGCTCTTCATAGAGACAACACATAAAGAAAAAATCTCGCTAATCTTATGATTTAGCGAGGTTTAACCTTTGTGACGTTTGTTGTCTTTTGTGACCTTTCGTCGAAGTAGTCCCACCTGGGCTTGAACCAACAACCCCTTGATTATGAGTCATAAGTCCCCCTATTTTTCTATTTTAACCATTGTATAAAATACCGTGTATTAATTAATGTAATTTTTGTATTTTATCTAATTTCTTTTTTTCATATATAATCGCTATACTTGTGTGCAAATTTTATTTGCACACAGAACACAAAAAAAGCAAATGTTCAACCACTCGAATAATGGCATTACAGACTATCGGGATATAATAAACAACAAGTTTAATGAAATTGTCTGGTTATTTCACTGACTCTGGCTCTTCTTCTTGCTCTGACAGGAAATATTCACCAGTATCAAATCAATGGACGCATAAATGATAACAAGTTAAATACCGTTACATCAAAAGTATAATGGAGTAAACAGGGAAGGTGTGTTGCCGCTGGAAACGATATTCACCTATAATCGGAACAAAAAAAGAGTTCTTCAATCCGTGAACAGATCAAAAAGTTTGAATGCTTGGTTCAGGAACAGTCCGAAAAAAACTGAACGGACAAGACTGAATGCACCGGAAACCATATAATTACAGAAAGAGGCAGAATCTGTAAAAGGAAGAAAATAACACTTGTATTTTAAGCCTTACATTTTCTTAATACATCCCACAGTCTTTTGAGATGATAAAGGAAATTACATGTTTCTTCATGAATATATAAATCGGATTCATCATTTGGCAAATGTAATTCTATAATCTTCTGAAAATAATCAAAAGAAAGCTCATCGAGTAGACGAGAAAGTTGTTTGGGTGAAATCTCTTCAGATAAATATTTCTTTAATGGTTTGATATAGACTTTTTCTTTCATAGTATTATATATATTTGCTTATACAATCTGTTAATTATCCGCAAAGAAGTAAAATCCCATGTTTATAGCCTATCAATTTAAGCAATAAGATATTTAAAATGAACTAAATATTATTATATATTTATCTATTATGATATTTGTGAAGAAAAATAAAATATTAATCGGATTAATTTCGTATTTTTGCAGAGAACAAGTAAATACGATATAATATATGGAAGCAACAGCTATCAGAAAGAATAATCACGGTGCTAACGTAAGACGTTAGAGAGAATGGCGAGGTATAAAACTAGAGGTTCTTGCTGAATAAATAGGAGTATCGCAGGCTACACTTTCTAGTTATGAAAAAAAAGACAAATTGGAACAAGAAATTTTAGAAAAACTTGCCAAAGCATTGGATATTTCAGCAGTTCTAATTTCCTGAAAAGGAGGTTTGGATTGTTATTTGAACAATTATATAAATTACAATTAATACAAACAAAAAATGTCACATTTAAAGGAAATTGGATTTGAGAATTTTAGAGTATTCAATAATAAAGAGTTCTTTGAAATTTGCCCATTAACCTATTTAACCGGGCCTAATTCCTCTGGTAAAAGCTCAGTTTTGAAAGGCATATTGTTGCTAAAATGTAATGTTGTTAGCGACCTTCAAATTTTAGATTTTTCAGGAACAAAACATAATTTAGGCACATTCGAAAATGCATTAAATAGCAATGGAGAGAATGAAGAGTCAATGACTTTTACTTTTGAATCAGACATCAGCAATGATGATTTTATAGGGTATAGTAAACTTCCATTCACAACACAACGAAGCATACATAATGTTTTAATTGAAGAATCATCTAAAACAAAAACAGACATAATAATCTCACTCACATATAAAAAAAATGATTACAGTGGTAAACTTCGAAAGATTGAAATTTACACAAAGAATCAAGAAAAACTTTTTCTCGAACTTAACATTGGCAATATAAATGAAGAATATCATAAATTATTTATTGACAATGATATTATATCAAAAAACAAAGTGCTAAAAAATATTTTTATAGACAATGCTGTTAGAGATAAATACTCCATTTCAAAAAAAATATCAAATAAAATTTTCAGAATACCAGTTAGATTTAAGGCATCAAATCAAACATCTGCAAAATATAATGATGAGCCGATCCTTGTTTTTACAAAACTCTATGAATCTTTTTTAGAAGAGAATATCAATCTTGAAGTAAACAAAAACTTACATAGCTATCTTATTGGCCAACCATTAAGAAGAATACTAAAAGATTTCTCCTCATTAATTGAAAATACTGAATACATAGAAGCGGTTAGAGCAAATACAAAACGATTGTATACGAACGATTCTCAAGGAACTTCTTTTAATGAACTAATACTAGAGTATAGATCTCGGGAAATTTCAGAAAAATCTATTCAGTTTACTAATAAATGGTTAAAAGAATTCGAAATTGCAGATGAAATTGTTATTGAGAATCTTGAGGGAGTTGCAAATACTGTTTATCTAAAACGAGGAGAGCAAAGAGTTGCATTAGCTGATTTAGGGTATGGGATTACGCAATTTTTACCAATCCTTCTAAAAATATCAATGGAAGAAACTATTGCTGAAAATAATATAGGATTTTCTATTGTTAAAAAATTAATTCTTCTAGAAGAACCTGAAACGAATTTGCACCCTAAATACCAATCTCTTTTGGCTGATTTTTTTATTGATGCGATAAATACTTATGAAATCAGATTTATCATTGAAACCCATAGTGAATATCTTATTCGAAAAATGCAAATTTTGGTTGCAGATAAAAAAATTGATTCTAACAATACTATTATATATTATTTCAATTCACCACAAAATAATTTAACAAACAAGCAAATTGTAAAAATAAACATTTTACCTAATGGGGCTCTATCAGAAGAGTTTGGATATGGTTTTTTTGATGAAGCCACTAATCTAAAATATGAGTTATTAAAAATCAAAGCAAATTCAAAATGAGGTATTTTATCGCACAAAAAAAAATCTTAACAGACTTATTAACATGTGAGTCAGGATACGAAAATTTTCTGAATTTTTTGAAAAATGATTTTTTTGGATATTACTTTATTTGTGATTTTTCCACTGCTGAGGAATATAATGATGCCATTAAAGAAAATCCATTATTAGAAATTTTCATGGATAAATTTATAGATATCAAATTTAATCCAGACATTGAAAATGATATTTTTACAGATGAATTTTATAATGGGATTGGAGAACAAAATATTTTTCTAATCAATAAATCCAAAGACGAATGCGATTTTCTTTCAAAGAATAGAGGCTATATTTATTTGTCATTATCTAACATAAATGAGAAATGGGAACTTTTCTCAAAATTAATAGAAGGAATTCATCTAAAGGTTACAAGAAGCAATTTAATACCTGAAGAAAACAAATTAGATAGCTGGAATAAAATTTCAAATTATTTGACGCATAGCACATCATTAATTATATTTGATAAATATATTTTAAAAGATTCTACGAATCAAAAAATGCAAGATAATCTATTTCCTTTAATAGATATTATTTCTTCTCAGAATAAATATAAAAAACCAACTAATATTACAATTATCACGGAACTTAATGAAAACAAAGATGAGATAATTAGAAAATATAATTTAATTGATTCATATCTGAAAAGCAAGCACATCTACCATCTAAAAATAAATATAATAAAGCACAATAAGGCTTTTTATGCTCGTAATTTTGAAGGGTTACACTCAAGATTCATTTTGTCAAATTATTTTCACCTTAAATGTGATGACAGTTTCAATTTTTTTAAATCAAATCAAAATATAAATAATGATGCTGATCCAAGAATCAGTTTCTCTTTATCTAAAAGGCATAGTTGTTTTTTTGATAAAGAATTAAATGATGTAAGAAATTATATTGAAAGATTAGAAAATAATGAACAAAATCCTTCAAATGACCTTAAAATAATGTATCACGAAGACAAAAGGAATTACTTGATAAAATCAAACTGATCTTAATAGTTGTGTGCAAATAAAAAACAAAAGAGAGTCGCAATTTCTCGCAACTCTCTGATTTTCTGTGGTCCCACTTGGGCTTGAACCAAGGACCCCCTGATTATGAGTCAGATGCTCTAACCAACTGAGCTATGGGACCTGTATTTATCCGAAGATAAATTCTTTTAATCGGCGGCAAAGTTAATTAAAAAAAAGTCCCGGACAAAACAATCCGAAACTTTTTTGAAAATATGAATTAAAAAATTTACTTTATCTCCCAGGTTTCACCGCTCATCAACATTTCCTGTAATGTGCGTTCCGGTTTTTTGGCTTTTACCGCTTCGATCTGTTGATGAACCGCTTCGTCATAAACCGGCGCGTCTACATCACGGATCACTCCCATCGCAACAGGGAGGTTTCCACCCATCATAGCAAGCATGCCATGGAGTGTAACATCTTTTTCGTGAGCATCATGTACAAGAATATGATCCATTGTATAGCCATCCTGACCAATCGTTACGGCTTTTAATTTCAAACCGTCGAGTACAAGGCCTTTATTTTTTTCTTTACCGAATAACATTTTCTCTCCATGACGAAGAACTATAGTACGGTCTGCACGATATTCCCTATCCGCGATATCCAAATGTGTTCCGTTATTGAAAATTACACAATTGACCAATACTTCCGTAACAGAAGCGCCTTTATGTTTCGCCGAAGCCTCCAGTACATCCGTCAAGTTCTGCAAATCAACATCTATAGCGCGGGCAAAAAATGTACCCCTCGCTCCTAATGCCAATTCCGCGGGAATAAACGGATCTTCGACTGTTCCATAAGGCGAACTTTTTGAAACAAACCCACGAGCTGATGTCGGAGAGTATTGTCCTTTAGTCAGCCCATATATTCGATTGTTCATCAGAACAATATTTATATCTACGTTACGTCTTACAGCATGTATAAAGTGATTTCCACCTATCGCAAGGCAATCGCCATCGCCTGTTATAAGCCATACGCTTAAGTCCGGACGGGCAGTCTTAACACCTGTAGCAATCGCGGCGCCACGGCCATGAATTGTATGAAAACCATACGTATTCATATAATAGGGCAGACGCGATGAACATCCTATACCCGAAATAACTGCCATTTGATAGGGTGGAACACCAATATTTGCCATGGCTTTATATAAACAATTTAATGCTGCATGGTCACCGCACCCCGGGCACCAACGTACATACTGGTCACTTTTATAATCTTTAGCTTCGTATGTTGTATTCATAATATATTGGGGAAATTATAAAGTTCATAAAGTTTTTATATTCGCATTCATCTTTTGCTTCTCATTAATTATCAATCATCTTGCTGAATTCTTCAACAAGGCGTCTGACAATAAACGGCTGACCTTTTATACGGTTAAATTTATAAGGGTTAAAATTATCCACTTTACTACGTAAATAGTTTGCAAACTGACCATTATTTTGTTCCGCAACAACAACTTTTTTATATTGTTTCAGGACCTCCACCGTATTCTTAGGTAACGGACTAATGAAATGAAAATGCGCCAACGCAACTTTTTTACCATTTGACTGCATAATCTCCATCGCTTCATAAAGATGGCCATACGTGCCACCCCAACCAACAATCAGAAGATCGGCATCTTTATCACCCACAACCTCTAATTCAGGGATAACATTTGCTATATGATCGATTTTTGCCTGACGCGTCAAAACCATTTTCTGATGATTCATCGGTTCCGTTGAGATTGAACTTGTATTATAATCCTTCTCCAATCCTCCGATACGATGCGCAAATCCTTCCATCCCCGGAACAGCCCAATAACGGGCAAGCGTATCTATGTCACGACAATATGGTTTCCACGGCAATTCACCTTTATAATTACTTACATAATTCGGTTTTATCTCCGGATACTTACTTAGATCAGGGATCTTCCATGCGGAAGAACCGTTTGCTATAAAACCATCCGTTAAAAGGACAACAGGAGTCATATACTCAACAGCTAATTTTCCTGCCCAAAACGCCATATCGAAGCAATCAACCGGTGTTGCTGCCGCCAGTACGACAACAGGACTTTCCCCGTTTCTTCCATACAATACCTGCATAAGGTCTGCCTGTTCGCTCTTAGTAGGCATTCCCGTTGAAGGGCCTCCGCGTTGTACATCCACAACTACCAATGGCAATTCGGCAATCACGGCCAATCCGATGGCTTCACTCTTCAGCGCCAGACCGGGACCTGAGGTTGAAGTCGCACCTAAACAACCGGCGAAACTCGCGCCAATGGCAGTACATATACCGGCAATCTCGTCTTCCGCCTGCACTGTGATAACTCCAAGATTTTTCTGTTTAGACAGTTCCTGTAATATTTCCGTAGCAGGAGTGATCGGATAACTACCGAGAAACAACTGCAAACCAGACTTCTCGGCTGCGGCTATAAGACCGTAAGCAACTGCGTCATTTCCATTGACATCTTTGTAAAAACCAGGTTCAACTTTCTTACCTTCAATACGGTAAGTAGAGACTGAAGCCTGTATATTATGACCATAGTTAAAACCATCGATCAATGCTTTGATATTAGCTTGCGCAACAACCGGCTTTTTGGCGAATTTATTCTGTAGCATTGTCATCGCCACATCTACAGGACGGTCAAACAACCAACAGACAAGGCCTAATGTGAACATATTTTTACAACGCACCGCCGATTTATTGTCAAGACCAAATTCTGCCAATCCATCACGAACCATGGTGGATATAGGCGCGGCTACCACCTGTTGGGTTTTCAGGCACAATTCTTCAAACGGATCATCACTTTTAAATTCGGCCTTCTCAAGATCTCTCTTCTCAAAAGAATCCGTATCAATGATTATAACCGAATTCGGTTTTAAATTCTTGACATTTACCTTTAATGCCGCAGGATTCATTGCTACTAACACATCGGCTTTATCACCCGGAGTGAATATCTTTTTAGATCCTATATGTACCTGAAATCCTGAAATCCCACTCAATGAACCCTGTGGTGCCCTGACTTCAGCCGGATAATCGGGAAAAGTTGAGATATCATTTCCAAAGATAGCCGACAGGTTTGAGAAGATTGTGCCGGTTAACTGCATTCCGTCACCACTATCGCCCGAAAAACGAATCACAATCTGATCCAGTGTTTTAACTTTTGCTTGTTCCGCCATGAAATTCTTTTTTAAGTCTATATTACTTTAATTAAGGTCAAATCACCGGACAAAGATAGTGCAAATCGAGTGCACAGACAAATGAAAATAAATTTTCTTTTGTCTGTGCTGAGATGCTGTTATGAAGCCGATATTTATGTTATCAACGCCTCTAAATCTTTAGCCAGAACTTCTACGTCATCGTTAGTATACATCTGCTCCACATTAAACCGAATTTTGGCCTGTTCATAGAATGATTTGCGCAGATCAAGATTTTTTTCGATAAAATCAATCAAATCTTTTCCGGAGCGATTTTTTAAAACGGGACGTACATTTTTGCCTTCTTCTAAACGAGCAGCAAGTTCTTCCACCGAAACTTCTAAATATACAGTAATTCCCGCTTCATTCATAACAGTCATATTATCATTAAAACAGGGCAGCCCACCTCCGGTAGACACAACAACATTCTCAAATTCAGAAACTTCAAGTAAGACGCGATGTTCAATATCACGAAAACATTCTTCTCCTTCAGAAGCAAAGATATCACTTATTTTTTTCCGGTAACGATTTTCAATAAAATGGTCCGTATCAATATAAGACAGATTCATACGCCGCGCCAACGACTTGCCAACTGTGGTTTTACCCGCTCCCATATAGCCAATAAGGAAAATACGCATATTCAGATTCTTGTTTTATCAGGGAGCAAAGATATGAATTATCATTCTTTTTATCAATCATGAATATTGATTTTGTCTTAAGAAAACAAAAACAAATAAATATTTTGTATTGCTTCCGGCTTGCGTTATATTTGCACCTGTTTCAGCGTAAAAGTGAATGACAAAAAAGACAAAACAGAAGTATTACGTCGTATGGAGGGGGGTTAATCCGGGCATTTACAATACCTGGACAGATTGCCAGCTCCAAATCAAAGGATACGAAGGCGCTTTATATAAATCATTTGATTCACAGGAGGAGGCGAGAATAGCTCTGAATGAGTCTCCTTCAAACTATATCGGTAATGCCGCAAATAAAAACAAACCCATAGCAAAAAATGGAATTCCACCCTACATACAGGAAAGTCTCGCTGTTGATGCCGCTTGTAGCGGTAATCCGGGCAATATGGAATATCGCGGAGTTTATGTCGGAACGGGACTGGAAATTTTCCGCATAGGTCCGATGGCGCAAGGAACCAACAATATCGGAGAATTCTTAGCCTTAGTACACGGATTGGCATATTTCAAGAAAATCGGATGCGAAATGCCGATTTATTCCGATAGTCGCAACGCCATACTTTGGGTGCAACAAAAGAAATGTAGGACAAAGCTCGAACGCACAAAGGTCAATGAACCTATATTCAACCTGATAGAACGCGCCGAAAAGTGGTTGTGTGAAAATACCTATCCAACACGGATTCTTAAATGGGAAACTGCCGAATGGGGAGAAATCCCCGCAGATTTCGGCCGGAAATAATGGATTTCCGGACCTGTTATTTACTTTTCTTTATCTGCCCAAAAACTTTTACCGATTTATACCGGCGCCAAAGATTCACGTTTCTTTGTTTCGGAACCCCATGACGGGCTATATAATCATGCACAGCCTCCAGCATATTGTGGCATACACCGCCGGCATTATACGGATCATAATTCTCTATCACCCACTGACGCTTCTCTTTATAAAGCGGATCATTCAACACTTTATCAAAAGCATCAGGCAATTCCGCGGCATCATTTATATCCAACCAGAATTGATCCTTAGCAACCGCTTTATAGGTTATAACGGGCTTATCTAACAGTAAAAACTCATAAATGGTAGAAGATGTATCACTGATCATGACATCTGCCATTATCTGATATTTTGTAACATTATGATCATCAATCCACAGGATATTATTATTCTCAGCAGCAAGGGCTTTATATTCGTCAACCCACTCCCGCTTTGTCAAAGGATGTAATTTCAACAATATCAGCACATCACGCTGTTTTGAAAGATTGAGCAAACCTTCTTTTATGAAAGGGATAGAGGTCAGAGAAGGAGAAAATGTCGGCGCATACAACACAAGATGTTTTTTATGATGCGCGGAAAGCAACTCGTTTTTCTCTTTATCAAAAGAATGCAGATGATGATATATCCAGTCTTGCCTTGACCAGCCGGTTTCTTTTACTTCAAAATCTTTATATTTTTTCGCTAACGCCTCAAATCCTTTTGTGAAAAACGGTCCCTGTGTAAGGTATATATCGATGTATCGCCGTATGATCCAATGATCTTTCTTTTCTGCAGCGTAACCATGAAATATTTCGGCTTTTACACCGGATAAGTAATAAGGTACAATATTCCCGGGAACAAATATAACTTCAGGAGAAAAGTCATATACCTCCTGGATGGAATTAGTCCACTTAACCTCTTTTTCCAAAGGAAAATCAGGGATATTACGTTTATCAACAAACCACAAAACTTTATATCCGCATTCACCCAGATTAGATATTTCCGTTTCCATGGGCTGCAAAATACTAATCGCGTATTTATGCTCACAAAAAAGAACGACTCTTAATCCTTTTCTTATATCCACATCCATATTTTAGGGCTTAAATAGATGCCTTTTGAGCTTCCTTAAAATCTTCCAAGGTGTCTATTTCCATTGAAAACAGATCCGTCGTATCGACTATTTCAAACATTTTTCCTTTCAGGATAAGACGTTCAAATGCTTTTTCATAAAAGACATTTTCCTGTTTTTCATCTTCTATCATTACATCTAATTCATCAAACAGGACTTCGGCATAAGAAGAAGAAATTTTCTCTATACCGACAGACTCGCCAATAGCCTCTTCAATGCAGCATATTTTACTGATTTCCGTCACTTTATTACCCGAGTTAACAATAATTTTTATCTCTTCTTCCCCAAGAGGATGACGATTAAGCGCCAAACAATCAGACACGGGACATTCAATCAATGCCGTGATCAATTTTTTATCGAAAAGGATATCACTGTCTAATAACAAGAAATCATGCCCTTTCATGCTTTTTTTCGCCAACCATAAGGAATATATATTATTAGTTGACTCATATCTTTCATTATTGATAAATCCGACGTTGAGTTCAGGATAGAATTCCGCGACAAAGCCTTCGATTTTTTCGCGAAAAAAACCCGTTACAATCGTGATATCACGAATATCATTCGCTAATAATGCATCTATCGTACGCGCCAAAAAACATTTCCCTCCTATTTCCAGAAGACATTTCGGCATATTCTCTGTAAGCGGACGAAGGCGGGATGCAGTACCTGCGGCAAGAATAAGGGCTTTCATGGATGGATTGCTTTTTTGATGGTTTCGACCACCGCACGATTTTGTGCAGGCGTACCGATAGTTATACGGATATGAGAATGAAGCAGTGGTTCGTCCATAAACTTAATCCTATAATTCGTTTGTCCCAAAGCTTCCTGTAAAACACCTTTCAACTCAAGCGGATATTTGATGAGAATAAAATTCGCGTTGGATTTGTAAACTTTAAATCCCGGTATAGCGCGCAATTCTTCTTCATACATCCGTCTGTCGGCATTCATGGATTCCGCAATACGGCGATAATAATCTTCCGCCTTCAATACGGCGATCCCGATTTCTTCCGAAAGACGATTATATCCTAAAAATTTGGTGCTGTAATTCGTAAAGCGCTCCAGCGAAGCGCTCATAAATCCGAAACCAAGACGCAAACCGGGCAAACCGTAAAATTTGGAAAGCGTCCGTGTAATAATCACGTTCGGATAAGCCTCTATCAACCGTTTCACATAGCTGTTATCCGTAACCACATATGAGGCATACGACTCATCAACCAACACGATCGACGATTTCGGTACGAAAGACAGAATATATTCAATTTCTTCCGCCGTAAGCATATTACCTGTCGGATTATTCGGAGACGCAAGCAGGATTATTTTAGGCTGTTCTTTCGAAACAACATCTTTCAGCGCTTCTATATCATATCTGAACGTATCTCCGTCTTCATACATCGGATACATCACACTCTGTCCTCTTACCTCGTCCGCAATCGACCGGTAATACCACCACGAATATTCAGGGATCAGCATCGTCTTGTTTCCGTCTTCTTCCGTAAGAAAAAAGTGAACTACCT
Source organism: Tannerella sp. (assembly GCA_031551825.1). Taxonomy (GTDB): domain Bacteria; phylum Bacteroidota; class Bacteroidia; order Bacteroidales; family Tannerellaceae; genus Tannerella. The sequence continues at coordinate 219,292 of JAVBNB010000033.1, read as the reverse complement.
GTTTAAGAATATCTTCCCCTCCATATCCGATCAGGACCTGCGCCTCATTTACACCATACAAAGATGAGAGATATTCGGAAAATATACTTTTTTTACCTTCGCTGAATATACGCGTATAAAAACAAAGTTTGTTTACATCGAAATTCTTTATTACATTTTCAATTTCCGGCGCCGGTGCAAAATTGAATTCATTGCGATCAAGATAATTTATTTTCTGGCTCATTGACATCAAGTCTAAATTTTAGGCGCAAAGGTAAAAAAAGTATTATGATAGACAATAAAATAATCTTGCTTTTGCATATCTGCAATAAGTCAGACTCGGGATAATTGATTAAATTCCTTGCGCCTTTTCCGTTTAGTAGCCAATCGTTTGACAGCCATAAAAAGAAAAGCAAAAGGGAATATAAATAAGGATTTCACTAATTGACTAAGACATGAAAGATGTAAATCAAATCCGAAATCCTTAAACTTAAACCCTTTTAATATAGGAATATATAGCACTTTTGAATTTATACGCAATTCGTTGCTGACATTATCTCTATGCACTGTTTCGAGCCACATCCCCTGTTTTGTTTTCACAAAAACAAAAGGGAGTTGTTTGATAGCCATAGCATGATTATAAGAAAGAATTGTTTGTATCTCTGCACTATAAGGCTCTGCTAAAGTCAGAAAATGATTATTCGTATAATGCATCTTCACAACTAATCTCTCTTTTTCAAAATATTGGTAACCAGACAACCAACTATATATTTTTCCATCATATCCATGCCGCTCCGCAGTTTTTTGCAACTCGGAGATGGCATATTTTGACAATGAGTCGTCATTATCAAGATTCGTTGTAAGAATATATTGAGGAGGTTCATTTTGTACTGCTCCCAATTCCATTATTGTATCGCGCAAGCTATAAGCTAAGTTTGCCGTTTGTTTTTCATCATAAAATACAGGGGTAAATTGCGGACAAATATCCTGATAACTCGCAATGCGTTTCTTATATTCCACAGGCGTCTCTTTGTCGAAAAGGCATATCCAGGTGAAACCCGGGCATGTTTGCCCGGCAACCGATGGCAAACAATAATATTCAAAAATATCAAACCGATGCTCGAGCCAGCCAACAGTTCTCGTCGGAGCATTGTTTTTGTCCCGATCATAAAGTTTAAGATTAAAACGGGTAATAAGAATGTGGAGTAAGCAAGCCATATTATTTTTTGGATTTAAATTTACGAAAAAAGGTCTTACGCCGTTTTCTTTGCTTATCGTACTGAGTTTTTATTTTGATTGCTTCAACCGTAGTAGACTCCTCATTCCAGCTTCTTTTCATTGCATAACAACGAATTACATATTCAAAAACATCCATCCGCCCTGTAAATTGTTTTAGATTGTCCAAACATCGATATCTTGAAATATTCTTTCCAATAGGACAAAAATCAATTCGATTTATATCAATGAGAGAAAAGCGGTAACGCTCTCCCTGCGGATGATATAATACATTGGTAGAATTCAGGTCATGATTCAATATGCCGGCTTCATGTAATTTGACAGCAAAAAAAGCAAAATCTTCAGCCATCACAGAATCGAAAACTTCCGATTCCATCAACTTTTCCCGAATGGGAGAAGCCCCATCATACCCTGAGATAAAATAGCTGTAAGCAAATAAGCCATTCCTCCATTGCTCTATATAAGCAATTTCCTGAGGAGTATCAATTCCCCGTTCACGTAATTCTTTCGCATTGCAAAAAGCCCGCGCAGCTTTGCCCGAACGAAAAAAGCTGTAGCCAATGCGTTGAATAAAATTAGGAAATTTATAGTTTTTCACGACCACATTCTGCAGGAAGGCATCTGATTCATCCACCACAAAACTTTTAACCGTATTCCGTTCCGAAAATAGCAATATACCTTCTTTTTCAAATCTATCAGGCAAATGTTCTATAAACCTCTGCACAACAGGGTTATTTTTGTATTTGGGGTTAATAACAATTTTCATAAATCAAGTCCCTGATTATTTGTCATTTCGATCTTTTTACTTTACCAAATTTATCATAGCTCTTTCAGATAATCACTTATTTTACTGATGACGTGTTCTGAAGATATTTCATCCATACATGCCCAGTCACCACGGTAGCAGGGTTTATTCCCATATATTGAACACGGACGGCATGACAAATCCACTTGGATGGCAAGGTCTTCGCGCTGACGATAACCATAAAATCCGGCATACGGATGTGTCGCCCCCCATATAGAAATAACTTTTGTTCCGACAAGAGACGCTAAATGCATGTTTGCGGAATCCATACTGATCAGGACATCTAAGTTACTCATGAGGGCGAGTTCCATGTCAAGCGAGTACCTCCCTATAGCGTTTACTGTATTCTTATATTGACTTTCCCATTGACTCAAGGTTCTCTCTTCTCCACCACGACCACCGAATAAAAAGATGGTGACATCTTCCTGTTTGGATAAAAACTCAACTACCTTCTCCATCTTTTCCGTCGGATAGATCTTACCCTTATGCCTTGCAAACGGCGCCACTCCTATCCATCGTCCCTTCTTATCGCTGGCAATACTCTCTACGGCAGCCTTATCTACAGAACTATCAGCATACAGAGAAACAAAAGTCTCTTCAAAACGAAATCCGGCTGCCCGAAAAACATCCGCATAACACGTTGTAACCGGACGCAATGGCTGAATATTTTTAGGAGGACGGGCAGTAAGTAGTTCCCGTTCCTTGCGCCTCTTGTCTATCTTAAAAATCTTTTTGCCACTTAAGCGAAAAATGAAATCCACGATCCGGGAGCGTATCACGGAGTGCAGATCCAGCACCATATCAAATTGATACTTCCTTAATATGAGAGCGTACTTTAAAAATCCGAAAAATGATCTTTCCGTAGTTTTTGTATTTACTCCCATCACATTTATATTCGGCGGATGGTTGATAAAGAGAGGCATCAAGAAAGTCTGTGTAAGCACTGTAAACGAATCCTTTGGATTCGCCGCTGCCACAGAATAAATAATGGGGATTGTCATTGCTACATCTCCCATTGCAGATAGTCTTATTATAAGGACTTTAGACATTCACTTCTTACTGTATAACACAGGATTCAAAGACGGGTCATTATACATTTTCATCTGTTTATAAACCTTCATATATTTACGGCCGTTGCTGATATCATCAAGCAATTGATCTAAGGCAATCGATAGATCTTTTTTCTGCTCAAGCAAGATTCCAAGCTTTTGCCTGCATGTCTCAACATGCTCCGGAGAAACATCGGTACGCTCAGCTTCACATTGCATGTGATAGATTTTCAGCACAAGTATCGACAAACGGTCTACAGCCCATGCCGGACTCTCTGTGTTTATTGTCGCATCAGCCAAAATCTTTACTTCTTTATATTTATCAAGGAAATAACTGTCTATCAACTCAACCAGATCCGTACGATCCTGATTGGATTTATCAATACGACGTTTTATAGCCAACGCGTTCACCGGATCGATATTCGGATCACGTATAATATCTTCAAGATGCCACTGTACCGCATCAATCCAGTTTTTCAGATATAGATAAAATTCTATACTTTTTTCTTCATAAGGATTTTGTATGGATGCATCCACATCATCCGTCTTATGATAATTATTTGTAGCTTGTTCAAAAACAAGATAACATTTTTCGCTGAATTTTTCCATCATGAATTTAAATTTTGACAAAGTTAAGATTTTATGTTGTAAAATAAAAATCCGGTATTTTTGCGGACATCAACTCAATAACTTTTCTATAATCTGAGGATAGTATTCATATTCAAGCTTATGTACTTTCTCTTCAACATCTTTAACCGTGTCTTCTGGTAAAACCGGACAAGTGGCCTGAAAAATAACAGCCCCTTCATCATAGCACTCATTCACAAAATGAATCGTTATACCGGTCTTCTTCTCCTTTGCGGCTATAACAGCTTCATGAACATAATGCCCATACATTCCTTTTCCACCGAATTTTGGTAATAACGCGGGATGAATGTTTATAATATTACCCTGGCAGGCATCAACTACAACAGGTGATATCATAGACAAAAAACCAGCTAACACGATCAAATCAATATGAAACTCCGCCAACTTGTCTAAAACTATTTTGCCCTCTTTAAACTCAGCATTTGAAAATGTAAATGAAGGAATACCCTGGTTTTTCGCACGTTCATGAACTCCCGCGTCACGTTTATTTGACAAAACAACCGCCACACGAATAAAGTTACTTTTCGCAAAGTATCTGATGATATTTTCCGCATTAGTTCCTGAACCTGAAGCAAGTATTGCAATATTTTTCATATAGACCTCTCTCTCATTTTATGCACATTTATAAAATATATGTGCAATATTTCACATTTTCTGCATGGATTATTTGTTTTATGTGCAAAAATATGCGTTCCTTTGCACCACAAATATAGAAAATATCAAGAATTTAGTATTAATTTAAATTATTAAAATTATGTCTGATGTAGCATCTCGCGTAAAAGCGATTATCGTTGACAAATTAAGCGTTGAAGAATCTGAAGTTACTAACGAAGCAAGCTTCACTAATGATTTAGGAGCAGACTCTTTAGACACAGTTGAATTAATCATGGAATTTGAAAAAGAATTCAATCTTTCTATTCCGGATGATCAGGCTGAAAAGATTTCTACAGTAGGAGACGCTGTTGCTTATATCGAAGCTAACGCGAAGTAATTTAATCCTTATTTAGTATGGAATTAAAACGAGTTGTAGTAACGGGTCTTGGTGCCATTACACCATTAGGTAATAATGCTGCGGAAACATGGCAGGCATTAACTAATGGAGTAAGCGGTGCGGGACCTATTACTCACTTTGATGTATCAAAGTTTAAAACACAGTTTGCCTGTGAGGTTAAGAATTTTGACCCGTCGGGCTACTTTACTGATAAAAAAGAGATTCGCAAATGCGATTTATATTCGCAATATGCAATTGCTTGTGCTGAAGAGGCCATTATTGATTCAAAGTTGAATTTGGAAAAAGAAAATAAAGATCGTATCGGGGTGATTTTTTCATCTGGAATCGGTGGAATTTACTCTTTCCAGGAAGAAGCAAGAAGCTATGACGAAGAACGCGGCCCACGTTTCAATCCCTTCTTTATTCCTAAAATTATAGCGGATATTTCGGCAGGGCTTATCTCCATGAGATATGGATTCCGTGGCCCTAACTTTGCGACGGTTTCCGCTTGTGCTTCGTCTACGAATGCTATTGGAGATGCTTTCAATTATATCCGCCTCGGAAAAGCGAACGCGATTGTTACAGGCGGGGCCGAAGCTCCTATTGCAATCGTCGGAGTCGGAGGCTTTAACGCCATGAACGCATTGTCGACGCGCAATGATTCACCGGAAACGGCATCACGTCCGTTCAGCGCCAGCCGCGATGGTTTCGTTATGGGCGAAGGTGGAGTCTGCCTTATTCTTGAAGAAATGGAACATGCCCTTGCTCGTGGAGCGAGAATTTATGCGGAAGTGGTTGGTTCCGGAATGTCGGCCGATGCATATCATCTGACAGCTTCACATCCCGACGGATTGGGCGCCATATTAGTTATGCGCAACGCCCTGGAAGACGCGGAAATGAAACCGGAAGACATCGATTATATCAATGTGCATGGTACTTCTACGCCTGTTGGGGATATTTCAGAATCAAAGGCTATCAAGGAAGTGTTTGGTGACCATGCATACAACCTGAATATAAGCTCAACTAAATCCATGACCGGTCACATGCTCGGAGCAGCAGGTGCAATGGAAACAATGGCTTGTATCATGTCAATTTGCGATGATATCATACCTCCTACCATTAATCATATGGAAGGGGATAATGATCCGGATATTGATTATAAGTTGAATTTCACTTTTAATAAAGCTCAGAAAAGAACCGTAAACGCCGCGCTTTCAAATACCTTCGGATTTGGTGGCCATAACGCAAGTGTTATTGTGAAAAAATTTCAAAAATAAGTGATTTTTAAAAGCATATATAAACAGATAAGGCTCTTTAAATTAAAAAACAAAGAGCCTTATTTGTCTTTATATAAAATACTCGGATTTTATCCCAATAACATAAAATTGTATGAGCAGGCATTCATACACCGCTCTATCTCATCCACACAATTTGGAAAACGCAGCAACAACGAACGTCTTGAATTCTTAGGCGACGCTGTGCTGGATGCTATCATAGCAGATATTGTTTACAAACACTTTCCGAATAAAAGAGAAGGATTTCTCACAAATACGCGTTCAAAAATCGTACAACGTGAAAGCCTTAACAATATAGCGCTCGAACTTGGCCTTGATAAAAAAGTCACATCCATGCCTTACGCTGCAACTCACCACAAATACATGTATGGAAATGCCCTCGAGGCATTAATCGGGGCCATCTATCTTGATCAGGGATACAGATGTTGCTGCAGGTTTGTAAAAGAACGCATAATCGATAAATACATCTCTTTAGATAAATTAGCAAGTCAGGAAGTAAATTTTAAATCCCGTCTTCTTGAATGGGGACAAAAAACAAAACTACATATAGAATTCGACCTGATAGAAACATTTGCCGATGAGGAGGGCAGCCCTGTTTTTCAGACGAGTGTATCTCTCGAAGGAACACCACTTGGTATAGGTATAGGAAGCACAAAAAAAGAATCACAGCAACTTGCCGCTAAAACAGTCATACAAAAAATACATAAGGATAAAGATGTACAGAGACTGATTGAAAATCTCAAACAACAATCCGCCGATACGAACTATACTAAAGGAGAAGAAATAGAGAAACCACAACAAGATGACGATTTCTCAGAGTAAAATTATATCCCAAACGAAATACCCATTTTGGAACCTTGCTGTATAAGATCGTGATCAACCGGCACCAATTTGGTTTTCCCTGCAACCTCAGAAAGATCGACAGAGCCGACATTTTCGCCCTGAATACAGACCATCCGGCCGAAAGCTCGATCTGCGGCAAGTTCCGTAGCATGGCTACCAAGTCGCGTAGCAATATTGCGATCAAAAGGAGACGGATTCCCGCCACGTTGAATATATCCTAAAACAGTAGTCCGAACCTCTATTCCGGTCGTTTTTTCTATCGCGGACGATATATAATCCGAAGGACCATCCTTTCCTGTTTTCAAACCCTCGGCTATGACAATAATAGAATAAGGTTTTCCAACAGAAGAACGCTGAAGTATTTTTTCATTTATTTTATCAAGATCAAAACCAAGTTCCGGAATAAGAATAATATCAGCTCCACCCGCCATTCCTGCATACAAGGCGATCCATCCGGCCTTATGCCCCATTACTTCGACAACCATTACACGCTTATGCGAACTTGCGGTAGAATGCAAACGGTCTATTGCTTCCGTAGCAATATTTACTGCCGTATCGAAACCAAAAGTCAGATCAGTACCATAAACATCATTGTCAATCGTTTTAGGCACACCTATAATATTAAGTCCTAACTGAGACAACTTATAGGCGGTTTTCTGCGTTCCGTTACCGCCAATACAAACAACGCAATCAAGCCCCATATCAATATAATTTTGATAGATAATCTGAGGCTTATTATTATCATTCGAATCAAGCATTTTTTTGAAAGGCTTTTCCCGGGATGTACCAAGAATAGTACCACCCAGATTCAATATACCTGAAAGCTTTTTTTCATCGAAAACTTCAATATCTTTATTTAGCAATCCGGAAAATCCATTATGTATTCCCACGACCTCCATACCATAATGAAGAATGGCAGACTTTCCCACTCCACGAATAGTGGCATTTATACCCGGACAGTCACCCCCTGATGAAAGTATTCCTATTCTCATATATTAATTTTGGAAGTTTATTACAATAGTTAGGTTTTATTCATTCTACTTGAAAACGATCTATTATTCAATTCAAAATTCATAAAAAAAGATAAGCAATTACTTAACAGAAACTCTATAATAAATAGTTTCTCTGCTTATACACCCTACAACAAAAATTACAACAAAACAAACAAGTTTAAGGAGATCCCCTATATCTACTTAAAATTTAATAGATTTAAATACTTCCTGATTGTTATCAGTATCATTCAATGATTTTTGCTCCACAGAATGAAGCCATTTATTCTTTTTTCTCTTAATCGTAGCACTATTCCCAAAACAAGGAGCGGAGATAGCAAATACAAGAGCTATAGCTAAAACACCTTTTGCTTTATTCATAACGATATTCTTTATGTTTACATCCACAAAGGTAAACATCCGATATATAATTTCAAAGAAAAACTAACTATTTTTATTGCTCTCAATAGAAAAAAAAAACAGCATCCGGCAACAGCATACATAAAGCACTATAAATCAACGATAAAATAGATTAAAAGGAAAACATCGTACACCAAAATTCTTCAAAACAAAAATAATACATACATTTGCATGACTTTAAAAGGATATAACTTTTCTTATTATTACAAATCTGAATGGATATTTTAACAAAAGCCGTATCTCCTATATTTTCCGCAAGACGGAAAGAAATCGAGTTGTTTGGCAAACAATTATCTGATATTCAAGATAAACAACTTCGCCATATATTAAAGAAAGCACAAAATACTGAATGGGGAAAAAATTACGGGTTTAAAGATATCCCCAACTACAAAACATTCTGTGAGCGTGTGCCTGTTTCTACCTATGAAGATTTACATCCGTTCATTGAACGAATGATCAATGGTGAAAAAAATATATTATGGCCTTCTGTCGTACGCTGGTTCGCTAAAAGCAGCGGAACCACAAATGCCCGCAGCAAATATATACCTGTTACACAAGAAATACTACAAAAATGTCATTACAAAGGGGGATTTGATACTGTCGCTCTATATCTTCACAATAACCCCCATACCCGTTTTTTTTCAAAAAAGGGCCTCATCTTAGGTGGATGTCACAGCCCGTCAACACTCAATTCTCAGGCTCATTGCGGAGACCTTTCCGCTGTATTACTGCAAAACCTGAATCCATTAGTAAATCTTGTACGTGTACCACGCAAAGACATTATTCTCATGGACGAATGGGAAGCAAAAATAAAAGCGATTGTAGAAACCACCTGGAATAAAGATGTTGTAAGCCTTTCCGGCATACCATCATGGATGCTTGTACTAATAAAAGCTGTCATTCAAAAAACCGGAAAAGAGAACCTTTCTGAAGTGTGGCCCAATCTTGAAGTATTTTTTCACGGAGGCGTCGGATTTGATCCCTATCGAGCTCAATATGAAAAACTTATTCCTTCGAAAGAAATGCACTACATGGAAACATACAACGCATCCGAAGGTTTTTTTGGCATTCAGGACGATCCTTCCGATCAAAGCATGCTACTCATGCTTGACTACGGAATTTTTTATGAATTTATATCCATGAATGAACTTGTAAACTCCGACAACCCGAAAACAATCGCCCTTGAAGATGTGAAAGTCGGTGAAAATTACGCCATGATAATTACTACAATCGGTGGTTTATGGCGCTATCGCATAGGCGATACGGTTCGTTTTACGTCTCTATTTCCTCATAAATTTATCATTACAGGAAGAACCAAATTTTTTATCAACGCCTTCGGTGAAGAATTAATGGTGGACAATGCTGAAAAAGGAATTCAAAAAGCATGCGAAAAAACAAATGCTGCAGTAAAGGCTTATACCGCCGCACCATTATTTTTATTAGATAAAGGAAAAGGACGTCATCAATGGCTGATAGAATTTGAAAAAGAGCCAACGTCTATGGAAAACTTTGCCATCTACTTAGATAAGGCATTACAGCAATTAAACTCAGATTACGAGGCTAAAAGATATAAAGAGATATCACTCCAAATGCCGGAGATTATCATTGCGCGGGAAAACCTGTTTTTTGATTGGATGAAAAAACATGACAAACTCGGCGGACAGCATAAAGTACCAAGCCTGTCAAACAACCGTGATATAATCAATGAACTCATTGATATGAATTCTTAGAATCCGAAAGAAAACACCGTAAAACAGATACAAAAAAAATAATGTCATACCGCACTAAAACGATATGACATTATTATTTATAAGAAAAACTAATTTAAAGTTCTATACCTTTATTTTGCAATGTAACATTCAACAATCTTACATATTTTCTGTACTGATCATCAGTCAATGTATTTTTCATCAACTTCAGATTACTATAAACAGCTTTTCCAACCTTTTCCTTCTGATTTTTCTTTGAAGAATAAGAAGCATCTTTCATCTGCATTGTGAAGAAATCACAAATATCAGCCACTTCACCAGACTGTGCTGATGTCAATTGCAAATAATTACTCAATTTAGATACTTTGATATCAAAATTGTAATTTGCTACGGAAGCCTCTTCTCCACCTTTAGCAAAACTTGTTGCAGAAAACAATAACATTGCTACAGAAATCAAACCTAACTTTTTCATAACCTAAACATTTTTAATTAAACAACTAATACTTACTAAAACCTTTTTCTTGAAAATAACCTCTAAAACATTGCAAATATCGAATGATAATCCTACAAAAACATTGCAATTATTTTACATTTCAATTAATTTGTTTAGTAAATGGGAATCGCTATTCCACTAAAACTTAAAACCAATCTTTTTAACCTAATAACTAATATCTATCAAAACCTTTTTTTCTTATTTGATGGTGCAAATATAATAATATGTTTTACAACATACAAAGTTTTTTGCAAGTTTTTTTTGATTTTTAGGAGATTTATGTAAATATCATCTCTAATTAAACTATCTTTTTGATCATAAAATGAACGAATTAACAAATATATGAAAAGCAAAAGCCCTTCTTGAATATCCTTTTTGACACTTTTTTAAGTGTGATGATAACACTTATTTAATTCTCATGAAATCGAAAAAAGATTTTACATATCAAAGAAAATCCGGAAAAATGAGTTTTTATATTATTTTTGTGCAACTATTAATGAACAACAAGATGAAAATGAAAAATCCGATTCTTTGCGGTTTAAAAGAAATTTACATAGTCCTAATCATTAGCAGATTGAGATGAGAAGACTTCCATTCATATTACTAATCATCCTGACTGTGGCCTTGGCAATAGCGACTTTTGCGGAAAGACGATACGGAACACCCTTTGTCATGCATCATTTCTATAGTTCATGGTGGATGATAACCCTTTGGGCCACAGTACTAATAACAGCATCCTCCCTCTGCTTACACATATTATTGAAAAAAAGAAAACCGGCTCTTTTATTCCACTGCGCATTCGGACTTATTCTGATAGGAGCATTAACTACATTTACAACATCAAAACGCGGACAAATACACTTGAGAGAAAATGGAATGGCCGAATCAACCATCGAGATACCATTTACCATGAGCCTGAGTAAATTTGAATTGGATTATTACACAGGAACTAAAACCCCTGCAGATTATATAAGCTATCTATTGGTAAAAGACGGCGAAAAAATCGTTGACGCTGTCGTTTCAATGAATAACATATTCAAATACCGTGGGTTCAGGTTTTATCAGGCCTCCTATGACAGTGACCTGAAAGGATCGATTTTGTCGGTGTGCTATGACCCATACGGCATTGCAATAACTTATGCCGGATATTTATTGCTACTTTTATCAATGATCTGGTTGCTTGCCAGTAAAAACGGAAACTTCCGAAGGCTGATCAAATCGCTGGGAGTTGTAGCATTGGTTATCATGCCCGGATTTGTATCAGCACAACGCACATTAACAAAGGAAGAGGCAAAGGCATTCGGCCAACTATCCATGTATTACAATGGTAGAATCGTACCTATTGATACTTATGCTCACGATTTCACCCGAAAAATAACAGGTAAATCCTCGTATAAAAATTTTAACGCGGTGCAAGTTCTTGCGGGCTGGATGTTTTTCCCGGAAGAATGGCAGGAAGAGCCGATGATAAAGATTAAAAATAAGGAAATATACCAATTCATCAGCGAAAACAAAGGAAACAAAGACAAACTAAGGTTAAGTGATTTTTTCAATGCGGGAATTTATAAATTATCCTATACGAATTTCCCTGCACAACATAAAGGAATACGCGAAGTAGATGAAAAAATAAGCCTGTTGATGGCACAACGCACAGGTAGTACGCTGACTGCTTTTCCACAAGGAAATCACTGGTATGCATGTACAGATGATCTATCAGAAGTTCGTAGTGATGATACCTTATTCATATCCAAAGCTTTTCTGATGATAAACGAAACATTAAAACAGGAAAATCACGAGGCAATCACTAATCTTTTTGAAAAAATGTCTGCGTATCAACATAAACGCGCAGACTCTGGCGCGATTTCACCGACAAAAACAAAACTTGAAATCTTTTATAACAAATTTGACGTAGCAAGCATACTTTTCAAAATAAATATCGGAGTAGGGATTCTCACATTTGCCGGATTTATATGGGGCTTTCTGACCGGCAGAAAAAAACGGATTTTCAAATCTTTAGCTTATGTTCAGATTATCCACTCAGTAGCATTCCTGAGCCTGTCGGTTGGAATAAGATGGTACATATCATCACATATTCCGATGTCAAACGGATATGAAACGATGATCTTCATCTCCTGGTGCATCATGATTTTCACAATCTTATTCGGACGTAAATCCGAATTCATTCCATCCATGGGGCTGTTACTATCGGGATTGGCCCTGCTCGTAGCAACACTCGGCACAATGAATCCGGGAATAACACAACTCGTACCGGTATTGCAATCCCCCTGGCTTAGCATACACGTTTCATTAATAATGATATCATACTCACTTTTCGGGTTCATGATGTTCAATGGTATAACAGCGCTTATACTATACTTTACATCCGGTAAAAGCAGAGAATATGTTGTAAGATTATGGAAAATAAGCCGTATTATCTCATATCCGGCATTATTTACGTTGGCCGCCGGTATTTTTGTCGGAGCAGTATGGGCAAATGTTTCCTGGGGACGCTATTGGGGTTGGGATCCCAAAGAAGTTTGGGCGCTTATCACAATGCTGATTTATAGTTTCGCCATGCACGACCAGTCACTAAAAATATTTCGAAAACCGATTTTTTACCACCTATTCACTATTGTGGCATTCCTCTCCATTATAATGACCTACTTCGGTGTCAGCTACTTTTTCGGAGGAATGCACAGTTACCAATAAGCACAAAAACAACCTGAATCCTGTCAATTTGCACATAATCAATCATATCTATTTACATTTTGACAACATTCCTTATTCAAATAAACAATGTGTCGCTTTCTGAAAGGAAGCAATTAAAATATGATTTTATTTTTGTTTTGAGCTTATCTTAAGCTATATTTGCCCCCTCGTAAAGCAAAAAATAATTATTTACTATAAAAAGAAAAAGAGATGTGGGTTGTTTGTGCTGATTTAGAAGGAGTTTTCGTTCCGGAGATATGGGTCAATGTAGCTAAAAAAACAGGAATAGAAAAACTGAAGCTCACAACACGTGATATCAAAGATTACGATGAATTGATGACATACCGTTTGCGGATTTTGGACGAAAACAATCTTAAAATAAAAGATATACAAAATGTCATTGCCTCCCTGAAACCCCTTGAAGGAGCCTTGGATTTTGTCCGGTGGTTACGCGAAGTAACACGTTTCGCGATTGTTTCGGACACATTCATCGAATTTGCCCAGCCATTAATGGATCAATTGGAGAATCCGTTATTACTTTGCCATTCATTGGAAATCGATGAAATCGGACGGGTTATAAACTACAAACTACGTCAACCCGATCCCAAACGCAAAACGGTAGAGGCTTTCCAAAGCCTTCAATACAAAGTCCTTGCTTTTGGAGATTCTTACAATGATATATCTATGTTGAAAGCGGCCGAAGTTGGGATATTATATTGTCCGCCGGATAATGTAATAGCTGATTATCCCGAATTTCCTGTTGTCCGCGATATACAGGAACTGAAAAACCTGATCAAACAACATATTTTCTGATTAAGCAGTTTTCCAGAATCGGGAAGTAATATCAATCATTTGTCCGCTTTCATCGACCTTATATAACCGTTGATTGGTTGTATTCGATTTCAACGGCCCTAAATGCTCTATATACGGGCCCAATTTTATGTACTGAAAAAAATCCGGTCTGAATGAGGAAGGCAAATCCTGATTGCCGGAATACCATCCGACTTTTACTGATACAAATGATTGATTTTGCAAAAATTCCGCAAGACGGACGATTTCATCAGGAACCGAATCACCTCCCATGAAACAAATGCAAGTAACAGACTTGCCATATTCATGAAGCAGATAGGTCAAAATCTCTTCCGTAAGCACCTCACCCGCATCCTGCTGTAAAAAAGGACTATGACAACCGGAACATCCGTTTGGACAATTAGAAATATTGATCGCCAACGTTACCTCATCAGGAATTTCCTGAAAAACAATATCAAAATTCACATATTTCAACATGTTTGTTTTTCAGGACTTAACGCATTCGCATAAAATCTCTTCGCGGCCTCTTTCTGGCGAGCGACGGAAAAACTGCTTATACGTTTCATATATCCGATTATACGTGTCAGATAATCAATATCTTCACTGTGGCAAACAGGACATTCTTTCAGATACCGCTTGTCAATATGGCCACAATGATTACAAATCGTGTTTGGTACATTAAATGTAAAGTAGTTACATCCCTCATCCGCAGCGACATGTAATAGCTGACGATATTGAGCTTTGCTCAAATGCTCTTCAAGATTCGCATGCAAGGCGGAACCTCCGGTCAAATGTTCAATATATTTACGTCCATGGAGACGAAACTTATCAACAATATTCAACGATTCATCCTCAACAACATAGAAGTAACTGTTATAACAATCTCGCGAAACCACATAACCATCTTCCTTATCCCATTTGGCATGTTTTACTCCGACATTTTCGGCAGGAATCATTTCACAATTGAACATCACATCTTTTGTCCGGTATTTCTTGTTATAACGCTCTATCAATCCTAAAACATCCTCCGCAAACTTTACATACTGGGTATTATCATTTATCTCTATTCCGAGAAATTCCGCCGCCTCAACAAAACCATTCACACCAATCGTAAGATATTGGCGCCCCATATTGATATAGCCTGCGTCAAACAACGGAAGCATTCCTTTCTCATGAAGCATCTTCAGGTTTTCATTATACCCAAGTTGTACCTTATGAACAAGATCGACCATATCTTCAAGATATACCATATATGGAATATTCCGGTTTTGTGCGTATTGAATACAACGATTGAGATTGATGGTCAATACACTTTTTGACCCGGTAGAAACACCTCCTGCCCCAAGCGTATAACTGAAACCATTGTCTTGTATCTCGTTACGCAAACGGCAACAACTGGCCAAAGAATCAGCGTTGTCACTGATATAAGTAAAGAACGAATGTCCCTCAGCATACATTTCGGCGGTAAAATCACCGTATTCCTTATCCTGCACATCACCATCCTTCGTTAGCAGCGCCATCGTTTCGACCGGAAATGTAAGAACGGTTTTTGTGCGTTCCCGATTAAACCATTTCATAAAACGTTTTTGAAGCCAGTTCAACGAATTCCAATCAGGCTGGCTTCCATCAGGAAACACAAATTCACCGAAAAGATTTTCAAAATAATATTTATCATAATAGGATATATTCCAAAATACTGTCTGGAAATTACGCGCTCCCGAAGGTTGATTAATCGAATAAACAATTTGCTCAAAACAATCGGAAATCACTTTGTCTACCGTCCGCTTTCTCAATGATAAATCCGCAACTCTTTCCGGTTCAAGGTAATAATCCTTGCCATACTCAAGCGCGATAAAATAATTCAGATACATAAGGAATTCCGGCGTCGCACAAGCCCCACTTAACATACTTGATACAAGATAGACCATATTCACGAATCCACCGCAGAAAGATTTGAGGTTCGTCGGAGCAGTAGAATTTCCGCCAATAGGATTTGTTCCGCCGATAAGCCATGGATACATTGTTATACTCGCGCAATAATTAGCGAGGCTCGTTTCGTCGTTTTTATAAATAAAATGCTTGTTCAACAGCGAAATATATTTATCAGACAACTCTTTTCCATACATCTCTTTCAACTTGTCAGTCAAGATACGACGATTCAAACGGATAAAGTTCGATTTTGGAAGTTCTCCGATAAGTGTTGCGATGTTTTTATTTTCGACATTGGCATTCGAATCAAATTTGCTTCCTGTCGCAGCATTTGACGCGTCGCAATAATCCAACAGAAAATTCAACTTATGCTGGACTTCCCGGTCTTCTAAGTGTTGCTGTCGATAAAGAATATAAGATTTCGCGACATCATAATAACGTTCAGCCATCAGCGCTTTTTCAACCTGATTCTGAATATCCTCCACTGTCATCCCATCGGAAATGCTGACACGTCCCAACACAGAAATCAAATTATCCTGCGTTGCAAAACTTCCGACAGAAAGAAACGCCTTCGATACAGCGTGCTTAATTTTTTCTATGGAAAAAAACTCCCTTTTTCCATCACGTTTTGTGATAAAAAGACCAGAATCACCCATTGCTTATATATTTTATGTTAATAGACGTAACAAAAACACCCCTTTATGAAGGTTCATACATAAAAATCCTCTGCATCAGAATTTTCACACAAAAATACACATTAATATTCTATAATAACATCAAAAAAAAGAAAGTTTTCAACACCCTCACATTTCCTCTGATAACAGCAGAAAATAAAAATCACTACATGTAGCTATTGTCTTTTTCTGGCATTTGAATTTTCTTTGCAGGCGTAAAAACAATACATTTTAATATGAAGAAATTATTACTGTACATGTCATTTGCCGGCCTATTTTCAACCCAAAATTTCATTTTGGCGGAAGAAAAATATTCACCTCAGGATACGATTAAAACGTTTAATATTGACGAGATTGTTGTAACATCATCATCAAAAGAAACAAATACGCTGAGAACACTTCCCGGTTCGGTATCCATACTTACCCCCCAGCAAATCGCAGGAAGACAGATTACATCTATAAAAGACATCAGTTCCTTTGTCCCTAATTTATATATGCCCGACTATGGTGCGAAGCTTACATCCGCCATCTATATCAGAGGTATCGGAGCACGAAGTAGCGGGCAATCCGTCGGATTATATGTAGATAATGTGTCTTATATGGATAAAAGTTCGTTTGACTTTGAGCTGATGGACATTCAACGGATAGAAGTTCTGCGCGGCCCACAGGGAACACTCTACGGACGTAACGCCATGGGTGGTATAATCAATGTTTATACCTTATCACCTTTTGATTATCAGGGGGCAAAAGCATCACTATCATACGGAAATTACGGACAGTTAAATGCCAAAGTATCCGGCTACACCAAATTGAGCGAAAATGTTGGGCTTTCGGCCGGTATTTTTTATGATCGTTGTGATGGTTTTTTTACAAACGCATATAATGGCGAAAAAATAGATAAAGAAGAAAGCTATGGAGGAAACCTGAAGTTGCTGTGGAAAATATCTCCTCGATTTACTGCTTCGTATTCAGCATCATACGAATACATCGACCAGGGTGGATTTCCTTATGGATTATATGATGAAAAAACAGATAAAGTCGCGCAGGTGAACATTAACGACGAGTCTTCCTATAAGCGCACCTTGCTGAACAACAATCTGTCGCTGACATATCAGAATAAACAAATTCTCCTAACCTCTGTCACAGGATACCAGTATCTTGATGATAATATGAAAATGGATCAGGATTTTTCCGACTCATCCATGTTTGTGTTAAACCAGTTGCAAAAACAACACGCATTCACCGAAGAAATTTCTATAAAAAGTAAAACCAGCAACAATTACCAATGGTCTTTCGGCACTTATGGGTTTTACAACAATTTAAACATCGATGGGCCGGTGGAATTCAAGGAAGACGGCATTAAATCAGTCCTTCAACCGGTGTTCAGCAATTTAAAAAAATATTACCCCAAAATGCCGACTCTTACCATAACAAACGAATCGCTTTATATTCCGGGAGACTTTAAAACTCCGTCGTATGGTGCTGCAATCTATCATCAATCTACCTATAATAACCTTTTCACAAAAGGCTTGTCCATAACCGGAGGTATACGCTTAGACTACGAAAAACAAGAACTTGAATACGATTCGGAAGCGAAAATGAACCTTAGTATGCAAATGAACCCGGCAATGCCTCCCACGGATATCAGTAACAGGTATCCGGCCTCTGTAATTGATGAAAAATTGTCACAGGATTTCTGGCAGGTATTGCCGAAAGTATCCGTGAAATACGAATGTACTCCACGCACATTCACCTATCTATCGGTAGCAAAAGGATACAAAGCTGGAGGTTACAACGTACAAATGTCTGCCGACATTATGCAAAATCAATTGCAATACGATGTAATGAATGCTTTCAGAGAAATGATGCCCGACATGAATATAGTAGAACCTAAGCCGGTAAAAGACGTCATATCATATAAGCCGGAAACAAGCTGGAATTATGAAATCGGCGTTCGAAGTGAACTTATAAAAAACCGTCTGCATGCAGAGCTTACACTTTTCTACATGGATGTGAAGGATTTACAAATCACTAAATTTGTAGAAAGCGGTAGCGGGCGATACCTGAGCAATGCGGGAAGAGCCGAAAGCTATGGTGCGGAAGTCTCATTACGAGCTATATTATCGGATGAATTCACAGCGGATCTGAACTACGGATATACACACGCAACTTTTCGCGATTATAATAATGGAAAAGAGGATTTCAAAGGGAATTACATCCCTTATGCTCCTCAACATACTTTAAGCCTCGGATTGCAATACAACAAACAACTTCATAACTGCCGGATCATAGACCAGATTTTTGCTTCCGCACAATGCAACGGAACAGGAAAAATTTATTGGGATGAATCAAACGACCTGTCACAGCCGTTTTATGTGATCGTCAATGCACAAGCGGGAGTAAGAAAAGGGATTGTTTCGGTAAATTTATGGACACGAAACCTGACAGATACGGATTATTCGGCATTTTATTTCGAATCATTTAATAAACCGTTCATGCAAAAAGGCTTGCCTTTTCAAATCGGAGCCAAGGTAAACATCAACTTCTAAAATCATGATAGAGTTTCTGACGACATACAACCTGATGGGATTAGCAATAGGGATAACAACTTTTCTTGTAATAGGTCTTTTCCACCCCATCGTTATAAAAGCCGAATATTATTTAGGCACAAAGTGCTGGTGGATCTTCTTGGTATTGGGAGTCGTTTTTGTGGTGTTATCGCTGATGATCAAAGAAATTCTTTTGTCAACCATCATGGGCGTTGTCGCTTTTTCAAGTTTTTGGTCAATACTTGAAATCTTCGAACAAACCAAGCGGGTTGAAAAAGGCTGGTTCCCGGAAAATCCGAAACGTGCCAAGAAAGAAAAATAAAATTTGTACATTTGTGAAAATTATTTTAATAGTTCATGATGAAAAAAGTAATTCAAACAAATCAGGCGCCTGCTGCCATAGGCCCATATAGTCAGGCAATTCAGAAAGGTGATTTTTTATTTGCCTCAGGTCAGTTAGGGATAGATCCGGCCACCGGTAATTTCGTGGAAGGGGGTGTAAAAGAACAGACCATACAGGTCTTTAAAAACATCAAAGCGATTCTTTCAGAAGCCGGATATACGATGGCTGATATTGTTAAAACGACTGTTTTTCTGGCAGACATGGCGGATTTCACAGCCGTTAATGAAATCTATGCATCACAATTCGAAGGAGAATTTCCAGCTCGTTCGGCCGTTGCGGTTAAAACCCTACCCAAAAATGGCCTGGTTGAGATCGAACTAATCGCACTCCATTGATAGGTTATCATACATAAGAACCATATATATGAAAATTAAGACATTATTGCTCTTCGCAGCCGTATTTTGCCTGTCAACATTCGCATTTGCCCAAGATAAATTTCCGGACGGAACACTGATACCTGACTGGTTCAGGAAAAATGAAATCGTAAAGATCGAAAATCTGGGGAAAAAATTCAATATAACAGATTATGATGTTATTAATGACAGCACAATAGTGCAAACAGAAAAAATCCAGCATGTCATTGATCTGGCCGCGCAAAATGGTGGTGTGGTAATAATACCTGAAGGAACCTATCTAAGCGGTTCGTTATTTTTCAAACCCGGAACCCATTTGCATCTGGAAGAAGATGCCACACTGAAAGGAAGCGATGATATAAGCAATTTTCCGATAACCATGACACGCATGGAAGGACAAACACTGAAATACTTTTCCGCATTGGTAAATGCCGATAGTGTTGATAGTTTTACAATATCCGGAAAAGGAACCATCAACGGAAACGGCCTTCGTTACTGGCGTTCTTTCTGGCTACGCAGAGAATTTAACCCTCAATGTACAAATATGGATGAAATGCGCCCGCGATTAGTTTATATATCCAACTGCAACGATGTACAGATCTCAGGAGTTAAATTAATAAATTCTCCCTTCTGGACAACACATCTTTACAAATGCAAAAATGTAAAATTACTCAACCTGTATATTTTTTCACCCGAAAAACCGGTAAAAGCTCCAAGTTCTGACGCGGTTGACATTGATGCGTGTACAAACGTATTAATCAAAAACTGTTACATGTCGGTAAACGATGATGCCGTCGCCCTCAAAGGCGGTAAAGGTCCATGGGCAGACAAAGACCCTAATAACGGAGGCAATTACAATATTATCATTGAAGATTGTGAATATGGATTCTGCCATGGCGCGCTTACATTCGGAAGCGAATCCATTCACGACAGAAACATTGTTCTGCGCCGGTGTACCATTAAAAACGCGAATCGTCTTCTATGGTTGAAAATGCGTCCCGACACACCGCAGAATTATGAATATATACTGGTAGAAGATATTACAGGTAATGCGGATAATTTTCTATATATAAGGCCCTGGACACAATTTTTCGACCTGAAAGGCCGGGATGATGTACCCAAATCGTACTCAAGCAATATTACAATGCGTAATATAAATTTTAAATGTGAAACGTTTTTCAATGTCGATAAATCCGACCAATACGAACTGAAAAATTTCACGTTCGAAAACCTCAACATCCAAGCGAAAAAAGGAGAATATGATAAAAATATGATTGAAAATTTCTCTCTGGAAAATGTGAATATCAGCAAGTAAAATGGCACACAATCATAATCACCAACACAATCATGGAGATAATGCTACAAAAAATATCTCCGTAGCATTCTTCCTCAACTTGTTTTTTGTTGTTGTGGAAGTTATCGGCGGACTTTATACGAATAGTATCGCCATTCTTTCAGACGCGCTTCATGATTTCGGTGATTGTCTTTCGTTAGCTGTCGCATGGGTGTTCCAGCGAAAAGCGACACAAAAACGCGACCATAAATATACATACGGATACCGACGCTTTTCGTTGCTTGGGTCCGTATTCCTTTCGGGGGTATTGTTCGTCAGTTCTGCAATCGTACTTTTTGAAGCCGGAAAACGTATCTTTGATCCACAGGAAGTAAATGCTCATGGAATGTTGTGGATTGCGATTTTCGGCATCATCATTAACGGCGCCGCTGCTCTAAGACTGAAAAAAGGAAGCTCGTTAAACGAACGCGCTGTATTCCTGCATATTATGGAGGACGTTTTAGGCTGGGTTGCCGTATTAATAGTCAGCATTGTCATGATGTTCGTCAACTTGCCGGTTCTTGACCCGATACTTTCAATTTCTATAAGCCTCTGGGTACTAACAAATGTTTTCAGGAATATGCGCGATACATTCCGGATCATGCTGCAGGCGATACCCGAAAATCTCGATATGGATGATTTGGAGAAAAAGCTGAACACGGTAGAAGAGGTACTATCTATACACGATCTGCATTTGTGGACAATGGATGGAGAGTCTCACATTATGACACTCCATGTTGTAAGCGCCACCACAAATCCGGAGCAACTAAAACACAATATCATCGATGTCGCCAAACCATTCCATATAGACCATGTGACAATCGAAATAGAAAAACCCGAAACCCATTGCCAACATAATTGTGACTGACACATCTGACAGACTTCACAATAAAAGTAGCAATGAATTTCAAAGGGTAATCGTTCGTTCAACGCCGGTTTGTTCCAGAAATATTTCATCGTGCGAAACGATGATCAGTGTTCCTTGATATTCATTGATTGCCGCAGTCAGAATTTCGATGTTTTGAATATCCAGATTGTTTGTTGGCTCATCTAAAATGATAATATCCGCCGGACGATTGTTTATTGTCAGACAACAAAGCATCAACCGCATCCGTTCACCCCCACTCAAAACATGACAGGACTTATCCCAGTCTTCTTTTGTAAACAGAAAACGATTGAGTCGTGATTTGATTTCGCCTTCCTGCAAAGCGGAGTCATTGAATTGCTGAGCCTGTTCATAAACGGTCAGTCCGGTTTTTATCAGAGAGTAATCCTGGTCAATATAGACCGCTTTATTATCAGCCGCATAAATTGTTCCGACCTGAGGCTTCAATTCGCCTAAAATAATTTTTATCAATGTTGTTTTACCGGAACCATTCAACCCTTTTATCGCTATCCGCTCACCGCTTGTAATCAGAAGATCCAAAGGCTCCGCCCACAAAAGCGATTTCTCATAACCGAAATTAATTCCACTTGCTTTGAATAAGATTTTCCCTTTATGGATAGCAGAGTTATCAAAACCAAACTTCATTTTTTCGATATCGGACAGAGCCGAGCGCAATTCCTGCAAATTCTGTGAAATGCCTCCGATTTTCTCCGTATGAACATTTTTAAGCTTAGATGTACTGTTTTCAGCCTGATTTCGTAACGTATTCATCAGGATTTTAGCTGTTCCCTCTTTTTCCTGTTTTTTCTTACCACGGGCGTCTAATTTTTGCTGCCTTTCGGCTGTTTCGCGTTCTTTCTCCTTTGCTTTCCGTAACGCTTTTTCTTTGCCTCTGATATCCTGATTTAATGCTTCGCTCCGCAACTTCTTCTGCTCCGCGTAGAAATCATAATTACCACCGTATGCAACTATACCATGTATACTCAGCTCGCAAATATGATCCAGCAAGTTCAACAATTTCCGGTCATGGCTTATTATCAACAATGTCGCGGTTGTACATCCGATAAAATCGTACAGTAATTGCCGGCCAACGCTATCTAAATGATTGCTCGGCTCATCTAAAAGAACAAATTCGGAGTTATGGATAGAAATACCGGCAAGAAACACTTTTGTTTTTTGTCCGCCGCTCAAAGCGCCCATTTTCTGCGTCAAATCCAGACCGGTCAATTGCCAGTAGTTCATCGCTTCTTCGCAACGCTCTTCAATTGTCCAGTCATCATCAAGGATCGCCATATTTTCTTCTGTAACACTGCCGTTCAGTATTTCTTTCAACGCTTTTAGCTTCGCATCTATACGCAAAGCCTCCGCAATCGTTAAATCATTAAATTGTCCGAATACCTGTGGAATATAATAAGGCTCCATATCCTTTAAAACCTGTCCGCCGGATGGTTTTATTTCTCCGGTGATAATTTTGAAAAGAGTTGATTTGCCTGTACCGTTATTGCCTATCAGGGCAACTTTATCATGATGATTTAATGTCAGATGAATGTCATTAAACAACAAATCTTTGTTAGGATGTGTATATGAAATATTTTGTAGAATAAGCATGATTTCTTTCTTTAAGAGTTAATAACACAGCAAACTTGCAGTATAACAATACTTGTAGAATGCACCACTATTTATGTCCGAAAGAAATTATTTTTTACATGCCGATATATTTAAAATTCGTGATTCCGAATGCAAATGTAGTACAAGCCGAGTAAAATACAAAATAAACCTATTTATTTTTACTTTTGAGACGCCGCCTACATTCAACCTACGGTTAAAGACATCGTTTTTTATCAAAAACCTCATTTTAACATTTTCATACCCGATTTCATCGGGAATTTTTCCGTATTTCATCGATTTTCTATTGCAGGAAGGCTTTTGACTGCCTATTTTTGCAGAAGAAAATCCGGAAAGGCATTGCGCAGGCATTTCCAATAAAATTAAAAAAAATGAACACAGCTACAAACAAAAAAACAGTTATTCTTGCAATTCCAGCTATCCTGTTAATGGCCGGCGGTGGCGCGTTACTTTATTGGACAATTAATAGTCTTTACATTGCATCATCAATGTTGGCCGTTGTATCAACGGCTCTTTTATCTGTATTTATGTATATATTAGGCGCTTCATTACCGGGCTGGAGCATAAAACAGGAGAATATGTATCATTGTGGCGGAAGAAACAACGGTATCATGTTCGCGCTCCTGCTAATTGCTGCAGGATCGCTTTTATTGTGCTTCAATACGGAAATATTGAATCCCGTATGGAAAACTTTCTTTTTCTCATGGCCGATGTTACTTTTTGTCATAGGAGCGACTAATATATGCAAATCTCATTTCATTTCGGGAATGCTTTTTGCCGCCACAGGCATATTCTTCCTGATCGGAAAAACTTCGGAGATCTTCCCCGAAGGTATCCACAGCGAGCAACTCACCACTACCTACTGGCCGGTTCTTATAGTCGTATGCGGTATCTTAATTCTTTTAGGCGTTATCATCCGCCCCGGACGCTTCAAAAATGGTCGTTTTAACAAAGGTTATCATCATAAAGGAAACTGGAAGGAGGGGTATACTCCCGATGAAAACGAAAATAGCGACGGAAAAATCAATTATCAATTCGTTTTCAGCGGAACCGAACAAGTTATATTAGATCCTATTTTCAAAGGTGGCAGAATCGATGTTACTTTCGGTGGCATGGAACTCGACCTGCGTCGTACATCACTTGCGGAAGGTGACACATTTTTGTCTATAAACACAACATTCGGAGGGGTGGAAATTACGGCTCCCGATAGCTGGGATATTGAAATACAAGCGAAATCAACAATCGGAGGGGTAACCGATTCACGAGATAAAAATGTAGAAAAAGACCGCACAAGAAAACTTATCATCATTGCTACATGCACATTAGGTGGTATAGAAATCAAATAAATGGATTTATTCAACGAACACAGAAATAGCTATATTACAGTGTGCTTTGTCACTGCCATGATATATGCATTTGTCATTGGTGGAGACCAGTCCGTACTATTCTGTATTGTAGATGGATTAATCTATGGGAGTATACTCTGTTTGATTAGTTTCATCCTATGGAATATCTTCCGGTTTGCCATACCGGCAAATTCTGCTCCTACTTATTTGTTGATATTTCTTTCCATATTCGCCATACTAACAAGTTTATTTGCGGTAGGAATCGAACTATTCGCCATATATCTGTTTTTCCCTAATTTATTCGATCTTTTTGCACACACAATACCAACACGCCTGTTCATCACACTTCTGATATCTGTAATCATCCGGTTATTTTACACCTCCTGCCACGAAATAACCAAAAGCGGGAATATCTCTTCTATCCCGACATCAGACTCTACCACCGGACAACATCAGACATCAATACTTTCTCCCAATGCCGATTCTCCAACTGTTATATCGTCTCCGCTTACTGACCGTATCACTGTACGTAGCGGACAAAAAATCAAAATTATCCCGATAAATGATATTATTTACATCAAAGCAGACGGAGACTATATTTCCATAAATACATCGGAAGGGAGCTGGCTAAAAGAACAAACAATGAAACACACTGAAGACATGTTGCCAACAAGCCATTTTGTACGTATTCATCGCTCCTACATCATCAATATAAACCACATCAGCCGTATTGAACGCTATGGCGAAAAACAGCAGATCGTACTCCATAACAACGAAAAAATAAAAATCAGCGCCGCCCGCTATCAAGCGTTAAGGCAGGTATTAGGATTTTGAGAATCCTATCATAAAAATTGGTGTGTTTTTCGGATTTGAAACAAATTTATTTTGATTTGCATTTGCTCTGTATTATCTTTGCTTCTGCAACTTTCGTAAATGCATTGAATGCAACAGGATAAAATAACAAAGGGCAAAAAAGGATTCGGGATAGCGGCAGTTTACCTGACGTCTATTTCGTCCATACTTGGCGCTATTTTATTTTTACGTTTCGGATACGCCACAGGAACACTCGGTTTTTGGGGAACTACGATAATCATACTATTAGGCCACATGATTACGATTCCAACTGCGCTGGCTCTTTCCGAATTGGCAACAAATACACGTGTTGAAGGCGGTGGGGAATATTTCATCATTTCACGTTCATTCGGATTGAAAATCGGTTCAACCATCGGCATAACGCTTTTTCTTTCACAGACAATCAGTATCGCCTTTTATATTATTGCTTTTGCGGAGTCGTTCCAGTTTCTTTTCAACTGGTGCCAGAGCCAATTCGGGTTTAATCTGCCAAGACAGGTTATCAGCCTGCCATCCATGATAATATTAGCGATCATCATATTAAAACAGGGCACCGGTTCCGGAATGAAATTATTATATGTGGTTGTAGTCATTCTATTTATGTCGCTTCTGATGTTCTTCTTAGGGAAACCGATAGAACATCCGGAAAATCCGGAATATATAGCAGGAAATAATTTTGGTTTTTTCCGGAAAGAACAGTTTTTCGTCATTTTTGCCATCTGTTTTCCTGCATTTACCGGTATGACTGCCGGAGTCGGGCTGAGCGGAGACCTGCGCAATCCAGGAAAAGCGATTCCTTTAGGTACCACGCTCGGAACACTGACCGGCTTAGTGGTTTACATGTTCGTTATTTGGAAATTAGCCGTATCTGCTTCTCAGGAAGAGTTGATTAACGACCAGATGGTCATGACGAAAATCGCTTTATTCGGAGAAGTAGTCATTCCGTTAGGATTAGCTGCAAGTACGCTATCCTCCGCTTTAGGCGCCATGTTAGTAGCGCCTCGCACGCTACAGGCAATTGCCGGAGATAAAATGTTTCCTTTTAAACGATTAAATATTCTTTTTTCCCGAGGCAAAGGAGCTACAAAGGAACCGCGAAACGCATCACTGATTGTTTATGTCATCGCCTTTATTTTCATTCTTCTGGGAGATGTGGATTCGGTTGCCGGAATTATCTCCATGTTCTTCCTCATCACGTATGGAACCTTATGTTTAAGCTCATTCCTCAACCATTTCGGTTCCCCTCCGTCTTATCGCCCTCGCTTCAAGTCAAAATGGTTTTTGTCGCTGGCTGGTTTCCTGCTTTCCGTATGGGTAATGTTTATGATAAGCCCGATATATACGTTTATTGCGTATATTGTCATCATCTTAGTCTACCTTTTCATCGAGCATTGTAACAAAGATAGCAAAGGATTGGTCAATATATTCAAAGGTGCATTATTCCAATTGAACAGGCAATTACAGGTATATATGCAAAAACATCAGTCAAACATGGATACAGAGGAGTGGCGTCCCGCAATAATCTGCGTATCTTCACATTCTTTCGAACGTGAAAAAATCCTTGAGTTGATGAAATGGATCAGTCACCAACATGGCTTCGGAACATATTTCCATCTGATTGAAGGCTATTTCAGCAAACAAACATACAAGGAGTCGCAGGTCATGCTCGAACAACTTATTAATAATACAAAAGATCGCGGTAGTACGCTTTACATCGATACGATGATTTCGCCATCTTATACTTCGGCCATCGCTCAGGTCATACAAAGCCCTTCAATATCGGGTATGGAAAATAACATGGTGGTATTCGAATACGATAAACGTCACCCGGAAGAGTTAAGTAAAATTCTTGATAATGTGAATCTTGTTCGCGCCGGCAATTTCGATGTCGGCATATTAGCCATATCGGAACATTTTTTCAGGCCAACAAACGGCATACATGTATGGATACGTGAACATGATACAAACAATACGAACTTTATGATTCTCTTAGGATATATCATAATGTCCCATCCCGATTGGAAAAAAAGCTATATTAAAATATTCTTAGCCAGTATAAAAGAAGATTTTGCGGAAGTAAAAAAAGAATTAGAAGAACGAATCGCTTCCGGAAGATTACCGATAACGCTTGCCAACATCGAATTTGTGATGATTGATGAAAATCAGACATTCAGCGATGTTGTCGAAGAACATTCTTCACAAGCGGGGCTTACGATCATTGGCTTCCGCGAAGAACTTATCAAACACGAACCTGTTACTTTTTTCACCGATTTTAAGGCAGTGGGTGATATCTTCTTCGTTAACACCTCTACCCCGAAAGAGATCACTTAATACCCAAAATACCAGAGTATAATCATTCCCCGAATGCATAGAAATTTTCACTGCTTTTATGGAGTATTTTTCTTGAGCCTGACATAAACCAATAACACAATATTCATCAGCAGAGCATAAATAATGGCAGGTATGGCCATTGTTTCATTGTTGAAAATAAATGGGCTTGTTGCGATGGCTATTGCCTGCGCAGCGTTTTGCATACCAACTTCAATGATGATCGTCCGTTTTTCTTTTTCATGAAGTTTGCAGAGCCACGCTAACAGCCAACCTCCTGCCAATGTGGAAAAAAGAAGCATTAGAATGCAAAAACCTAATTTCCCGATATACTGAGTAATTGTCTGAAAATGTTGAATAAAAAATATGGAAATCAAAACGATCAGAGCCGGAAAAGCTATCTTTCCGAGGATTTTGTGTATGGTAGCGGCTTTTGACGGAAAATAAAACCTGAAAAAAATACCTGTGAGTATTGGCATCAGCATCAGGACTATGTTTTGAATAATCAATGGCAACACTGGCAGGTTTATGGCTGAATATTCCCCGGAACCACTGATATACTGTACTACAAACGACATAATTACGGGTATCGTAAAAAGAGTAATAATACTGCTCAACGCTGTCAGGCTTACGGAAAGCGCAACATCACCTTTGGCAAGCATCGAAAAGATATTGGAAGAGCTACCGCCGGGAGAGCAGGTAATTAACATCAATCCGATAAATAAAACTTCATTCAGGCCAAACACATGTCCCCACAGAAATCCCATAGCGGGCAACAGAATCAGTTGGCCGACCAAACCTACAACAATTGGTTTCGGGCGTTTTAGAAAAAGGGAAAAATCTCTCAACTGTAACTCCAGACCAAGCTGAAACATCAAGATAGTAAGTATCGGAAGTACGATAAAGATTGCATTCACGAATAATCACTTATTTAATTTATATTCAATAAATTAACTGCCGACCAAATTTATAGCGGCATTCGAAAGAGCGTAAAAGTAGAAAATAAAATGAAAAGATGCTACCTTTGCGATGTCAAAAAGAAAGGGCTATGCTTCACGGACACGGCGATGATGTACATCAATTCAGGAATATAACGATTAACTTCAGTTCCAATACATCCGGCAAAACGGATTTATCCGGATTATACAGGCATCTCACGAAACGAATGGAATGTGTGGCTACTTATCCCGAACCCGAACCCTCCGGTTTAGAATTGCAAATAGCTACCATGTACAGCATACAACCCGATGAAGTGTGCGTAACAAATGGCGCTACGGAAGCAATCTATCTTATTGCGCAGGCTTTCCGCGGAATGAAAAGCTATATACTCCAACCTACATTCAGCGAATATGCCGATGCTTGCCGACTACACGGACATACGGTAAAATCGATCTATTCCCTTGATATGGTTGATGATGATGCCGATATTGTCTGGTTATGCAACCCTAACAACCCGACAGGCAAAATAATTCCCGAAAACAAGCTGAAAGAATCGATGGAAGCGCATCCGTCAGTTTGCTTCATTATAGACCAAAGCTACGAAGATTTTACTTATAAGAGCCTTTTTTCCGCTGCAAAAGCGGTAGAAATGCCACAAGTAATATTGCTTCATTCCGCGACCAAACAATATGCTATTCCCGGCCTTCGATTAGGGTATATAACCACATCGGCAGCTTTACTACAACGGATACGCATACAACGTATGCCTTGGTCAGTCAACGCATTAGCCATAGAAGCCGGGTATTTTCTACTTCGGGATCATTCGTCGGAGATTTCGTCATTTCCAGGTGCCGATGCTCTCCCTTCCCTTCCTGCTCTTGACAAACTATTGCCCGAAACCGAACGTCTGTGCAATGCTATTGAAAACTTAAAAATAGCGGAAGTGTGGCCTACGGATACACACTTTTTTCTTATGCGGCTGAGAATGGGTAAGTCTGCCTTATTGAAAAAATATCTTGTGGAAGAACATGGTATTCTGATACGTGACGCGTCCAACTTTGAGGGTCTGAACGACACTTTCATTCGCATCGCGACTCAAACTCCGGAAGAAAATAATCTTTTAATAAAAGCCTTAGAAGCATGGAGAACTTCCTTTATCTACTGATACCTCTCTGTGCAGGCTGGCTCCTTGATAAACGGTTTGGCGATCCGCCCAAACTACCCCATCCGATCGTCTTTTTCGGACATCTGATAGCTTCCGGCG
Organism: Tannerella sp.; assembly: GCA_031551825.1. Lineage (GTDB taxonomy): Bacteria > Bacteroidota > Bacteroidia > Bacteroidales > Tannerellaceae > Tannerella. Next base: position 188,834 of record JAVBNB010000033.1, on the reverse strand, counting down.
AACGAAAATTTAATCATGGAGACCGACGCTTTTGGAAAGGAACGGTGATGTCCGTAGCGCTCATTGCCGGCACATTTCTTTTCTCATTGGTTATCTGTTCCATGTTCTGTACTAAAAATATCGGTACTTTGCAATTCTGGATATATCTCGTCGTTGCTTCTATTCTTGTTTTCTATTGCCTTGCGGGAAAAACGCTAATGAAAGAAGTCCGTGAAGTATTCCGCGCATGTGATCGATCCTTAGAAGACGTTCGCCGGCAGGTTTCACGTATTGTCGGACGTGACACATCCAATCTTTCGGAGCAGGAAGTTCGGACGGCAGCTCTCGAAACATTAGCAGAAAACATGAGTGATGGAGTGATTGCGCCTTTATTCTGGTACATGCTACTTGGTGTACCCGGCATGCTCACCTACAAAATGATAAACACGCTCGACTCAATGATAGGATACCGTAACAAGCGTTTTATTATGTTTGGCCGATTCGCCGCTCATATCGATGATTTTGCAAACTACATCCCTGCTCGCTTGACCGCTGTATTAATGGTGCTTGTAAGCGGAGAATGGTCGCTATTCCCTTTTGTAATCAAATATGGAAAAAACCATCTAAGCCCCAACTCCGGATATCCTGAAGCGGCATTGGCCGGTATTCTCAACTGTCGGTTCGGCGGCCCGCACGACTATTTCGGTGAAACGGTAGATAAGCCTTATATCGGCAAAAACAATCGTCTCCTCACTACTCAAGATATGAGCCGTGCCATCAAAAACGCTCAATACACGGAATTCCTTGCAATCATCATTTGTATTGTGATATTATGTTGCTGTTTTTTATCTGTATAATTTTTATCTTAAATAAGAATCAGGGTTAATAAATATTTATGTACATTTGCATTTATAAAACTTGATTAACATCAAAATGAAGGTAATCCAAAAATGAACCTTTCTGCCATTCAATATTAACAAAATTAATTATTTCGCATGAAATATCTAATCAGACATTTCTCCCTGTTATTTGTTTTTTTAATGATTCATATTGTTGCGGTGAATGCGCAAAATACGGAAACAATCTATCTGTCGGGAACAGGCCCCGAAGATACGAAAACGTGGGATTTTTACTGTTCGGCAGGCATGAACAGCGGCAAATGGAGGAAGATTGAAGTACCTTCTCAATGGGAATTACAGGGTTTCGGCGAATATACATACGGTCGCTTTTATTTAGTAAAAGGGACGGAGCCAAGCAATGAATATGGGATATATCGTTATAAGTTTCAGGTTCCTTCGGACTGGAAAGACAAACAGGTAAGCATTGTTTTCGAAGGAAGTATGACAGACACGGAAGTTAAGATTAACAATGCTTCTGCGGGCGAAATTCATCAGGGAGGATTCTATCGTTTCAGCTATGACATCACAGACAAATTGAATTATGGCAAAAGAAATGAGTTGGAAGTCCAGGTATGGAAAGAATCTGCTAATTCTTCTGTCAACGCAGCTGAACGCCGCGCTGATTGGTGGCTCTTCGGGGGTATCTACCGTCCCGTTTATCTAAAAGCTGTACCAAAAACGCACATCGAACGTATTGCCGTAAACGCAACCGCAGACGGAAAAGTTGCGACAGAACTTCATTTGAAAAATATTTCCGACGGCTTTTCTGTTGCAACAACACTTACTCCCGTCGGAAATGCCCAAAGTGTCGGAAAACAAACCAATTCGTTAAATGGAAATGACGTACAAATAATAAATACGGAATGGAAAAACATCCGCACATGGGATAATGAGCATCCGAATCTTTATACACTAAAAATAGAGTTGCTTAATCCTGAGAAACAGGTCGTTCATATTCATGAAGAACGCATCGGATTCCGTACAATCGAGTTTCGTCCTAAAGATGGCATTTATGTGAATGGAACAAAGGTAATAATGAAAGGTACCAATCGTCATAGTTTTCATCCGGAAAGCGGACGTACAACAAATAAAGAACTTAGCCTGCAGGACGCATTGCTAATCAAAGAAATGAATATGAATGCTGTTCGGTCGCATTATCCTCCTGATAAACATTTTCTGGATATCTGCGATTCTCTGGGGCTTTTCTATATAAATGAACTGGTGGGGTGGCAAAACAGCTATGATACAGAAATCGGACTAAAATTACTATCTGAAATGATTGCACGGGACGTAAATCATCCTTGCATATTTATGTGGAGCAACGGAAATGAAGGTGGTTGGAACAAAAATCTGGATAGTCATTTCGCTGAACATGACCCCCAAAAACGGCATGTAATCCACCCTTGGGCTGATTTCAACGATTTAGACACACATCATTATCCCGCCTATCAAACGGGAACATATCGTTTAGCAAACGGATATAATGTTTTCATGCCCACCGAGTTTCTACATGGACTTTATGACCGGGGACATGGTGCAGGATTGGAGGATTTTTGGAATAATTACACATCAAATCCTTTATTTGCAGGCGGATTCTTATGGGCGTATGTTGATGAAGCTGTAAAAAGAACAGATAAGGGAGGAATTCTTGATTCGGACGGACCAAACGGACCTGACGGTATTGTTGGCCCAAGACGGGAAAAGGAAGGTAGTTTTTACACCGTACGCGAAGTTTGGGCGCCCATTCAATTTAAAAATATCTACATAACCCCCTCTTTCAATGGCGATTTTACGATAAGTAATGATTATCTCTTTACAAACCTGGAAGATTGTAACATGAAATATCGTCTATACAACACGCCTTCACCAATGAAGGGAAATAAACAGATTTTGATTACAGAAGGTATGGTAACTCTTCCTGCCTTAGCCCCGGGAGAAACAGGAAAGGCGCACATGGAACTTCCATCCGATTTTTTCCAATGCGATGTATTGGAATTGGAGGCTTATGATAGATATGGCGTTTCCATCTGCCATTGGACATGGCCGGTAAAATACGCCAAAGAATATTTCAAGACACAACGCGACGATCCTTCCACTGCATCAGCAATCATGGAAAAAATAAACGAAAAAATCATTCTTTCCGGTAGTGGAATTTCAGCGACATTCAACAGCAATGACGGAACGCTTTCCGAATTAAAACAAGGAGAGCAGATAATTCCTTTTAGTGGTCCGTTACCCGTCGGTATAAAAATAAAAATCAAAGAATGTTATACTCGCATGGAAAATAATGATGCGCTCTTTATTGTAAAATATTCAGGAGCAATAGACTCTATCGTCTGGCGTATGACCGGCGATGGTTTGCTGGGGATGGATGCCGTTCTGTTGAATCGCACATCAGGAGGTGGTTTTGAGGGAGCATTCTTTGACAAGGAAATCTATCATCTGGGATTGAGTTTTTCTTTTCCTGAAGATGAAGTAAAAGGAATGCGCTGGTTTGGTCGTGGCCCATATCGCGTATGGAAAAACCGGATAAAAGGTACAAATTATGGTATCTGGGAAAAAGAATATAACAATACCATAACAGGTGATGACTTCGAAAATCTGATCTATCCCGAATTCAAAGGTTATCACGCAAACTTATATTGGGCGACACTCGAATCGGATCATATACCGTTTACAGTTTATTCCGAAAGCGACGGATTGTTTTTCCGCGTATTTACTCCCGAAGAACCGTCTCTCCGTCGAAATGGCGAAAATACGATGTGTGAATTCCCGGAAGGTGACCTTTCATTTCTTTATGATATCCCGGCGATGCGTTCTGGTAAAACCATTCCCGAACACGGCCCTAAAAGCCAACCAAGTACTATCCGCATCAAACAAGGAGATGAAGGTTTCCACATGAAGTTGTGGTTTGATTTTCAAACTGAAAAATAATCTTGCCGATATTTTTAATGTTATTCCATGAAAAAAATTATTCTAATTACAGGCGGACAAAGATCAGGAAAAAGCAGTTATGCGGAAAAAATGGCTTTGTCTTTGGCCGATAAACCGGTATATCTGGCTACCGCGCGAGTGTGGGACGATGAGTTTCACACTCGCGTGATACGACATCAGGAATCACGCGGCCCACAGTGGACAAATATAGAGGAGGAAAAAGAACTAAGTCGCCACATTCTTGACGGACGTGTTGTCGTTGTCGATTGTGTGACATTGTGGTGTACGAATTTCTTCTTCGACCTGCAATCGGACGTTAAACAATCGTTAGAGGCTGTCAAGTCAGAATTCGATCGCTTCACATCACAAGATGCGACATTCTTTTTTGTAACAAACGAAATAGGATCAGGTGGGGTATCCGAAAACGAATTACAGCGTAAATTCACAGACCTTCAAGGATGGGCTAACCAATATATAGCTTCCCAAGCCGACGAAGTTATTCTGATGATCAGTGGTATTCCGGTAAAAATTAAGTAAAACAATTCGTATTCACAAGGCATAAACAAGCTACACCGGCAAACTCAGCCTAATGCCACATCAAGAATCATCATTAATACAAATCCCAACGCCACACCAATGGTACCCATATTGGAATGTATACCATCCTGAGCCTCAGGGATAAGTTCCTCTACAACAACATAGATCATAGCGCCAGCGGCAAAAGCCAGTAAATAAGGCAGTATCGGAAGGGTAATCTGTATAAGTAAAATTGTAATAACCCCGGCTATAGGCTCTACGATACCGGAAAGCGCTCCACCCGTAAAAGCTTTCATCCGTGACTGTCCTGCAGCCCTTAAAGGCATCGATATAATAGCTCCTTCCGGAAAATTTTGTATGGCAATACCGATAGAAAGCACCATCGCACCTGCCACAGACATATTCGGTACTCCTTCCATCATCCCGGCAAATACGACCCCCACAGCCATACCCTCCGGAATATTATGAAGAGTAACTGCAAAAATAAGCATGGTCGTTTTTTTTAGTTTTGACTTAACACCCTCCGGTTTATCAGAATGAAGATGAAGATGGGGAATCAGACTATCCAATAGCAACAGAAATGCCATCCCAGCCAGAAAACCTACTGCCGCGGGCATCCATATAAAAGTAACCTCTTGTTCTTCAGCCATATCAATGGAAGGAATAAGAAGTGACCATACCGATGCCGCAATCATCACTCCCGAAGCAAAACCAAGGAGTAATTTTTGTAAACGTGGAGTAATATCGTTTTTAAGCAAAAAAACCATACCGGATCCCAATATAGTCCCTATAAATGGTATAAGAAGTCCTATTGCTATTGTTTCCATAAAATCCAATATTTATTTTTTATCTATTACAGATTTTTGCTCAAAAAATTATCAAACGGATTTGCAAATTTAATTTATATTCGTGATTGTCGCAAATATCTACTTATTTCAAATGAGGTTTTGCATTTCTCTTGGCTTGCACTATCTTTATTCAAAACATGAAGATAGGCGGCGCCTCGGAAATACAAAACAAATAAATTCGTTTTGCATTTCTCTCGGCTTGCACTATCTTTGCACGAATTAAAATAGGATTCAATGAAAAATTTTCAGATTTACAACCCTGAAGAAAAAATAAAGGAAAAACTACAACATAAAATAGACAATCTAACAAAGCCTAAAGGTTCTCTTGGCAGACTTGAGGAAATAGCCTTACAAACGGGCTTAATACAACAAACCCTTACTCCCAAACTAAATAAACCGCATAATGTTATTTTTGCGGCAGACCATGGGATAACGGAAGAGAATGTCAGCGTATCACCAAAAGAAGTAACATGGCAACAATGTATCCACTTTCTGAAAAGTAACGGAGGCGGAGTGAATTTTCTTTGTCGTCAACATGGATTTACGCTTCAAGTCGTTGATGCTGGTGTCGATTATGATTTTCCTTCCGATATCGGAATAATCGACATGAAAATACGCAAGGGAACGCGAAATTACGTATATGAAGCGGCTATGACCACCGAAGAAATGGAGTCGTGCATCGATCGTGGCGCGGCTGTCGTCCGTAAAATAAACGAAACCGGATGTAACATCGTAAGTTTCGGGGAAATGGGTATCGGTAATACGTCTTCATCCTCACTTTGGATGACCTGTTTGACAAAGATCCCTTTATTGCAGTGTGTCGGAGCAGGTGCAGGTCTTAACAATGAAGGTGTGCGGCATAAATATCAAGTACTTAAAAAAGCATTGGACAATTACCATGGGGATCGCTCCGTAAATGATGTAATGCGTTATTTCGGCGGTTATGAAATGGTAATGGCCGTAGGGGGCATGCTACAGGCTGCCGAATTAAATATGATTATTCTGGTTGACGGTTTCATCATGACAAACTGTATCTTAGCTGCATCGCATCTCTATTCGGAAGCCTTATCCTATGCTATTTTCGGGCATTGTGGGGATGAAGCCGGACACAGCCTTTTATTGGATGCGTTGAACGTACGCCCATTGCTAAATCTCGGAATGAGGCTTGGTGAAGGTACCGGGGCTATATGCGCATTTCCCATCCTTGATTCTGCCGTACGTATGATAAATGAAATGAACTCTTTTGAAGATGGTAAAGTGACAAAATATTTCTAAAAAGAAATGAATGATATCATAGCAACATTTATGTTCTTTACACGTCTACCCTTGTGGCGTATCTGCAAAATACCGGCAGATAGTTTCAAGCGCGTTGTTGCCTATTGGCCTTTGACCGGTTCGTTAACAGGAGGTATAATGACTGCTGTTTATCTTTTTGCTATTTTCCTTCATTTTCATGCTATAATAGCCGTTTTGTTAGCACTTATAAGCCGCTTGCTGTTAACCGGAGCATTACATGAAGACGGATTAGCCGATTCCTTTGATGGTTTCGGAGGAGGACGTACACGTGAACAGATACTGTCAATAATGAAAGATTCGCATATAGGTAGCTATGGTGTACTCGGATTAATTCTTTATGTCTTTCTATGGGTAAGTTCCGTATTTATACTCACACAACAATTCAAAGGTCAGGAATATATTATTTTCTTTACGTGCGATATATGGAGCAAATGGTGCGCTTCCCAGATCGTAAACTTATTACCTTATGCCCGTAAAGAAGAGGAAAGTAAAATTAAAAAGATTTACGACAGGATGTCATCCGGAAGATTTATGATCGGATTTCTTTTCGGAATTCTGCCTTTTATCTACATGCTGATTGTAAACTTTTACGGAAATCAACCCATCAATCCCATGACTCTCATCATGATCATCGGCGGCATCATGCCACTTATAACAATGCTGCTTCTGATGGGGTATATGAAACGACGCATTCAGGGATATACAGGCGATTGTTGCGGAGCTATGTTTCTTTTATGCGAATTGTCTTACTTACTAACATTGAATTGTTTATGGAAATTTATCTGATACGGCATACATCCGTCGATGTACCACAAGGTGTTTGCTATGGCCAAACTGATGTTCCGTTGAAGCCTTCTTTCGAACAAGAAGCAACAATCGTAAAAGAAAAACTCCGGAATGAAACTTTTGACGCGGTTTATACAAGTCCGCTGAGCCGTTGCCTACGGTTAGCCACCTATTGTGGATATCCGGATGCACAGCACGATGAACGGTTAAAAGAAATGTTTATGGGCGATTGGGAAATGCAGGTATTCGATGAGATAAAAGATCCGCAACTACAGGAATGGTACGACAACTATTTGCACATTCCAACCCGCAATGGTGAATCTTATCAGGATTTACTGACACGTGTTTCGTCATTTCTCCACGAACTTAAGACCAATAACAATCACCAGAAAGTAGCAGTCTTCGCTCATGGCGGAGTCCTTTTATGCGCGCAGATATACGCAGGCACTCTCTCTCCAATAGACTCCATACAAAAACTGCCTTCCTACGGTGAAATCGTACGTATTTCAATCTGACGATTTCATTATTTTGTAAACTAATTCCATATCAACATGTTGTCGTACATGTGCGGCAAGTTTATCATATTGCTCTTCTTTAAATGCAGTGTAATTAAATGTCGTTTTTGATGCGGCTTTTTCTAAGAACGGCTGCAAAAGAAAGTCGATTACAGGTGCATTATCCAATACACCATGAAGATAGGTTCCGATGCAACGATCGTTCACAAAACATCCGTTTTCGGAAGCATCCTGATTTTCTGAGAGTGTATTGCCGGCATTATCATTCGACTTATCATCAACTATATAAGTAAAAGAAGAAGCCTTCGAGTCCGGTAGAAAGGACGTTTCACCCATGTGTATTTCATAACCATGGCAAAGAACATCCTTATGATGTGCCACACGGAATGTCACTTGCTTAGTTACTTTCTCTTTTGTCAAGCGAGTTGTAACAGGCAACAATCCCAATCCCGGCAAACGGTCAATCTCACCCTCTACATGGTCGGGGTCGCAGACTTCCATACCCATCATTTGATATCCGCCGCAAATGCCCATCACGGTCGCACCATCACGATGCGCCTGCATGATAGCCTGCGCAACGCCATTCCGCCTCAATTCATAAAGATCATCTAACGTATTTTTTGTTCCGGGAATAAGGATAATATCCGCTTTCTGCAATTCATCCGTGTTGTTTGTGTAAAAAAGATGTACCCGTTCATCACGTTCCAACACATTGAAATCCGTAAAATTACTCATGTGGCGCAGCAACACAACGGCAATATTTATCTTACCCTGCATCGCGTCAAGCTTTTTCGTTTTCAGCATCACATTGTCTTCCTCTTCAATATAAATATCTTTATAATAAGGCACTACACCTATAACCGGAATTCCACATAAATTTTCAATCATTTTCACTCCGTCGGTAAACAAACTCATATCACCCCGGAATTTATTGATAAGAATGCCTTTGATACGGCGGCGGTCTTCTTCCGTCTGTAACATGACCGAACCATAAACACTCGCGAAAACTCCTCCACGGTCGATGTCCGCAACAAGTATCACCGCTGCATCCGCATGCCGCGCCATCGGCAAATTAACTAAATCCAGATTACGCAGGTTCAGCTCAGAAATGCTTCCCGCACCCTCCATTACAATCGGATTGTAACGCCCCACAAGACGGTCATACGCAGCATTCACCTCTTTTACCAATTCCGCCCTGCCCTCTTCATGAAAATAAGTTCGCGCGCTTTGGTTCCCTATCGGACGACCATTCAGGACTACTTGTGATGTACAATCTCCTGACGGCTTCAAAAGCAGCGGATTCATATCCGTATGGCACGGAACACCTGCAGCTTCGGCTTGCACAGCCTGTGCACGTCCAAGTTCCAACCCTTCGAACGTAACATACGAATTCAACGCCATATTCTGCGCCTTAAACGGGGCAGGATGATATCCATCCTGCCTAAAAATACGACAGAACGCCGCCGCTATCACACTTTTCCCAACATCACTCCCCGTCCCCGCAAACATCACGGAACGAAGTTTCTCGGATTTATTTTTGTCCATCAGAAGAATTTTATTTTTACGACAAATGCTGTTTTTGCCACAGCTCCATATTTCGCACAAAAATAGCATATTTCCTTCGATGAACGAAATTTTGAATCCATTCCCTTATACTATATTATTTGACAATAACTTTATGGGTATAAGATCCTTTGACGCTTTCAGCTGTATTCTAACCTATTTTCAACGTACCAGCACCTTATATGACATATTGCCAATCGTAACAATATAAAAACCTTTTGAAAGTGGTATTATCTGATTTCCTGCGCCGGCTATTTCTTTTTTCACCAAAGCGCCTGAAAACATATAAATACTGACAGGCAAAGATGTTTCCGTATTCACCACGATTCCGCCCTGTGTGCCGTAAACTTTAGGCGCTTTCTGTTCGATCGGTTCATTGCCAACAATAGGAGTACCGTTTTTACAATAAGAAAACTTTTCAATCGCAACAACATAAAGCGGAGGATATACTGCGATCATAGATTGTTCATAATAAATGATTTCAGTACAATATCCGTCATTTTGAAAGTTATATTCAGTGGTTTTCCCTTCGTTCTCATAAATTTTATATCCGTTATCTGTATATTCATAGTCAAAAACATCAGGTGTTCTATACTCTTGATTATCACCGGAAGTAGGTTTCGGAGGAGTATAATAGGAAATTGTTTTTTTTATTAATCGGTTTTGGTCGTCAAAAATATATTGCGTAGTTGTTTCATCCGTTGTCCGGAGATGTTCAATCGTTTCATAGAGATTTTGATCATCAGAATAAAAAACAAGAATCGAGTCATTTTGAGTATAAATCGTATTGTACTTAATGGTAACAGAGCCTAAATATGGTTTGAATACATAATCATATTTAATAGTGTCATAGACCATTACAGTTGCATCTCCGTTACGATTTTTGATCATACTTATTTCTGATATGCGCTCTTCTGCGTCATATACAAATTTTCTTTTCTCAATATCAATTGAGTTATTATCATGAACTTCAGACGAAGAATAAACAAGCTTTCCGTCTTCTGAATATTTCTTAATATATTTATCGAATCCTTCACCGTTATTGTATCTTAATGTGTCGCTCAGTTCATCCGCACTGTTCTTTACCAGTATATAACTTGAAATTATCGGTACAAGTTCCGGAATTTCATCAACATTAGTCTGTGTTATAGGTTTCTTTTCGTAGTAAATATACGAAATACTATCCACTCCCTTATAACGTGGTTCATTAAATTCACCGTTAAAAGGAGATGTTTGCCCTTGCAAATAAGTGTACTTTTTCTGTGCTGAAATGTCGATAAACATAAGTACAGTCAAACTGAATAATAATAATTTTTTCATAGCTTTCACTTTTTAGTGATTATTTTTGTTATTTTATCTTATGAAACTTCATTTCTGTAAAGTCAGAAACTAAATCTCAATCCTCCCTGAATACTAAAGTTAAACGGCTTATCCTTCCGTATTGTCATCATATTACTGCCATCATCAAAGTAATAAACCACACCCGGTTCAACGAATAAGCTGACCGATTTGAATAATCTGTATCCGACCCCTGCACTGCCTGTAACAGAAAATTGTAATTCCGGAATATCCAGATTTGTCTTTTTCTCTACCCTTTCATTTTTTGACACTGTAACAGCCTTTCCGGAAATACATTTTTCAATCATTCCCCCACCTGTCACATAAACTGAAAAACGCTCTTTTTTAATGAAAGAATAAGATGCCCTTAACGGAATCCCCAAATAATGCAGTTTAATGTCACTTGTCAAATAGTCTGTATATTGCTCTTTTTCACCTTTCCAGATTTCCTCCGAAGATAATCTGGTATAATTTATACCTGTCTCAATTGCCCAGCGAGGAGATATATTTTTACTAAAAAACAAGCCAAGAGATACAGGGGTATCATATTTTATGCTTACCAATGTATAATCAGGAGGCAATCCCGGATGCGGTGATGGAGATCCACTATCGGTACCTTCCTCATCATCCGGAAATAAATCATTCATCGCAAATTGATTTTCATAAGTATTCAGATAATCTGAATTATAGATCTTCAAATAATCCAACTCATTATTCATCGCCAGAAATCCTTCTCCCGAAATAGAAATACGCAGTCCGGGAGTTTTTTCCGGAAACAGGTTTTCCGGATACTTTTGCCCATTTTTCGGAGATTCCGCTACTGATGATTCCTTCTTCGTAGCAGATTCCGGTTCTGCGGTGGCCTGATTTTCTTTCTCAGAAGAAATCTCCGCTACAATCCGTTGGACTTCAGAATCCGGGACTTTCAATTTTTCTGTTGCTCTTTCATTTTTCTGAATGACAATATCTTCCTCAACCATCTCTGCCCTTTCATCATCTTTTCCTTTATCGGGTTCTACCTGAATATTTTGTACTGATTCGGTAGTCTTTGAAGCGACAGTTTCTTCCATATCCGGTGTATCTCTAAACAGATAGGAATATAACAATACCATTGCAACAACAATTGCTGCAACAGAGACTACAACCGGATAAATTCGGCGCCATAAAGTTTTTTCCGTAGGCACGTGACTTTCCAGAGAAGACCAGAGATCACGCTTCACCGGATGCTCATAGTCTTTCAACTTCTCCTTGAAAAAGTCTTTTAATATGTCCTTGTTCTTATCCATTTGTTGCTAAATACGATTTTACATTATCAACCAAAATTGATTTCGCTCGTGATAGCCTCGCTCGGGACGCCTCTTCCGTTATCCCAAGTTTTTGTCCTATTTCCTTATGCGACAAGTCTTCAAATACATACAAATTAAAAACAGTCCTGTAGTTCACACTCAATGCCGTAACAAAATCCATCAAAACAGTTTCAGGAATTGTTTCCCATGCGGATGTATCCTCTATTTCATCCGAAACCTCCATATAATCAACAGAAGACGCGGACAGTAATTGCGCTTTCTTTATAAAAGCAATCGATTCGTTAGAAAAAATACGATACATCCACGCTTTTAAAGAACCATCTCCCCGATATTGAAAAGAATGTATAGAGCCTATTACCTTTATAAATCCGTCATGCAACACATCTTCTGCAAGCATTTCATCCGCGACATACCGCAAACAAACGCTTTTCATATATGGCGCATAGATATTATAAAGCTCTCCGAAAGCAGCCCGGTCTCCCTTCCTGCATTTTTCTACCAACCCTTTTTCACTCATCCTGTCATCCGTCTCTTAAGAAATAACAATGATACAAAAACGTGACATATAAAAATGAATTTTTTTTGCAATTTATAACAGACAACCATGCTGAAGACGTCAAAAGCTTCAACATGGTTGTTCGTTCTATTAGATTATTTCAGGCCTACTTAATCTCCTTCCCTCATCAACGAAAAAACTCATTTCTTGTCAATAATATCTGTGATATTTTGTTTGGAAACCCATGAATAATGGGACACAATAGAAATAAAAGCCAGAACAAACAGCACCATAAATGAGACCAAAAAGGACCACCAGCTAATTGATGATTTATAATAAAATTGATTTAGCCATTTATCAATAATAATAAAAGTAAACGGCAAAGCTATTATTGTAGAGATAATTATCAATGTAATATATGATTTTACTATTCTCCACAAAACCTGCAGACTACTGCTACCGAATACTTTACGTACAGCTATTTCTTTCAGGTTATTTTGGCAGGTAAATACAGTAAGAGTGAATATTCCAAAGCACAATATAAGAAGAGTCAATACTGTGAAGTTAATTATTACATTAAAAGTCCGTTTATTATTCACGTAACTCAGATCCAAACGATCTTTCAGAATAGAATAATCAAAAGGGAAATTTAAAGAAAATGTGGAATATGTATCTTTCAAATTATGTTTGAAGTTTGTGAAATCATCAGGAGTGAAGTTTACTAACGCATAATCAGTCCAACCCTGTTCATCCAATCTGACATAAATAGCTGGTTTTGATTTATTATACAAGCTATGATTATAAACATCGCTTATTCTATCGATGACTTCATAACTAATTTTCTGATTATTATTTAATTCCAGTTCAAGATTGTTGTCATGAATATCCAAGCCAAGTTCATTCGCCGCACTTTGATTAATCCAACAGGCGTTTTGTATTGTACTACTAATGGTATTGATACCCATTGTTTTAAAATAATTATCATCAATATAAAAAATATCAAAGATGTGCAACTTGTCTTTATACTTAAATTCCATTGTTGGTATGCCAACTCCGGGCATACTATTACATAATGCAACGGAATTCACACCCGGTATCCTCATCAATTCCTCCTTAAATGATTTTTTATTACTCTGTATCTCTCTATTAAGCTTTATATAAAGAACTTTTTCCGCTTCAAAACCTAAATCAAAGTCATTGATATATTTGTTTTGGTTCAAGATTGATATTGAGAAACAGATTAAAACAACTGATACTGAGAATTGAAACAGAATAAATCCCTGCTGAATCTTTTTAACATTGAAAATCTGCGGATTTTTTCTTAATATATTAATTGGTTTTGATTTAGACAATATGTAGGCAGGAAGTGTACCCGAAATAATGACGATTGCCAAAAGAGCTATTATTGCGATTAATAAAAAATCAGCCGAAAAAAGGTCTTTTGCATGAATTTGATAGCCCGATAACTGATTAAAAACAGGTATAATTAAAACAATCAGCATAAAGGATAAAAACAGACACAAGCAAAAAAAGAAGAACGTTTCCACAATTGAGGATACAAATATATGATAGGAATTTGATCCATATACCATTTTAAGGCTAATCGTATTTGCTTTCTTTAATGACTTTGATAAAGAGAGACTTATATAATTTACGGAAGCTACTACAATGATAAGAACCACAACAAAAAATAACAATAGAACCTGAGAATAATTACCACTTCTCACTCCGCCTGCGAAATTATAATCGGCAGGATTAAAATAAACATCGGTTAAAGGCCTGAAATCAAGAGAATGACTTCTACCATCCTGAAAAATCCAATACCAGGGCTTTACTTTCTTCATCAACATTTCACTCTTGTCCTCCATATCCACATGAGGGCTCGACAAAACATAGAATCCCGGAAGAAAAAATTTCAAATCAAATTGCGTTAAATATTCATCACCAAAAAAATTTGTGAGCGATGTAAATGGCAAAATAATATCCGGATTTGAAAAATGGGTTTTCTCATCAAAATCCTTCACTATCCCGTTAATTAAGTATGATACTCTATTATTTAAGATGATTTCACTCCCCATAGGATTCATTTCACCAAATAATGATTTGGCAAAAGATTCGGTAATTATTACGTTGTTTTTTACATTTAACGCCTCATCTTTTCTTGCTTCAATAAAAGGATACGAGAACATGCTGAAAAAGGTTGAGTCAACAAACAGGCATTTTTCCGATTTTACCAATTGCGCATTACATTTGAGGATTGCACTCATATTAAATACCCGCGTATAACTCTCTATTCCGGAAATATTTTCCATCATATATTGACCGAAAGGCGGTGAAAATGAACATTCATTGTCATGGACTACCTGATAAATCCTATCTTTATTTTCATGAAACCGGTCAATTTCACTTTCCCTTTTTACGTAAAATATTAGAATAAGTGCAAATGAAAACGTTACTGATACACTTAAAACATTCATTGTCAAGAAAAACACATTTGAGAATAAGTTTCTCATTATTAATCTAAATTCAAGCATTATATATTAAATTTGAATTTTCAAATAAACCATTTATAGTTTGTATCATACTTATAACGAACTTAAAACCATTATATTTTTACATTTCATCATTAAATTTGAATATTTCACACAACCAACAGGCCATTTTATAAAATACGGACAAATACATGATACCGGAACTTTTGAAATGTTATATCTTTGTGAAGAAAAAAAGAAAAAAGCATGTCAAAGCATCTGGTATTAATAAACAGCAATGAGGTAGTCCGGGTTTCTCCGGAACGGATTGTCTATATTTTATCAGACGGTAATTACTCTACCATGAAGCTTGTAGACAAGGAAGAACATCTGTTTTCATTCAATCTGGCCTCATTCGAAAAAATAATCGAACAACAATTAGGTACTGATGCGCAGACATTCATCCGCTTGGGAAAAAGCCTGATAATAAACGGCAAATACATCTATTATGTCAATGTATCGAAACAACAAATCGTACTTTCCGACAGCAGTTTTCCAAATAAATTTACCCTTTCTGCATCCAAAGAAGCGCTGAAAGCATTGAAAACCGTATTAGAAGAAAGTATAAAAAGCAGGAGGACGGAATATGATGACAAAAGATAAACAAGATAATGAAGTCTATATCCTTGGTTCGGAATCAGGAAAAAGCAAAAAAAAGGAACCTAAAAGGAACCTAATTATAGTAGCATGTGTATTGCTGATAATCGCGGCCACTATTATTATTTTCTTCCTCAACAGGAAAGAAGCGAATCCCGAATACTATTTTGAACCGGAACAAACTACAGAGTCCACACAACAAAGTATTTCTGTTGCTATAACAGACACGACCCTAAGCAGAGAAATGACACCATATACAGAGATATCCGAAGAAACGGCTAACGACGTTCCCCTTTTGATATACGTACCCCACAATGCGACAATGTCATTAAAGATAGGAATGCCTGATAAGACGGATTCAACTATCATTTTTGCCGCGATGGCAGCGGATATCCGCAAAGATAACATGCAGATCGTCGGGGATTTTGTCCTCTCAGGGGAGCAATTAGCACGCGGAGTAGCCAAAAAAGGATATGCTGCGATAACAGACAATAAAATAACAATCGGAGTCGGAGAATCGACGCCATTATTACAGCAAACGATAGAAAATAAAGGCTACTTTTTCAGACAATATCCCCTTGTATTCAATGGAGAATTGATAGAAAACAAGCTTAAAAACAAGTCTGTCCGCCGCGCACTCGCCATCCGAAATGAGCATGTCATCATCGTTGAAAGCAAAAATAGGGAATCGTTCCACGATTTTTCACAGGCATTAATAGACATCGGTGTTTCCGACGCCATTTATTTAGTCGGGGGAGATGCATACGGATGGTATTACAACAATGAACATGTCCGACAGGAGTTCGGAAAGGAGCTTCCTGATATTCCGGAAAATATATCCTACATTATCTGGAAATAGAATAATCCGTTAAAATAATTTTTTAGCAACAATAACCGGGGCAAAAACCTCTGTCAGGGAATTATTATGTTTTCCGGTAACGGAATCATATATCAAAAAACAATATAACTAATTGACAATAAATAAAATACAAACAAAAATAGTTAAAAAGCATGTGTCCTATGAAAAATCTAAAGAAAATCATTCTGCTGACTACTGGAATTATAATGAACGCGTCATGTACGAAAACTATCGTTAAAACAAATACGGACGATACAGTCATATCCGTTATTTCAACGACAGACTCTCTACCCAAAGACACGATAGAAAACAAGATCTCTTTAGCACCCCGAAAATGTGTTTACCTGACAATTGATGATGCACCCCTCAACGGCAGCCGGTACATCGACAGCGTTATCCTAAAAGCTAAAATCAAGACAAATATTTTCATGGTAGGAAATCCCATACATGGAAGCGGCAAATTCAAAAAATACCACGAAATGTTGAAAGAAAACCTTTACATAGAGCTCTATAACCATAGCTATTCGCACGCGAACCACAAATATGCCAAATATTATCAAAATCCGGAACAAGTGGCTTCCGACTTCGAAAAAAACAGGACGGATTTTAATCTGCGCCATTATATCGCACGCCTTCCGGGACGCAATTTGTGGCAATTAGGCAACCGGAAAAAGAACTATAAACAGACCGGAGCCGAAGCGGCCGCATTATTAGCGGAAAAGGGCTATAAAGTATTCGGTTGGGATGTAGAATGGAAATATGATCCGAAAGATAACTCGCCTTTACAAACGATTGACGAGTTAGTGGAAGAAATTGAAAATTCCTACAATACATCCGGAACATTCACAGCAAACCATATCGTCGTACTGATGCATGACCAGATGTTCATAAATGTCACCGAGAAAAACAACTTGGCCAAACTAATTGAAAAGTTGCAGAAACACGATTTCACGTTCGAATACCTCAGCAATTATCCGGATTTATCAGATGACTAAAATATTACCGTTCCAATCGATGATTTCCGGAAGCGACTATTACAGGTTTTCCCTTCGGAAAAACAACCTCTGCAGAAGTTCCTTCAGGAACGCTCACATGAATAATCGTTTTCTGACCTTTCACCGAAACAGAAACTTTGATTTCGCCATTCACGGACGCAATTGTTGTAGACGCCTCTTTTAAAAAGCCCAATTGCGGAGCCACACGAAAAGTCCGGAATCCGGGAGATGTCGGTTCAACTCCGCATACTTTCTGGCTCAAAAGCGTAAGTGGCCCTCCACTCCAGGCATGATTAATTGTTCCACCGCCAAATCCTTCCGCACCGACTCCCCATCCTTCAAAGAGAGTCGTATACTCTTTATACGACAGCATACGTTCATAACGCTGTTTCATGCGCTCCAGAGCAAACTTCGGCTCATCCATCATAAATAACGCTTCCAGCACATATTTCTCCATATACGGACTGGCATGATATTCCTTTTTTAATACCTCTACCAGCGCCGGATATTTATCCTTGGAAGCCAGACCGGAAACAACAGCCATAGCCTGTGCCCGATCATCCGTTTCACCTCTATATCCCGGTGAACGATAGGCCGTATCCACCCAGAATTTCGAATCAAAATTCTTTTCTATTTTCGCCATCATTTGCCGTATCTCTTCAGCATCCTGCGTTTTCCCCAGTATCAATGCGAACTCACGCTCCGCTTTCAATGCAAGATAATACCAGCAATTTGTCAAAACACCCATATCCACGTTTTCGCCCCAGTCTCCCCAAGGCCAATCGCCCGGACGCTCTATAGCAAATCCATTATAGTCAACTTTCCAAACTTGATGCAGGTACCGGTGCAAGCGGTCGTATATAGCAGGAATAAAGCTACTATCGGCACTGTAGTAATACTGTGTATAAAAACCGTACCAGCCAACCGAAGCCAACATTTGTAACGGTAATTCCTTACCCCAGTTTCCGGCGGGAACCGGCGAGTAAATGACTCCATCCGCACGTTGCCAGTTCATTAACTCATAGATACCTTTCAATGCCAGTTTATGTGAAGATGGCGTAAGTGCGTAAAAGGTTTCACCCAACTCATTCACCTCATCCCCCCACCATTGCGCACGCTCACGATCCGGACAATCCATATACGTATCGCGCATCGTAACATACAAAGTACGGGCGGAACGCTTCCAAAGTTCATTGTAAAACAAATCATTACACCTGAATGGTTCCACAAACTCCGTATCATATCCTGTTTCCCGGTATTTCACTTCCAAAACCTCAACTCCTTCAGGCAGGATATACCAAACTTCGTGTCCGCTCATCCAACCCGGATTTTCATATTCCTGCTCACCATCGCGGGTTATATATTCCGCACGTATATTCCGCTGGCTTCCTCCCCAATAATTATCGGTTTGTACCTTTATCATCTCCCCTGCCGGAGCTTTCACTTTCAGATACGGCGTAACATGGCAATTATACGGCAAACGACAATACAAAGTATCACCTTTCGATGATTTGCACACACTGATATAATCAGTCAGCCCGTAATCTTTCCACAAAGGGATCGAACGTTTAACTAATTGTCCAAGCTGAGTGTCCCGAATATCATCAATTTGCGATATATGATGCAGGTTCCCGGAAAAAGACTTTTTATTCCAACCGGCCACTTCCATACGCGCGTCAAAACAAATATTACTTTCCGAAAGACGATAATTCGGATGTGGTGCATCCGTATTCTGAAAGGCTTCATAAACCATGCCCTTCCATGATCCATCTGAAACAATCCTGACATTTGATGCTACCGCTTCAAACAATAATCCGGCTGTTCCGCTATTTATATGGCTAAATCCGTTTTTTCCAAAATGCCAGACAAGTACTGCGATTGTATTCTCTCCGGCTGTAAGATAAGGAGCTATCTCCACTTCATCATAATAAGCAGCATTACGGGCCGGGCCACGCTTCAATCCACCTTCAAAAACAACCAAACGATCATTGATCCAAAGCCAGTATTTGGAATCAACGGCTATAGACGCAACTAAAGACTCCGGTATATCAGTTAACACTACATCCTTCCGATAAATCAGCCAGGTGTTAGGCGCACTTTGGGAGTGTTCAAAACTAATCCATTTTCCTTTCCAGTCATCTTTTATACTCTGCTCTTCAGCACTCAATACTTCTGATAAACAGCAGAAAAACAATCCTGCAAGAAAGAATAATTTTTTCATGTGGTCAAAAATTAGTTTTGTCTGTTTTTCATGTCATTCTCGCGGATAAAGATAATTTTATAATTCTTTTTCTGCAAAATTTTTCCACTTTATTTCCAAGATATTACCGTTCGTCTAAAAAATTAGTCAAAAAACTCAATAAATTTCTTGCTGACTAAAAAAATAGTCATATATTTGTTGCGATAAAAATTAAATAAATATTCACTCCATGATACAAAAAACCTTATTTACAAGTATTTTAATCTCGCTTCTGGCCTCATGCACAAATCAGGAGAATAGTATGACACATTCTAACATAATTGACATTGAAGCCGGTTTAAAAAATATAACAAAACTCAAAGTTTCGGATTTCGGCAAAACAATTCGCTACATACCTCTCGAAACAACAAACGATTGCCTGATAGGCAATAACCCGATTGTCAAGGTGCTAAAAAACTATATTGTAATAGAAGCCAACAAGAGTTGTTTTTTGTTTAATAAAAAAGACGGAAGTTTCATCTCTTCAATCGGACATATAGGTCAGGATCCGGAGGCATATAGCAGCGCATTCTGTTGGACAGATGAAAAAGAGCATTTTTTATACTTTATACGCCAACCGAATCAATTGATAAAATACGATATGAAAGGGCATTTTACCGGTAAAACAGAATTTTCCTCCCCATCCGGATTAGCAGGCTATTATTTGCTGACCGATTCGGAAATTATCGGATACTACAATGGTTTGAATAACATAAACAACTCCTGTCTGGCTTTTTTCGATACAAACGGCGCTTTGATTGACACCTTGCCCCCTTTGCTTTCCAAGACAGAAGAGTCTATAAATGACATATTAAGTATCAGCGTCATACGCGGAAGTGATATCTACGGAAACTGGACAAAAACAGGAGCTGTAATTATTGATTATAAAGATGATAAAAAACAAATCATCGCACCAGATGCCGCCGTCTTATGGAAAAACGATGGAAATATTCGTTTCAAAGAAAATTTTATAGATACGATTTACACTATCACAAACCGGGAACTTACTCCTTCGATTATATTCAATACCGGAAAATGGCACTGGCCGGAACAGGAAAGAACAAGCAAAAATAAGACTAATGAACGCATCTTTATCGCAAATGTATCGGAGAATAACACATACATTTTTTTCCAATTCATCAAAGGGTTATATGCTGATACTCCCACATTATACAACGGGCTGTACAACAAAAAAACAGGAGAAACCAAATTAGCTAAGAACAGCGACGCGATAGAGGACAACCTGACGAACTTCATGCCTTTCAACCCACTATCCATCAGCACTTCCGGAGAGTTTGCATCCCTTATCGAAACCGGAGATATAATAGAATGGCTCGAAGAACATCCGGAAGCAAAAGAAAATAAAAAACTCACATTTCTAAAAGATGTCAATGATGACATGAATCCGGTCATTGTTTTGGTAGAATAACCGGACTCATACCAACATCAATAAGTTCTTATAAATTTAGCATTTCCGTCCGAAACTTTGAATTCCCAATATCTATGATAAATACATCCGGCAGGACAATCCCCACTGCCGATACTGAACGTTATAACAGCAGAACCCGGATTTCGTTTTAATGTAATCGTATTACCATCACCGATACAACCTTTGTTAAATTCGGCAATTAGAACAGATTCTAATTTTTCGAATTCTGTTTCGACCGGTATCATATTATATTCCTTCTTCGTATAGATGGTTAACCAGGGAAAATCCGGATAACTGTAAGACGTTCGAACCGAATCAAACTTATATGTATCCAACAGATGATCCAAAGAGGCATCCCCTGTAGGAAATACATTTTTAGCTAAATTTTGAATCCCAGCCTGTTCGGTATCAACTTTTAAAGAAAGCGAATTAAATGCATAACAATAATAACCGTGTATTTCGTAAATATTAAAAACGGTATCGCGTTCGGGTGTATCCAGATTGTACACAGCCTGAATTATTTTAAGGATTTTGGTTATCTCATCTTCGTCAAGAACCGGATCATCATAACCAGCATAAGAGCTATTCTGAATCATTTCATGGATATGTGACATAAAAAAGAGAAAAATAAACAAAATACCACAAATAACTACATCATAATTCATAATTCATATCTTTGCAGCATTTTTATAATCAATTTATTTATGATCTATCAATGTGCGGTTCTGTTTGGTTGTCTTGCTGTCGGAGAGATAATTGTTCATTTTACGGGGATAAAAATTCCTTCGAGCATCATTGGAATGCTTCTCCTGACATTTTCCCTTTATCAGGGATGGATTAAGCCGGAAAAAATACGTAAAATGTGTGATTTTTTGATTGAGAACATGGGCTTTTTCTTTATTCCTCCCGGTGTAGCTCTGATGCTTTATTTCGATATCATCAAAGCACAAATTATACCAATTACCCTCGCGACCATTATCAGCACAATTCTTGTCCTCATCGTTACAGGCTGGGTACATCAGTTAACAGAAAAAATAAAATCGAATGGAAATTCTGGAAAATAAAATTGTACAGATAGCGCTTACATTTATTATTTTCTTTTTTGCGAAAAAATTGCAGAAAAGAACAGAGCTGACCATACTTAATCCGATACTCATCACAATTGTTGTCCTTATCGTTTTTATCCAGATCACGGGAATTGATTTTGAAGCATACCGGCAAGGCGGAGAATACATCGAATTTTGGTTGAAACCGGCCATTGTAGCTCTCGGAATGCCGTTATACCTACTCCTCAAATCCATCAAAAAACAGATGACAGCTATCATTTTATCACAATTGGCAGGGTGTATTACAGGTATCGTATCTGTTGTCCTTATCGCACAGTTATTAGGAGCGACAAAAGAGGTCATTATTTCATTAGCATCAAAATCGGTAACAACACCCATTGCGATTGAAATAACGGAAGCCGTTGGCGGTATACCGTCATTGACCGCGGCTGTAGTTGTTTGTACCGGTTTATTCGGCGCAGTGGCCGGATTTAAGATATTGCACTTATTGCATATAAAAACACCTCCCGCGCAAGGCCTATCTATTGGCACGGCTTCACATGCGGTAGGAACAAGCTCCGCAATGGAACACAGTCAGGAACACGGCGCTTACGCCACTCTGGGACTCATTATCAACGGACTATTGACATCCCTATTTACTCCGACCATCCTTCGTTTATTAGGATTTATTTAACAGCAGTCTCGCTTCGATAACACGAGATTTGTAACGTGTTAATAACAGTGATCAGTTAAAACTATTCTTTTAGGGGGCTAAAATAACGGAATTCATGTTCAGGCAATAAATCCGGATGAAAAATGGCAATCAGTTCCGCCAACAAATAGTCGGGACGTATGGGAACTTCTTCATAATACAAAGAATGGTTTGTATTGCAACCATAAATACGACGATTCCGAAAAGCGTCAAACCGGCTATAAGATGAATAATCCGCTTTCAATGCATTGTAAGTCATATCTTCTTCCCAATTGTAATGGATCAACCAGAGATCAGCATGAATAGCTTTATCCAAAACCGTTTCAAAGCTCATCGGAGTTCCGCCGGTGCCCGGTAGGTAACTAAACAGATAATCAGCCCCTGCATCTTTATATACACGTGCCATAAAGCTTTCACCAGCGGGTACATACCAAGAGGAACCAAATTTCATCCCTGTCATCAATTGAGGACGATATTCCACATTTTCCACAAGCGCCTTTATATGAAGATAATTTGCTTCCGTTTCACGAAACAGAGATTCCGCTCTTAATGTCCGGCCGGTAAGAAGTCCGACAAACTTCATCCATTCGGCGCGTCCAAGCGGATCCGTTTCCATATAATCCGCACATTCGATAATCGGAATACCCAATTTTTCAACCGGCCCATAACTTCCATGGTCAAAAGGCGAAGCAAGTACCACTTCCGTACCAATTTCAATCATTCTCTCTACATTCGGAGACGTCGCTTCCCCTAAATCCGCAATCATACCTTTGCTGATACGCTCTTTCACTGCCGGAACTTTCATATAACGGGATTCACAGACTCCAACAATATCGCCGGTCGCGCCAAGCGCATCCAATACGGCACAATGAACAGAAGTATAAACCACAATATTACGCAACGGCACACGCACAATCGTGCCTTTGGGCATTCCTTCGGGCAAAGCCCTATTACGCGGAACCAGCAGGTAACGCTGTAATAATTTCCCTTCGTTCCAGGGGTCGCGAACTTCCACCTTTGTATATCCGTCATGATCCGTCACTTGATAACCCACCGCATAACGAATCGGATCCGTCAGGGAAAACACACTGTCCGCAATATCCGGAGAATTTTCACTGCCGGTACTGTGATTTGCAGACGCCGTATTTGTTCCGGCTGATTTCTCTTCTTCCGAAGAAGAACTCTGTCTTACATTACAGCCCAACGTAAGACAGAGTAACAATAATAAGCAGAAGCAATTGCGTATCATTGGTTTTTTATTTTAAGTTTTATTTCTTGATATATACCGCTTTCATTGGGTTCAAGCCCACTTCGAACTTCGTAACAAAGTTGTTTGATTTATCAAAAACATATACATCACCATCATTTGTATAATCGGATGTTGTAATGAACAAATGCTCATAATTTGCATCATAGTTCATTTTATTAGGATTTGAAATTTTCGTGTTTCCAATAAAATTGTTTGACAAAATGCTGCTGTTTGCAGTATTATAAGAAAAGTAATTTATTGTAGCAGCCCCATATTGAGCAAAGACAGAGTAAAGAGTATTTCCTGCAACAGTAATGAGTGTAGCGTTATCTATCACCGAAACTTTATCCGTATTTACCTCTATTTTCTGCAATGTATTCAAAATGTCAGCATAATTACCTGCTGAAATAACATAAACATTTCCATAACTATCTGATTCTATATCCGTAGGATTAACCACAACTTCTATCTTCTTTGTTTCAGTAAACGATGCAATATCTATAACCGAAACGGTTTTGTCTGCTCCCAGATCTGTTCCGAAGTCAAGTCCGCCTGAATTAGCTACATATAATTTATTATTTGCAACGGTCAACTGGTCAGGATTACGCCCTACCTGAATTTTTGCTTCAACCGCAAGAGATGCCGTATCTATACGCGCGACATAACCATTAAAATAAGTCGCGTAAACTTTTCCTCCATAAATGGCAAAACTACGAGGCTGGCCTTCTGTCTTAATCTGTTTTATCGACTTGGCTTCAAGATCTGTCACCTCAACCGTTGATTCTCCATACACGGCAATATAAATCTTACTTCCGTAAACAACCATATCCTGCCCTGTATCTCCCAAACGACGTCCGTTCTGAACTTCAAAAATATCTCTTACTACCGTTTCTTTTTCTATATCGTACATAGAAAGGGTCGCATTGTTACTGTTCATTTTCCCGCAGTTCAATACATAAATATATTCAGAAGCAAGCTCCGGTTCTTCCGTTGGATCGTCATCATCACTACAACTCGTTAAAAACGGCAATGTCATTGTTGCTGCACATAAAGCAATCAGGCAAAAAAAATTCTTCTTCATAGTCTTTGTTTTTAATTATTAATGGTTTATAAATTTAATGTAACACTCAACCGCCATGAGCGACCGGGCATAGGATAATACTGAATTACGTCATATTGCGTATCCGCGATATTTAAAATCTCTCCCTGAACACGTAAAGAAACGTTTTTCAATTTAAAAGTCCTGTTCAGCGACACGCTTTGCTCCACGTAAGCATCTACCTTATTGGCTTTTATATTTTGCGGTAAGGCATAACGCTCACCGACAGCCGTCAGAAGATATGAAACATTCATCCATGGCATTTCGAACGTCGCCGAACCATTACCTGTATGACGCGGCGTATAAGGAATCTGGTCTTTATAATTTTTAGCATCGGGATTTGTGATGTCTATCGCATGCTGGTATGTATAACTCCCCGAAAGCTGCATGTTTATTTTCTCTGATAATGGAATCTCCATCGAAAGGTTAACATCGACACCCTTAATCTCAACCTCTCCCATATTCATCATTTTCCAGATATATAAAGTAGGAAGCGCCACGATCTTATCCTCCACTTTATTGTAATACCCGTCAGCTGAAATACTTAAATAACGAATTATTTGTCCGATATTTCCGCTCCATGTCAGGCCGGCATTCCATTGCTTTGTTTTTTCCGGTTTCAAGGCTGTGTTTCCCATACGCAGATAGTATAAGTCAGTAAAAGTCGGCACGCGGAAAATATCTTTATACGAAGCCCGGATACGCAACGCATTACTTTGGAACGGCCGCCACGAAAAAGCAATAGCGGGAGATAAATGTTTGCGATCGATTGGACGGTCGCCGTTTTCCACCTTATCGGAAATGTATGTGCCAAGCAGGCTTCCCGTTGCCGTAAGTGAGTTACGCTCATATTGTACAGCAAAGACTGTTAAAGATGTATTCCGCTTTGGTTGGGCAGCATTGACAAAGTTATTACTAAGTCGTGTACGCGCGTAATCCGTCGTCAGTGAAGAGGACAGGCTACTCATTGGTTTGTATAAAATACCCGCCGAACCGTAATATTCATGCTGTGTATTACGGTCTTCCTGAAATCCGGCCGCGTATTTATCATTTACATCTTTATACCGTGAGTAAGCATAAGCATATTTAGCAATCGCCTGAACAGTAAATTGTCTGGATAACTGATTTTTATATCGTGTCTGAATAAAGCTGTTGTCATTCCAAAGCCGTTCGGTTACTGTTTTATAATAAAAATTAGCCGAACCCGGCAACCCCCGTTCCGAATGGAATGTGTACAGTTTCGTTTCAAGGCTTCCGCCTTTCCGACCGAAATCGCCATATACGTTTCCTTCCAAACGAACAGTTTCTATATCGCTGTTGAGTCTCTTTTCATGCGTTTTAATCGTTCCATTTGTCAATATATAAGGATATCTGCTATCTGCCTGCATATAGTCCGCGTAAGCCGATGCGCTCCAACAGTTGCTAAACTTCCGGCTATAGGACAAAGCCGGATTAATCAAACCAAACGAACCTCCTTTTATTTTTACAGACAAAAGATCTGTTTTTCTGTTGACAAAACGAGGTTTTTGTGTTTTGATATTAAGCGCTCCCGCAGAAGCGTATATGCGCGCGGTTTGGAATATATCATCACTCTGCCCCATAGAAAGCGAAACCATATCTACATTATCAAGCGTAAACCGGCTGATATCCACCTGTCCGCTTTGAGCGTCCGCAATCGAAACGCCATCATAGCTTACCGCCGTATGATGCGCTCCGAGACTGCGAATAGACACCGTTTTAATCCCTCCTATTCCACCGTAATCTTTTACGGTGACGCCCGAAAACCGGCGCACCGCTTCGGATAATTCCTGTATTCCCAGCCGTTCGATACTTTTATTATCAAGAACTTGCAATGGAGCAGCCTGCCTCGTAACAGATACGCGTGATTGCGCAATAACTTCCACATCCGGAAGTTGCTGCCATTTTACAGTGTCCCCCGGCAAATTTTGTTGAGCGGAAACCACCGAAAATGAAGCCATCCATGTACTTACAAAGTACATGCTCATTTTAGCAAGCCATTTTTTTTGCATAAAAAACCGTTTTCAATGCCTATACCCGAGACATTGTAATAAAAAATTCTGGCAGGTTTTCTGACTTGCTCTCCCTTTCACCGGCTGCCTTCCCGACTTCAACGTCAGTGGCTATTGAGAAATGCCGAGGTATAAAGAACTTACAGCTGCGGGTACAGTCCCGGTTTCACACCGGATTCCCTTTTACTAACCGGACGCGAATGCGAACGATTACACCAAAATCTGGGGCAAAGATAATGTAAGCTGAACGGAATACAAAATAAATTATCTTTTAATTGAAAAAACAAATTCAAGGCCGCCGGCAGGGCGTCGTTTGGCCGTGATTGTTCCACCATGCAGAAGGACTGCATTTTTTACGATTGAAAGACCGAGTCCTGTACCCCCGATCCTGCGGGAGCGACCTTTATCTATACGATAAAATCGTTCGAAAATACGCTCTAAGTGTTCCTCCGGAATACCGACTCCATTATCACTATAAGAGAAATAATATGACCCCGGATTTTCCGTATTACAATCAATATAAATATCCACGCTTCCTCCCGCGTAAGCAATCGTATTATCAAAAAGATTCCGGAAAACGGAATATAACAGCGAACGATTTCCATGACACATAAGACTCAATGCCTCCGTACGATTATGAACTTTTATATTCTTTTCTTTTAAAGATAAAGCGACATCGTCACAAACCTCCGTAATAAGCTCGGATAAATCCACATTTTCCTTTTCAATAAGCCCGGGTGCCTCATCTATACGCGTTAAAGCTGATATATCACGCAACAAAGAAGAAAGGCGGGTACTTTGCTGATAACATTTTTCAATAAAATTATTCAATACCTCCGGTGAAAGATCTTTATTACTGATAATTGTCTCAAGATATCCCTGTATGCTGCTTACAGGTGTCTTCAATTCATGCGCGATATTATGCGTCAGCTGCCTTTTAATACGGGACTGATTCTCTTGCTGCTCAAGCACTCTCTGTTGCTCCGAAACTAACGCGTGTTTTGTTTTTTGCAGACGATTGTAAATCCGCACGACATGACGGGAAATTTCCCCCACTTCATCATTTGAAAAATGTACAGGGTACTCGTTCACATCCTCATCACGCTCCGCCTTTGTTACAAAATCATTCAGACGATTAATATTCTCGCCTAAGTGGCGCATCACATTATAGAAAATAATGATGAAAATAAGCAGGATAGCTACTGTTACGGAAATATACAACGGATCAACGTTCAGATTCGAAACAAGCGCCGAATCATAAGGCAGAGCAGAGCGGATAATATATTGATCATATTTCTTTGCCGAATAAAAATAAACATCCCCCGTTAATGCAGAGCGGCGACGTACATCATATCCGAACCCTTTTTCAATTGCCAATTTCACTTCCTTACGCGTAGCGTGATTTTCTACATTTTCTACATTCGCCACTTCCGAATCATATAGAACTTTACCCGATAAATCCATAACAGAAATACGAGATACTTCTCTCGAAGCAATCTCCTGCAAAGGAACACTACGATTCAATTCCTCATTGATATAATCATTATATCCGGTTAGTCGATTACTCAGAAGTTCTATTTTATACTGTTTCTCCCTCACATACTGAAATCCCACGAAACACGCGCTTAAAAGTACGAACACAGAGATGACCGACCAGAAAAGCCGTAAATGGAACTTTGTATATGTTTTCTTTGAAACACTCATAAACTACATTTCAAAACAATACCCATACCCTAAGCGAGTAACCACATTTTTATCGTACGGAACAATTTTCTTCCTGAGGCGCGTAATATGCACATCTACAGTACGATCTGTCACAAATACATCATCCGGCCATACGGTTTTCAACAATTCTTCACGCGAAAAAACCCTTCCCTGTTTTTGTAAAAACAAAGATAATATTTCAAATTCTTTTTTCGTTAATGGCAAATTCAACCCGTTGATATATGCCTTTTTAGCTATCATATCAAGTGATAGTTTATCATAGCTGAGAGAAGATTCCGGCTTTTCATTTACATTCTCTCTCTGACTCCTGCGAAGCACGGCTTCTACCCTTGCAATCACTTCTTTTATGGAAAAAGGTTTGGATATATAATCGTCAGCCCCGAGATTAAGTCCGCGTACCGTGTCATCTTCCGTATCGCGCGCCGTACAGAAAATAATCGGGACAGATGTTATATTCTTATTCTTCTTTATAATATCAGCCATCTGAAATCCCGAAATATTACCCATCATAACATCTAATATAAAGAGATTATATACAGAAAGATCCATAGCTAATGCCTCTTCAGCCGAAAAAGCCGTATCCACTTCGTAACCTACATTTTCCAAATTAAATTTAAGTATTTCACAAAGATTTTCTTCGTCATCTACAACCAGAATACGTTTTTTTTCCATGCAACTATTCATTTTTTATTGAATTAAGAATCCGGAGCAAAGATATATAAATATCTAACACCTTTTTAGTTGTAACACAAATGTAACATAAACGTCATTTAATTGTAATAAAATCTGTGGAATTTTGCACAATAAAAGTAATTTCATGAATTGAGTGCAACATCTATGGAAATTTTCTATCTCGGATTAATTGTATTCCTGTTTATTCTGGCAGCCTTCGATCTTGTTGTAGGAGTAAGCAATGACGCTGTAAACTTCCTTAACTCTGCCATTGGAGCCAAGGCGGCATCATTCAAAACAATTATAGCCATCGCGGCGATCGGCATTTTATGCGGTGCCCTGATGAGTAACGGGATGATGGAAATCGCACGGCATGGGATCTTCCGTCCGGAACATTTCTATTTCGATGAATTGATTTGCATATTTTTGGCAGTAATGATCACCGATGTAATCTTACTCGATATTTTTAACTCGTTTGGTTTGCCGACATCAACCACTGTATCTATGGTATTTGAACTACTCGGAGGAACATTCGCCCTTGCCATGCTTAAAATAATCGGTGATGAAACAGGCAGTTTGGCCTTCGCGGATTTACTGAATACTGAAAAAGCGCTATCTGTCATATTCGGCATCTTCCTATCCGTGGGTATCGCTTTCTTTTTCGGAATGCTTGTTCAGTATATCACACGAATGATTTTCACCTTCAACTATAAAAAACGTCTTAAATGGGGTATCGGAATATTCGGTGGAATCGCAACCACTTCCATTATTTATTTCATGGTGATAAAAGGAATTAAAGATACTTCTTTTATGACTGCAGAGGCTAAAGCCCTGATTGAAGGATATTCCGAAACAATCGTTCTTGTTTGTTTTCTCTTTTTTACCCTGTTCATGCAGATTCTACACTGGTGTCATGTCAATGTATTCAAAGTGATTGTGTTGATGGGAACATTTGCCCTTGCATTAGCATTTGCCGGAAATGACCTTGTGAATTTCATCGGCGTTCCTCTTGCCGGTTTTTCCGCCTATCTTGATTTTGCAGCAAACGGAACTTCCGTGGGAGCAGATAATTTTTTGATGGGTTCGTTAAACGGACCGGCACAAACACCATTCATCTTCCTGTTGATAGCAGGGATTATCATGATTCTATCACTAATCTTTTCCAAAAAAGCGCATAATGTGGTGAAAACGTCTCTTGATTTGTCAAAACAGGAAACAGGAGATGAGATGTTCGGTTCTTCGGCATTGGCACGCAGCCTTGTCCGTCATACGACAAATACATCAGCCGGATTGTTGGCTATTCTTCCGAAGAATTTCAAAAGATGGGTGGATTCGCGTTTTAATAAAGATGAAGTAATATTAGAAAAAGGTGCGTCGTTCGATCTTGTTCGCGCATCCGTAAACCTGATGCTTGCCAGTCTTTTAATTGCTCTTGGTACATCCCTGAAATTACCTTTGTCTACAACTTATGTCACATTTATGGTAGCGATGGGTTCGTCATTGGCCGACCGTGCGTGGGGACGCGAAAGCGCTGTTTTCCGTATCACAGGCGTCATGTCCGTGATCGGAGGTTGGTTTGTTACCGCAGGAGTCGCATTCATTGTCTGCTTTATAGTAACATTAGGTCTGTATTTTGGCGGAATCATCGCGATTATTGCCATGACTGGCCTTGCTGCATTCATACTCATACGCACCAATATACGCTATCGCAAAAAAATAAAACGCGAAAAATCCGATGAACTATTCAAAACAACTGTATCTTCACGTGACAGAGAAGAGGTCTGGAATCTGCTTAAAGAGCATTCAAGCGAATCATTGTCCGGGATAGTTAGATTTATAGAAGAAGTATATAGCGAAACGACAACCGGATTCATCAATGAAGACCTGAGCCTCCTTCGTAAAGCAAATTCGGAACTGAACACACGGAAAGAGATGCTCAAAAAAACAAGAAAACTCGGACTGATGGTGCTAAGACGGATTGACAAAAATATTGCCTTAGAAAAAAATACGTGGTTTCATTTAGCAAACAACAGTATGGAACAAATGATATACTGCATGAAACGAATGAATGAACCCTGCAAAGAACATGTGGATAATAACTTCAACCCATTACCCAAAGAATACGCGGACGAATTCATTGTAATCAGAGAACTTATTGAGTCGTTAATGGAACGCATCAAAACGTCCATCGAAAACTCCGATTATAAAGACTATGAACAGCTATTTTTCACAAGCCATCACATTTCCGAAGAACTCTCCCGCCTGAGGCATAAACAAATCGAACACATTCAGGAAAGTAAGAATGAAGAACTGAACGTGTCCATTGTCTATATAAATATACTACAGGAATCACAAGAATTAGTGAGCGGATTACGCCACTTACTACGTGCAAGCCGTAAATTTCAAACAGACTAAAAGACTAAAACACCGAAATAAAAAAAGAGCTTTTTAAAAAGCTCTTTTTTTATTATCATGATTGTTTATTCTGACGCTTACGTTCCGTTTCATCAAGTATGACTTTACGCATACGCATGGAATGAGGGGTTATCTCTACGTATTCATCCGCTTTAATATATTCAAGCGCGTCTTCCAGACTGAAAATGATTGGAGGCGCCAAAGATATTTTATCGTCCGAACCCGAAGCGCGCATATTCGTAAGCTTCTTCGATTTTGTCACATTCACCACTAAGTCGCCTTCTTTGGAATGTTCTCCAACCACCTGTCCGGCATACACTTCCTCACCCGGAGCGATAAAGAAACGACCGCGCGATTGCAGGTTGTTCAACGCGTAAGCAAAAGAAGAACCTGTCTCCATTGCGATTATCGAACCATTCTGGCGACGTTCAATTTCGCCTTTCCATGGTTGAAACTCCAGAAAACGATGCGCCATGATCGCTTCTCCTGCCGAAAGTGTCAGGATAAGATTATTAATTCCGATGATTCCACGTGAAGGGATTGTAAACTCAAGGAAAGTACGTTCATTTTTACTTTCCATCATTGTCATTTCACCTTTACGTTTCGTAACAACATCAATCACACGACTCGCGCATTCATCGGGAAGATTTATGGTCAGACTTTCGATAGGTTCGCATTTTACACCATCAATTTCCTTAATGATAACCTGTGGTTGTCCCACCTGCAATTCGTATCCTTCACGGCGCATAGTTTCAATAAGCACCGATAAATGCAACACACCGCGCCCGAATACATTCCAGGAATCGGCCGAATCCGTCGGCTCCACACGCAACGCAAGATTTTTGTCTAATTCTTTCTCTAAACGTTCGAATACATGGCGTGATGTAACAAATTTACCGTCTTTTCCAAAGAAGGGTGAATTGTTTATTGTAAAAAGCATCGACATGGTCGGTTCATCAATTGCGATGGTCGGTAACGGTTCCGGAGCGCTTACATGAGCAATTGTTTCACCGATTTCAAAGCCATCAATACCTATCAGGGCACATATATCGCCCGATGAAACCGCATCCACCTTTTTCCTTTCTAATCCCTCGAAAACATCAATTTCCTTTATCCTCGAACGCGTCTGTGAGCCGTCACGTTTACAAAGTATCACATCCTGCCCTTCACGAAGTTCGCCGCGATGAACACGCCCTACAGCGATACGGCCAACATATTTTGAAAAGTCAAGTGAAGTAATCAGCATCTGTGAAGGCCCTTCGAGAGTTTCCGGTTCAGGAATATACTCGATGATATCATCAAGTAATGTATAGATATCCTCTGTAGGTTTCTTCCAGTCACGTGACATCCATCCTTGCTTTGCCGAACCGTAGATAGTCGGGAAATCAAGCTGATCTTCTGTCGCGTCAAGGCTAAACATTAGGTCGAACACCATTTCCTGCACTTCCGAAGGACGGCAGTTGGGTTTATCCACTTTGTTTATCACAACAATCGGTTTCAATCCGATCTGGATCGCCTTCTGTAAAACAAAACGCGTTTGTGGCATCGGACCCTCAAACGCGTCAACAAGCAACAGACATCCGTCCGCCATATTCAAAACACGTTCTACCTCCCCACCGAAGTCGGCATGCCCCGGAGTATCAATAATATTAATTTTATAATCTTTATAATTGATCGAAACGTTTTTAGCTAAAATCGTGATACCACGTTCACGTTCCAGGTCATTGTTATCAAGAAATTGGTCTGGCTCCGCCTGTCCCTCACGGAAAAGCATTCCGGCCAAAAGCATCTTGTCCACCAAAGTAGTCTTACCATGGTCGACATGTGCTATAATAGCGATATTTCTAATTTTTTGCATAAAAAAATGATTATTTGAGGCGACAAAGTTACATTTTTCCATCCTAAAATGAAAGAGAACAACACACTTTGACACAAATAAACATTAAAAATGGCTCTCAACTGATATGGTTATAAAATCAGACTCCCATATCGCATCCGTCGAATCGTCGAAGTCAAAAACAAACCCGTTGGGAGAATCAAACATGTTTTCGCTTCATTCCGCTAACGGGTTTCAAAGGTGGTTTTATCTTACAAAAGCTTTGAAAGATTTGTTTCCTATGGTTACGATGTATAAACCTTTGGGGATATTAATCCGGTAAAAGCGTGATGATTTAGTATGATTCTGAGGTGAAAACTTAATGTTTTATACTATATACAAAAGCCGTCTGAATAATCAGACGGCTTTTGTAGCACCTGCAAAATCCTTAACACTAAATTACGACTTTAAATATTTTATCTCCGATAACAACTAAATAAAGCCCTTTTTCCATCGGTATACGGGTCGAACCAAGAGGTAAACCTTGCTTAACGAGAAGCGTGCCGACCATGTTATAAATGCAGACTTCATCTTGACTATCACTTGCTATGTTGTTTTCAATGATGATATATCCGGATGTCGTATAGACCACCAATCCATCGGATAATCCGGGATTTGCAACGTCATCCTTTTTTGTCACGCCGAGTATTGCGATCTCCGTATTTTTAGTGACAGAAGCAATCATAAATCTTTTTTCGCCATCTACGTTACTGTACGGTTGCAGAAGTGTTCCGTTCACATAGAACCCCATGTTATCAATCAAATATCCATCCAACGCAGACACCGTTATAGTTAAGGACGCGTTTTCCAAAACAGTATGGATGCCAGCCAAGGGTGTTATACTGATTCCTTCTACCTGAGGGATTGTTACCGTATAAGTGGATGTGCTAATTTCGGTTACTCCTGATATCGTAACAACGATATCTTCCGTGATATTCGCTATTGTGAATTCTTTAGCTCCGTTTCCAAGCGTAACGTCCGGATCTACAGGCGTTCCATTCGCATAAAGAGCCATATTACTAATCGAATATCCTTGCGATGGGGAAACAGTGATTGTTATAGACTCGTTTTTATTTACGACCACACTTGTCGCGGGAGTGATGCTTATGCCTTGGACTTGGGGAATCGTTACCGTATAAGAGGCCGGAATATCCACCCGCGGTTCAACGTAGAGCTGAATTGCAGCGCTATTATCCATCTGTTCTTTATCTTTAATGTTTACCGATTTGACAAGCGCAAATAAAGTCGTCGTTTCGCCCGGTTGATTTACCTCAAAAGAAACAACCGCATTCCGGTTCGCATTATTAGCGTATAATTCGCTGACACCAACCGTTGTTTCCGTTGTACCCGGATAAAGCTCTTCTCCCCTGATATCCTTATAAAGACCTACTTTAACAACATCGGCCGGATCCAACGGGAAAGGAGAACTATTTGTAACCTCAACCACTACGGTATTTTTATTATTCTCAAGATTGAGACTTAATAAATTAACCCCCAGGTCAACGACCCTCAAATCAAGATTGCCGCTGAAAATTTCCTTTGTATCATCATCAAATGTGGCAGTAATAGTATAAGGAATATTGCCATTCACAGAAAGCGGCACCTGATAATTTGCGCGAATCTTATCCGAATAATTCGGAAGAATATTCATGTCTATATCCTGGCCTGTATTGCCGTCAATATTAACCTGCACGGATTTTATCGGCAAATATCCGCCATTGCCCAAAACAAATTCGATATCTAACGGAGCCCCCGGTACAATGTCTGAAACAGGAATATGTTCCGACACGCATGTAATGCTGTTTTGATATTGTATCTCATTTTCTACAATTACAGCGCCCAAATTATTGTTGGCCAGGACAGTCGCGACTTTCATGTTTGTTTGGTCTGCTTTGAACGCATCGTAAGAATATACACGGGCATCTTGGGGAATATCTAAAACTTTAACCGGCATGGAGGCATAGATACGCTCACCTTTTAAGCCGAGTTTTGCCGCATAGATATACGTTTCGACATCATCCGCCGGATTTAGACCCGATTCATTCCAGACAATTGAAATATCAGAAAAAGAAGAGGCATTTTCTTTCGCTACCAATTTATAGTTGTGGGGGATCTTATTCGTCAGGCCGCTAAATCCGGAGACACCGGCCGTTTTTCCATCTTTTCCGACGATTGCGAAATAAACGTCTTCCTGATTATCCGATTGATCAACAGAGATGCATGAAAGGATAAATCGATCGCTTCCGAAGCGTTTAAGCTGGGGACTTTGTCCTTTCAGGCCGGTTTCAATCAAACTGACCTGATTATTCGGATCAACCGAAACCAACAAGATTTCTCCTCCTTCCGAACCTGACTGTCCCGATACAGCAAGTCTGGCTGCCGAGATAAGAACCGTACCATCGTCTGCCATCGCGACATCATACTGTCCTAAAGTATTATTTTTATTTACGTTCAACAACGGCAGGTTGTCACTCCAACCATTACCGTCAAAACGAGACATGCGGAAGTCGCCATTCATATAATAGTTAAAAGCGTCATCTTCCTGAGCATCCGCATTCTTTTCAAATGAACCGCTTGTCCAGACAACAACCGCATTACTACCGTGCATCGCCGTTTTAGGATTCTTATCTGCAAATGAATTAGTTGTTAGCGCTGTTGTATTCCAGTTTCCGCCAGTCTTAACCGCACCTACGATTTCCATTTTTGAGGATGTTAACCGGATCATATCTTCTTCCGAATAAGTCAGCAAGTCGTTTTCATCGATATTTTCCGACAACTCTTCATACGCAACAACCGAGTTATTACCGGAGGAAGACGCGGAGAAGTTATATGCTGCATTTGTTGAAGAAAAATTAATATCGTTCGACACCCCTGAGCTATATTCCTGTATCCGGTCGTCATTATAGTCTGCAATATCCTTCACATTCGTATAAATCAAGCTGTTTCCGCCATTAATATACTGAGGTTTTGCATTCGATTCAACATTTTCAATAATGATACCCGAAATTGTAAAATTCGACCTTTGATATACATCAGAAATACTCTTTAATGACTTGGAAGATGGTTTAAGAGGATTGCTGCTATTATCCGGAGTATAGAAAGACTTATTCCAGCTCGCCAAAATTGTTTCGTCTCTGGAAGTCCAGAACAAAAATCGAGCTTCTTTCCAAAGCTTGATATACGCATTTACTTTCGTTTCAAATCCGGCCTGCGTTTTACTGGAATCATAAGGCCTGAATACAGCCTGTTGAATGTGGGAACCGCCGCCGCCACCCTGAATGCCGGCTGATGCGGAAAAAATAAAAAGATCAATACCGACTCCTAATTTGGCATAAAGATCGATCGCCAACGTATTCGTTAATACTATATTTGATTTAAATATATTCGTTGTGCTTCCAATCTCCGCCGGCGTCGGCTTTTGCAAAGATAAATCGGTTGACAGTTCACCGGTAATACCATATCCGAACACAATACCCCAAATGTTTTTGCTAGTGTGATAACCTCCCGATAACTCCGCCTTAATTCCGATATCAACAAAATCAAAATCCATTTTAACCGCACCTTGTTTGTTAGGATTATAAACGCCTTTTCCGGTCAGGTAGCCTCTGAAGCCGACAAAGGCGCTATTAGGAAGAAAATTATTATTCCCACCATAACTTTTTCCATCTTTAATCTGAGTGGATATTTCATTAAATAACTTTTCAAAATCCGCTGCGAGTTCTGCCTGATTCATAATATCTCCTCCCGGAATCACATTCAGGCTATAAATTCCCCGAACCTTATACTCATCCCCTTCCCTTGTTATTTGCAAGGTAACAGGAAGCGTCGAAGGCAAAGTGATGTCAAAATTCTGGAAAGCCCTATTGAAATCACCGCCAACACTATTTCCGATTCCACTCAGATCAGCAATACCGGCGCCTCCCGGATTCATAGAAAAGCTGAGCGGATCATGAAGCGCCAAGGCAACATCACTGGGGTTTATCGCCGTATTTTTCAGCCCCGGGAGCTTTGTCAGCGTTGCGGTACCTTTAACAATAGAAGGATAAGATGTCGACTGCTCTGTTACAAAGTTGTTGATATCATACGCTATTTCAGCATAATCATACTTAAATATATCATTATAACGCAGAAACATACAACTTGCGGGTTTCTTTGTCCGGGCATTATTACCTTTCAGTTCAAAATCATTCGGACTATAACTTACTCCACGTTCCAAGTAAAGCCATATATTCAACTTCGCACTATTGTCATAATCCGAATAATTAACCACCGAACTTAATGATTTGTTGCCTAAATCTTCCGCCTGATTGGATTGCAGTAATTGCGCTTTCACAAAGCTACCTTCCCTACCCGCTTCTTTCAATACGGCATTGACATCATAATTGCCGGATTTATTATTCACCAATAATTGAGGAAGATATCCTTCCGCGATGATTTCCACATATTGAGTATAGGACGTATTTGTCAATATCGATCCATCTTCGCTAAGAGTAAACGCAAATACTCCGTTATTACTGTTCTGGCTACCTTTTGATATTTGTTTATTATTGTCGGATTTGTCAATGGTAACATAATGGATGGTTGCTCCCGTATGAATCTGACGGCCTGATTTATCATACAATCGTATTTTAAAATCCGGCTGCGAAGTCAACACCTGATTGCTACCCACTAATCTGTCAAAAGAAGTGGAAGCGTTAAAGACACTGCCTGAAGACATCGGTTTTGCGTCGGAGATTGTCGAATAAACAAAATTAGTTGAATTACTCTTATCTGTTCCCCTTACAAAAACAGCTCCCTTAATTCCGGCAGGTTCGTATATACAAAGGAAACCGTTTACACAAGTCGCATTTTTCGACACTTTTTCATTATTACCGTTCGTATACTCCAAAAACAAAGGCTTACCGGTATCATATCCCGAAACATAATAAACATATATTTTGCCTTCAATATTATCAAACGCGTATTTATATTGTTTATTCGAATCGTCCATATTATCCCAATTAAGGGTAACCGTATATTCGCCTCCTTTTAACGGATAATCAACCCGGGATGTACTGATACAATTTACGGAGCGTTGATGTGTTTTTGCATCATCGCCCATTTTCAGCATTGCATTACCCCAGGATGACGGGTAAGAAAAAGATAAGATTTTTGACGGCCAGTTAGTCCGGATGTAATCATAAAGAGCATCACTATCATAATCGCTGCCGCCGGTTCGGTTTTCCAACTCGCTTAGCCGGATTCCCTCCATTTCCCATTGGCTCATATCAAGATAATTTGGAGAAGCAGGTGATTTATAGGTTGCGTTCAACTTATTCAACTTACTGCTTTTCGTATGTATCGTATGTGAGTAATTCGTTTTAAATCCCTTTGTCGAATTGTTCACCGTGAGTTGTATCTCCGTATAATCAAATTCGGTTTCCGGATCCTTAGGCACATAAATTACCTTTAATTTTCCCACATAGGAAAGATCCTCCGCTGTCGATTCTATTACAAGCCATTCGGGTAGTGTTCCGCCCTTTGTATAGGTTCCGCTCTTGATCGTGGTTTGGTCCCAGCTCGTCACGAAATTTTGATTATCAATACTTTGCGCTTTAAAGTTCACCACCTTATATTCGATTATATAATCGCCTGTTTTGTCAAGGCGGTTTATTTCATAGGATACGGTGTCATTAACGCCCTTATACAGCGATTGTATTTTCTCACCGGTTATACGGACTTCCGGAGTCGCGGGGAATAAGATATATACAGGATATTCTATTGTTGTAGTAGTCGTTCCCTTACTATTCTTCAAGTATAGGGCAATGTCTGTTCGATAAACCGGAGTGTATTCGTTTTCAGCATTCAGTTGAGAATATATCTTGGGTAATGTTTGCTCATCAAAAGGCATCACATAAGAGATAATCCCGTTCTTAAATTGATTGCCAGCCGTATCAATTTGAAATAAAAGACTTTCCTTTTTATTATTAAGGGCATCGTATATTTCAATTCTCGCGCTATCGACTGTCCAGTCGGTCACCTTAAAATTGTGATAATATTCAATCACTGTTTCGTCCTCAAATCGATGTTGTTTGGGCTGTATAGATAATTTCGGAGAGATCCCGTTTACGATAATTTTGAACTCTTTGATCAGCACCTTATCATTTGCCTCCAATCCTTCGTCTTGTCGCCTTCCCACCTCGTCGCTCGTGAGCTTTATAATCGTTATCCCCGGATTAACCGCTCTGATAATTCCATTTTCATCTATTGTCGCAACGTCCGGATTTGAACTTGACCAGACACATTTTTGTGTCGCATTAGCAGGCTGTACTAAGTATTGTAGCCGGTATTCCGGGTATACCCCATAATCATCACTAAATATATAATTATTTTCGGGAAATCCGGAGACCTCAATCGTATCAACAAACGTCAATCCCAGTTTTTCCGTAGAAATCGTAAAAGAAGTATATGCACCATAAGGATAGATAGACTCTGAATGCCATTTATCTTCTGTCAGGACTTTTATTTCGGCAAAGAAAGATGTATCCCGGCCGGTATTATTCACCGGAATATCAAACCGGAAAGTGAGTTCTTCCGTTACCGGATCGTATTCTTTCCAATCGTACACTCTGTTAAAAACGGAAAGTTGTATGTTCTTCAAGGCTTTTTCTTCTGTCAAATAATTGGCTTTTGTGTAGAATTTGCGATTTTTGATCCGGGTTTTTATTTCGCCTACCGAATACCCTTTATAGACCAAAGAATCCGCTTTCAGCGGTTCAAAGCGGAGAGGAGCATAAAATGGCGGCCTACCGGTATCCGTAAGCGATATATAGGTAGAAGTAGAAGAATAAGTATACAATCCATCAAAAATATTATCATTGTAGGCATCAACCAGATTGTTAATTCCCGCGAGTTCATAGCAGAAAAACGGTTTCCATTGTTCCCAACCGTGATCTAAAAGTGGAATAACATCCTCTTCCGTGATTTTATGAAGATATATGCTATTATCACTAATCTGCCCTATGTTGCGTGGGATTAAGGAAATTGTATCGCTAAAAGAAGCAGATGACGAATCCGTTACATGAATATCCACCGTTTCATGATCAATTCTCTTCTTGCGGAATTTTAAAGTCTGATCTTCATTAAT
Source organism: Tannerella sp. (assembly GCA_031551825.1). Lineage (GTDB taxonomy): Bacteria > Bacteroidota > Bacteroidia > Bacteroidales > Tannerellaceae > Tannerella. The sequence goes on along the minus strand of JAVBNB010000033.1, from coordinate 147,736 downwards.
TTTTATTTTCCCACTGAATTTATTATCAAATAGTATATATTGCCCGACAGCATGAGGCCTTAAGGCCGAAGGCCGGATACTATCATCCGTACGAGGCGCTGTTGCCGTAACAACGTCCGGACTTCTAAAATTAAGCTGTACGACGGATTGAGCCGTTTTTGTCCTGCTACTATGGGAGAAGCTGATAAATGCAACTAAAATATTTGCATCAGTACCCTGTCCGGTTGCTACTACGGATATCGTTTTACTTGTTTCTCCGGGATTAAAGGTTACTTTTTTGATACCGATCCCATAATTGGATTGATAATCAGGGCTGTCCCATTTTATTGTTCGAGGATATTCCCAATTGAAATTTCCCGGATCTATCATCGCTTCAATTTTTACCGGATAATTTGCTTGCGCCCCTTTAGGCCTTTCTAATCGGATCGTATAAGTAGAGTCTTTAAACTCACCCATCTCTATCACATAAATATCCGGATTCTCCGGATCTACACTTCCACCCGAATCATAGAATGTAATAACATCATCCTCAATAAGATAGGGAGATATCGAATCTGTACTTGCATCTACTCCTTGTGTATACAAGGGGATTACTAAAGCTACGAGTAACTGCTTCAAATTTTTTTTCATAACTGTTTTCTTATGTTATTATTAGTATTGGAGATTAATTGTGCAAACAGAAGTTATCATAGGTTAACTACGGCTAATGAAGCAGCAGCATTTAAAGGGAGATTTTTTCCTTAGTCTCTGCTTATAATATGATTTTTCCTGGTTGCTTTCCTTTAAATCATAAGGTAAAAGTAGTGGTTTAAGATATGATAAAGCACGACAAATTGTACATTTCGTATGACAAAGCGTACAAAATTTACTTTTTTTTTGCTTTATGAATAATCCCGATTGTATTAATGCAGTGTTAATTTTTTCGTAAATTTGCATAAACTGCAAATTTTAAAACAAAACAGATTGATTTTACACCTTATCAGGACAGGACTTTCAAGTCTTATCTCAGCTTTTGTTCCTTTGCTATTTTGCGATATACTGCCGGACTGATATTGTAACTGGAGCGGAAAAGGCGGTAAAAAGTCCTCACGGAATTATACCCACAGGCTTCTGCAATGCCCTCAATTGTTTCCTCGGTAGTTTCCAGTAAACGTTTCCCCTCCTCCAACCGCAAAAAATTAATATACTCCTGTAAGGTTTTGCCGGTAAATGATTTAATCGCTTCAAAAAGATAAGTACGGTTGGTAGATAGTTCGGAAATGAGCGTATTTGTATCTATTTCGGCTTTTGTAAAATTCCCGTTTGCCAATAAATACGCACGCAAACGCACAAAAAGTTCACGTTGGCGGATATTGCCCGAGAATTCATTATGTTGGGAACCACCGGCTGATTCATAATGGCTCCATGCATTTTCTTGTTTGGCGGCCTCGGAGTCCTGCGCCTTGATCCGGAGAAACAAATCACGATTTTTTCCTTGTAATTTCCGGTAGAAATAAAATAGAACCCCTAACAAAAGCAAACATAAAATAAGAATAATGGAGATCATCATTATCCGATACTTTTGCTTATTTAACCGCTCTTCTGTCAAAAATCTTTCCGTTTCGAACGCTTCCTGTTCTGCATAAGCCAGAATCCGTGCACTGTAAATATCTTCCTCCTGCGCATGGATCAAAGAAATAGAATCGATATACCTAACAGCCGCCTCCGCATTATTCTCTTTAAGATAATAATCACGGTTCAATACATAAAACCTTTCCCAATTACGAATAGGAAGATCGCCGGCAATTAAATATTCACGCGACAAGTTAATCATTTCACGTGTTTTGTCAAGCTCGCCTTTCTCTATATAAAGACGGCCCAGATGAATGGCATAACCGCCGGCAAGCGTGGAATCCTTGACCTGTAAAGCTTGGGGCATGGCAATAGAATATAGCCGCATCGCCTCATCTTTCCATCCGCGAGAATTCGCATTAGCCGCCAATCCCCCGATAGCTACTACATTATCAATCGGACGCATAATTACCTGTTCCGGACTTTTCAGAATAGAAAGATAAAAAGAGTCGGAACGGTTATAATCACCTATTCTGCTATAATAATCTCCCAGATAATCTTTGGCTCTCATAACCCCCCGGTCGTAATAATGCCCTATTGACTGCTCCGCAGCCCTTTCTAATAATGGAATCGCCTTATCAAAGAACTTAAAATCATAATAAATAAGCCCAATATGACTATAAAAATAACTAGGTGCATATATAAAAAACTCATCTTTCATCCGTTCCTGGGTTGAAAGGATTTCGTTTATAAGCCTGATTAAAGGAGCATTATTTTCTTTAATTTGAGATGAAACCAATGTTGTAGGAAACCCACTACACACATAGAGCAGGCGTTGCATAATGCGCAACTTTGTTTGAAAATCACCGTTTCGTTCATATTTTCCAATTAGCCCCCAGAAATAATCCCAGATTGTATCAGACTGCAGAGAAGGTGAAACAGAATAGCAATAAGTATCCAACACATCAAGCTCATGCTCAAGAGCTCTGCTTTTATAATGCTTGCTTGCTTTTACGAGTTTTTCTCTGTATTTCGGACAGTCTTTCCGTTTATTGAGAAGATCAACAATGAAGTAAAAGTACCGCACTTCTTCAACTATTTCGCTAAAATTCCGGGTTGCCATCTGATGAAAGAGAGAATCCGCATTATAATAAAATGTTTTTCCGGGATAAAAGACATGGCTCATCGAATCACAACCCGGCGTCCATGCTTGGCTCTGATATTCTATCGCACTCTCGTCCCATTCCTGATAAAGAAGGCTGTCGGGAATAGCGGTCTGTCCTTTCACTTCCGTAAACAAGAGTGTTAAGGTGGTAAACCAGCAGATAATCCTAAAAAGTTTATCAGATAAAGATATTTTTTCTAACATCAGCATTTCAGAATAGTAGATAACCCTTCACACAACAGATAATCCTATGTATTATCCATTCAAGAAAGAGCGATGATTAAAAGCATTCTCATTTTCAAAACAAAAATACTTAAAAACAATCATTTTTTTTGTCCGGATTAAATATAATGTCAGACAAAACTCAAAAAAAAAAATATTTTTCAGCGAAAAGTTGACATCTAAAAAAAAAATCCCTATCTTTGCAGCCGCTTAAATAATATGGTATTAATTTATTAAAGTAAAATTTTATGTATTTAGATTCAACTAAAAAAGAAGAGCTTTTCAGCACACATGGAAGAGCTAAGTCTGCAAAAGACACCGGTTCTCCGGAGAGCCAAATCGCGTTGTTCACGTTTCGTATCAATCACTTAACAGGACATCTGAAAAAAAATCACAAGGACTATAACACTTCACGTTCATTGAGAATATTGGTGGGTAAACGTCGTCGTTTATTAGATTACCTAACTCACATAGACATCGAACGCTACCGTGCTATTATCAAAGAATTGGGTATCAGAAAATAAGAATTTTCCATATCAGAATAAAAATGACCGCATTCATAACGAAGCGGTCATTTTTTTTATCCTTAAAAGGATACTACTTGTGAATTTTATGTTTGATAAAAGTACCCTCGGATAATTCATCAAACGCATGAAGAAGTTCTTCGCGGGTATTCATTACAATAGGGCCTCCCCATGCCACAGGTTCCCTCAGCGGTTTTCCGGCAAAAATCATAAAACGGATTCCCTTATCTCCGGCTTTTACATAAAATTCGTCCCCGGAATCAAATAAAGCGGCGACTTTCTTTTCATACACTGTTGTCATGTTATTACCGAAGTATCCTTCACCTTCAATAATATAAACAAATACGGTTTCTTCCGGATTAACCGGAAGGCTAAAATCCCGATTGGGTTTTACTGTAATATCAAACACCGAAACCTGAAGATGATGCCCTTTAGCCCCTTGAACATCTTTATACTTACCAGCCAATACGCGAATAAATGCCGCATCTTCTTCCACAACCTTAACCATATCCGCATTAATATCAAAATACTTCGGCTCTGTCATTTTATCCTTTGCCGGCAAGTTTATCCATAGTTGTAAACCCATCAAGTGTTCCGTCGGCTGCGGCATTTCCTGATGCAATATCCCGCTCCCGCCGGTCATCCATTGGATTTCCCCGCTATGAATGGAGCCTTTGTTGCCCAAACTGTCTTCATGGTCTATCCTCCCTTTAATCAAATACGTAAACGTCTCTATCCCACGATGGGGATGCATGGGAAAGCCTTTGATATAATCATCCGGATTATGCGAATCAAAAGCATCCAACATTAAAAACGGATCAAACCTGTAAACCGTCCGATTGCTTAACACCCTTACTAAGTGTACACCAGCTCCATCAGTTGTCGGGGAGCCGGTAACTGTTTCTACTACTTTTCGTTTCATAACATTTAATTTTAATCGTTTCCTAAACAATACAAAAAAAGATTACTCACAAATATAAACATATTCGGAGAGTAATCCTATTTAAAAATTGTCAAATATCAGGATGGGGTGCAAGTAGACTCAATTATTCCAAATTGATTTCATCGAATAGGCTTTCAGGTTTTTAATCTCAATATTATTGCCCCAGAAATGAAATCCTTCGCGATTGTTGGCGTCCGCTTTTCGCTCCATGGAATAAGAATAGGCTCCGCCATCGATAAAAACTTCTACAGACGTCTTATCAACAATAACATCAGCTGTGATTTCCATACTCGTCCTGTCTTCCGGAGAATAGAATACGCCGTTCACCTGATTGTAATTCATGTCGTATCGTAACAATTGCTGTCCGTAGAGGTTAAATCCGGCATCGGTCGCATGTGATAATTTAATCGTGAACAGGATCCTAAAGCAATCCGCATTGCTATATGAATGAAGAAGTTCATTCGCCTCTTTTACCAACAAAGAATCCTTTTGAAAAAGGTTTGTCTGCAATTTTTCCACTTCTTTTACCGGGCTGCTAAACAGACGCACCCCATCCTTCGTTGTACGCAAGGTAAGCTCCGTAGGCAAAAGCATCTGGCCTTTAAAAGGCATTTCAGGATGCGAAACGCGTCCCCATCCGATCTGAATTCGCCTGCCATCCGCCTCCGGTATATTCGCAAATGTTTGCGCGGCATAAATCGTTCCTGTCGTATAATAATATTTCCCGGATTCAGGCGTAAACTTTTTACCGTCGAATGAACCAATCATATATGCCCCCGAAGCTCCGTACATCACCCATTTTTTATAATTTGCAAGGCCGTCGACCGGCAATTCAAATAATTCCGGACATTCCCAAAATCCTGTGATATGGCTTTCGTATTTCCAATTTTTTAAATCGGAAGATGTATAAATCGAATGTCCGTCGCGCTCATTCAATACCATCACCCACTCTTTATTGGGTTCATACCAAAAGACTTTCGGGTCGCGCGTATCTTTACTGTTCCATTTTTCTTTGGAATCAATCACCGGATTCCCTTCATATTTTGTCCACGTCCGGCCCTTATCAAGGCTGTACGCAATACATTGAATCTGTTTTTCCGGATTATCCGCTGTGTAGGCCGCCACCATCGCCGGTATGGCCCCTTTGTTAAACCCGGCCGTATTTTTATAATCAACCACCGCAGAACCTGAAAACATGGTTCCATGCTTGTCGGGAAACAACGCCGACGGTAATTCTTCCCAATGAATCAGATCTTTGCTGACAGCGTGCCCCCAGTGCATATTCCCCCATTCCCATTCATACGGATTATGCTGATAAAACAGATGATATTCGCCGTCATAATAGATCAGGCCATTCGGATCATTGATCCACCCCCTTTTCGTGGTAAAATGAAGCTGCGGGCGATTTGCCTCTTTATATAAGGATTCGTGACCGGCAATCTCATCAGCCTGATAGATTTTCTTTAATCCGCCGCTATCCCCGTTATAAGTGATTTTCAGTGTTTTTCCCTTAAAAGATGATACATCGCAAAACACCCAATAATCCGCCAAACCAGACGCCAAACGTATCTCAAATGACTGCTCTTGACGTCCATCAACCTCAAGGGTCATTACCGCACGTGAAGTTTGATGAGATACCGGAAGATTCAGATATTTCTTTATTACCTTAATAGAAATATCTTCTGCGCAGATTTGTATTGATAACATCAATGCAGCACAGACTAATAAGAATACCTCTTTTTTCATAGTCTTTTGGGTATAAGTAGATAAAAGATTCTTAAACAGGCTCCCGGATTTCCGGTCTTTCAACTATACATTGAAACGAAAATGCATGATATCTCCATCTTGTACAATATATTCTTTTCCTTCAACATTCATCTTTCCGGCTTCTTTTACGGCTGTTTCAGAACCATAGCTGATATAATCGTCAAACTTAATGACTTCAGCCCGTATAAAGCCTTTTTCGAAGTCGGTATGAATAACACCGGCACACTGTGGCGCTTTACTTCCTTTGCGATATGTCCAGGCGCGTACTTCCTGCACTCCGGCAGTAAGAAACGTTTCAAGTTCAAGCAATTTATAGGCGGCTTTAATCAGACGGCTCACACCGGACTCATTCAGGCCGATTTCACCGAGAAACATTTCACGCTCTTCATAAGTTTCCAATTCCGCGATCTCACCCTCTATCTTTGCTGCAACAACCAATATTTCGGCATGTTCCGATTTCACTGCTTCTCGCACTTTTTCAACATAAGCATTGCCACTGACGGCGCTGGCTTCGTCGACATTGCAGACATATAGAACCGGTTTATTCGTCAATAAAAATAATTCATACGCGATTCGTTGATCATCTTTCGCATCAAATTCAACCGCACGCGCATTTTTTCCCTGTTCCAGCGCTTCTTTAAACTTTACAAGGACCTCATAGATCTGTTTTGCTTGTTTATCTCCTCCTGTCTGAGCCTGTTTCTGCACTTTGGAGATGCGGGCATCCACCGTTTCAAGGTCTTTTATCTGAAGTTCCGTATCAATGATTTCTTTATCACGCACAGGGTCAACGCTTCCGTCAACATGCACAACATTGGGATCGTCAAAACAACGCAAAACATGAATGATCGCGTCCGTCTCGCGTATATTCGCAAGAAACTTATTTCCAAGCCCTTCGCCTTTGCTTGCTCCTTTCACTAAACCGGCGATATCGACAATCTCAACCGTAGTCGGTAAGATGCGTTCGGGATGTATGATTTCGGCCAACTTATTAAGACGTTCATCAGGAACAGTAATAACGCCAACATTCGGTTCTATAGTACAGAAAGGAAAATTCGCCGCCTGTGCTTTCGCATTCGACAAACAATTGAATAACGTAGACTTCCCCACATTCGGAAGTCCGACAATACCACATTTTAATGCCATAATTTATTATTTAAGAGGGCAAATGTAGTGCAAAGCCGGGTAAAGTACAAAATAAACATGTTTATTTTTACTTTTGAGGCACCACCTATCTTCTGTTCTTTGGCAAAAGAGAGTGCAAGTTGAGGGTTGTTAAGTTATTAAAAAACTATGGTTTTGTACTAAAACGGACCGGAATAATAACCTGCATATCGACAGGATCTTCATCCAATGTTGCCGGAATCCATTTGTTTTTTAATAACTTAACAACCCTCAATGCTTCATCATCAAGCAGGTGATCCCATGGGTCGGAAAACAGCCTTACATCCGTCATTGTGCCATCTGTATGTACTATAGCCGCAATCAAAACAATCGCTTCACTACCACTATCTGCCGCAGCTTTAGGATATTTCAAGTTTTTAGAAAGTTCTTCATCCAACCCTTCATAATGGGGAGGCGTACGTGTCGTATCCTCATGAAGCATGCGCAAAACACCATCTTCACCTTTTTTCAAAAGAGAATAATGATAGCTATTACTCAAAGAATCCATGCTAAACATAATTATACGGGAGCCTAAAATCTCATTGTATGCAATATCACGTTCTTTCGACAAACAAATTTCATCCGCATCACTTCCTAAACAAGCAACAAAAACACCATAATTCATAGCACCTCCTACTCTATGCTCCAATTGAACTTTTCGCATGTTTTCCGGCGCATTATACAGTTTGCACAACTCATCACGTATAAGCCCCGGATTTTGTCTGCAATAATCATACGTCAAATAGGGAAAAGCTGCCATTTCCGGCTTCAGAATCGCAAAATGCCCATTTTTACCGGCAAAAACTTGCTTTACTTCAAAGGGATTTCTTTCATCATAAATAAAATGAAGCATCCCTTTTTCAAAAGTAGAAATCCAAATCGGATCATTGCCCCAAAAAAGAGTTTTTCCGACAGAATCTTTCGTAATTTGTACATATTCGTAATCTGCCGGAGGAAGAATATTTATTTCCGTAAAAGCAACGAAAATATCATTAAACCGCGCATCTTTCAATTTAAAAGAAAAAGTGTGAATAACAGAGTCTTTCGCAGATCGAATTTCATAAACCAAAGGTTTCTCATTATCCATGAATATCTGCTCTTTTTCATTATTCAAAATATTATAGATTATTTCTAAACGGGCGCCATGCAATATATCAATCGGATCGGAAATTAATCCATACAACCGGTCGTTTTCAGGAACAAAAGAATGTAACTGCAGTTTATTAGAATATTCGCTTTTTGTCAGGTTTTGGCTTTTTGGCAAACAGCTTTCAAAACGGATCTCCTCCGGATAATATTCATTGACATACAAACTATCCGTGATCGAATTGACAATCATTTTTGCCAATGAAGAACCCCAAGAATCATTTTTTGAAACATTAGTTGGGAGAGAATCCAAAGAACCATATACAACAGTCTTTTCCCCCAATCCATCTGAGGGATAACATGAAACTCGCTGATAATACTCCCATAATCCATCACAATCGCCCTTTTCTATAAAAAGGCTATCTAAGAATCCGGAAGAACTTAATGAACTCTTTTCAAGAGGTTTATATTCGGAAATCCGATTCTGTAAAAAAGGAGGAACCGGACTCTCCTTTTGTTGAGCACAGACAAGATTAAAACCAAGTAAAAATAAACATACACACTTTTTCATACCAATATGATTCATTTCATAAATAACTATACAATATTGTGATACCGTAATATTTACAGATTAAACAACCTCCGACGGCTCATCCGTATCATTAGCAATACCAAGACTATCAACCACATAAAACAATCCTCCCAGCGACATTCCGACAATGGTGGCAAGGCACATTCCTGTCAGCTTCACATCTCCTAATTGAATGTATACGCCGGATAATCCGACAACAAAAACAATAGCCGTCATCGCCAGATTACGGGCTTTGGCATAATTGACCTTTTTATCGACAATCAGACGTATTCCTGAAGCCCCAATCATTCCATAAAGCAAAAAGCTGATACCCCCCATTACAGGCCCCGGAATAGAATTTATCAACGCCGACGCGGGAGCAAAAAATGCTAATAATATCGATATTACCGCAGCTCCTCCTATTACCCATACACTATAAACTTTAGTAACTGCCATAACTCCGATGTTTTCGCCATAAGTCGTCGTAGGAACAGAACCACAAAATCCGGATAAAGTCGTCGAAATTCCATCAGACAATAATGTACGGTGAAGTCCCGGATCTTTGATCAAATCACGACCTATAATCTCACTCGTAACTACCTGATGTCCTATATGTTCCGAAATAACAACCAAAGAAGCCGGTATAATAATCAGGATGGCTTCAAGACTGAATTTAGGAAACATAAAATTAGGTAAAGCAAATACATCCGAATTTGCAACGCCGGTAAAATCAACTAATCCCATCAGTAAAGCAAGGACATACCCCGAAACAATTGCTATCAATATTGAAATAGCTGCCATAAAGCCCCGGAACAACACCTGTCCCAGCACAGCAATCGCAATAGTCACAACAAAGACAATGACAAATGAAGGATTCAACGCGGTATAATTCTCACTCAAAACAAGTCCTCCATTCCGGGCTGCCGTACCTGCCAATTCAAGGCCTATAAGTGCGACGACAGGTCCCATGGCTGCCGGAGGAAGAACGATATTAATCCATTTTGTACCTACAAATTTGATCATAATAGCTATAGCACAGAAGATCAATCCCGTAACGACGAATCCACCAAGAGCGTACTGATAACCGTAATTGGGGTTAGCTAATAAAATAAAAGTTGGGGATAAAAAGGCAAAACTTGAACCGAGATAGGCTGGCGATTTTCCTTTAGTAATAGCAATAAAGATCAATGTACCAATACCATTCATCAGTAATACGATTGCCGCGTTAATGCCAAAAAGCCATGGCACCAGAACAGATGCGCTGAACATGGCAAAAGTATGCTGGATACTCAACGGAATACCTTTCAGCAAAGGCACTCTCTCATTAACCTGAATAATTCGTCTTTGTTCGCTCATGGTATAAATGCTTATTTTGTTCCGAAAATGCGGTCTCCCGCATCTCCCAAACCGGGAAGTATATATGCATGTTCATCTAAACCCTCATCATAAGAAGCCGTATAAATATCCACATCCGGATGGTTTTTATGTACCCTCTCTACCCCTTCAGGCGCCGCGACAAGGCACATCAAACGAATGGTCGAACAATTATTCTCCTTTAGCAAACGAATCGCATCCGAAGCGCTTCCTCCGGTCGCCAGCATAGGGTCACAAACAATCACTTCCCGTTGCTCTATATCAAAAGGTAATTTGCAGTAATAAAATACAGGTTCACATGTTTCATGATCACGATATAAACCAATATGCCCGACTTTCGCAACAGGAAGCAGGTTCAGTAATCCGTCCACCATCCCCAGCCCCGCGCGCAATATCGGGACAATCGCCAGTTTTTTCCCCGAAATAACGTTCGATTTCATCTTCTTCATCGGCGTTTCTATCTCAACTTCCGACAATGGAAGTTCACGAGTCAGTTCATAACCCATTAACATAGAAATCTCTTCCAACAACTCACGAAAATCTTTTGAACCTGTTTTCTTCATACGCATAATTGTCAGCTTATGCTGAATCATCGGATGGTCAATAACATGTAATTTTCCCATATTTTTCACTTTTATTTTTTGATAAACATCATTATTTTTCCCTTAATGTGCTTCTAACCAGTTACGTCCTTCACCACAATCAGCAATAAGAGGCACCTGCAGTTTGATAGCTCCCTCCATCTCCTCCAATACGATTTTACGCACCTGCTCCAACTCACTTTTATATACATTGAAGTTTAATTCATCATGCACCTGTAGAATCATTTTGCTCTTAAATCCTTCTGCTTCAAAACGTTTGTAAATACGAACCATCGCTACTTTTATAATATCAGCGGCACTACCCTGAATCGGCGCGTTAATCGCATTGCGCTCAGCATATCCCCTAACCACAGCATTATTCGAATGAATATCCGGCAGATATCGGCGACGATGGAACAAAGTTTCAACATACCCTTTTTCATGGGCAGATCGGATACATTCGTTCATATATTCATGAATACGGGCATACGTCTTAAAATACCCGTCTATCAGCTCTTTAGCTTCTGAACGCGGAATATTCAACCGCTCGGCTAATCCGAATACCGAAATGCCATAGATAATTCCAAAATTCGCAGTTTTAGCCTTCCGGCGCATATCAGATGTAACGTTTTCATCGGAGACACCATAAATTTTCGCAGCAGTGGCCGCGTGTATATCCGCCCCCTGATTAAAAGCTTCTATCATCTGCTGATCTCCGCTTATATGGGCCATTACACGAAGCTCTATTTGCGAATAGTCAGCAGAAAAGAAAACACAGTCCTCATTATCAGAAATAAATGCTCTACGTATTTCCCGTCCCATTTCGTCGCGCACAGGTATATTCTGCAAGTTCGGATTGGTAGAACTCAGACGTCCTGTAGAAGTAACCGTCTGATTAAATGAGGTATGCACCTTTCCCGTTTTGGTATTTATCAACTTGGGTAACGCGTCAATATAGGTACTCAATAATTTTTTTACTCCACGGTAATCAAGCAATTTATCAATAATCGGATGCTTATGACGTAGCTTCTCCAGTGTATCTTCGCTTGTACTGAATCCTCCGGTTTTTGTTTTCTTGACCTTGTCTTCGGTGATCTTCATCCGCTCAAACAATACCTCCCCAACCTGCTTAGTAGAATTTATATTAAATTCCATACCTGCAAGTTCGTATATCTCCTGCTCCAATGCCTGCAGCTTCTCCGTGAGCACCACAGAATACTGGCTTAATGAATCGGTATCAAGTTTCACTCCGGTATATTCCATTTCAGCAAGCACATATACCAAAGGCATTTCTATATCATAGAAAAGCGATTCCACCGCACTTTCTTTTAGCTTAGGCTCAAAAAAGTTTTTTAAACGTAATGTCACATCAGCATCCTCCGCCGCATATTCCGCCACCTTTTCAACCGGTATATCACGCATAGAGAGCTGATTCTTACCTCTTGAACCTATCAACGACTCTATAGGAACCGGCCTATATTTCAGGTAGGTCTCTGCCAAATAATCCATCCCGTGACGCATTTCGGGATTAATCAAATAATGCGCTATCATCGTATCAAACAAAAGACCTTTCACACAAATGCCATATTTGCGCAATACAAGAATATCAAATTTTATATTTTGCCCGACTTTTTCAATCTTCTCATTTTGCAACACATCCGAAAAAAGAGAAACAACTTTCACAGCATCCTCCATTTGTTCGGAAATAGGAATGTACCAAGCTTCAAATTCTTTCACCGCAAACGACATTCCTACCAATTTTGCGGAAACAGGATCAGTTCCATCAGTCTCTGTATCAAAAGCAAAAGATTTTTGACTTCCCAAAAGACGAATCAAATCCACTATTTTTTCCTCATTATCAGCCAAATGATATGTATGTGGTATTGTAGTTAAGTCTTTGAGAATCGAATTTTCCGAAAATCCTGTCCCTTCCATCGGAAATATTTCATTCTCGGAGACGTTTTCACCGAAAAGTGAAAGTTGTGTCCCTTGTTTTTGTTTCACCTCATTTTTTTTCTCTATCTGACCGCTGACTTCTAATTTTGTTAAAAAAGATTTAAATTCTAATTCCGTATAAATTTCGGTCAAACGACCCTCGTTCGATTTTTCACGAACACACGCATTTGCATCAAACAGAATCGGAACATCCGTAACAATCGTAGCTAAAAATTTTGAAAAATGTATCTTATCCGCGTTTTCTTCTACTTTTGTTTTAAGACTGCCTTTCAATTGCCCGGTATTGGCAAGCAGATTTTCTACGGAACCGAATTCCGCAAGCAACTTTTGAGCAGTCTTCTCTCCTACTCCCGGACATCCCGGTATATTATCGGAAGCATCTCCCATCAGACCCAACAAATCAATCATCTGACAAACAGAAGTCAAACCATACTTTTCTAACACTTCAGGAACTCCAAGCGTCTCATAATCACCTCCAAATTTAGGGCGATACTGGAAAATATGCTCAGAAACCAATTGTCCGTAATCTTTATCCGGAGTCATCATATAGACATCAAATCCTTCCTTTTCAGCCAATTTAGATACTGTACCAATCACATCATCAGCTTCGTATCGAGGTACTTCAAGGATCGGAATATTATATGCATCAATAATATCCCTTATTATAGGTACCGACTGACGTATGACTTCCGGCGTTTCTTCACGTTGCGCTTTGTAAGCTTCATAAGCCTCATGCCGGAAAGTTGGTCCGGAAGGATCAAAACCAACCGCTACATGCGTAGGATCTATACGCCTCATAACATCTTCCAGCGTATTTATAAATCCGAAAATTGCCGACGTATTCATGCCTTTCGAATTAATTCGCGGATTTTTGATAAAAGCGTAATACGAACGATAAATCAGCGCATAGGCATCAATTAATAATAACTTCATATAATATATCTATCATGTTTATTTTCAAAGAAAAATCATGCTCTATATGGTATTTCCATCTGTAGAAATACATGTCTGACATGTCATTTCAAAGCGTAAAAATATAAAAATCCTACTAATTCCCACTATCTCCCGCCGGAAAAGAAAACTTGCTTTTTTTGCATTGCATTCGATTTGCACTATCTTTAACCGAAAATTAAATGTAAGCGGCGCCTCAAAAGTAAAAACAAACAAGTTTATTTTGTACTTTACCCGGCTTGCACTACATTTGCGCCGAATTAAAAAAAACAATGATTGACAGATTACAAATAGCCAAACCTGTTGCTTCTGAATTTAAACAGTTCGAGGTCGACTTTGCGAAGGTGCTTCACAGTGAAACTCCTTTACTGCAATCTGCTATTGAACAGGTATTACGTTCCAATGGTAAACATGTACGACCATTGTTATTGCTTCTGACAGCTAAAGTCTGCGGAAAACCCACGAAAACAACACAAGATGCCGCAGTTATTATTGAAACATTGCATACGACTACACTTATCCACGATGATGTAGTGGATGAAACCAAACAACGTCGTGGGATACCTTCCCTGAATGCCATATTTGATAATCGTATCGCGGTTCTGACAGGTGATTACATGCTCGCGGGAACAATCCTGAATGCCGCAGAAACAGGAGATATCTTTATCATAAAAATAATAGCCAAAGTCTGTCGCGAACTCTCGGAAGGGGAATTGATGCAGATAGACAACGCGGAAAAAAATTCGCTTGATGAAAATGAATATCTGCGTATGATACGCAAAAAAACAGCAACTCTTATCTCCGCATGTTCCGAAATTGGAGCTATTTCTGTCAATGCCCCATCCGAAACTATCCAAAAATGTCGTTTGTTCGGTGAGTATTTAGGGTATTGCTTTCAGATAAAAGATGATATTTTCGACTATTATAATGATGTAAATATAGGCAAACCTACAGGAAATGATATTCGTGAAGGAAAAATAACCCTGCCACTCTTGTATGCGTTGAGAAACGCTCCTGAAAAAGAAAGACTTTTTCACATAGAGATCATTAATAATAAGGACTTTACCACAAAAAATACAACCGCATTGATCAATTTTGCCAAACAACATAGCGGTATTGAATATGCGGAAATGCGCCTGCTGGAGTATAAACAAAAAGCTGTCGAGATAATCAACAGCTTTCCGGAATCAGAAGCACGTAGCAGTTTGCTAATGTTAGCAGACTATTTCTCAGAACGTACCAACTAATAGTTATCTATAAAAATCATTCCCCCAATCGACGCTCTATATCTTCTACAAGACTACTTGCACCAATACGGAATAAATCTTTATTCATCCATCCCTCGCCTAATACTTCCTTCACAATCGTATAATAACGAACAGCATCTTCAGCAGTACGTACGCCTCCGGAAATCTTTATACCTACTTTACGTCCCGAAATACCGGCATATTCCTTAATAACTTTACACATTGTATAAACAGCCTCCGGAGATGCTCCGGGATATCCTTTTCCTGTTGAAGTTTTAATAAAATCAGCACCTGAATAAACCGCAAGAATAGAAGCTTTTCGGATATTTTCAGCTAAGGTCAACGCGCCCGTCTCAAGGATCACTTTGAGTATTGCTCCGCGACAACTATCTTTCACCTCACTCAATTCATCCGTCAGTGTCTCATAATCCTCCTCCAAAAAATAACCCAAATTCATAACAACATCAATTTCATCCGCACCGGCCATCACAGCCATAGCTGTTTCCGCGACTTTTATTTCCGTAAAGGTTTGTGAAGAAGGAAATCCTCCCGCAACAGAAGCGATCTTCACATCCTGTGCCGTTAAGGCTTGTTTCACTGCATCCACAAATAACGGATATACACATATAGCAGCAACATTAGACACATCAGGACGTGTTCCTTCATAATTATTCACGATTTTATCCACCATTTCCCAAACCGTTTCCTTTGTATCTATGCTTGTTAATGTTGTTAAATCGATACAACCGTGAATCAGTTTCAATACATCCAATGTGAAATTTTTATTAAAACCGCTATTCAATAGTGATTTAACGATTGAAGAAATATCATCATCCGGCGGCATCGAAGTAAACCTGCTAAATGTTTCTTGATACTTATTCGACTTTAAATCAGAATGTTCCATTTCAAACTCATGCATTTCCATACTCATACTTTATAATTTTTCGTTATTTTTATGTCGTTCACTATCTCTTTCCGTTTTCTTTCTCATATTTTTTTCAAAAGCATCTGTAAGATCCACTCCTGTCTGATTCGCCAGACATATTAAAACCCACATTACATCAGCCATTTCATCTCCTATATCCCTATTTTTGTCGCTATCTTTAAATGATTGATCACCATAAGTTCGCGAAATTACACGAGCAAGCTCTCCCACCTCTTCAGTAAGAATAGCCATATTTGTTAACTCACTGAAATAGCGCACTCCATAGGTCCTGATCCAATCATCAACACGCTCCTGCGCTTCTTTTATCGTCAAATCTTTCATATTTACAATAAATAATTTTAACACTAAGGTAATATAGAATTGCTTCCACTTCGTGAAAGCGACCGTTGGTTCACTCTTTCGTTCATCGCCTAAGGCGATACATTTATTAGGCTCGTTTCATATCTACAATTCTACAATAAATTACTCCTTGTTTTTCGTATCAATCCATATAGTAACAGGCCCGTCATTTAATAGTTCCACTTTCATATCAGCGCCAAAAGAACCTGTTTTTACCTCATGTCCCAGTTGAAGACTCATTTCCGAACAAAAATACTCATATAAGGGAATGGCAATATCCGGCTTAGAGGCACGGATATAAGAAGGACGATTCCCTTTTCTAACCATTGCATGAAGAGTAAACTGACTGACAATCAAAACATCACCTTTTATATCAACTACAGACTTATTCATCACCCCTTCTTCATCATCAAAAATACGCAAACTTACGATCTTTTTAGCCAACCACTCAATATCTTCTTGATTATCAGAATCTTCTATTCCAATAAAAATTAATAATCCATATCCTATCCTCGATTTCACCTCCCCATCAATCGTAACTGATGCATGTTTCACTCGTTGTATAACTGTTCTCATATCAAAAAAATAAATTATTCATCTAATTATCAGCATGTTTTAAAGCATTTAGAAATATCTCCGCTTTCGTTTTCCCGATTAATCCGATTAATTCGTCTTTCGGAACTTCTTTCAAACGTTTCACACTTTTATATTTCCGGAGTAATGTTGTTTTTGTTTTCTCACCGATTCCCTTTATAGAATCCAACTCCGAAACTACCTGCTTTTTACTTCTTACATTGCGATGGAATGTGATACCAAAGCGATGTGCTTCATCACGCAATTGTTGTATAACTTTCAGTGTTTCAGATGTTTTATCAAGAATGAGGGGTTCAGGATCACCCGGATAAAAAATCTCTTCTAATCTTTTAGCCAAACCGATAATCGATATCTTACCTAATAAGTCAAGCTTTTCCAGTACCCTTGTTGCCACATTGAGCTGTCCCTTACCGCCATCAATTACAATCAATTGCGGCAAAGGTTGATTTTCTTCCAATAAACGCGTATAACGGCGTGTCACGATTTCTTCCATCGATGCGAAATCATCAGGGCCTACCACCGTTTTAATATGAAAATGCCTATAATCTTTCTTTGATGGTTTTCCTTTTTTAAACACAACACATGCCGCAACCGGATTCGTACCCTGTATATTTGAGTTATCAAAACATTCTATCTGCATGGGTAAAACCGGCAAATGTAAATCCTCCTGAATTGTTTTAAGCAGACGTGTTGTTCGTTGTTCCGGATTAAATTTCTCGGCCCTTTTCAAGCAATCAACCTTATATTGCTTGACATTCTGTATAGATAAATCCAACAACTTTTTCTTATCGCCCTTTTGCGGAATAGTATATATTATCTCTTCCGAAACTTTGACATCCGGCAAAAATGGCACAATGATTTCACGGGCAGAGCTATTAAAGCGCTTTCTCATTTCAACAATTCCCAGACTGAGAAGCTCCTCTTTCGGTTCATCCAACCTCTTCTTATATTCAAGTGTATAGACATGCACAACTGCACCATTTCCAATATGGACATAATTTATATAGGCGGATTTCTCATTTTCATCAAAAGAAAATACATCCAAATTGTGTATAGAAGAAGTTACAACAGTAGAACGGGAACGATAATTCTCAATCACATCGTATTTTTCTTTCAGTTGCTGCGCGTCCTCAAAACGCATTTGCTCTGATAAATGACGCATCTGTTCTAATAAAAGAGTTGTTATACGTGAACTATTTCCCTTCAGAATTTCTTTTATTTCGGAGATTTGTTCTTTATACTCTGCTAAAGAAAATAGCCCAATACAGGGTGCGTTACATTGTTTAATATGATACTCCAAACAAACTTTATATCGCCCCTGAGCGATGGACTCCGGAGTAAGAGGATATTTGCATGTACGTATTTTATAGATAGACTTTATCATCTGAAGCATTGTCTTCGCTGTATATACTGATGCATAAGGTCCAAAATATTGAGAGCCATCCCTGGTTACATTTCTCGTCTGAAATATACGGGGAAAATATTCATTTTTTATAACAATAAAAGGATATGTTTTATCATCTTTCAGTAAGACATTATAGCGGGGACGATATTGTTTTATCAGATTATTTTCTAACAAAAGAGCTTCTTCTTCCGTATCAACTACGATGTATTTTATATCTCTTATTTGCTTTACAAGAACCCGCGTTTTACTTTCCGGGTGTTCTTTTTTAAAATAGGAAGAGACTCTTTTTTTAAGATTCTTTGCTTTACCAACATAAATAATCACAGCTTTTTCATCAAAAAACTGATAACATCCGGGCCCATCAGGAAGTGTAGCCAGAATAAGATCTAAGTGTTCTTTATAGTTTTCTTCCATAAATCATACTCTCTGTTATTATAATCAGACAAAAAAGCGCGTTCCACGTGAAACAATTAATTGTTTTTTCTAAAAATAATATAGTAACCCAAATCCAATAGATGATCTACTGTAATTTTCCACAGCAAAATATTCTATTTCAAAATTAACAGCCATCTCTCTAAAGACTGGTAATAATGTTGGCAACTCATACTCCACCCCAACTCCGAAGTCAAAACCAAAATTATTCAATGAACTTGAATTATATCCTGAACCTATGGAGCAAGAATAACAATCACTTTTTGGACCCGAAGCATTCACAATAGAAAATCCAAAAATAGGATACAAACATAATCCTTGATTTTTCATGGAAGGAAACAAATTTGAAATCATATCTGGAAATAAATAATGAAAACCCAAAGTAAATAATTTCATTTCCATCTCATCTTTATTCAAATAATAAGAAAATGAAGGCGCGACTCGAATATGATCAAGAATATTATAACTAAAATGAATTGCTGAAGCATAATTATTGAACTCTTTGCCAAACGCATAATTCAAACTTAAGCCAACAGACATATCCTTTTCTTTTTGTGAAAAACAAAAAACAGATGAAATAGAAAAAATAGAGATCAACAAACCTTTTTTCAAAAATAAATTCATAATATTCGGTTTCACGTGGAACATTTAACGTCCCAACAAAACTAATAATATATTAATATCACTTGGAGATATCCCAGGAATGCGGCTTGCCTGTGCAATTGTTTCCGGATTAATCTGTTTCAATTTTTGTCGGGCTTCTGTTGATAAAGATTGAATTGTATCATAATTAAATTTATCCCGGATAACTATATGTTCCAATCGCCCTATCTTTTCCGCAATCTGCTGTTCACGTTTTATATAGCCACTATATTTTATCAAAATTTCCGCCGCCTCTATAATTTCTTCTTTTCGATTTTCCGGAATAAGATCAAATTTACTTTTCAATTCCGGAAAAATATCTGCCATGTCAGATAAGCGTAGTTGCGGACGTTTAATAAGTTCAACTAATCTACAACCATGAGCAAGAGGCGCTGTTCCATATTTTATTAAAGCGTCATCGATCTGTAAAGGTTTCACGGGGAACATTTCAACAAAAGAAACAATCGAGTCAATCAAGACCTTTTTCTCCTCAAGCAGATTATATCGATATTTATCAGCAAGCCCCAACTGGTACGCTTTCCCAGTAAGTCTCATATCCGCATTATCCTGACGAAGAAGAATCCGATACTCCGCACGAGATGTGAACATACGATATGGCTCATCTACTCCTTTTGTGACCAAATCATCAATCAGAACCCCAATATAGGACTCATCACGAGCAAGAACGAATGATTCTCCTCCATGACACTTTATATGCGCATTTATTCCGGCAATAAGTCCCTGACCTGCAGCCTCTTCATAACCTGTTGTACCATTTATCTGCCCTGCAAAAAAGAGATTTCCTATTTGTTTGGTTTCCAATGTATGATATAACTGCGTCGGATCAAAAAAGTCATATTCAATCGCGTACCCCGGACGATACAGTTGTATGTCACGAAAAGCCGGTATTTGTTGTAAAGCGCGGAACTGAATTTCAAAAGGTAACGATGATGAAAATCCATTCAGGTAGTACTCATTCGTCGATTCTCCTTCCGGTTCAAGAAACAACTGATGCTGAGTTTTATCAGCAAAAGTAACTATTTTTGTTTCAACACTCGGACAATAACGCGGCCCAATACTTTTTATCTGTCCATTATATAAAGGAGATTCCGATAAACCTTCACGAAGAACACGATGACAAGCCTCATTTGTATATAAAGACCAACAACTTAAGGATTTAAGTTCACGACGAACTGTATCCAAATAAGAAAACTTACGAAAATCATTTTCTCCCGGCTGTTCTGACATTTCTTCAAAGTAAACACTACGTCCATCGATACGCACAGGTGTACCTGTCTTCATTCTATCTGAACGGATACCAAGAGACACCAACTGTTCTGTCAAACCATAAGACGAAGGTTCTGACATACGTCCTCCGGTAAACTGTACACGTCCGACATGCATAAGCCCATTGAGAAATGTTCCATTCGTAAGAATCACTGATGATGCATAAAACTCCACACCAAGGATTGTTTTAACTCCACGAACAGAGCTTCCTGCTTCATTAATAAGCAACTGAGACACCATATCCTGCCAAATATCCAGATTGGGTATGCCATCCAAAATTCTGCGCCAGGCTTCAATGAATTTCACACGATCATTCTGAGCACGCGGACTCCACATTGCAGGCCCTTTGCCTCTGTTAAGCATTCTGAATTGTATCGCAGTTCGATCCGTAACAATTCCCATATAACCACCCAAAGCATCTATTTCACGGACAATCTGCCCTTTGGCAATGCCTCCGACAGCCGGATTACAGCTCATTTGAGCAATCTTATTCATATCCATCGTAATAAGCAATGTCCGCGAACCTAAATTCGCTGCCGCTGCTGCCGCTTCACAACCGGCATGACCGGCGCCTACTACTATGACATCATAATTAAATCTCATTGCTATATGCTCCTTTATGAGCGCACAAAGTTACAATTTTTCGCCGTAATATCACTACACAGATAAACAAGCCAGCGCTTCGTTCTCACAACGCTCCATGACAACGCGCGCTCCAGGCGCTTTATCATCTATTCCGCATAA
The DNA here is from genome assembly GCA_031551825.1 of Tannerella sp. Classification (GTDB taxonomy): domain Bacteria; phylum Bacteroidota; class Bacteroidia; order Bacteroidales; family Tannerellaceae; genus Tannerella. The sequence continues at coordinate 126,245 of JAVBNB010000033.1, read as the reverse complement.
ATGCAGTATGCCATGAATAATCACGCGATATAACTCATTTTCATAAGCCACACCGAACTTTTCCGCATTTGTACGCACAGTATCCAGACTAATAAAAAGATCGCCTGAAATGACGTCATTTTCAGTATAATCAAATGTGATAATATCCGTATAATAATCATGGAAAAGATATTCCTTATTCACCTCCAATATTCTTTCGTCAGAACAAAAAACATAAGATATATCCCCTACCCTTCTTTGATATTTTTCAGTTATCCGCTTAATCCAATTAGAAATTTTCCTTTTAGGAAAAACCGGCATTTTTACATCTTCGGCATTATAAACAATCATTCGTTACAATATTAATTAGTTAATAGGAAAGAATATATATGCCATAGTAATAGCAGCAATTGCTCCGGCTAAATCGGCTATTAAAGCACATGGTATCGTATGACGGGTATTACGGATCGCTACGGAGCCATAGTAAACAGCGACAACATAGAAAATAGTATCCGTCGAACCTTGCGCAATACAAGCCAAGCGACCGACGAATGAATCAGCGCCAAAAGTTTTCATCGTATCAATCATCATCCCTCTTGCACCGCTCCCGCTTAACGGTTTCATAAAAATAGTGGGTAAAGCTTCAACAAAAGATGTATCGAACCCACAAATAGCTACAAACCAACGAATTCCATCAATTAAAAAGTCCATCGCACCAGACGCTCTAAAAACGCCGATCGCAACAAGTATGGCAACCAGGTATGGAATTATCTTAACAGCCGTCAGAAAGCCTTCTTTTGCCCCCAAAATGAATGTATCATAAACATTCAGTTTCTTACGCATCCCAACTATTAAAAAACTGCAAATTATTGTGAAAAGAAGAAAATTAGCAATTAAAGAGGAATAAATAGAAACTTTTTCGGCCGGAAGAGATTTAAATAAAATTGTCAGCCCCCCAATAAAAATTATAAGACCACTAAAAAATAACAACAGACTTTTTTGAAAAATATTTATTTTCTGAACAAAGCAGACAGTAAGTATCGCAACCAAAGTTGAAATAAAGGTAGCAAGTAAAATAGGAAGAAAAACATCCGAAGGATTAGCCGCACCGAATTGCGCTCTATACATCATAATCGTTATCGGAATAATTGTTAAGCCGGACGCGTTGATATTCAAGAACATAATCATCGAATCCGTAGCCGTATCCTTTTTATCATTCAGAGACTGCAACTGTTGCATTGCTTTCAGGCCTATCGGAGTGGCGGCATTATCAAGTCCAAGCATATTGGCCGATATGTTCATAAAAATAGTCCCTGCCGCAGGGTGATCTTTAGGTATACCGGGGAAAAGCTTACCAAAAACAGGAGAGGCAAAACGCGCGAATGAATTGATCAGACCCGATTTTTCGGCTATTTTCATCAACCCAAGCCAAAGGGATAATACACCTGTAAGCCCGATAGAAACCTCAAAACCGGTTCTTGCAGAATCAAATGTAGATGAAATTATCCGGTTAAAAACTTCCGCGTCTTCCGGTCCGCCACCGAAAAACAGCCTACATAAGGCGACCACAAAAGCTACCAGTATAAATCCGATCCAGATATAATTCAACGCCATAGCTTCGTATTTAAATAATTCCGATATTTTTATTTATAAACTGTTTATCAAATATTTATCACAAAAGCCAATGATTATTTTCCTGTTATAATCTTCTTGATATCATTCAGTTTATTAAGCGCTTCCATAGGAGTCAGGTTGTTAACATCCAAGTTCTTAATTTCGTCGCGAACCTGGCTCAACACAGGATCATCCAACTGAAAAATGCTTAACTGATATCCTTCAGCCGCAGAGGCCAACTTTTTAACTGGCTTATTCTTAATATCTTGTTGACGATTATCCGCTTCAAGTTGCTTTAATATCTCATCCGCTCGTTTTACAATACTTTTAGGCATTCCCGCCATCTTAGCCACATGTATTCCAAAGCTATGTTCACTGCCTCCCGGGATAAGTTTACGCATGAAAATAACTTTATTATCAACCTCTCTCACAGAAACATTATAATTTTTTATCCGTTTAAAGGAACGCTCCATTTCATTCAGTTCATGGTAATGCGTCGCAAAGAGTGTTTTCGCCTGATTTTTAGGATGTTCATGAATATACTCGACAATTGCCCAAGCTATTGAAATACCATCATAAGTACTTGTCCCACGTCCAAGCTCATCAAATAAAACAAGGCTACGGGAAGAAAGGTTATTCAGAATTTCCGACGCTTCCGTCATTTCGACCATAAATGTAGACTCTCCCAAAGAGATATTATCAGACGCTCCGACACGTGTAAAAATCTTATCAATATAACCAATACGCGCACTTTCGGCCGGAACAAAACTTCCGATCTGAGCCATTAGCACGATCAATGCCGTTTGCCGTAATAAAGCCGACTTTCCCGACATATTAGGTCCTGTAATAATAATAATCTGCTGTTTCTTCTGATCAAGATAGACGTCATTCGCGATATAGGGAGAATCAGGCGAAAGTTGCTTTTCAATCACCGGATGCCTTCCTTCCTTAATATCAATAACTTCCGAATCATCCACAATCGGACATACATACCGATTCATTTTAGCACAACGCGCAAATGACAGCAAACAGTCTATCTGCCCTACCCGATTCGCATTATTTTGTATCGGCGGGATATATCCGGCAATATCGAGAACCAACTCATTGAACAGCCTTGACTCAAGGGAAAGAATTTTCTCTTCCGCACCTAATATCTTTTCTTCATACTCTTTCAATTCCTCCGTAATGTAACGTTCCGCATTAACAAGGGTTTGCTTACGTATCCATTCTTGCGGAACTTTATCTTTATGGGCATTACGAACCTCAATATAATAGCCAAATACGTTATTAAACGCGATCTTAAGACTTGATATGCCTGTGCGTTCCGTCTCACGTTGCTGTATTTTTAGCAAATAATCTTTTCCGGAATAAGCAAGTTTTCTCAACTCATCCAGTTCTTCATTAACGCCCGCGGCAATCACACCTCCTTTATTCAATAAAACAGGAGGATCAGCTTTTATTTCCTTTTCTATCCGATCACGAATGGCTACACACGGATCTAATTTTTGTCCAAAACTTCGAAGGCACTCATTATCACTTTCCTCACATATCTTTTTGATTGGTTCAATCGTACGTAAAGCGATTTTCAACTGTACAACTTCACGAGGAGTTACACGTCCTACGGCAACTTTAGAAATAATACGCTCCATATCGCCGATCTGCGCCAGTAAATCAGCCATTTTTTCAACTACATCGGGATTTTTCAAAAAGGACGTCACGACCTCCTGACGTTCCCGAATAGCTGCTACATCTTTCAATGGAAAAATAATCCATCGCTTCAGCAAGCGTCCTCCCATCGGCGATATCGTTTTATCAATCACATCAAGCAATGAAACGCCACCCATATTCATGGAACTAAGTAGTTCCAGATTACGTACGGTAAATTTATCAAGACGAACATAACAATCTTCTTCAATACGCGAAAGAGATGTAATATGACCTATATTCGTATGCTGCGTAATGTCTAAATAATGAAGAATAGCACCTGCAGCTACTATTCCATAATGTAAATCATTTACTCCGAATCCTTTTAATGTCTTCGTCTCAAACTGTTTCAGTAAACGTTCACGCGCTGTATCTTCCGTAAAAATCCAATCATCTAAAGAATATAAAAGACAACGCGTATCAAAACACTCTTCAAAAAGTGAACGACGATCGCGCTCAACAAGTACTTCTTTTGGAGCGAAATTATTTAATAGTTTGTCAATATACTCCGGAACACCCTCAGCAGTAAGAAATTCACCCGTAGATATATCAAAAAACGCAACACCACATAAAGACTTACCGATATGGACAGCCGCAAGAAAATTATTTTCTTTATTATTCAGGATATTATCATCTATTGAAATACCGGGTGTAACCAACTCTGTGATACCCCGCTTGACGAGTTTTTTCGCCATTTTAGGATCTTCAAGCTGATCGCAAATAGCAACTCTTTTTCCTGCACGTACTAATTTCGGAAGATAAGTATCAAGCGCATGATGAGGAAAGCCTGCCATCGCAATATCGGGAGAACTGCCATTAGAGCGCTTCGTCTGCACTATGCCTAATATTCCGGCGCCTATGACCGCATCATCACCATACATTTCATAGAAGTCGCCCACTCTGAACAATAATATTGCATCAGGATGCTTCGCTTTTATATCGAAATACTGTTTCATCAAAGGCGTTTCCACTACTTTTACCATTACAGGATAAATTTTAAATGATTATTCAACAAGTATGCAAAGGTAAAAAATTATTCGAGTATCGACAAGATAAGTTTTCGACAAAGCAAAAGTAAAAGCGTCAGGAATCACCGTTATAAAATACCTTTAATCAAATGATAAATAGGGTAGTAGCCTTATTTTATCACCATCCGTAAATTCATCCAACAATTGCAAATTTTCCCAACCTGTCAGCTTTCCTTTTTGTCGCCGAAGCTGTGTAATCACTTTCGACTGCCCGTAATTAATATACGGATGACGACGCAACGAATCCTGAGATAAGTGATTTACATCTAATTTGGATACAAGTGAAGGATCAGCAGTAAACCATGGTTTAAGCGCATTATACCGTTCTTCGTCAATACCATAAACCTCACTCAGCTGTGTAACGGAATAGTAACCGCCTAAAAGATTGCGATAGTTCACAATCCGCTTAGCAAACGCACTTCCTATCCCCGGAATTTTTTTGAGTATGGTTGTATCGGCCGTATTAAGTTCTACAACAGTAGCCTCCGAAAATTTCTCTGAACGAGGGTAGGAGGGGCGTGAATGGGAAGTAAGACGCTTTACGCGTTCAGAAACAGATTCGTTCGTATTTTCTGATTTTGAATTCATATTCTTATCTTCCTTTGCCTGAGATAATCCTGCCAAAGTATTTGAACTTGAATCGGATAAAGCTTTTTCAGAAGGAGAAGATTGTCGTGAAGACGATGTGGAAGAAGACTGGGTACCGGAAGATTTATTGATTGGCGCTTCTGTTTTATCTGTTAGTCTATCATCGATAATGACTTGTTCTGTTGCACTACTACGAGCAGATTCAGGCCGATTATTCAAAATCAATAAAATTCCTGCGACTGCTATCAGACAAAGTAAAATGATCAATCCACTTCGTTCTCCTTTTGAAAAATAAAAAAAATCACGCCATGACATATAAAGGTTGATTATTAATGGTTAACAACTCAATAATTATAATAACTCTGTGCCATACACAATCAGAGCAATTTATAAAAACCTCTTATTAAGAACTTTTTATAAAATTCAAAAGACCTAATTCATTCAAAAATATAAAGCCAATCGCAACCGGCGCAATATACCTGATCAAAAAACAATACACACTAAAAAAATAAAAGGGAATCGTTCCTTTATTTGTCAGTTCTGCTTTCAGAATTTTTTTATCAATACGCCACCCTACAAAAATACAAATCAACATACCACCAAACGGAAGCATCAACTTCGCAGTAACATAATCCAATAACTCGAAAAATGTAAGTCCAAATATCGTGAAATTTTTTAATATTCCAAAAGAAAGCGAACTAAAAATAGCCAGAACGGCAACCCCCAGAGAAACAAATAATGCCGCACGTTTGCGTGTAACATTATATTCTTCATGCAGATAAGCGGTAGCCACTTCATGAAGCGATATTGTAGATGTCAGCGCAGCAACAGCCAATAAAAGAAAAAATATACAAGACCAAAAATTACCCAAAGGCATTTTTCCAAAAACATTTGGCAGTGTAATGAATACAAGTTCCACTCCGGCGGTAGGTTCTATCCCGAAATTAAATACAGCGGGAAATATCATGATACCTGCCAATACCGCGACCAACGTGTCAATAACCGTTACTTCAAGCGCTGTACGCTGAAGATTTGTTTTATCATTGAAATAAGACGCATAAGTTATTAAACAGCCCATGCCGACACTCAGTGAGAAAAAAGACTGTCCCATAGCGCTTAATAACACCGATGAATTTATTTTGCTAAAATCAGGCTTAAACAAAAAATCAATACCTCCCATAGCTCCGGGCAATGTCAGGGAACGGATACATAAAACGATAAGAATGATAAACAACAAAGGCATCAGAAATTTAGAAGAACGTTCTATTCCGTTTTTTACTCCTGTTATAATAATATAGTGAGTGATCCCCATAAATATCAGGGTCCATAAAACAGGTCTGAATATATCGGAAGAAAAATTTGAAAATTCCACACTGAACTCATCAGCGGATTTACCTCCTAAAGAACCTGTTAAGGCCTGAAAAACATACTCCAATGTCCATCCGGCTATTACAAAATAAAAGCCAAGTATAAGAAAAGCTGCCAATACACCATTATATCCAATTACAGACCATTTCGTTCCCGGCGCGATTGTTTTAAACGCTCCGGCAGCATTACGTTTAGAATGCCGACCGATATAAAATTCGGCAATCATTACCGGCAACCCCAATAAAAGTGTACAAGAAAGATATATTAATAGAAAAGCCGCGCCTCCGTTAGAACCCAACATATAGGGGAACCTCCATATATTACCAAGTCCCACAGCGCTCCCCACCGTAGCAAAGATTACTCCCAAACGACTTCCGAATGCAGCTCTTTTTTCCCCGGTATGCGGCATAAAATATAAATATTAATCCGTTATTATTCCATCTTTCATGTGAATAATCCTGTCAGCAAGTGTCGCCAAATGTTCATCGTGGGTAACAATCACAAATGTCTGGCCCATTTCTTTCCGCAAATCGAAAAACAAAGCATGAAGTTCTTCTTTATTTTTCGTGTCTAAGCTTCCTGAAGGCTCATCGGCAAGAATAACGGACGGATTATTTATCAATGCTCTGGCCACGGCAACGCGTTGTTTTTCACCACCGGAAAGTTCCGACGGTTTATGTTTCATTCGATCGGTTAATCGCAGAAAATCAAGTAATTCTTTCGATTTCCTTTCAGCTTCTTCATATTTACATTTAGCAATCAGTGCAGGAATCATTACATTTTCAAGCGCCGTAAACTCAGGTAATAACTGATGAAACTGAAAAACAAAACCGATGTGTTTGTTTCGGAAGGCCGCACGCTCTTTTTCAGGCAATTTAAAAGGTTCTATGCCTCTTACAGACAAAGTTCCTGAATCAGGACGATCAAGAGTACCTATAATCTGTAAAAGTGTTGTTTTCCCTGCTCCGCTCGGCCCCACTACAGCAACAATTTCTTTTTCCCGTATTGATAAATCAATGCCTTTAAGAACCTGTAATGAGCCAAAACTTTTGGTAATACCTTTTGTTTCTACCATCATTTTACGTTTTATTTGCAAATGTAACGCAAGCCGAGCGCAATACAAAATAAATCTTATTTATTTTTGTTGCCGAGGTGCAGCTTACTTTCTGTTTTTCAGACAAAATGTAGTGCAAATCAAGTGAAATACAAAATATAAAAAAAATCGGCTATCATACTGATGATAACCGACTTTCCTTTTATAGAATAAAATATTATTTTTTTACGATTTCAAGTAATTCAATTTCAAATTCAAGCGTGCTATTCGGTTTAATACCGTTACCACCCGGGCCATAAGCCAATTCAGCAGGTACCCACAAAATGTATTTAGAACCTACAGGCATTAACTGAACGCCTTCCTGCCAACCGGCAATAATACCTCCAAGTGGAAATTCAGCAGGTCCGCCATGTCTTTCAGAACTATCAAAAACTATTCCGTCAAGGTATTTACCGGTATAGTGTACTTTTACCACATCCTCTAATGTCGGTTTAGCACCTGTTCCTTCAGTAACTACTTTATACTGCAAACCGCTTGGAGTAGTAATCACGCCACTTTTTGTTTTATTTTCAGCCAAAAACTTTTCGCCTTCCGCTTGGTTAGTTTCAGCAGCTATTGTCTGAGCTTTCTGGAAAAATCCGTTAATATACGCGTCAGCTGTCTGCATATCTTTTCCTAAGAATAAAGAATCATCTATTTCCATTCCTTTCAGAAAACCAGCAATAAAAGCTTCGGTATTTCCTTTTACAGGCCATGATTCCAATTGTTTTTTCATATTAGCAGCATTTGCTTTACCTATGATATAACTAACACTATCAACTTCTGAAGTTAATTTTGCGGAACCCATGGATTTTTTTGAATCACAAGATGTGAATGCAACTCCCATTGTCACAACAGCCATCATGGCTAATACACTAAATTTTTTCATTTCAATTTTATAATAATTATGTTAAACAATATCCAATAATTCCACATCAAAAATTAATGTGCTGTTAGGCCCTATCAACTCACCGGCTCCACGTTCTCCATATGCCAATTCCGAAGGTATAAATAATCTCCATTTGGAACCTGTTTCCATCAATTGTAAAGCTTCGACCCATCCCGATATTACTTGTGATACTCCGAAAACAGCAGGTTCGCCACGCTGTACGGAACTATCAAAAACGGTTCCGTTAATCAATGTCCCATGATAATGGCATCTAACTTTATCAGTCGCTTTTGGTTTAGCACCTGTGCCTTTTTTCAATACTTCATATTGCAAACCGCTCGGCAAAGTTACCACACCTGCTTTTTCTTTGTTTATATGGAGAAATTCTTCTCCAGCTTCTTTATTCAACTTAACCTGTTCAGCCTGAAGTTCAACAAAATAATCATTAATTATCTGCTTTGCTTCGTCATAAGAAACATCCGGTGTTTTTCCGGACAAAACATCATTAACGCCTTTTACGAAATCTTCAACTTTCAAATTTTTTATACCCGAAGTAAGAAAATTATTACCTATACTTAAACCTAATGCATAACTTATCTTGTCCATATTTTTCCTTCATCCTTTATAATCAAGGCGCAAAGGTAATGTTTTTATTTATAATGTAATCTTTTTTCAACTTTTTTTTTTGAGAAGGAGTTTTTTATTTGAAATATTATAACTTCGCAAATAATATAAAGTGAAAAAGTATGAAAAATTTAGTTATCCTTACAGGGGCGGGTATGAGTGCTGAAAGCGGAATAGCTACATTTCGCGATTCAAACGGGTTATGGAACAATTATCCTGTTGAAGAAGTCGCCACACCCGAAGGTTTTGCCGCCAATCCTCAATTGGTACTGGATTTCTACAATTACAGGCGCAAAGAACTTATAAAATCGGAACCGAACGAAGGACATAAAAGGCTTGCCGCTTTAGAAAAATTCTTTAAAGTACATATCATAACACAAAATGTGGATAATCTGCACGAACGCGCCGGAAGCAGCCATGTAATACATTTACACGGAGAATTGATGAAATCATGTTCTGTAAAAAACACAGAAAAGGTATTTGAAATTCCATCCGATAATCCTGATATCCACTTAGGCGATAAAGCTCCGGATGGCGGCCAGTTGCGCCCGTTCATAGTATGGTTCGGAGAAGCTGTTCCAAAAATAGAAGAGGCTATTAAGTATGTGGAATTATCGGATATATTTGTAATCATCGGCACTTCACTCAATGTATACCCGGCAGCCGGCCTATTGAATTATGTCAGAAACGGGCAACCTGTATTTCTTATCGATCCGAAAGAAGTAAAAACACATAGAAACGATATTGAATTCATCCAAAAAGGAGCTTCAGAAGGCGTAAAAATACTCACAGAACGTCTTAAAACGATGATTTGATACATACAAAACAATATTTGAAAAATATTTGTAACAAAAAATATCCATCGCCCGTCTTATACACAGAAGCGCTTTAAAATGTAATTTATTAAATAATAAACTATTTAAAAAAACAGTTATGAAACGAGGTATTTTTATTACACTATTAGCAGTCATTATTTGTCAGAATTGTTTCAGTAAAGAAAATATTGAAAAACCCGAATCCGATAAAAAAAATACGGTAGAGCAATTATTTACTAATTTTTCAAAAGAGAAAAATACAACTCATGTAAAAATTGGTGGTTTTGCCATGTCATTGGCACGGGTATTTACAGATACGAAAGGAGTTTCGGGGGTTGAAGTATACTCATTCGACGAATGTAACAACAATGTAAAAGATAGTTTTAATGCGGCTATCAAAAATCTGAAAGACAATTCTTACGAAACACTTGTTTCCACCAGTGAAAATGGTGAAAGAACAAAAGTACTTGTGAAAATAAAGGATGATTGCATTCATGAAATTGTAGTAATATCCGGAGGAAGCGATCCGGCTTTGGTAAGGATAAAGGGTAAAATAAAGCCGGACGATGTAAAAAGTGTCATCGATAATAATAAATAAAGTATTGTTAGAATGACTGCCGAAAGTTTCAAACAGGTCTATTTTTCTCTTCATCCTAAATTATACAGAGTAGCTTATGCTATTCTCAAAAATGCGGAAGACGCCGAAGATATCATTCAGGATGCCTACTGCAAACTCTGGGATGACCGCGAAAAACTTACCCATATACAAAAACCGGAAGCGTATTGTGTAACACTCGTAAAACATTTATGCATGGATCTTCTACGTTCACCGAAAGCGGCGCGAAATGATAATAACATTGACGATTATGATTTTCCCGATAATTCCACAAATGTCGAAACCAATATAGAAAATCAGGAAGCTATCAAAATAATAAAGACAATCATACACAGCTTGCCTGAAAAACAACAGAGGATATTGAATTTACGAGGATTTGCCGGTTGTTCGTTGGAAGAAATAGAAATGATAACGGGAGAAAGCTCCATAAATGTAAGAGTTTTACTTTCACGCGCACGAAATACATTGAAAATGAAATTAAAACATTGAAATATGACTGACGAAGAAAAAATAAAACAATTGTTAGAAGCTTTTTACAATGGTGATACCTCCTCTGAAGAAGAAGCATTACTATTGAAATTTTTCAACAGTGAAGATATTGATGAAGAATGGTACACCGACAGGGATCTGTTCAATGTTTTGCATGATCCATCAAATATTCAGCTTCCGGAAGGTATTTCTGAAAGATTGGAAAACGCTATAGACAAACATATAGCGGAAACAAATCCACAGAAATCATCCTCGAAAACCAGAACATTATTTATAAGGATAACAAGTGCAGCTGCTGTGATACTACTTTGTATAGGTCTGTTTTTTACTACCGACAAACATACGAAGTCAAACATGATAGCTGATACATATACAGATCCGGAAGAAGCAGCTATGGTAGCGGAGCAAACATTAATGCTCGTTTCCGCCAAGCTAAACCAGGGTTTTTATCCTTTGGAAAAAGTAAAGGAAAGTGTGGATAAAACAAATGAATTGTTAAATGAAAATTTTAAATTAAATTAAAGATTAAGTAATATGAAAGCAAAATATTTATTATTAATAATCTGCATATTCAGCAGTAGTTTGATATATGCTCAGAATAGTTTCAATAATTTATTCGATAAATACGAAAACGAAGATGATGTAACAGTCATAAGCATATCAAAGGCAATGTTTAAAATGATTCCAGGCAATATTAATACAGGCAACATCGACATTAAGAATATTGTACCCAAGATTGAATCTATGCTTATTATAACCTCCGAAAAAGCCGGTATAAGAGAAAAAATGAGTTCGGAATTCAAATCATTAATAAATCAAAATAAGAATTATGAGGAGCTTATGCGCGTGAAAAGCGGTAAATCCAACATCATTTTCAATGCCAAAAAGAAAGGAGATATAATAAACGAATTAGTCATGCTGATAAATGATGAAAAAGATTTTGTGGCTATACAGATATCAGGTAATTTTACATTAGATGATATTCAAAAAATAGCTAAAGACACAGAAACACAATAAAAATATAGCAAATAACGTTTTAATAGCATATAAATTAAAACGTATGAGAAAAGATAAAATACTTTGGGCGGACGATGAGATAGATTTGTTAAAACCTCATATTCTTTTTTTGGAAGAAAAGGGATATGAGGTAGTTCCTGTAGTAAGTGGCCAGGATGCTATTGACTGTTGTAAGGAACAAATTTTCGATATTATCTTTTTAGATGAAAATATGCCCGGATTAAGCGGCCTCGAAACATTAGTACAGATCAAACAAATCAATCCGGATGTTCCCGTCGTTATGGTAACAAAAAGTGAGGAAGAAAGTATCATGAATCAGGCTATCGGCAATAAAATCGCCGATTATCTGATAAAACCTGTAAATCCCAATCAACTATTCCTTTCTATTAAAAAGAATGTTCATAAAAGCAACATTATTACCGAGACTACAACTATTAACTATCAACAGGAATTCAGTCGCATAGGCATGCAAATAAGTAATGCAAATTCTACCAACGACTGGATGGATATTTACAAAAAAATAATCTATTGGGAACTTACTCTCCAGGAAGGACAATCGGAAATGCAGGATTTACTCCGGATGCAAAAAAAAGAAGCAAATAATTCATTCGGAAAGTTTATCAAAAAAAATTATTTGGATTGGATTCAAAAACCTGAGGAAAGACCTTTAATGAGTCCTGATTTATTTAAGAATAAAGTATTCCCATTACTTGATAAGGATGAAAAAATATTTTTTATATTAATAGATAACTTCCGCCTCGACCAGTGGCATTCAGTCAAAAGTTTGCTTAGTGACTCCTTTACTTTTGACGAAAGTCTTTATTACAGTATACTTCCCACAGCTACCCAATATGCCCGGAACTCTATTTTTTCCGGATTAATGCCGGTACAAATAGAAAAAATGTTCCCTGAACTATGGATAGATGAAGAAAGTGAAGAAGGTAAAAATATTAATGAAGAACCTTTAATAAAAACACAAATAGAAAGATTCCGGAAAAAATATACATTTTCATATAATAAAATATATGATTCTTTGTATGGCGAAAAAATACTGAATAACATATCAGATCTCACAAAAAACCAATTAAATGTTATAGTCATCAATTTTGTAGATATGTTATCTCATGCACGTACGGAAAGTAAAATGATACGAGAGTTGGCACAGAGTGAAGCTGCATACAGAAGTCTTACGCGGTCATGGTTTCAACATTCCACAACACTTGAACTGTTTAAAAAAATAGCAGACAAAGGTTTTAAAATTATACTTACGACAGACCACGGAACAATCCGGGTGGATAATCCTATTAAAATAGTAGGCGATAAAAACACAAATACCAATCTCAGGTACAAAGTCGGTAAAAATATGGACTATAATTACAAAGAATTATACGAAATAAGAGAGCCTGAAAAAGCAGGACTGCCATCACCTAACCTAAGCACGAAATATATATTCGCAATGAACGAATCTTTTTTCGCTTATCCCAATAACTATAATTATTACGTTTCATATTATAAAAATACTTTTCAGCACGGGGGGGTATCTCTCGAAGAAATGTTAGTCCCGATCATAACTTTACATCCAAAGTAAACTTTACTTTTGCTCGCCTGCTTAACGAAAATGTTCATTTTAAATTAAATTCAATGAAAGAAATAATTATAGAAAATACAGACCACATACATGAAGCAGCCGCTGAATTCATAGCTACTATGGATGATAGAACCGTGTTTGCTTTTGAAGGAAGCATGGGCGCCGGTAAAACAACATTCATAAAGGCTATATGTGAAAAATTAGGAGTTGAAGACGTGATAAACAGTCCTACATTTTCTATTATAAATGAATATAGAAGCTGCATCACAGGAGAACTTATCTACCATTTTGATTTTTACCGTATAAATAAAATAAGTGAAGCGTACGACATCGGTACAGAAGATTATTTCCACAGTGGCGCCCTTTGTTTTATCGAATGGCCCGAAAAAGTGCAAGAATTGTTGCCGGAAGATACAGTACATATAAATATCAGTGAACAACCTGAAGGGTCACGTATGGTAACTATTAATTAGTTGTTCATTTCATGTAAATCCGATGTTGATAATTAATCAAAAATAAATTTTAATTTAACAAAAATATTTTCTATACAACAATCCGTTTCAATTTTTCAAGAAGAAAAGTACATTTTTACTTTTCTTTTTTCATAGTATGTTTGCACAAAAAATTCATTTGAAAAAACAAAAAATTATTACCGCATCAGCTTATCAACAATGTGTTGATAAAAATAGTATATAGTTAATTTTAAGTAAATTATATGTAAAAATGAATGTTGACAAATTAAACAAAAATAGATTCACAACTTAATAACTCATCCTGCAAATTTTTCTCTGCAAATTTATGAACACTTTCAACATCCTATTATATTCATTAAATTATTTATACTTTAAATTAAATATAAGATATAATAATAAATAGGATTGTTGAAATGTTGAAAAGGCTAATAATTTAGTATTTTGTTGTACTGTTCGTCATCATTCATAATTTGAAGCGCTTTCAGGTAAATGTCGTTTTTGTCGTTGATTATTTGGAAGTATTCACTCATGTCGAATAAATCACGTGCTATAAGCGCTTTCAACTGAAGAGATATGAGTTCTTTTGATTTATCAAATTGTTCTTCATTGAATTCTATTTTTTCTTCTTCCGCCATGCTGAGAAGTTCCTGAAGCATATCTTCTGTTATAACAAATTTGTCTTTGTATTTTGTTACATTGGGATATTTTTTATTCAACTCATTCCGGTTTTTATCAAGGTAACTCATTGCCATCCTGTTCATAAGTCCGTATCTTAACAGTTTGAAATGATAATCGGTACTGAGTGTAGAATCAATGGGTACGAATATATCAGGCATTATGCCACCACCACCATAAACCGTGCGTTTTGATATCATTGTGCTGTATTTTAAAGAATCCGGAAAATGTGTGCTGTCCGCATGCATTAATTCACCCTTATTATAACGATCCATTAAATCATGGTTATAAGCTTCGATATTGCCGTTTTCGTAGGGCTTCTGGATATAACGTCCGGAAGGAGTATAATAACGCGCTACAGTGAGTCTAATCATTGAACTATCGGGTAAATCGATAGGTCTTTGAACGAGCCCTTTGCCAAATGTACGTCGTCCTACAATAATTCCTCTGTCCCAATCTTGTATTGCTCCTGAAACAATTTCGCTTGCGGAGGCGGAAGATTGGTCCACAAGTATGATTAATTTGCCTTCTTCAAATAATCCCTTTTCAGTAGCAACAGCATCGGAACGTTTTACTTTATCACCTTGTGTATATACTACTAATTTGTCTTTACTAAGAAATTGATCTGCCAGTGCATAGGCTATATGCAGGTATCCTCCTCCGTTTCCTTGGAGGTCGAGAATAAGGTTTTTCATGCCTTGTTTTTTTAATTCCTGTACCGATTTTTCAAATTCATCTGAAGAGGATGAGGCAAATCTGCTTAGACGAATATAACCTGTTTCCTGGTCGGCCATATAAGTAGCATCTATACTATATACGGGTATTATATCACGTGTTATCTTAAATTCAAGTAAATCCTGCATGGAACCGCGTTTTACTTTTATACGTACTTCAGTTCCTTTTTTACCGCGAATTAATTTCATTATGTCCGTGTTCGCCATTTTAACGCCGGCAATGAGTGTGTCATCAACCATTATGATACGATCACCTGCGATAAGTCCTACTTTTTCCGAAGGTCCTCCCGGAATAACCTGTATAATATAAAGGGTATCGATTAGCATATTAAACTGTATACCTATGCCGTCAAAATTAGCTTCTAAAGGTTCGTTCATTTTACGTGTTTCTTCCGCATTGGTATAGGAAGAGTGAGGGTCTAATTTTTCCAGCATTCCTCTGATGGCGTCTTCAACAATTTTCGAATTATCTGTTTCATCAACATATAATCTTGTAATAGCGGAATATGCCATTCCTAACTTATTCATATTTTCTCTTTCTTCTCTATTTTGAGCAGTTATGAAACTACATGCAAATATGAATATGATGAAGGTAGATAATATTTTTCTCATTTTATGATTGGTATTAAGTTTGATATATCTTTTTTGTGGTTTATAAGTTCACGTACGAGACTTGAACTTACATAACCATATTCGGGTTCGGAAAAAAGAAAAACGGTCTCTATGCCCGATAATTTACAGTTTATATCAGCCATACTTTTTTCATATTCAAAATCACTTATATTTCTTATTCCACGCAAAATAAAATCCACACCTAATTCCTCTGCGAAATCAATTGTCAGCGTATCGTAGGATTTTACTTTTATTCGTTTTTCTTCTGCATAGATACTTTTAATGTTTTCTATGCGCTCCTCTAATGAAAAAAGAGTTTTTTTTTCGGAATTTATTCCAATTGCTATTATTATTTCATCAGCGATACATAATGCTCTTTTTACTAATGCGTAATGTCCGATAGTAAAAGGATCGAATGTACCTGAAAACAATGCTTTTTTTGTCATATAATCAATTAACTAAATCTTCTTCCACTACAAGGTTATCTATAATAAAGTTTTGTCTGTCCGCTGTATTTTTGCCCATATAAAATTCCAGCATTTCTTTTACATAATCGTCTTTTTTCATTTTTACAGGATCAAGTCGTATGTCTTTTCCTATAAAATTTTTAAATTCGTCCGGTGATATTTCACCAAGTCCTTTAAAACGGGTTATTTCGGGATTTTTACCGATTTCTTTGATAGCGGATAATCTTTCTTCTTCTGTATAACAATAAAATGTTTTTTGCTTATTTCTTACACGGAATAAAGGTGTTTGTAGTATATACACATGGTTTTTCCGGATCAGGTCAGGAAAAAACTGAAGAAAAAATGTTATTAACAGTAAGCGAATATGCATGCCGTCGACGTCAGCATCTGTCGCTATAATAACTTTATTATAACGTAGACCTTCCAAACCGTCTTCTATATTCAGAGCGGCTTGCAGAAGATTAAATTCTTCATTTTCGTAGACTATTTTTTTCGTGAGTCCGAAACTATTTAAGGGTTTTCCACGCAGGCTGAAAACTGCTTGCAGATTCGGATCACGGCTTTTTGTAATGGACCCGCTGGCAGAATCTCCCTCTGTAATGAAAATACACGATTTTTCTTTATCGTTGTTTTTAAAATCACTTAGATGTGTGCGGCAATCGCGTAGTTTTCTGTTATTAACACTTGCTTTTTTAGCGCGTTCGCGGGCTATTTTCGTAACTCCGGCAATGGCTTTGCGTTCTTTCTCTGATTCAAGTATTTTTTTTAATAAAATATCTGATGTTTCCGGATACTTATGCAAGTAGTTATCTAATTCTTTTTTGATGAAATCTCCTATAAACTTGCCTATGGAAGGGCCATTTGGGCCCATGTCTTTTGATCCTAATTTTGTTTTTGTCTGACTTTCAAAAACAGGTTCTTCCACTTTTACACTTATTGCCGCCGTTATGCCAGCTCGTATGTCAGTATATTCGAAATTTTTATTGTAATATTCTTTTATTGTACGGCTTAAAGATTCACGAAAAGCAGTAAGGTGTGTACCTCCTTGTGTTGTGTGTTGGCCATTGACAAACGAATAGTATTCTTCCCCGTATTGATTACTATGCGTTATAACTACTTCTATGTCGTCTCCCTTTAGATGTATGATAGGGTAGAGTGGTTCGGACGTCATATTTTCATTCAGAAGATCCGCCAATCCATTATCAGAGTAAAAACTTTTACCGTTATAATTGATAGTCAGTCCCGTATTAAGGAATACATAATTTTTGATCAGGTTTTCAACAAATTCATCTTTGTATTCGTAATCGGAGAAAATTTCATTGTCGGGAGTAAAAGCTATGGATGTGCCGTTTCTTTCTTTTGAAGGAACTATTTTAGAATCATTTATAACATAGGCTTTTTCATATTCTACCTTTTTAGATTCTTTATCGCGTACACTTTCTATCAGAAAATGGCTACTGAGTGCATTTACCGCTTTTATACCAACTCCGTTAAGTCCTACTGATTTTTTAAAAGCTTTACTGTCGTATTTCGCGCCGGTATTCATTTTGCTTGATACGTCCTTTACTTTTGTCAAGGGAACTCCACGTCCGTAATCGCGTACGGTTACGATATTATCCTTTATTTTAACAGATATGGTCTTTCCGAATCCCATCATAAATTCGTCAACTGAATTGTCAAGAACTTCCTTCAATAGTACATATATGCCGTCATCGGCGAAAGATCCGTCACCCAGCTTTCCGATATACATACCCGGCCGGCGGCGTATATGTTCATTCCATTCAAGTGTAATTACTTCTTTATCACTGTATGAAATCTCGTTATTTTGTTCTATTGTAGAAAAATCTTCCATAATTAAATATGTTTAATAAAAGCTCTTCTTGTTTTATGATGTTCTGTCTTAAAATAATCCCATTGCGACTGAACAGCGTGATTCGTCGCGAGCTCAGGATTGCTTTCGGCATATTTCACGCCTATGCGATTGTATTCTGGAATTAAATCATTGAATAATAATGCATTAACACCTTTATTTTGATATTCGGGAAGCACGCCTATAAGATACAGGTCTATAATATTGGGTTTTGAATACAAAGCTTTAAGTAAATGTACAAAACCAAAAGGTAATAATGATCCTTTAGCTTTTTGCATGGCGCGAGACATATTTGGAAGGGATATTCCGAAACCTACAACTGTATCATCGGATTCACGTACTATGACTGTTATCAGATTAAGTTGTAACATGGGAATGTATATTTTAAGGTAGTAATTTATTTGTTCTGGGGTAAGTGCTGAAAAAGCATACAAAGGAGCATAAGCAGCGTTTAACGTATCAAATATTTTATATGCATACGACCATATTTCTTTACGTTTCTTAAATTTCATTACTTTGAGGCCGTATTTTTGTTTTGCTATTTCACCGATGCGTTGATGTTTTTCAGGGATACCATCAGGAATGTATATTTTATGTTCGTTCCAATCCTGATCTTTTTCAAATCCTATACGTTCCAGATGTTTCGGATAATAAGGATAATTATAAATGGCTGCCATAGTACCCAATTGGTCAAACCCTTCGATAAGCATTCCTTCGTGGTCCATGTCTGTAAAACCTAATGGCCCGTGCAAGGCGTTCATTCCTTTTTCTTTAGCCCATTTGGTAACAACCTCAAAAAGAGTATTTACTACTTCTTCATCATCAATAAAATCTACAAATCCGAAACGCGCATGCTTTTGTTTCCATATCCTGTTACTTTCATGTACTATCATACCTGCGATACGCCCTACTATTTTTCCGTTTTTATAGGCGAGAAAATAAATCGCTTCACAATTTTCAAACGCGGGATTTTTATCTTTAGATAAAGTCATCATTTCTTCATCTATAAGATTTGGCACGTGATATGGATTATCTTTGTATAATTCTATGTTAAACTTAACGAACTTCCGTAACTCCCTTTTTGTTTTTACTTCTTTAATTTCAATGCTCATTGACAGTATCGTTATTTAGGCAGCAAAGATACTAAAAATTAACTACTAAAACAAAGATAGCAGTAATTGTTCCATATCCTTTTTCATTTGAGATTGTGTGCAGGAAAAATTATTTACAATGATTGTTACAGCATATTGTTTGTTGTCTTTTGTCACATATCCGGCATAACTTCGCACCCGGCTCATACTACCGCTTTTGAGACGTGTGTTGCCTTGCAGCGCACTCCCTTTGAGGGTATTTGCTACTGTACCTTCCATACCTACGCGTGGCAATGATTCCGTAAACGTTTTCGATGCGGAAGATTTAGTCGCCATATAGGATAACAGTTCGCATAAAAATCCGGCGGTTATTTTATCCGTAGGAGCTAATCCGCTACCGTCAAACATCCATAGTGAAGAAGTTTTTATCCCCTTGTCTTCCCAATGCTTATTAAGAATTTTTATCCCTTTGTCAAAAGATGATATTATTTCGTCGGATTTGTATTTTAATCCTATTGTTTTCAGGAAAGCGTCCGCGTAAAGATTATTGCTTACATGATTTGTGATGCGTACCAAATCTTTCAAAGGCAGTGAATAAGTAGTTGTTAAAATTTTTCGTTCCTGTTTTTTCCATTTTCCTTCCCCTGATAATATGCGATAGCATGTAGGGGTACCGGTAACCTCTATTTGATCTTTTTCAAGTAATTTTGAGACATATTGTGCTAAATACAGCGCAGGTTCGGGAATATCGCCTTTCAATTGATATCCGGAACGGTTTGCCGGAACGGTTCCGTAAAGATAGCGTTCGTTAGCATAGGGAAATCCTATTATATATGTGCTGTCTTTTGCAGATTTATTAGTAATCAGATAATTGTGAAAAAGTATGGATGACATATCCGGTTCACTTTTTTCTATTTTGGGTTTGTCGTTAGGTTCTCCCGTATTTAAAAAAAGCGAATAACGGTTGTCATATATGTTCAATCCGTAGCATCCTTGCCCATAATAGCTACCCATATCCTCACACATCCATTTCATGGATATTCCTTCTGTATCGAAAATACTTTCGTCAGCAATAACGGTGCCTGTTATTTTACGTATGCCGGATTTTTTTATTGCCGTAATCCATTCGCGTATGACTTTATCAGCGTCCGGCCCTATGTTTGAAGAGCCGAGAGTCGGGTCACCGCTTCCGCGTATATAAAGATTTCCATCAAGGACGCTGTCTGTTATTTGTCCGTCGTACATAATGGCTGTTTCATACCGGAATTTTTCTCCGAGCAATTCAAGAACGGTTGCCGTGGTGACTATTTTCATTACGGAGGCGGGTATAACTTCTCTCTCCGCGTCATAACTATACGTTACCGATCCGTTACTGATATCCCTGATCATAATAGAAACGGATGCTCCGCCCATATATGAGGCGCTAAGGAATCGTTCCACAGCCGGATGTGTTTGCGCTTTTTCCGGGAATAGGAACAATAAACATATAGTTATCGCGTATATTATTTTCATATTACGAGAGATGTACAGAGCTATTTTAATTGATCGATTGCAAAGTTATGAGATTTTTTCATAAAAGATATTACGTATCATCGATTTTAAAAAATATCATGTACATTTGCCGCTTGTAGCGTACATATTAAATGAAAAATATCATAAAATTATGAAATTATGAAACGATTCTTATCTACAAAAAGCGCATGTATTGTGTTGTGTTTGTCATGTTTTGCAATTCCCGTTTTTTCTCAGGGACAGGGGGAGCCCCGGAATACGACAATCGAAAAGTTAATCATGGATCCGAAAATTCGTTACGGACAATTGGAAAACGGATTGACTTATTATATCCGTCATAATGAAATGCCGAAAGAACGTGCGGAATTTTATATTGTCCAGAATGTGGGTTCCATGCAGGAAGAGGATAATCAGCGCGGATTGGCTCATTTTCTTGAACACATGGCTTTTAACGGTTCGAAAAATTTTCCTTCCAAAAAGGGAATCCAAGAATATACCGAAAGTATAGGAATGCTTATGGGTGAAGGCCTGAACGCATATACAAGTTTTGATGAAACTGTTTATATGCTTATGAATGTGCCCGTGGCACAGGCAGGAGTAATAGATTCATGTTTGCTTATACTCCATGACTGGTCGTCATTTCTTTTGCTTGAAGATGACGCTATAGAAAAAGAACGCGGGATTATACGTGAAGAGTGGCGGACAAGGCGGACAGCACAAATGCGCTTGTGGGAGCAACAGTTACCTGTAATGTACCCGGAAAGTAAATATGGAAAACGTATACCTATAGGAACGATTGATATAATAGATAATTTTAAGGGAGATGAATTGAGAGCCTATTATGAAAAATGGTATCATCCGAATCTGCAAGCAATCGTAATTGTGGGAGATATAGATGTTGATAAGGTTGAGGGAAAAATTAAAAGTATGTTTTCGGATATTCCGAAACCTGTTAATCCGGAGCTCAGGGAATTGTATCCTGTCTCTGATAATGACAGGCCTCTTGTTTCCATAGCCAAAGACAAAGAAATGTCCAATACGATATTGAGTATTTATTATAAGCATGATAAAATGCCATACGTGCTGAAAGGTACAATTGCGGATATTATAACGAGCTATAACCAGGCTGTCATATCTATCATAATGAGCGAACGTTTTTCCGAAATCCTTCAGAAGCCTAATTCTCCGTTTATTGCGGCTTATGCCAACGATGGGGATTATTTCATTTCGAAAACCAAAGGAGCATGGACTTCAGTAGCTGTAGTTAAACCGGGAGAACTTAAACAAGCTTTGAACGTATTGGTTTCGGAAACGCAACGCGTAAAAGAATTCGGTTTTACCGAAGCAGAATACAAACGTGCCAAGGATACTATTCTAAAAAATTATGAATCAGCTTATAATGAGCGTGATAAAAATCAAAATAGTTCTTATGCCGAGGAATATGTCCGTAATTTTACAGAAGAAGAAGCTATTCCGGGGATAGAAGTGGAGTATGAGTTGATGAAGCAGATTGTTCCCAATTTTCCTTTAGAGGGTGTAAATCACTATATACGTGGATTATTTGATGAAAATAATGAAATGAGCAACTTGGTAATAAGTCTTGCCGGCCCTGATAAAGACGATGTTACTTATCCTACGGAAAACGAATTATTGGCTATGTACTTTAACGCGACGCAGGAAATTGTTAATGCTAATGACGACGAAGTGGTCAGCAAGATCCTTATTCCTGAATTACCTAAGCCCGGAAAGATCGTGAGCGAAAAAGAGGATCCTTTATTTGGCGGCACTCTTTACACTTTAAGTAATGGCGTACGTGTTGTTGTTAAGCAAACGGATTATAAGAAAGATGAGATATTGATGAATGCTACGAGTCCGGGCGGAACCACCATGTTTAAAGATGATAAAGATATCTGGAATTTGAAAGTCATTAATAATGCAATTATGGTTGGCGGGTTGGGAGAGTTCAGCGCGACTAATCTGAGAAAAGCATTAGCCGGTAAAAATGTATCCAGCGCTGCCGGATTGACGACATCGGCTGAAATCCTTGAAGGTTCGGCTTCGCCATCCGATCTGAAAACATTATTTGAACTCATATATCTGCAATTTACCGGAATGCGTATTGACGATGAGGCTTATGCGTCTTTTGAAGAACGTATAAAAATACAATTAGATACTAAATATCTTGATCCGATGGTTGCGTTTAGTGACTCGGTGAGCGAACTTCTTTTTGATCATGATCCACGCAACGTCCGGTTGAAATCATCTGATTTTGATAAAGTCGATTATCATCGGATGATAGATATGTATAAAGAGAGATTTGCTGACGCGTCGGATTTTGTTTTTACGTTTGTCGGTAATGTTGATAAAGATTCGATTCGTCCTTTATTGGAGCAATATTTAGCGACGCTTCCTTCACTTAATCGTACAGATAAAGCAGATGAAAAACGGATTGCACCTTATCATAAAGGAAAAATTAAATGTCATTTTTCACGAGAGCTGGAAACGCCGGCGTCTACAATCGGACTATCCTATATGGGTGAGATACCTTACAATCTTAAAAATCTAACAATCAAACAGTTGTTGAATCAAATATTGGATCTGGTATATACAGAAGCGGTACGTGAAACGGAAAGCGCTTCGTATGGAGTGTATACAACAGTTGAATTATTTGATTTTCCCGAAGGCCGTACAACAATACAGATTTATTATGATACGGATCCTCAGAGGCAGGATGACGTGATCCGGATAGTGAAAACCGAATTAGAGCGTATCGCGAAAGAAGGTCCTCGTCAGATAGATTTAGATAAAAGTCGCGGGAGTATTGTAAAAGGGCGTAGTGAAATTATGCAGGAAAATGGTTATTGGTCGAATATTATTAATATTTACTATTCCCGTAATTTTGACGCTCATACCGGTTATGACGATATTTTGAATAGTATAACGATAGAAGATATAAAATCGTTTACAAAGAAGTTTTTAGATCAGGGGAATGAGATCGAAGTGGTCATGTATCCGGCTTCTGGGGCGGTAAAACCTTGAAAATAACCGTCATTTTATATTGAGATATATTCCCGCCTGTTTTTAGCTTCAGGCGGGAATATTTTTTGTTGTACTTTATGGAATATACTATTTTTTCATGTCTTTAAAAAAGGGATATTGAATATTTTTATATTTTTACACGATTATTAATCAAATATATTTGCACTTGTATGGATGAACTTATGGGATTTGTTATATTTATACTGCTTATTTTGGGGGCAGCCGTATTTATTTTCCCTATTATTATTCTTTCTCAGATAAGTTCTCTGAGAAGTGAAATCCGGTATCTGAATAATAGAATTAGCGATATGTTGATGCCTAAACAGAGGGAATCAACTCCTTATGTCAGACCGGAGACCGGCCCTACACAAATTAGACCAAATAATCATACGGTCTATATGCCTAATGCACCGGTGTCCTCTGCACCAACCCCTACGGCACCGATGCCTCCGGTACAAACCCCTCCGGTACCAAGTCGGAAAGAGGAATTTAAACCGGAAACAAAAATTGTTGAGGTTTATCAGCCTCAAGTACATTCGATTCCTGATTTGCCCGGAAATGATAGGATATCGGAATCCGTACCGGAAGTTATAAATAATCCCCATCCTGAGAAAGTGCCGGCTTCGGATACTAAACCTTCATTTTCTCCGATGCATGAGAGGGCATATACGCCACCTCCTGTTACGAAGAAGGTGGATGAGCCGAGTTTTTTTGAAAAACTTCCCGGTACGAACTGGCTTAGCAAAATCGGTATCGTTACGCTTGTTTTGGGTATTGGTTTTTTTGTTAAATATGCCATTGATCAGGATTGGATAAATGAGATAGGACGTGTTGGAATCGGTCTGTTTACCGGAGGATTAATCATAGGAATAGCTCATAAACTGAAAGCCAAATATCACGTTTTTTCGTCGTTATTGGTAGGAGGTGGTATCTCGGTGTTTTATATTACCATCACAATCGCTTTCAGGGAATATGAGTTATTTAGCCAGACGGTTGCTTTTATGATGCTGATTGCCATTACTGTTTTTTCCGTGTTGCTCTCGTTGGTTTACGACCGGAAAGAATTAGCTGTTTTTTCTTTGTTAGGGGGATTTGTTTCACCGTTGATGGTTAGTACCGGAACAGGGAATTTTATTGTATTATTCTCCTATATACTGATATTGAATACGGGAATGTTGGTTGTTTCCTATTTGAAAAAATGGCGGGTGATAGGTATTATAAGTTACGTGCTTACATGGATGTTTTTCTGGACATGGGCACTCGTTTCATCTGAAAATCAATATTTTAACGAATCATTGTTTATCTCGTTGTTTTTCATTCAATTTTATCTTCTGGCATTGTTTGATCATTTTAAATCAGAAAAGAAAATCTCTGCTTATCAGGTGTTTTTAATTTTGACGAACAATCTATTCGCATTTGCTGCCTATTTATATGTGTTTAATCGTTATTCTTCTGATGTCAAGGGATTAATTACCATATCGCTGGCTGTTGTAAATGCTGTTGTAATGGTAGTATTGTTCAGGAATAGCCGTATCGATCGTAATCTGGTTTATCTGATTGTGGCGATCGTTCTTAGCTTTGTCAGCCTTGCGATACCTATTCAGCTGAAAGGCCATGTTATTACGATGTTTTGGGCGGCGGAATCGGTTATATTACTCTGGCTATGGCAAAAATCGCAGATTAAAGTATTTTATGCAGGATTTGCTTTGATCTCTTTATTGACTTTATTTTCGTATCTTATGGATGTCGGCAACTTGTATTCATATAACGTTGCGATGCCGGTGATTTTCAATCGATTATTTATTACGGGAATTGTTGTTATAGCGGCTTTTGTCATTGATATGCTGTTGTTAAAATGCGAATCGGCAGGTTCGGAAAAAGGAATATGGCCTGTAAGAATATTCAAATTGGTGGTTATGGTGCTTGCTTATTTTGTCCCGTTTCTCGAACTCAATATGCAGTTGAAAGTGGAATATTTCGGATTTTCAAGTTTCCGGTACGTTGTCTTAGCAACTTTTACCACTGTTTATATTGCTGTTTTAGCGATTATTTATCATAAAAAAGTATCATCGAAAGGATCTATTTTCGGTTTGTTGTATTCGGTTGTGTGTTTGTATGCAATGCTTTATTCAAATCTGATTACGGATTTGCGTTATGATATATTTAATATTTCAGAGGGAATATATCCAGCCGGTTATTTTTCTGTTCATCTAATGTCTTTGCCTGCTATCGGGTATGTTATCTATCTTTTAATTAAGAATATGAAGTCATACAGTAAGGCAAGTACATCGCTTAGTTGGTTATTAACAATCTTGGTTGTCGTCATATTCAGTGTGGAAACAGATAATCTGGTTGTATGGATGATTGGTAATCCGAATAATTACGATGGTACGTTGTATGACGTTCATACATTCGGTTATCCTATTCTGTGGGGAATAATCGCGATGGTTCTGATGATTTGGGGGTTGAATAAGAGAGAAGCGCTTTTAAGAAAAATTTCCCTTGTATTTTTCGGACTGATTATTGTGAAATTCTATGCGTATGATGTTTGGAAAATGTCGCAGGCCGGCCGAATTATATCGTTTGTATTGCTTGGGGTCATTCTATTGCTTGTATCCTTCCTTCAGCAAAAAATACGCACTTTGGTAAAAAGTGATGATAAGCCGGAGAATGAAAATCAATTGAAGTTATGATGCGATATTTTGTCATATTTATTTTCATCTCTGTTCAGTACGGATTTGGACAGACTGTATGGAAAGCGGATATACCTGTTGTGGATGAGAGTGACTACTATAATGTTGAACTTAGCCAGGAACTGATAGGGGCCGGATTGCAGTATCTGAAAATTTTTGATGAACAAAATAACGAAACGCCCTATTTTATTCGATCGGCTAATCCGATACAGGGAATAAATGATTTTGAACATTTTGAACTTAAAAGCAGTCTTATTAAAGATAGTTTGAATATAGTTGTTGTAGATAATCAGCTTTCTGAAAACCTGAGTCGTTTTTGTATTGTTCTGCGGAAAGCAGAGACCGGCAAATATGCCGCTATCAGAGGTAGTAATGATTTAAAGCAATGGTACATTGTCAAACAGACGACTGAAGTATCAAGGCTCGGACAACAGGCAGGAGACAATACGGAATTGCTGATTCTTGATTTTCCGCAGGGAAATTACCGGTATTATGAAATAACATTATCAAGTAATCATAGTAGCCCTTTGGATATTATGAAAGTCGGTAAAATAAAGAATTCGAATCTGTATGGTCATTTTGTGGAAATAAATCCGGGTAGGTTTGTTCAGGAAGACAGTGATAATAATACATATATACGCTTTCCGGATGTACAGCACACTTATTGCATAAATAAAGTCGAATTTGGCATTCGAAATAAGCCGGATTATTACCGTCAAGCAGTGCTGAGTGATTCAATTTCATACATTAGGGAGCATTTTTCTTTATCTTCAAGGAAAGAAAATATATTTTTTACGGATGATTTCTATTTTTCTCCCAAAACATACGTTATTATAGAAAATCAGCATAATCCTTCTTTGGTTGTTCATTCGATAAAAATATACGGATTATGTCGTTATGTTTGTATATATCTTGAAGCCGGTCGAAGATATAGATTTGTATCAGACAGTCGTGATCCTGTTTCCGGAAAGTATGATATCGAACATTTCCGCAATAACATACCTGCGGATTTATCTGTTCTTCAGGTAAAAAACCTACATGATTGCGCCATATCGGAAGAAATCACTCCGGAGCGGAAACGATCTTTGATAGAGCAGCCTGTATTTTTATGGAGCGTTATTATTGTAGTAGGCGCTTTTCTTGTTTTTATTTGTGTCAGAATGATTGCTGAAATGAAAAAGAAACTTTAAGATTCGGGTGTTTTCCGGGACCAATATAAGGATATGCTCAGACCGGAAATGATATGCCATATTCCCCACCAGGCTGTTACGAAAAGCATGCCTCCAATTTCCATTTCCGCAGGAAATATTTTAGGATTTAGCAGTAAGACAAGTCCTAACCCTGAGTTCTGAATGCCGGTTTCGATTGTGAGTGTTCTGCGATTGCGATCAGGTTGTTTCAATAGTGTCGCGATATTATAACCGGATAGGAATGCAACCGTATTATGGATAAATACGATGATGAAAATGTATTTTATATGTTGCATGAATAGTTGCCAGTTGTTCGAAAACATGATTACAACCAATGTTATGAAAAACAGAATGGATATGTATTGCAATATTTTTTTTGTTTTCAGGGATATGACCGGAAAATATCTTGAAAACAAAATTCCCGCTACAATCGGTATACCAATGATGATAATGACGGTTTCGAACATTTGTGAGTATTCTATTTCTAACGGTTGCAGCATGTTTCCGGCCATTTTATTAATAAAGTTGACGTATAATCCCCCCCACAATTTGAAATTGAATGGGGTCATAAATATGGCGAGTACAGTGGAAATAGCGGTTAATGTAACGGATAATTCGGAATTTCCTTTCGACAGAGATGTCATGAAATTTGAAATATTACCCCCGGGGCATGCTGCTACCAGAATCATTCCCATGGCTACAGTCGGGGTTATTACCTTATTGAAAATGATGACCAGAATGAAAGTGATGAAAGGCAGGAAAATAAATTGAAGAAATAATCCGATAATAATCGGTTTAGGAGACCGTATCAATGTCTTAAAATGGTCTATGTGCATTCCTAATGCCACCCCAAACATAATAAATGCCAAAACGATATTCAGCACGATATTTCCCGATTCGGAAAAATTTATTCTGATCGGATCTAATTCTAATAACGATTCATACATAACGGCTGCAAAGCTATTAATTACTGAAATGTTATCCAAATCCGGAAGAAATTAAAATCGTCCGTTTTAAAATACTCTATATATAGACTGTTTTTGCGGAACACGAAGTTTTAATTTTGACGTGTTCTTCAGAAAAGGAGAATACGTCAAAATTTGTTTGTAAAATTTGTATATATTTATAAAAAATTATTCATAACTTCGTGGCTAATTTTTAAAAATCACTGCAAGTTTATTGCTTTATACACTTATAAACAATTATTCACCGGATTGGAAAGATTATAGTTGTTTGATGTTCATATTATTATACTTATCGCTATGGATGCTTTTGATAAACAAATCAGGAAACAGGTTTCTTCTCTCTTCAAATCAATAGAGAGTCGGATGACACCGGAAGAAATGAAACGTATTAAGACTGCTTACAGATTTGCCCGTATGGCGCATAAAACGCAATTTCGCCAGGCAGGCGGCCCTTATATTATTCATCCTGTAGCTGTAGCCCGTATTATCGGTGAAGAATTGCAATTGGGAGCAAATTCGATTATTGCGGCTTTTTTACACGATGTAGTGGAGGATACTCCTTATACCGTGGAGGATATCAGGAAACGGTTTGGAGATGATGTCGCCTTTTTGGTACGTGTGGTGACGAAGGAAAAAAAGGAGCATTACGAGATGTCCAAGCAATTGGATAATTTCAAGCAGATGCTTGATTCGGTTCAATATGACATACGCGCCATACTTATCAAATTAGCGGATCGGCTTCATAATATGCGGACGTTGGATAGTATGCACGCTAACAAACAAATGAAAATTGCCGGAGAAACGGATTATTTTTACGCGCCTTTAGCAAACAGGCTTGGATTGTATGATATCAAGACGGAATTGCAGAATCTTAGTTTGCGTTACCGATGCCCTCAGGAATATGCGGTGCTGGAAGAGGCATTGAAAAGGGAAGATGAAGAAAATTGTGAGCAATTGAAGTCCTTTACAGACAGGATTCACAAATTGTTGTTGGAAAAAGGTATTTCCGCAAGGTTAGAAGTTAACTACAGGACTCCTTACAGTTTATGGCTCAGAATGAAAAAATTCGGAATGGATTTTAAACATTTGGATAGCAAACGTGCAATATGGGTTATTTTTCCGGGTGAGACTTCGCTTTCGGAAAAAAATAGGTGCCTTCATATCTATTCGGTACTGACGGATGTTTTCAAAGAAAAACCGCATAGTATATCAAATTATGTCGATAGTCCAAAGGAAAACGGTTATCAGAGTTTTCATCTAAAACTATTGAACGAACAAGGCGGGTGGGAGGAAATCCACCTTTCTTCGGAGCGGATGGTTCGTAATTCTAAGCTTGGGTGTGTGGCCGACCGTACGGATAGCAATATTGACAACTGGATTCATAAGTTCAGATCCGTGTTAAAAGACATCGCATTCCATATCCAGGAGGGAAGTTTTATTGAAAATGTTGTTTCTAATTTTTATAATGATGATATCCGGGTGTTTACTCCAAAAGGACATGGAATTATATTGCCGCAACGCGCTACCGCATTGGATTTTGCATACGCGATTCATAGTTCGATTGGTAATCATGCTCAATACGCGCGTATAAACGGTAAATTATGTTCCGTAAAAACGGTATTAAAACGTGGCGATTGTATAGAAATAGGCGTTAATAAAAATACCTTTCCGCAGCCTGATTGGTTGAATCATGTTCTGACCTATACGGCAAAACATCATTTGCAATCGCAGTTACGCAAAGTGAAAATAATTCCCTATCAACGTTGTCCGCATTGTCATCCGTTACCGGGTGACGAGTTGATTGGTTTCCAATCAGATGATAAAAAGATCATTATTCATAAGCGCAATTGTTATGAAGCTATTTCTCTCGCATCCAGGGCTGGCGATACCATTGTGGATATAAACTTTAAGGAGGATGTGGATATTCTTTACCCTGTGCGCGTGAATGTAAAAGCTGTTGACCGTTATCATTTGCTTCGCGATCTGATTGATTGTATTACTGAAAAGCTGAAACTTTCTATAGCAGGCTTAACAACAATAACTGTTGATGAAATTGTTGATTGTACGATTAATTTCTCTGTTCATTCGGCCCGGGAATTACAGGATGTTGTTTCGTATCTATATGTTGTGAAAGGAGTTGATGAAGTAAGAAGGCAAGAATTAAAATAGGCTGATTATCAGCCTATTTTAATTCTTTTTTGATTTTTGAGAAGTTTTGCTTTTGGCTTCTTTTGCTTTTTGTGCGGCCTTTCTCGCTTTCTCTTTCTCTCTTTGAGCGGCTTTGCGTTGTTTATCCTTTTCCCTCAGCGCGGCTTTACGTTCTTTTTCTTTTAGCTTGCGATCTTTAGCTTGTTGATCTAAGCGTTCTTTTGTTGTTTTTTCTTTCTCTTTGCGCTGCAGTTCACGCTCTTTTGCCTCTTGTTTTTTCAGCTCTTCGGCGGCTTTTTTAGCTTCATCTTTGGACAAAGCAATCTCTGCATCCTGTATGGATTTTTCCTCCGCTTCATGTTTACGTATTTCCTGAAGTTGATCGAATGTTAATTCGCCGCCAACTCTTTCGAGCGGTTTTTCTTTTTGAACGCTATCTGCCGGCAGTTCTTCTTCTGCCGCCAATTCTTTCGCCGTTTTTATTCCTTCTTCAATCTTTTTAAACTCATCCGTTTCTTTGATGCGTTTGGTAAGTTTTTTAAAGATATTGTCTCCTTTCGCTTTAGGACGTTCCTCTTCTTCTTCCAGAGATTTGGTCAATTCATCTACGATTTTTTGTTCTTCGGGCGTAAGTTCCGCCTTTTTCCCGGATGTTTTTTCTTTCTTTTTTTGTGTCCTGTTCCTTATTGTTCTTCCCTTTTTAGGCTCTACTATAGTCGTATCACTTAGCTCTTCTTTTGTTTCGGGTTGTTCAATAACACGAATCGTATCTTCGGTTTTTTCCGAATTTATGTTTTTCTGAGTGCTGATAGGTTCGTCATCAGATTGTTGAATGTTTGCTTCTTCGGTTTTTTCCGCTTCTTCGCTTTGTTTAAATCCTTGATCGGTTATCGGCGAAATTTCCTTTTTATCTTCAGAGACGGTGTCTTCTGTAGAAACAGCAGGTTTTGTCGGTTGTTCGGAAGTTATTTCCTTTTTCGCTTCTGCCTGTTCATCTTCAATCGTTTTTTTATCCGTATCAACCCGAACACGCCAACGATTGACAAGATCAGGCGCTTCTTTGCCATAATTTTCGACGAAGAATCTCATGTATTCCTCCAATGTTTTTCCACGCATCAGGATATCGTAGTTATCATCGGATATCGGGAAGAATGTGACAATATCGTCAAATGCGGATGCATATCCGTTTTCTCCATAAATCATACGGTAATAATCGATGATTTCACTTAGACTATTAAATCCGCTGATTGTAAATATGGTTAATGAACCAACCTCTTCGAAACTGAGATCAAACCCTTTGACCCGGAAATTGGCAAAATTGTATGCCGCCACAGCATATAATAACTGATTACGATCAACACTTCCCGTTGTGTAGATAAGTAACATTCTGTGCGAGGTTTCCTGTTTCGTTGAGAACAAACGCGCGGAATCCACTGCGGCTACCAGGCCGTTATCGCTTAATCCGAAACGCAAGTCCCATGTCATGGTAGAGAAGCTTCCCTGCATCAATTTACGTCCGCGAAGCAGGCCCTTCAACATTTCGTTGGCCAATTCCGTTACATCAGCTGCAGGATACTTTTCAGTCAATATCGTTAGCGCTTCTTCAAAACCTTCGGCGTCACCGGCCTGTACGTAAGTAAGCGCGTCCAGAAACATAAATTTAGGCATTAAGTTGGCAAGCGGATATTTTGAACTGAATTCCTGATAATTACG
Organism: Tannerella sp.; assembly: GCA_031551825.1. Lineage (GTDB taxonomy): Bacteria > Bacteroidota > Bacteroidia > Bacteroidales > Tannerellaceae > Tannerella. Next base: position 93,651 of record JAVBNB010000033.1, on the reverse strand, counting down.
ACGCACGGCGGAAGTGTCTCCTACGAGATAACTATTGTAAGTCATTTCGTATAGTGAATCCTGGACAGCGTCCATCATACGTATGTTGTATTCGTAATCAGGATCAGAGATCGCCATCGTATAATCGGTTTCGGGGAATTCCGCGAGCAATTTGTTTTTGTACTTTTCGGCAAGGGCCATATTCTTATAGCGTAAAGCCATCAGGTATATCTGATAATAATAGTCAAGACGATAGGAATTTTCCGGGAAGCGGCTACCAAGTTCTTCAAATGTCCCGACTGACAAATTCACATCTTCAAGTTTGTCCTTATAAATCATTCCCATATTGAATAATCCGTCTACTATGATAATATTGGACGCTTCAATATCGTCTTCCGTAAGTGGTATTTGTTGCAGATAATATTCGCGGGATTTTGGATCTGACGCAAGCGAGTCCTTCGCAGCTTGCAGCGAATCGGCTTGCGCGATCATTTCTTCTGACATTTCGGGCATCGTTTCTTCGGATTCTTCCTTTTCATCCTCTGTTTGCAGCAGGGCAACTTTTTTATTTCTCCTGCGCCAATTGTCTTCCAGTGTTCTTTTTCCCCATTTATTCTGGAATTGAGTTTTTCCCTGAGCTACAACCTGCGAGTTATAAAAATAGAAGGAACTGCCTCCAACTCCCATCGGCATCGTTGGCATTGCAATATTATTCCGTTGATTGAAATTCGAGCCCATTGCGGCTTGGTTGGCAAGATATTCTTCTTTTTTAGCCTCTTCTTCCGCCTTTTTTTCCTCTTCAATGATCTGTGCAATAATTTTGTCGATAACTTCAAGGCGGTCTTTTTCAGGCATGCGGGCGAGTTCCTGCAGACTGTCCTGCAAGTGAACGGCTTCATAATGAACGACTAATTCATCAAGCGTTTCCGACAGGCGCGCTACACGATCATAGTCCTTGTATTCCTTTTGTAGGCCCGCAAGCGCGCCGCTGAAGCATGGCTGCGCGTTGATGTAGTCTTTCCGTATGAAATAGATATCACCGAGGCGAATTTGGCAAATTGCCTTATCCATTCCGTTTTGTGTGCTCTTTTCAACGCCTTCGGTATAACATTCAATTGCTTTGGTCGTATCTTGCTGGGTCATATAAACATTTCCCATCGCATAATATACCTGATCTAAGAAGTCTTTATTTTTTTCGCTTTTAGACATACGACGCAACATCTTAAGGATTTTTTCATAATTCCCTCCGGGGAAAACTTCCGTTTGGCGTATGCGTGACGCGAATTCTATTTCGTAAGGAGGATTTGAAGAGGCCACTTTCCCGAATGTCTGGTAGGCAAGTTCATTTTGATCCTCATTCATATAAAGTTGTCCGAGCAGATAACGCATACGTGAACGCTGTCGCCTGTTTTTTTCTGATTTAATAGAACTTTGAAGATAGGGTATCGCTTTTTCCGTCTGTTCGCTTCTTATCAGGTAATCGGCATACATGCGGTCATAATTCTTTTGTTGTTTAGGTGGTATACCGGTTTCATTCAGTTTTCGAAGAATGTTGTTCGTTTCGTAAAACCATTCCATTTCCGTATAACATCGCGCCTGCCATATACGCGCTTCGGCAACAAGTTCTTTGTCTGTGGCAAAATGCCGTGTTATGTAAGAATAAGTAACGGCTGCCGTCAGAAAATCGCCATTGTAAAAATGACCTTCGGCCATCAACAGCCAACAATACTTCGTGAATGGATTAAATTCTTCCTGCGCTTGTAGTTTTACCTGTTTGGGATCACTTTGCCAACCGGGTTTGCGAGGTGGCTTTTCTTTTATAGAGTGTAACTTTATCGCTTTGTTTCCCTTTTCAATGGCACGATCGAAAGGCCCGCCTGTGGTACTTTTTTCTTTTCCGTAAATACCGCTGATCGGAAACATATTAATTTGTTCCGTGTAGTTTTCTTTATATCCTTCGTTCATCGCTTTCAAGGCTTCATCGAATGATGTTTTTCCATTGAAATAGATGTTATACCGGGAATTCATCGAATGATAGAAACGACTTGGCGCAGTGTTTTTTTTAGCACCGCACGAACCGAGCGTAACGATGACCATTACCGTTGCTCCTAATATATAAAGTCTTTTCTTTATTCCCGTGTTCATAAATTAAAGATACACACAACTATAAAATAACTGAAAAAACACTATATTATTGCATTATTTCGAAAAATTAGTAATGTGGCTAACTAATGCCTGCGGATAAGAATACTTTGGATGGCTTTGGCTATCAGAAACAGGGTAATCAGAACGAGAATAATAAATGCTCCGGACGGAATGTTGAAAAAATAGGATAGAAATAATCCGGAAACGCATCCGATAAATCCCAAAATACAGCTTGTTATGGTTATTTTGTTGTAATTTGAAGTGAACATATTAGCTGTCATCTGGGGAATAGTTACAAGGCTCATCAACAGCATAATGCCGATCAAACGGATAGATAGGACTATTGTCGCGGCGATAAATAACATCATCATGTATTCGATGAATCGTACAGGAAGACCTTGTGTACGAGCGAAATCACGATCGAAAGCGGTGTATAGAATGACCTTTTTCCCCAACAGGTGGACGCCGACAAGGACGACTGACAATATAAACATCCAGAGAATATCCGTTTTTGATACGGTCAGGATATTTCCGAAAAGATAAGCGGAAAGATTGGGTGTATAGCCGGGTGTAAGAAATATAAAGATGACTCCGATTGCCATGCCGAGCGACCAGATGGCGGCGATGACCGAATCTTCGCGAATTCGTTTATAATCGCCCGAATGGCTTAAATATTCTACCCCGAAAGCCGATAAAACGGCAAAACCAAGCGCCGACAACACCGGATCAATCCCGAAATAAAATCCGATCCCCAGCCCACCGAACGAAGCATGTGTGATCCCTCCACTGATAAACACGATTCTGCGGGAAACAATATATGTTCCCACAATACCACATGCTATGGCAATTAGCAAACTTGCCCAGAGAGCATTTTGGAAAAATGTATATTGCAGAATATCCATGTTGTTTTGTTTATAAATTTTTTCGGCACTCCTCAACGATTAAGAGAACTTCGTCTTTCAATTGGTCGGGGAGATTAATTTCGCGGAGTTGCAGACTACGGAGCCAGCCGGCTACTTCTGTTTCCCGTAGGGTATAGAGGACTTCCCGGAATTCTTCGACAACTGTTTCACTATAGTTCTCGGAAGCGGTATTGCTATATAGATCCAATTCTTCATCATCGTAGTACTCGATTTGTTTGCTGACAGCGGCTAAGAGGCTGTCGCGTTCGCAGACTTCATGTTGGCCGCAGCAGTCGGAATCAGTTGTGGTTTTATCAGGTGTATTTGTGCCGTCATTTTGTCGCTTACGATTGCCAAAGTAGCTGATTATAGCCGTGATGATGCCTAAAATGACGATTCCGAAAATTAAATAGAGCATAAAATGATTTATAAATAAAAATAAGATACTACATCTCGGTTATAGAAAAGCCCGCTTTTCTTAAATCGTTCCAATATGTGGGATAACTTTTCGATACGACCTCCGGATCGGCAATGCTTATTCCATTTTCCATACATAATGAAATAGGAGCGAACGCCATTGCCATACGGTGATCTTCATACGTTGCTATAATAGGTGAAGATTCCGGCTCACCTCTTTCTCCGTTCCATTCAAGCGTATTTTCATTGTGTATTTCGAGTTGGTAACCGAATTTACGCAATTCCGTTTTTAGCGCATGAAGGCGATCTGTTTCTTTTATTTTCAGACTCTGCAAGCCATTGAAACGAAATGGGATATTTAGCATTACACAGGTAACAACCGCTGTTTGCGCCATATCCGGCATGGAGACAAAATCAAATATGAACGGACTATGAGCGGATTGCTTTTTTTTTGTAAGGATTGCTCCTGATATCGTAAATGTGGTTTTGACACCTAATTTATCGAATAGCTCTACAATGGATGCATCGCCTTGTAAGCTATCGGGCAATAAACCGAGTAATGTGACAGTGGCATTATTATCTTTGCATAACGCGACCATTTCGTACCAATAAGATGCGGCGCTCCAGTCGGATTCAACCGTGAAGTTTTTTATCGGAGAATATTGTTGAGGCGGAATGGTCAAGGTTTGATCTTCTTCAAAAACGATGACTCCGAACTGACGCATCAGCCGTATGGTGATATTTATATAAGGCTTAGAGATGATGTCTCCGGTCAGATGAAGGCGCAGGCCATTTGTCATAACCGGTGCGATCATTAATAGAGCAGAAATATACTGTGAACTGATGCTTCCGTTAAGAGAGATCTCTCCTCCTTTTAATATTTGCCCATAGATGCGCAAAGGGGGAAATCCTTCTTTTTCGACATACTCGATCTGCGCTCCTACAGAGCGAAGGGCGTCAACTAATATTTTGATAGGCCGGTTTTTCATCCGCTCTGTTCCGGTGATGGTATAATCTCCTTTTTTTTCTGACAGGTAGGCTGTTAGAAAGCGCATGGCTGTTCCTGCCGCTCCAATGTTTATCATATTGCCGTCTTCGCTAAGGGCTTTTATCACGGCTTCCGTATCATCACAAACGGATATGTTATTCATTTTTGTGGGATGATCGCATAAAGCGTTCAATATAAGCACCCTGTTACTTATACTTTTGGATGATGGAAGTAATACGCTTGTTTTCAGCGTATCCGGTGATTTTGCGTGATATATCATCATTTCTTTTTTTATGAGTATGCAAAAGTACTGTTTTTTTGATAATTTTTTTCTGTTTTTTTAGCATTTCTATGAAATAATTTTTTAATTTTGCACGCCGTCGTATTATGCGGTAATGCTAACAAGATGCGAAATAAGAGTAGTAAAAAAATAATATAAACAATTTTAAAAGTTAACTGTCATGAACAAAAAGATCTTTTTGCCTTTCCTCGCACTGGCTGCGATTTTTGTATTCTCGGCTTGCTCGGGAAAATTAACTCCTTTATCGGAGCAGTATATTAAGGCTGATCCTCAGCCTCTTGAGGCAATCGGCGGTGAAGTGCCTGTCACGATCAGCGCTACATTTCCTGCTAAATGGTTTAATAAAAATGCCGTAGTTACGGTTACCCCTGTTCTTCGTTACGCTACGGGTGAAACATGGGGAACATCTTACACATTCCAGGGCGAAAAGGTTAAAGCGAATAATCAGGTTGTCTCTTATTCTTCCGGAGGAAATGCAACAATGCGTTCTAAATTCGAATATAAACCGGCGATGAAGAAATCGGAATTATATTTGACATTTGAAGCAAAGATCAAAAATAAAGTGGTGAAACTGCCGGATGTTAAAATTGCTGACGGTGTGATCGCCACATCTGCATTGGCTGATGCTGCTACCGCTGATCCTGCGATAGGAGCGGATAAATTCCAGCGTATTATAAAAGAGGCTTACGATGCGAATATCATGTTCTTAATCCAACAGGCTGAATTGCGTTCAAATGAACTTAACAAAGGAGAAGTGAAAGATTGGAAGAATCTTGTTGAAAATGCAAATGAAGCGCCTAATCAGAACGTATCTGTTGAGATTTCCGCTTATGCTTCTCCTGACGGAGGATTGAAATTGAACGATGCTTTAGCGGAACGTCGCGAAGCTAATACAACCAATTATTTGAATAAGGAACTTAAAAAACGTAAGATTGATGTTCCTGTTGATGCCCGCTATACAGCACAGGACTGGGAAGGATTCCGTGAATTGGTGTCTAAATCAAATCTTCAGGATAAAGATCTTGTTCTTCGTGTATTATCCATGTATAAAGATCCGGAAGAAAGAGAACGCGAAATCAAAAATATTTCTACTGTATTCAAATCATTGGCCGATGAAATTCTTCCGCAATTACGTCGTTCACGTTTGACAGCTAATATAGAAATTATCGGAAAATCTGATGAAGAAATCGCTTCTTTGGCAAAAAGTAACGCGGGAAGCCTTACTATTGAAGAACTTCTATATGCTGCTACTTTGACGGATAACGAAGCTGAAAAAGAAACAATTTATACGAAGGCAAGCAGTATTTATCCTGATGATTACCGTACATGGAATAACATTGGTATGGAACGTTTCCGCGCGGGTGATTATGGAAAGGCAGAAGAAATGTTCAATAAATCCAATGCTGTTAAAAATAACAGTGAGGCAAATGTAAACTTGGGACTTCTTGCTTTGCTTAATGGTGATAAAGACAAAGCACAACAGTTGTTCGGTAGCGCTTCTGATATTCCTGAACTTGGCGAAGCTCTTGGTTTGTTATATCTTGAACAGGGTGACTATGCTAAAGCGGTTAGTTCGTTTGCAGGAACAAAGAGCAATAATGCCGCTCTTGCCCAGATCCTGACTAAGGATTACAGCACTGCAGCTCAGACATTGAACGAAGTTAAGGACGCGGATGCCGTAACAGACTATTTGAAAGCGATTGTTGCTGCTCGTACGAACGATTCTACTGGAGTAGTAAGCAATATGAAAGCAGCTATCAGCAAAGATCGTTCGTTGGCTAAAGAAGCTGCAATCGATTTGGAGTTTGCTAAATATTTGAATAACGCATCGTTTACTGATTTGCTTAGATAATAGTTTAAAATAGTTTCAATAGTACCATATAGAGGCGGAGTTGCTTGTGTTTTTCACAAGCGCCCGCCTTTTATAATTATAAAAAATAATCGAATTTCACATGAATATGATGAAAAATACCATACTCATTATTTGCTTTTTATCAATCTTTGCATTTTCATGCAGGGATAAAACAGATTTGTCAGGGCTTGAAGGGGAAATAGAGATTTTAAAAAATGACCTTACTAATTTACAGAGTGTTATTTCTTTGCAAGGTGCTTCTAATGCACAGAAAAAAATAGTATCTGCGACAAGCAGTATTATTGATATGGCTGATTGTTGGCTTATAACTTTTGCGGATAATACAACGATCCATCTGCCTAAATCCATTGTTAAATCATTGGATTTAGATAAAAATACCGAAGAATATACAATTGAACTATCTGATGGACGGACGCTTGTCTTTAATAGTAAAGAAATTGTTTATCCCGCGAGTATCGTGCTTCTCACCCAGCAAATTTCTTATATGAGAGGGACGGAAATTATGTTCGAATTCAGAGTAAATCCTTCCAATGCGATATTCAATTACGATCTTACATCGGAGCATTGTGACATAGCTATTGACAAAATCGCAGAGGTTAAAATACGTTCGTCTTATGTGAATACGCCGGAACGATACAGTCTTGAAAAAATTGAGCCGTCGACCGATGAAAACGGTAATCTGAAAGAAGGCCAGTATAGAGCTTATGTACGGGATAAAGCCCGTATTGAAGAGTATAAAGATGCTGTAGCGTTGGTTCTTTCTTCGAGAGACGCTAAAGGAGACACCGTCTATTTGTCGTCGTCGGTGATGCATTTAGAAAGAAAAAAATATACTGAACTTCCTGTTGTTGTTATTCGTACGGAAAATGAAAAAGAGATCCTTGATAAAGAAAACTGGATTAATGGGAAAATGACGATAGACGGCATTGATAAATTTGATAATTATAGCGGAGATATATCAATCCGGGGGCGTGGTAATTCCACCTGGACATATCCTAAAAAACCGTATGCGATTAAGTTGGATAAAAAGGAATCTATTCTTGGAATGCCTAAACATAAACGATGGGTGCTGTTAGCTAACTATATCGATCGTACGCTGATACGTAATCATATCGCGTTTGAGGTTTCAAAGAGAACCGGATTGGAATGGACACCGAGCGGACAATTTGTCGAAGTTGTATTGAATGATGTGCATTTGGGAAATTATTATTTGTGCGAACATATAAAAATAGATAAGAACCGTGTTGATATAACAGAAATGAACTCTTCTGACCTTGATGAGGAATCAATAACAGGAGGATATCTTTTGGAGATGGATACATATTATGACGAAGTGAATAAGTTTAAATCCGCCACATTCGATTTGCCGGTAATGATTAAAGATCCGGATGAGGAGTTGTTAACTATGGAACAGTTTGATTATATTCGTAATTTTATTGACTCAACAGAGATATTATTGACTGAGGAAGATTTTGCCAAAACAAGAAGATATACTTCGCATATAGCCGATACGACATTCGCAGATTGGTGGATTGTGATGGAATTAACCTATAATCATGAGGCTAAACATCCACGAAGCAGCTATTTTTACAAAGATCGTTCGGATGTTCTGAAAGCCGGTCCTGTATGGGATTTTGATTGGGGAACGTTTAGGAGAATGTCTGATTTTTGCGCTAAAGATGCGATCTGGTATCCTCAATTATTCAAGGATTCGGAGTTTGTGAAAATCGTTAAAGCGCGATGGGAATTATTTAAACCGGCATTTGAAGAAATCGCTTTGTTGATAGAAGAAGAAGGTAATAGTTTATCAATATCCGCGGAACTTAATGACGCAATATGGGATATTAGCAATATTGCCGATGTAAATGAAGATGCGACCTTGTCGTATAAAGATGCCTTTAAAAAAATGAAAAATAATTATTTATATCGTTTGGAATGGCTTGATGAAAATATCCGGGGATTAAAATAAAAAAAAATGGAAATACCTTTTGTAATACAGACAATTATTACGACGATTTATGCGATAACAGTTATAGGAACTATACTTGTCGTTATTTCAGAAAATCGTAATCCGATACGTACTTTGGCATGGGTACTGGTGTTGGTGTTTGTTCCGGCGGTAGGTATTTTGTTTTTCTATTTTTTCGGACAGGATAATCGCAAAAAAAAGTCTATATCCTCACATTACAAGCAGGCGGATAAAAAAATTAAGATAAAAGACGGCTCTAAGGATGTGGCCAGTTTGCATCATATTTATGATACGATTAAATTGGCTTCGCTACTTGAAAGAAATAATGATTCAAAGATGCTTCGCGGTAGCGAAGTCGAAATAATAACGGAAGGGCATCGTAAACTTGATTTGTTGTTGCATGATATTGAAGAAGCGAAACATCATATTCATATTCAATATTTTTTGTTTGCCAATGATGAAACCGGTCGCAAGATTAAAGAAGCGTTGATGAAGAAAGCCTCCGAGGGGGTTGAGGTGCGATTTTTGTATGATAATGTGGCAAATATCAAAGTGCCGTCAAGGTTTTATAACGAAATGCGATCGGCGGGGGTACGTGTTGTCCCATTTATGAATGTATCTATGCCCTGGTTTAAGAGCCGTGTGAATTACCGGAATCACCGTAAGGTTGTCGTAATAGACGGATGTATCGGATATGTCGGAGGGATGAATGTCGGAAATGAATATTTTTTGGATCCCAACTGGCGTGATACGCATCTGCATATTACCGGGAAAGGAGTGTATGGCTTGCAACGTAGTTTTCTGGCTGATTGGCACACTTCCAATGACGAACGATTATATGATGATGGCCTGTATTATCCGCCGTGTGAGGAGAAAACGGATAATCTGCTTCAGATTGCTACATGCGGACCTAATACGGCATGGTTTAATCTGCTTCAGGCGGCTATCAATATCGCTATTACGGCACGAAATTATTTGTATATCCAAACCCCTTATTTTCTGCCTACGGAATCTTTGATTGAAGCTTTGCAGATTGCTGCTTTATCGGGTGTTGATGTACGTTTGATGGTTTCGCGAAAATCGGATTCGGCCTATATAGATCCTGCAGCGAGATCGTATTATTCGGGATTGCTTCGCGCCGGGATGCGGATCTATGAACATCAGACAAAGTTCATTCATGCGAAAACGATGGTTTCTGATGATTTTCTATCCGTAATCGGTTCCGCTAATATGGATTTTCGTAGTTTTGAGTCTAATTTCGAAATAAACTGTTATCTTTATGATCGTAATCTTGCGGAGCAGAACAAACAAATATTTTTGAATGATATGTTGGAGTGCAGTGAGATTATTTTAGATGTTTGGGAACAACGTTCGTGGTGGCCTCGCTTAAAAGAATCCCTTATGCGCCTGTTTGCCCCGCTTATGTAATTTTGTATTATTTGTGTATATGAAAATAAAGTATGCTTTAGTAAGTTTGACATTTTTCTTTTTAATTGCATGTTCGCAAAAAGAAAAGAAAGTTGAGATTCAAAATGCTCCTGAAATATCAGAAGACTGGCGTTATTTCGAGAATGAATCTTTTTCTATTCGTTATCCGCGTGATTGGGATAAACAAAAGGGGCCGGAAGGTACCTTGTTTTGTATACTTTCTGCTCCCTCGTCGCCGGCCGACAGATTCCGAGATAATGTAAATCTTGTTATTGAAGAGCTGGCAAAAGAGATTACGCTTGATCGGTATGCGGCATTGTCATTAAAAAATATCGGAGCCAAGTATAAGGTAACAGACGAAAAAAAATATTCTATTAACGGGCAGGAATATTATTATTCGAAGTTGAAAGATAAAGAGGGTTTTTTATTGGAGCAAAGTTACTTTATAAAAGGGAAAAGAGCCTATATCCTGACGTTTGCCTACGAACCACAGGAGAAGGAATCTGTTAAAACAGACGGTGATAAAATTATGAAATCTTTCAGGCTAAAATGATATTTTGTCAGGGATCATGAGATATTGTTTACGAAATAAAAGCCTTTCGGCGTTTTTTTGTAATTATGTGAAAAGTTTTTTACCTTTGGCGAGGTATTTCAATAGTAAATAAATAAAAATGGAATGGAAAAGTCTGAAACTGAAAAAATAGACAAATTAGATCATCAGATTCTGGAGATTATTTCGAAAAACGCAAAGATTCCTTTTAAAGATGTGGCTGAGGCTTGTGGTGTATCGCGGGCTGCTATTCATCAGAGAGTGCAGCGTCTTATCGAAACGAAAGTAATTATCGGCTCCGGCTATCATATCAATCCGAAGGTTTTAGGATTTAATACCTGTACTTATATCGGTATAAAGCTTGAACGCGGTTCAATGTATAAAGATGTGGTTCCTAAACTTGAGAAGATTCCTGAAATAGTAGAGATACACTTTACCACCGGACCTTACACGATGTTGATAAAACTTTATGCTCGTGATAATGAGCATCTTATGGAATTGCTAAACAGTAAAATACAAGAAATACCAGGGGTTACCGAGACAGAAACGCTTATGTCGTTACGTACCAGCCTTAAACGTGAAGTTCCCATCTGACGGTATAGAATACCGTGATTAATTAGATAATGATTTCATCAAAAAAACGAATCAGTATATTTAAGTGTCAGTATATTAGCATATTTGCAATGTGTTTTTTGCTGAATGCTATCTCTTTGTCTGCGGATAAAAGTTATTGTTTTCGTGTTTATCTGAAGGATAAAGGCGAAACATCGTTCAAAATATTTTCTCCCGAAGATTTTTTATCGCCAGAATCAGTTGAGAAACGTATGTTGCGGGAAGTCTTTGTTGATGAGACGGATTTTCCGGTTTCCAACGGCTATATAGATGAGTTAACCGCTATTGGCGTTCAGTATGTAGTACAGAGTAAATGGATGAAAACGGTTGTTGTCGAGAGTCTGGACAGCACGATGATAGAGCGGCTCATAGCTATACCTTTTGTTGATTCCGTTAAGTGCGTCTGGAATGGCGAAGGAAGATTGGATATACAGGCGTGTTCCGGTGATACATCCCGCTTTGTTTCGATGGATAGTCCTGTTACGGATATTTATGGAAGTGCGGAGAAGCAAATTGAAATGCTTAACGGTATACGTTTACACAATGCTGGTTATCGTGGTAAGGGGATGCGTATTGCCGTGATTGACGCCGGTTTTTTGAATGTAGACAGAATAGACGCATTTTCTTCATTAAATCTATTAGGAACTCATAATGTGACATTTCCTGAACGCAGTGTATTCTGTGAAGACAATCACGGCACAAAGGTATTATCCTGTATGGCTGCGAATTTAACAGGAGTGATGGTCGGAACTGCTCCGGAAGCGTCTTATTTGTTGATAAAAAGTGAGGATACGCGTGGGGAGTCCCCGATAGAAGAAGACTTCTGGGCTGCGGCTGTTGAATATGCCGATAGTGTCGGGATCGATATTATTTCTTCCTCTTTGGGTTATTTCAGATTTGACAGTATTCCGGATTATTATACGAGAGCGGATTTAAACGGACAGACGGCTTTTATAAGCCGTGTTGCAGGTATCGCGATCCGGAAAGGTATATTGATTGTCTCCAGTGCGGGTAATGAAGGAAATGGGGACTGGGGGAGAATTACTTTTCCGTCTGATGTCCGGGATGTTTTGACTGTGGGAGGCATTACGTCGGACAAAGAGAAAAGTGTGTTCAGTTCCGTTGGCATGACGACCGATTACCGTATAAAACCCGATATTGTCGCGTTAGGTACGGGAGTTAGCGTCATAAATTCCGTCGGACAGCTGCAATATAGTAATGGAACATCATTTTCAGCTCCTGTTGTTGCCGGTTTGGCGGCTTGTTTGTGGCAGGCTTTTCCGTTGTTGAAAAACATCGAATTGATAAAACTGATAAAAGAATCCTCAAGCCAGTATCAAAAGCCTGATGCTCAGTTGGGATATGGCATCCCCAATATGTTTAACGCCTATACGAAAGCGAATAACGATGCCTTACGGGAATATTGAAATTGATTTTGAGAATAATAGCCACGAAGCCATTTCGCTTTTGGAGCTTAATATAAATATTCAGGATGCTATCCAGGATGCGCTTCCTGAAACCTATTGGGTACGCGCGGAGATGAGTGATGTACGTGTGAACGCTTCATCCGGGCATTGTTATCTTGAATTTGTTGAAAAAGAGGAACGTTCCGGACAAATCGTCGCGAAAGCGCGCGGAACCATTTGGGCCCGCACGTTTCAGATGTTGAAACCTTATTTTGAGCAGGAAACAGGACAGCCGTTTACTTCCGGATTAAAAGTACTTGTGAATGTCTCTGTAGAATTTCATGAGTTATATGGATATAGCCTGAGCGTACACGATATAGACCCTTCCTATACCTTGGGAGATATGGTTAAAAAGCGGAAAGAGATCGTTCGCCGCCTGCAGGAAGAAGGTATCTTTGAACTGAACAAGGAATTACCATTTCCTTTATTACCACAGCGTATCGCCGTGATAACATCGCCGACAGCAGCAGGGTATGAGGATTTCATGCATCAGTTAACGGAAAACGAATATAACTTTCCCTTTTATGTAAAAATTTTTCCCGCGATTATGCAGGGAGAAAAAACGGAAGAAAGTGTGATTGCCGCGCTTGACCGTATATTTCCTCATACGGACTATTTTGATGTGGTGGTTATTATTCGTGGTGGTGGTTCTACCTCCGAATTAAGTAGTTTCGACTCCTATCCGTTAGCGGCTAATTGCGCTCAATTTCCGTTGCCTGTCATAACGGGAATCGGCCATGAACGTGATGATACAGTGGTGGATATGGTGGCTCATACACGAATGAAAACGCCTACGGCAGTCGCCTCGTTCCTGATTGAATGTATGGCTCGTGAGGCTGCTCAATTGCAAGAATCGGAACAATTCATAACCGATTATGTAACAGGGCGTATTACGCGGGAAAAAGCTGTTTTGCAGACACTTACCGCAAAATTGCCTGTTACGGCTACAGGGCGTATTGAACGGCACCGTAGTCAGCTTCATACGATGACTTCACATTTGTCATCCCTGCCTCAATGGATACATTATCGCATGGAAAAATTAGATGAGCTTCCGTCGCGGTTGCAACGAGCTTCCGATGCAATGATATCAGCGCGTACCGCGATGATTTCGGATATACCCTCACGCCTGAGGCGCGCTTCAGAAGCGCTATGCGCGGAGCGTCGGCAGGCAATGGAATTGAATGAACAATATATCCGGATGGTTTCGCCGGAATACATTCTTCAACGAGGCTATACGTTGACATTTAAAGAGGACCGAATTGTGAAGTCAGCGGAAGGATTATCTGTCGGAGATGAAATCACCGTAAAATTTTCCGATGGAGAAAAGAAAGGAAAAATTATCTGATATACGAATTGAAAATAAACTGTTGTGGTTATTCTAAATTGTCAGGAATATGGAAAAGAAAGAAACTTATAACGAAGCACTGGAGAAGTTACGCGCAATTGTAGAGGATATCGAAAAAGGAGAACTCGATGTAGATGTTCTTTCTGAAAAAGTGAAAGAGGCGACGCGTTTGATTAAACTTTGTAAAGAAAAGCTTTTCAAAGCGGATGAAGAGGTGAAGAAAATTCTGGAAGAGCTTGATTAATAGAAACAGAAGTATAGCAAGAGAATGAAGAATACTGTCATAATCGTTGCCGGCGGAAAAGGTTTACGTATGGGTGGTGATTTGCCTAAACAATTTATTCCGTTGCAAGGCAAACCGGTTCTTATGCATACATTAGATGTTTTTCATCAGTGGGATGCTGCCGCGGATTTATTATTGGTAATACCCGAGGAACACGAATCTTACTGGAAGATGCTTTGCGGAGAACTCAATTTTACAATCCCTCACCGGGTGGTTTACGGAGGAGAAACACGTTTTCACTCGGTACGTAATGGTCTGCGTGAAGTTAGTGCAGAAGGATTGGTCGCTGTTCACGATGGCGTTCGTCCGTTTGTTTCATATCATGTTATTTCTTCCTGTTTTATGATAGCCGAAGCATTCGGGGCGGCTATACCTGTCGTTCCGATGATTGAGTCCGTGCGCGAAGTAAATGGGGGCGAGAGCCGTCCGTTTGACCGGAATCGTCTTTGTATTGTACAGACTCCGCAGGTTTTTCGCGCTGACTTATTACACAAGGCGTATGAACAATCTTATGATGAACGCTTCACCGATGATGCTTCATTGGTGGAGTCGTCGGGACATACAATACGTCTTGTTGACGGTAATCGTGAAAACATAAAAATCACAACCCCGATGGATTTGCGATATGCGGAAATAATTTTGGAAAATCGTTGATTGATCTGTATCATTGTTGAAGCGTTTGATTGTACTTGGCGCTGTAATTAGAATAATAACTAATCTTTGCTGATTTTGGAAATAGAAGAACGTTCCATCATGTATTTAGCGGGAGTAGGCCCCAAGCGGGCGGAGATCCTTCGAAAAGAAGCGAATATTGCTTCTTTTGAAGATCTGTTATATTATTTTCCGTATAGATATGTAGACCGGAGCAGATTCTATAAAGTGAGCGAAATAGATGGCAATATGCCTTATATACAGCTTAAAGGGCGCATTGTTTTATTTGATATAGTAGGAGAGGGCAGAACCAAACGTTTGATCGGCAAGTTTACCGATAGTACCGGGACAATTGACCTGGTATGGTTTAAAGGACTTAAATATGTAACGGATAAATACAGGACAGGGCAGGAATATATCGTTTTCGGTAAGCCGACGGAATTTGCTCATGCGTATAATATTGCTCATCCCGATATCGATCCGGTTGAAAACGCTTCGCAGGTGGCAAATGGCCTTGTTCCGTTTTACAACACGACCGAAAGGATGAAAAAGTCTTTTTTGAATTCCCGCGCCATTCAGAATATACAATATAATCTGTTGACGAATCTGGGATGGCATGTGCCGGAAACGCTTCCTCCCTATATTCTTTCGCGGTTAAAAATGATGTCCGTTTCGGAAGCGATGAAGAATATTCATTTTCCGGAGTCAGCGGAAAAACTGCGTCAGGCGCAATTACGTCTTAAATTCGATGAGCTTTTCTATATACAATTAAATATTCTTCGTACCGCGGTGCTACGACGTAGTAAGCTAAAAGGGATCGTTTTTCCGACTGTAGGCGATGCGTTCAATACTTTTTATAAGGATTACCTGCCCTTTGAATTGACAAACGCTCAGAAGCGTGTAATACGCGAAATACGTACGGATATGGGCAGCGGACGCCAGATGAACCGGCTCCTGCAGGGTGATGTCGGTAGCGGGAAAACGCTTGTCGCACTGATGTCAATGCTTCTGGCGATTGATAACGGTTATCAGGCTTGTATGATGGCTCCTACGGAAATATTGGCCAACCAGCATTTGGTTACAATTAAAGAGTTTCTTCAGGACATGAATATTCGTGTGGAACTGCTGACCGGTTCTACTACCAAAAAGAAGCGTGAGACTTTATTGCCTGATTTGGCTTCGGGAAAAATTGATATTCTTGTCGGGACACATGCCCTGATAGAAAATACGGTGGTATTCAAGTCCCTCGGAATGGCTGTGATTGATGAGCAACACCGCTTTGGAGTGGAACAGCGTTCGAAGTTGTGGGTGAAGAACCGGACGCTTCCGCATGTGCTTATTATGACGGCTACACCTATTCCGCGTACGCTTGCGATGACTCTTTACGGTGATCTGGATGTATCTGTGATTGATGAATTGCCCCCCGGACGTAAACCGATCAAGACCGTCCACCGCTACGATGCCAAAAAAGCGGAGGTATTTGAATTTTTACGTACGGAAATCAGTAAAGGACGCCAGATATATGTCGTATATCCTTTGATTGAAGAGAGCGAAAAACTTGACTATAAAAATCTGGAAGAAGGATTCGACACATTTAAGAAAGTGTTTCCCGAATACGAAGTCTGCATGGTTCACGGCAAGATGAAAGCAAAAGAGAAAGACGCTCAAATGCAGCATTTTGTATCGGGAGAAGCTCAGATTTTAGTTGCTACGACCGTGATCGAAGTCGGCGTTAATGTGCCGAACGCATCTGTAATGGTTATTGAAAGCGCCGAGCGTTTCGGCCTTTCACAGTTGCATCAGCTTCGCGGGCGTGTAGGGCGTGGGGCGGAACAATCCTATTGTATTCTGATCTCCTCGTATAAACTGAGTAATGAAACACGCAAACGACTCGAAATCATGGTAAGTAGCAATAACGGATTCGAAATTGCCGAGGAGGACCTTAAACTGCGTGGAGCCGGAGATCTTGAGGGAACGCAACAAAGCGGCGATGGCCTCTACCTGAGAATAGCGAACTTAGCGTCGGACGGACAGATCCTTCAATATGCCCGGAATATTGCCGAGGAAATTCTCGACGATGACCCGAATTTTGAAAAACCCGAAAACAAGCTTTTACAGACCCGCCTGACCGCGCTGTTCCGCCGCAAAATTAACTGGGGACTTATTTCGTAGAAATAGATTTCATTATCTGTTTGCATGATATAGGATTGAATAACATCAAGTTTATTTTCCTTCTTTTTTTGTAAAATATTATCTAAATGATGTATCTTTTTGGATAAAAAAATAGTTATATTTGTGGCGGAAGATTCGAAGATTGTTTTTTCGTTTATAAAATATCATGAAAGTGGAAAGTTATAGTGAATACACTTTAATTGAATCTATAAAAGCGGGAAATGAAAACGCATTCAAATCCTTATTTTTTCTTTATAGCGCGAGGTTATCTCTTTGGGCTTATAAAACTACGGAGGATAAGCAGGCTGCTGAAGATATTGTTCAGGATTTTTTTGTGCAATTATGGTGTAAAAAAGAGCAATTGAATATTAATGTTTCATTTTCTTCATACGCTTATCGTGCTATTTATAATGCTTCTCTCAACTATCTTCGTGATCATGAAAGGTATGAATACGGAGTCACTCTCATGGGGATACCAGACGAAGATGGAGATGATGAGGCAGATGATGAACTCCGGATTAAATTGCAAAAGGCGATCGATGAGCTTCCGGAAAAATGTCGTAAAGTTTTTGTTATGGTGACTTTAGAAAAAAAGCGCCATACAGAAGTTGCAGCTCATTTAGGCATTTCCATTAATACGGTTAAAGTGCAGGTTTCCAAGGCGTACCGAATTCTTCGAAATAAAATAGGATTTTTTTCTTTTTTGTAGTAATACTTTTTGAATACACTTGTGTCTTATAAAAAAAGTGTAAACAAAGGTATGCTGAAGTTAATAAGAAAAAATGACGTTGATTGGGAATTGTTGATGAAGGTTTTGTCGGGAGAGCTGCCTGAAAGTGATCCTGATTTTGTCTCCTGGCTTGCTGAAGATGAGGAGAATCAAAAACTTTACAAATCACTGACAACACCTGATAGGAAGGATACCCGGCTTTTCAATACGAAAAAGATGTATCGGAAAGTGGAGTCCGAACTTTTCGGCAAGCCTGCCGGAAAATCTATTCATAACATTTGGTTGAAATATGCTGTTGCAGCTTCAATCCTTGCTTTATTATCATTTTCCGCTTATTACCTTATCGACAAGCAAAAAGATAAAAATTTTATAGCACAAGCGGAAAGCTCTTCAGTTCCGATAGAACCTGGAAGTAAAAAGGCCTTATTAGTCATGGGGGACGGTTCTTCCTTAGAGCTTAAAGATGAGTTCCAATTGGAAAAAGACAATGGGACTGTTATAAAAAATGACACATTTGGAATTGTTTCTTTTCAGCAACATGAACAGAAGGCAAAACCTGAATACCATTCGATAAAAGTGCCGTTAGGAGGAGAATATGAATTAAAATTAGCGGATGGAACACACGTGTTTATCAATTCGGGATCAATTTTGAAATTTCCGTCTTTTTTTGATGGTAAGGAGCGTCGGGTTGAACTGGAAGGAGAAGCCTATTTTGAAGTGGAAAAAAGCGAATATCCATTCATTGTAACAATTCAAAACAATGAAATTGAAGTGCTTGGAACGTCATTCAATGTATCGGCTTACAATGAAGACCTATCTTTAAATGCGACATTGGTTACCGGAAGTATCT
This sequence comes from Tannerella sp., assembly GCA_031551825.1. Lineage (GTDB taxonomy): Bacteria > Bacteroidota > Bacteroidia > Bacteroidales > Tannerellaceae > Tannerella. Next base: position 74,990 of record JAVBNB010000033.1, on the reverse strand, counting down.
TGATGAAAACAGCTTCTAATGATAAGGGTTATCAATTACATCCCGGACAAAATTTGAACTTAGACAAAATTTCCGAACAGGTGAAGATAGAGAATGTGGATACGGAAATTTACACAGCATGGATCCGTGGCGAATATATATTCCGTAATCAGCCAATGGGAGACATTTTAGAGAGACTTTCCAAATGGTATGACTTTGAGATGAAGTTTGAAAATATGGAAATAAAGAAAATGAGATTTACCGGCAGTGTCAATAAAAAACGCCCGCTGAGGTATTTTTTGCATCAGATACAAGAAGTTACTAATATAAAATTTAATGAATATGGGAATATGATTGAAGTTTACCAATGAAAAAACCGGCAAATGGAGGTTTGCCGGTTTAGTTAGAGAACAAAACGTTATTTAATCCGCTTCCACACAGAATTTATAACGAATTATTATCATTAAAAACAACACAAAGTTATGGAAAAAAAATGTATTAAGCCGCTTGTCGGAGCGATCAACTTTAGAAAAATCCGGCAAGTATGGGGGATCGCCCTTTTTCTGGTATGCTTATGTGCCAATCCGGCATTAGCAAAAGTCGCTTATTCACAAAGTGTGCAATTTAATTTGAATTTGAAAAATGTACCACTTGAACGGGTTTTTGATGAAATCCGTAAGCAGAGTGAATTTGAATTTTTTTATAATAACGATCAGGTTAATATATCTGAAAAGGTTAATGTAAACATTAAAAAAGCTTCCATAGAACAGGTCTTGGATGCTGTATTGGCTGATGAGTACAAGTACAAAATCGAAGACCGTTATATTTTGGTAAGTAAAAATGAAAGCGTAAAGTCTGCTTCGGTTCAGGTTGTTCAACAGCAAGGCCAAATCGTTACGGGAGTTATTACGGATGCTTATAAGGATCCTGTTGCCGGGGCAAATATTGTTGTCAAGGGTACAAGCCGGGGAACAATCAGTGATTTTGATGGAAATTATTCTATTCAGGTGAATCCGGGAGAAACGCTTTTGTTTTCATACCTCGGATTTCAGCCTGTTGAACGGATTGTGAATAATGAAAAGAATATAAATATTCAAATGGCTGAAGATTCTCAAGCCCTTGATGAGGTAGTGGTTGTTGGATTTGGCGGCCAACGGAAAGCGAATCTGACCGGAGCCGTAAGTTCAGTTAAAATGAATGAAACATTGGGCGATCGTCCGATCATTAACGCAGGAGATGCGTTGCAGGGAGCTGTTCCGGGTCTTTTGGTATCAGGAAGCCATGAAGTGGGAAAATCAAAAACACTTCAAATCCGTGGAGCTTATTCGGTAGGAGTAAAGGTCGTAAAAGACGATGGAACGGTTACTTATGGCGCTGATATCGCTCCGCTTGTATTGATCGACAATGTGGAAGGCGACCTGAATATGCTGAATCCTGAAGATATCGAATCTATTTCGGTATTGAAAGATGCTGCATCTGCCGCTATATATGGTGCGCGTGGAGCAGGAGGTGTAATTATTGTAAAAACCAAAGCCCCTAAAACCGGAACGAAGTTTACAATCAATTATAATAATAATCTTTCTTTTGAAAATGCCATTAATTTACCTCAACAGGCGTCGTTGACCGATTATTTCCGCATGTATAAAGAAACAGGAGCCAGCAATTCATATTGGGCCGCCGCACAAAATGTAGACACATGGGTTCAACTATTAGGTCAATATAAGAGTAATCCTTCTTCTTTTGACATTGTCGGAGATGGGATGTATAAAAACCCTGACGATGGAAAAGTCTATTACTTGAGAGAGCGTAATCCGTACAAACAATTGGTGGAAACCAGTTTTATGCAAAACCATAACCTTTCGTTTGCAGGGTCTTCCGATAAAATTCGATACCGTATGTCTGCCGGATTAGCAAAACAGAATGGGCCGATGGTGACAGACAAGGATAAGTATCAGAGAATGAATATCTCCTCTTTTGTTTCTGCGGATTTATATACATGGTTTACGCAGGAATTGGATATTAAGTATGCCAGTTCCGAAAGGAGCGTTCCTCAAGCACAGGGGCAGTCAGGTCTTTTTAGTACCCGCTTATTGTCTTATACGCCGGAAGGGATTATTCCCGGAGATTTATATGGTTTGGACGGAGATTATCCGACCGATACCCCATTGAATAATTTGATTTATGGTGGTTATCCGACGACAACAGTCGCCAATCCTCGTATTTTCACCAAATCAATTTTCAGGCCTTTTGCCGGTTTTGAAGCTATTTTTGAATATACATTTGATAAAAAAGATACCCGGTATGACTATTATACCGGACAATACACTACTACCAGTATTCAGCAAAGTACGCTGTTAGCTCCGGGTAAGATCACTTATACGAAGCAGCATTATTTTACGGATTACAATGCGATCAACCTGTATGGTACTTATACAAAAGATTGGAAAGAACATAATTTTAAGTTGATGGCAGGTTTTAACCAGGAGTCCAGCCATTATGAAATGCTGGAGGCTAAAGTTGAGGGACAATCCGTAATCAGTGTGCCTTCTTTGGAAAGGACATCCGCCGACGGAAAATATCCTACTGAAAAATATGAGGAAGTCGCGCTACGCGGTGTTTTTGTAAGATTCAATTATAACTACCAAAACAGGTACTTATTTGAATTTAACGGACGATATGACGGCTCTTCCAAATTTCCAAAAGGGGAACGTTTCGGGTTTTTTCCGTCGTTTTCTGCCGGATGGAATGTGGCTGAAGAATCATTTATGCAGGGTTCGAAGAACTGGATGAATACCTTAAAATTGCGTGTATCGTGGGGTAATCTCGGAAACCAAAATATTAATCCGTATACTTTTCTACCGACAATGGCTTCGGGAGTTTGGGCAGCCAGTGGGGATAACTGGTTAAATGGCGGCGCGCAGGTAAATTATATCAATCCTCCGGAATTGGTGCGTACTAATTTTACGTGGGAAACCGTTGAAACAATTGATGGCGGGGTGGACATCACGTTGTTTAAAAATCGTTTGAGCGGATCTTATGACTGGTATCAACGTAATACAAAAGGGATGTTGGCTCCGGGTATGCAGCTTCCCGGAGTTGTAGGAGCTTCCGCTCCTTATCAAAACACGGCTGATATGCGTACTCGCGGTTGGGAAGCAAGCATTAGCTGGAATGATCAGATTGGTTCGGTTGGTTACCGCTTCGGATTCAATATTTCCGATTATACGTCGAAGATCACGAAATACGATGATAATAACGCGAAGATACTTAAAACAGGAGACACATGGAATTATTATCCGGGACGGGCTCTGGGTGAAATCTGGGGTTATGTAGTTGACGGATTTTACACGATTGATGATTTCCAAAATACAACGACCTGGCAGTTGAAAGATGATGTGACGAAGATTCAAGGCAATACGAATACGTTAAGGCCCGGAGATTATAAGTTCAAAAATCTGAGTGACGCGGGAGACCAGACTCCTGCCAATACAATTACAGAAGGAGCCGGAACTGCTGATGATCCGGGAGATCGGAAGATTATCGGAAATAATCAGCCTCGTTATCTGCTCGGAGGGACTTTGGGCGTGAATTATAAGGGTTTTGATTTGTCCGCCGTACTACAGGGAGTTGGTAAACGTGACTATTGGTTGGGGGATGCAAATTATTTGCCATTCCAGGCAGGTGATATGTTTACAGCTGTTTCCGATTATCAGCGAGATTATTGGAGCCCGGTTGATCTTGCCAATGGAGATTATCAGGCGGCAAATCCGAATGCTCTTTTACCTCGTATTTATAATCAGGCAACGGCCAGTACATGGAGTTCAAATAAAAGAGTGAACGACCGGTTATTATCCAACGCGGCTTATTTGCGTATAAAGAATGTAACGCTCTCGTACAATTTTGACCCTGTTGTTTTACGCAAAGCCCAACTCAGTGGGTTGAAGCTTTTTGTGGGTGTTGAAAATCTGGCGACATTCTCTTCATTGCCTCATGGTTATGATCCTGAAACAGTAAGCTGGACTTTCCCCGCATACCGTACGATTTCATTTGGTTTAAGTGTAACTCTTTAATTTTTAGACAGTATGAAAAAAATAATTATATCGGCATTAATCGTTTTATCCGGGACATTTTTCTTCTCCTGCGATGACGGTTTTTTGGATCGTGAACCGGTCACTGATCTGTCGGAAGCGAATGCGTTTTTGACTTACTCTACTTATCAGGATTATATGTGGAAGTGCTATGCTATGTTTTCTGATAAATCAATTGTAACTTCCACAAATACAACCGGAACGGAATCTTGTTATAGAGGTGATTTCTGGGCCGGATATTTGGGACGAACTGGTTCTCAGAACCAATACTCCATAAAAACAGTCACTCCTTCAACCGATGGTAATGGCTGGAATTTTGAATATATTCGCCGTGTCAATATTATGCTTTCGCATCTGAATGATGGTGTCTTGACGGCTGACGAAGCCGACCATTGGCGCGCTGTGGGTTATTTGTTCCATTCATTTTGGTATATGGAATTGATTGATCGTTTCAATGATGTGCCTTGGGTTGATATTGTTCTGACTGATGAAACGCCTGAAAATTTAGGGCCTCGAATGCCACGTAAAGAGGTTGCCGACAAAGTTTTGGAACGTTTGATATGGGCGGAAGCCAATATCGATAAGAAAAGTGATGGAGACAATACGGTTAATGGGGACGTTGTTCGCGCTGTTATCTCCCGTTTTGCGTTGCGTGAAGCAACTTGGCGTAAATATCATGGATCAGGTGATACTGACAAGTATTTTACAGCTTGCGCTAGTTATTCTGAAAAGTTGATGTCTAAATATACTACGCTTTATAAAGGCGTAGATAAGAATGCAGCCGGTAATCCGGTTCCTGCAGCAGGATATGGAGAATTATGGACGACATCGAGCTTAAAAGGAATTCCGGGTATTATACTCTACAAAGAATTGGCCTATCCGTTGACAAGTTCCCGTTTTTCCGATTATGAACACATTGCTGCTCATGATGTGGAAATGCCGAAACATACAATTGATATGTATTTATGTAAAGACGGGAAAACAATTTCTAATTCATCTTTGTATGCGGGAGATAAGGATCCGTATGCTACATTCCGTAATCGCGATCCTCGTCTCTATCATGTGATACAACCTCCGTTTAAGGTGCTTTCGGGCAAAGGGACAGATGCGGATCTGACAGCTCCTTACCTTCCTTCCGACGGAAACTGGCATTATGTTACACCTGCGGCAGACGACCCTGGTCGTGAATATATTGATATCATGGGTATAAACAATGCCCAGGGGTCATCCCGGCCTGGCGGCGGGGATCAGGCTCAGGGTATGAAACGATTGCCGACACAAAACTGGGGTAATTCGCCTTTAAATGAAAGTCCTCACTTCATTGGCTTTGGGGTGGCATTTCAGGCTTGCCGTACAGGTTATTACGTTTGGAAATTCTATGCAAACTGGGAAGAAAACGGAAATAAACCAACCAGTAAATCAGACTTTCCGATTTTCAAGATTGAAGAAGTCTTGTTGAATTATGCCGAATGTTTATACGAACAAGGGAAATTCACACAGGAAATCGCCAACAGAACAATCAATTTGTTGCGTGCCCGTGCCGGTGTTGCCGATATGACTGTTGCGGAAATTAATGATTCTTTTGACCCGAATCGCGGTACTGACGACAGTGGAACTAAAATTGATCCGGTGCTTTGGGAAATCCGTCGTGAACGCATGATTGAATTGATGGGCGAGGGCTTTGGTTTCTATGATGTTCGCCGTTGGAAATGTGCCAAATGGTATATTAATCGCCAACAATATGGTATGTGGACGAGTGATGCCACCTATCTGGCTTCTTTCCAGGTAATTGATGCTCCCGGAGCCACCCCTCGTAAAGATGGAACGCCGGGTTATATCTATCGGTATGCCGATCCGGTAGCCAGCGGTTTAGGCTGGATTGATCAATATTATCTGTATTGTGTTCCTACGAATGAAATCATATTAAATCCGAATCTGGCTCCGAATAATCCGGGCTGGCCGACTCCGACTAATTGAATTTTTAATAAAAAGGCTGTTGTAAAGACAGCCTTTTTATTTTTCTTCATTTTATATTAGATTTGCACTATGAAAAATATTTATGCATATATGAAACTATCAGGAAAACAAACATTGACTTTAGCCCTTTGCGGGACAAGTGTGGCGCTTGCCCACGCAGGAGAAAAATCGGAAAAGGCGAAGAGCAACAAAACCAATATCATCTATATTCTCGCGGACGATTTAGGATATGGTGATCTGAGTTGCTATGGGCAAACTAAATTTACAACGCCTAACTTAGACGCTTTGGCAGCCCAAGGATTAAGGTTTACGAATCATTATGCCGGATGTACGGTCAGCGCGCCATCACGATGTTCATTGATGACGGGCCTGCATACGGGACATGCTCCTATTCGTGGAAACAACTCTGTGAGAATTGATGGTGAAGTTTACGACACGGCATTGCCCGCGAAATACAAAACAGTAGCGGAATGCCTTAAGGAACAGGATTATACGACTGCTTGTATCGGCAAGTGGGGTTTAGGCGGACCTGGTACAGAAGGGCATCCCAATAATCAGGGATTTGATTATTTTTACGGGCACCTCGGACAGGGGCACGCTCACTTTTATTATCCTAAATTCATGTTTGAGAATGATCAAAAAATCACCCTGAATATCGATCCGAAAGAGAAGAAATATTACTCCGAAGATTTATTTATGGAAAAGGCGACCCAATTCATCACGGAAAACAAGGATCAACCTTTTTTCTTATACCTTTCCGTGACGATTCCGCATGCCGAATTGATTGTTCCGGATGATGAATTAGATAAATTCAAAGGAATGTACGATGAGCCGAATCCATGGCCTTCGGGACAACATTACGCGGGAGAATTCGGTGGACAACCTTATCCGCGTGCTGCGTTTGCAGCCATGATTACCCGTTTGGACGGAGATGTGGGACGTATACGTCAATTATTGGAAGAATTGGGAATCGATCAGAATACGTTGATCATTTTTACTTCCGACAATGGCCCGCATAAAGAAGGTGGGGCTGATCCCGAATTTTTCAACAGTGGCGGTGGCTTGCGCGGAATTAAGAGAGATTTGTACGAAGGTGGTATCCGTGTCCCGATGATTGCTTACTGGCCTCAGGTGATTCAGTCCGGACGGACAATCGATACGCCCTCCGCATTCTGGGATGTGTTTCCGACATTTTGTGAGATCACCGGAGCTAAAATTCCCAAAGGATTGGATGGAATTTCTTTTCTCTCTGACATGAAAGGAAAAAAGAGAAAAGTGCATGATTATTTTTATTGGGAATTTCATGAAAGTCCCAGCCAGGCTGTGAGAAAAGGAAACTGGAAAGCCGTTCGTAAAAGTATAGAATCCGATCCGGTGACAGAACTTTATGATTTGTCTGTTGATCGGGGAGAAACGAAGAATGTTGCGGTATCTCATCCTGATATCGTCGCAAAATTGAAAGGGCTTATGAAAAAATCCCATACGAATGATACTCAATGGAAATTTCCCGAAAGGTGAAAATTTGCTTACCTTTGTCCATATCAATGAAATAAATTTAGACAATGACTCAATTAGCAGATCTTATTCAGAAGAATATCGAGGCCTTAAATGATTGCGAATGCAATGAATATAAAAATATTCCGCAGAAAGACGGGCAGTCGCTCCCCAATATGACAAAGTTGAAAGAACTCATTTTTCTTGTGAAAGAAATTGTTTTTCCCGGGTTTTTCAGCGAAGCAGGGTCTAATGGAAGTACACGCCAGTATTATCTCGGTATGCAAATGGAAAAGTTGAATTTTCTGCTTACCGAACAGATCCGGAATAGTTTACTTTTCTTTACGGAACATGAATCCGATGTGATGAACGCGGGAGATGCGGAATTGTTGGCCATGTCTTTTCTTGAGAAAATACCAAAAATAAAGCGCTTGCTTTGTACGGATGTACAAGCGATGTTCGATAATGACCCTGCTGCTAAAAGCACGGGAGAAGTCATCATTTGTTATCCGAGCATCCAGGCAATGATCCACTATCGTGTGGCTCATGAATTATTGCTGTTGGGAATCCCTGTTCTACCTCGTATAATTACCGAGCTGGCACATTCGGTGACAGGAATCGATATTCATCCCGGAGCGCAGATTGGAGAATATTTCAGTATAGATCATGGAACGGGTGTCGTAATAGGTGAAACGGCAATCATTGGTAAACATGTGAATCTTTATAAAGGCGTTACGTTGGGCGCTAAAAATTTCGTTTTGGATGAATGCGGCAATCCGAAAAATGTTCCCCGTCATCCGATTATTGAGGACAATGTGGTGATTTACTCCAACGCTACGGTTTTGGGGCGTATTACGATTGGACATGATTCCGTTATCGGGGGTAATGTTTGGTTGACAAATGGTGTTCCGCCACATTCGCGTGTATTGCAGCAAAAAGCATCTTCAGGCGAAATTTAAAGTAAAAATAAATCACTATCTTTGCAGACTTTAAAATTCAGTAATATAAAATTTATGTCACACTTATTTCCAAATGATCTGCCTTATAAAGTGGCAGATATCCAATTGGCTGATTTCGGACGCAAAGAGATTGAAATCGCTGAACACGAAATGCCGGGCCTGATGGCCCTACGAAAAAAGTACGAAGGTAAGCAGCCACTGAAAGGCGCGCGTGTCATGGGATCGTTGCACATGACGATACAGACAGCCGTACTTATCGAAACATTGGTAAGCTTAGGCGCGGAAGTACGCTGGGCAAGTTGTAATATTTTTTCTACGCAGGATCATGCGGCAGCGGCTATCGCAGCAGCGGGTATTCCTGTTTTTGCCTGGAAAGGTGAATCGCTGGAAGAATATTGGTGGTGTACTGATCAGGCTTTGCGTTTTCCGGGAGGAAAAGGCCCGAATCTGATTGTAGACGATGGTGGAGATGCTTCTCTGCTTTTCCATTGGGGTTACAAAGCGGAAAATGACGCTTCGACAATTGATCGCAAAGGAAGTAATCACGAAGAACAGGTAATCCTTGATACATTAAAAGAAATTTTGGCCGAAGATCCGCAGCGCTGGCATCGTATGGTTGCTGAAATGAAAGGTGTTTCGGAAGAAACAACAACAGGTGTACACCGTTTGTACCAGATGATGGAGCGCGGTGAATTGCTTGTTCCTGCAATCAATGTGAATGACTCGGTTACTAAATCCAAATTTGATAATCTGTACGGGTGCCGTGAATCCTTGGCTGACGGGATCAAACGTGCTACGGATGTGATGATTGCGGGAAAAGTTGTGGTTGTTGCAGGTTATGGTGATGTGGGTAAAGGTTGCGCGCATTCCATGCGTTCGTATGGGGCCAGGGTTATTGTTACGGAAATTGATCCGATATGCGCTTTACAGGCCGCGATGGAAGGTTTTGAAGTGACAACTATGGAGGAGGCAGTCAAAGAAGGAAATATTTTTGTTACGACTACCGGAAATCGTGATATCATCACAATTGATCACATGAAAGCTATGCCGGATCAGGCGATTGTTTGTAATATCGGTCATTTTGACAACGAAATACAGGTGAATCAGTTGGTTAACTTCCCGGGTATCAAGCATACGAATATTAAACCGCAGGTAGATAAATATGCTTTTCCTGACGGACATGCTATATTCTTATTAGCTGAAGGCCGTTTAGTGAATTTGGGTTGTGCAACCGGACATCCGTCGTTTGTAATGAGTAATTCATTTACAAACCAAACACTGGCACAAATCGAATTGTGGCAAAATTCTTACGCGATAGATGTTTACCGTTTACCGAAACATTTAGATGAAGAAGTTGCGCGTTTGCATCTGGAACGCATTGGGGTAAAACTTACAAAACTGACATCGGAGCAGGCTGATTATATTGGTGTTCCTGTAGGAGGGCCGTATAAAGCGGATCATTATCGTTATTGATCTGAAAAATTTTCTATAAAAATCAGGCGAGTGTAAATATAAAACACTCGCCTGATTTTTTATTGTGATATTAAATCTGTTATTGTCGCGTGGATAAAGTCAGACAGTTGCGAAGGAGAAAGTTTCAATTGGAGTCCGCGTTGTCCGGCGCTGACGTATATGGATTCAAACCGGTTGCATGATTCGTGAATGTAGGTAGGAAACGGCTTTTTCATGCCTATTGGAGAGCAACCACCTCGAATGTAGCCGGTTAAGGGCAACAGTTCTTTCATTTGTATCATTTCCGCGCTTTTGTTTCCCGATGCTTTGGCCGCCTTTTTCAGATCTACCTCAGCATCTCCCGGAATTACACAAACAAACAACCCGTTACGATCGCCACGCAGAATAAGCGTCTTGAACACTTGCGCTATATCTTCATTCAACTGTTCTGCTACGTGCGTAGCCGCAAGGTCGTTTTCATCAACTTCATAAGGAACCAGTTCATAAGGAACTTCGGCCTTATCCAATAAGCGAGCGGCATTTGTTTTCTGGATTTTCATTCCCTTGCGTTTTTTCTCCGATCTAATTATTTATTTGAGTTCGTTGATAATATCTTGATTGGCTTTGCGTACGGCAGATTCGTTGATCTTGATTTTTTTGCGGTCGTATGTCATCAGGCCGTTTACTTCGCCTTCCACGTCGGTGGTCTGTGTATATACTGCTCCGGAGAAGCCACGTTTTACCATGTCCTGAAGTTCTTTCGCGTATTTTACGTATTCCGCCGTGACTTCATCTTCATTTTTAAATTGTACATATCCCCAGTTACGTTTGTTCCACCACAGATGATTGTCCATGGCAAGGCCTATACCTCCGTATTCTCCTAACACATTAACGCGTGCCGGGTCGAAAAGGAACATTCTTGGTCCCGGATAATTATGCAGGTCAAGTATGTCACCGCATGGACGGTGGTTTCCGCCGCTTGCCGGGTTCACTAAACGGGAAGGATCATACGTTTTTGTCCACTCCGCGACCTTTTCCGTATCAAATTGTCCCCATGCTTCGTTGAATGGTACCCATACAACAACTGACGGATTAGACATACACAAATTCATGATTTCTTTCCATTCCTGATAGAAATTATCAATTGATTCCTTTGTTCGTTTTTTGTCAGTTCCTCCGTTATATTCGTGCATCGCCCACTGGTTGCCCATGTCGCCGCTTGGCATATCCTGCCATACGAGGATGCCTTCTTTATCGCAATGATAATACCAGCGCGCCGGTTCTACCTTTACATGTTTGCGAATCATGTTGAATCCCCACTCCTTTGTCTTTTTAATATCGTAAAGAAGCGCTTCGTCCGTAGGAGCCGTATATAATCCGTCGGGCCACCATCCCTGATCCAGCGGGCCGAAATGGAATAAATCTTTGTTGTTGAGTTGCATTCTCATGATACCGTTCGCATCGCGTTTTGTTGATATTTTGCGGAATGCGGCGTATGATTTTACTTCGTCCGTGACTTTTCCTGAAGAGATTACGGAAACCTTCATGTCATACAAGTATGGGTTTTGCGTATCCCACAGTGTCGGATTTTGGACAGCCAAGCGTATTTCATAACCGGACAAACCCTTTGCCGTAGCAATTACTTTTCCTTTATCCAACATTTTTATTTCAATGACATCATTTGTGCTACATTTTGATGTTGAGACAGTTATGCTCAATGAGCCGCTTTCGATGCATGGAATTGTTTTAATAGCCGTAATATGGTTTGTCGCCACCGGTTCTAACCATACCGTTTGCCAGATGCCCGTTACTGGGGTATACCAGATGCTTTCCGGGTTTTCTACTTGTTTGCCCCTTGGCTGGAAGCCTTTGTTTGTCGGATCCCATACGCGGACAACTAATTTATGTTTTGACTTTCCTGTCAGGAATGGGGTGATATCGAAGGAAAAAGGAGTAAATCCGCCTTTGTGGGAGCCAATCATGATATCATTTATAAATACGTCGGTTTTCCAGTCTACAGCGCCAAAGTTCAGCACAATGTTTTTTCCTTTCCAGTTAGCCGGAATCGTAAATTCGCGTTTATACCAGAGTTCATTTTGTTCGCCGACTTCTTTCATTACACCTGAAAGAGAAGATTCGATGGCAAAAGGAACAAGTATTTTTCCGTCAAAGCTTGCCGGTTTTGCTGCTCCACGTGTGGTAATAGCATACTCCCAAAGTCCGTTCAGATTGTTCCATTGGTTACGTTCGATCAACGGACGCGGGTATTCCGGTAATACGTTTTGCGGATTGATTTTTTCAGCCCATTCCGTTTTCAGTTTATCTCCTACGGGAGACCATTGTGCGTGCAGGCTTGCGGTTAGCAAGCAGGCACAAATCATTAATGCTGTCTTTTTCATGCTTATTATGTTATTAAAATGATGAACTCTTGATTTTGATGTTTAGAATATTTTTGCGCATCTAAGGTACGGTTTTTATATTTGAGGAACAAGCTTTTATTTGCCGAATTCGAAGAGGCTTTCTACACGTCCGGGAGATAGTAATTCCCATAAAGAAGCGACTGTCCAGCCGGGCGCAAAAATATCATTGTAAAATCCTTTTCCGTTTTTTCCGTAATCCCAACTTGTATGTTGCACTACTTCCGGATAGTATCCTGTTTTTGCAATACCGCATAAATGTCCTTCATGCGGTAATAGCTGGCGCATGGAACTGCTGATAACTTGCGATAAAGACGCAAAACGTGTCTCTCCGGTTTCTTTGGAAAGCCAGTTTAAAATGTGCGCCAGTTCAAAAATAAACACATCAATATGATTATTTTCGACCGACACATTTCCCCAACCCCTTGTTTTAAAGCCGATATCACCTAACATTTGTCCCTGAGCAAACGGAACATCCCATACATAATACCAGGATGCCGCGAAATAGGCAGACTGTTTACAGAGGGAGATGTAATGTTCTTTTTCTTTTCCTTTGGAAGCCATTGCTAAATAATAAGTGGCTACAGAGGCGTAGTAAGATGCTTCTTTGTCTTCGCAATTTGCATCCAGTGTCGACGAGAAGTAATCCGATTGAGAAATAATTTCCTTTTCTAAGAAATTCACGCTTTTCTTAGCTCCTTCTATATAGCGTTTATCTTTGAAATATTTATATCCCAGCACTAATGGTACTGTTGCAGAAGGCGTACTTCCACCACTTTCGTCCACGAGTGAAAAATCGTCTTTGAATTTTCTGGGAAAGCTTCCGTCCGCTTTTTGTAGCTTCAATAACATATCTAAGATTTGTTTAATTTTTTGTTCCCACTCAGGATGTTTTCTTCCCTTGTTTTTTTCATATTGCAGGAATAAAAGCATGGCATACGTTCCTTCGGATTGTCTTCGGATACTGAGAATTGCTTCATTGTCAAGGTTATTGAAATCAACAAATTCCCTGAAAAAGCCGGCTGCTGTAAACCCTTTTTTCAGGTATGAGTCGAAAATATCCCTGCTCTGTCCGGCTAATAAGTCATTTTTTTGTTCTTCTCCGTATTCAAGTGCGTTAAACGCATTGAGTAGCACGCGACCGATGAAACCGACTTCCGCAATGGCGGAAGGTTTACAATTATCCACACGTATGTGAGCTCCGGATGTATACCGGAGTTCTTTATCGCTGACATAACTCTGTAAAAAATATTTGCTTAATGTTTCTTTCATTTTTCCGGTGGAATAGGTATTACTTAATTCTTCCGGAGCATAAACGTCGTAACAATACTTCCATGTTTCTGTTATAAAATCACCGTAATTTGCTATGTGTCCTTCGTTGAGCCTCCAGACTAATTCCAGGCTTTCTCCTTTTTTTAAATATTGAAACGCTTTTACAGAAGGGGCTAAAGTGAGTTTTCTTATATAGCTTTTGGGGGTTTCATAGTAAGGAAATCCGAATGAAAGCGCCGCATTACCGTTATTATTTTTAAAGCCTAACGATCCGATTGAAGTTTTGCCGGAAAGTATAACTTCTCCTTCTTTGTGTGTCGTTAATGCCTCATTTTTAAAATCATCGATACGAATTACAGTCAAATAATTTCCGGTCTTTTCGTTGAAAATTCCCGATAAAGGAGCGCTTAGCCTGTCTTCCCGGACAGTCCAGCTGTCTGCTGCGCGGAGAGATGGCGCATTTTCAGGAGAACGTAAATTCCGGCGATACCAGAATCCCGGCAGGTAGAATAAACATTCATCATGTGCGAATCCGGTATTCAATGTCTGAGAGTAATTAAAATAAATATCTTCCTGAGCTTTGATAATCAATGTAATGATTTTTTCTCCATGTTTATCCTCAATTTTTTGTTGGAGAGATACGGGGATGATTTCTTTTGCCCGGAGTTCAAAGGTTTGATTATCTGGCGTTTTCGGATAAAAATTTACCGGATAATCGATTGCCGGATTTCCGGGAGTTTTCAGCGAGATAGTTGATCTTATATTTTGTACATTGTAGGTTATTTCCGTGGCGAATGCCTTCGTTTGGAAAATGACTGTTATGATGAAAGAAAACAAAACTATTTTACGAAATTGTCTCATGTGTACAGATATTAATTAAAAAATAAAAAGAAATTTATACAAGTAAAACGCTCCTCCCGTATTTCTGAAGAGGAGCGTTTTTTCATGTCTCTAAACAATCAATTGCCCGCATATAATTTAATAATAACCTTCATTTTGTGCATCGCCTCCTGTTGGTTTGGGGGAAAGGCGGTCGATATGCTTCTGCGGAATCGGACGCAATTTGTGATATTCTTTGATGTTTGTTGCTGCGTCCGGGTTGTACGCCTTTACTTTTTCGTATAGGGTTTCCGTACGTACCAGATCTTCCCACCGGTTCATTTCTCCGAACATTTCACGGCAACGCTCATCTAACATAAAGTTAATGAAGTTGCTGCTGATATCGTTAGCCGTCACTTTATTGGCTTCTTCCGTTGACTTTTCATACTCGGCCGGAGTGCTGCCTTCAGCGAAATACCATTCTTTCGGTTTGGCTTCGCCTTCTTTATATGCGGCTCTTTTGCGGACAACATTGATGTATTGGGCCGCCAGTTCATAATTACCCATTCTCCCCGCTGCTTCGGCCGCAATCAGATAAGTCTCTCCGAAACGCATACGGGTGAAGTTACGCGATCCTTGCTCGTAGTTCATATCGGGTCTGTTCGGATCTAACCATTTCAACAAACCGGGAAAAAAGTGGTTTGTATTATTGTCGACAGGATACAGTGAATAGGGGCTCATCGCGACTGCTTTTTGTAACTCACGGTCTTTTTCCACATCTAATACTTTTCCTGTCCGGTCTTTCGCTCCGTAGTATTTGGGGATAAAATAGGCCGCCGTATCTCCAATCTGGAATTTAGGTTTTCCGACTAATTCCGCCGGTGTTTCATAAAGCAGGTCGCTCGTAGTTGCTCCACTCTCATTAACGTAATAATATTTGTCCTTCCAAACAGGGATAGAAGAAGCTCTGTTCGCCCAATATACCCACTTAAACATTTTAAGTAGACGGGAATCGTTTTTCATGTCAAATAATTTCGTCTGGAAATAAGGCGTCGGTCTTACCCGTTTCCAGGCGCGTCCTTGCGCGATATCCCTTTGTAAGCCCGGAATGTTTTCGTAGGTTGGAACCCAGTAAAGATGCATTTTATTTCCGTCTCCGTTAAATAGGATTTCTTCGGTAAACTCAATGGCGAAAATCGTTTCCAAAGATGTTTTTTGACCGGAAATACTGAACGTATTTTTATAATCCGATTCAAGTGCATATTTGCCGGATTCGATGACCGCTTTCGCATAGTTTAATGCATTCTGTATATCAGAGGATTGTTGTCCGCGTTGATCCTTGACTGCACTTCCTCTCGTCAGATAGACTTTGGCCAACAGGTTGCAAGCGGCCCATTTGGTGGCGCGTCCCCTGTTGGATTGTTGTTCGGGCAAAATGTTATAAGCTTTTTCCAGATCTTCAATAATTGCCTTGTATACGTCTGCTATCGGGGTTCTCGGGAAATCTGTCATGATTTCGGTCACGTTACCATCTAATGTCAGCGGAATAGCTCCGAAATGTTGCACCAGGTCAAAATAGAAGTACGCCCGCATAAAACGGAGTTCTCCTTCGCGGGTCGCTTTTTCCGAATCTGTCATATCTTTCACTTTGGGAAGATACATCAATGCGGTATTGGCACGATTGATCCCTTTGTAGTTATTTTCCCAAAATTCATAGATGAGATTGAATCCGGAGTTCATTTGTGCACTGTATTTATTGAACGCATCTTTATTTCCTCCGTCAGCACCTTCCCAGACATAATCAACGCCATATTCGGTGAAAGTATAATAGCGTTCTCCTCCTACATACCAGCGCATAGTGGTATAAATGCCATTTACTGCTGTTTCCATTCCGGTCTTTGTCTCAAAAAAATCATACGAAACTCCACTGACCACTTTCTCTTCCAGAAAAGATTCGCAGGAAGAAAAAGAGAGAGTTGCTAATATGATGAACAAATTATTTCTTACTATATTTTTCATAAATCATTTATTTTAATATTATTCTACAATTAGAAAGTCAGGTTAACCCCTACACGGTATGTTCTTGGCATAGGTTCGTTAAACTCAAGATTGTCATCTTTGTTCCCTAATTCCGGGTCGATGCCGGTATAATCGGTTATTACGAATACATTATCGATGGATCCGTAAATCCTCAGTTTGCTGATACCTAATTTGTGGGTTATATTTTTCGGCAGATTGTAGCCTAAAGTCACACTTTTCAGGCGAACAAAAGATGCGTCCTGATAATAAAGCGCGTCAATATAGCTCGGATTTTCAAAGTCAATGTTAGGACGCGGCGCTTCGTTGCTACGGTTGCTGATCAGGTTCCCGCTTTCATCTTCTCCGATAATCCTCCAGTAGTTAACTTTAGCTCCATTGTACCGGCCGCTCAATCTCAGGCCGCTGTTGAATTTTCTCATCTGTCCGAATGCACCGTTCAGGAAGAAGTTGAGGTCGAAATTCTTGTAATAGAAATAATTACTCATACTCAATGTTATTTTGGGCTCTATCTGGCCAAGAATGAAACGGTCGTCTGCTGTGATTTTATAATCTCCGTTTTTATCGACAATTTTTATATCACCCGGTTTGAATATACCTCCCCACTTCGCTAATTCCTCTTTATCTTCCAATTGCCAGATACCATCGGATTTGTAATCATAGAATACTTTTACCGGCTCTCCGATAAACCAGCCATTTCCCGGATCATCCTCTTTTCCGTTGTAAAGTTCCGTGATTTCTTCCTTATTGGCTGCAAACATAAAGTCTGTGTTCCATTTGAAGTTTTTCTTATCTATGTTTACCGTATTAATTGTGACTTCTATCCCTCTGTTACGGATTTTTCCGATATTGGATGTTACGTCTGAGAAACCGGAAACAATGGGTAATTGTCTTTCCATCAGAAGATCATTTGTGTTTTGCTGATATACATCAATCACACCGCCGACACGGCCGTTGAAAAAGCCAAAGTCGATACCGGCGTTCCATTGTGCTGTTTTTTCCCATGTAAGGTATGGATTCGGCATTTCTTTCTGAAAGAATGATAAAACACCGCTGGACCCATACGTATAACGTCCATATTCCAGACTACCTTGCGTTTTATAAGGATCAATGGCTGTATTTCCGGTGATACCGTAACCGACTCTTAATTTCAGATTACTTAATACCTCCACATCTTTCAGGAAAGACTCTTCATTGACGCGCCATGCTAAGGCCGCAGAGGGGAATAATACCCATTTATGGCCTTCTGCCAAACGGGAAGAACCATCGTAACGGGCCGAAACGGTCAGCAAGTATTTATCTTTGAGGTTATAATTCACACGCCCCATGAAAGAGGCTAATCGCCAACGGATATAGTCGCTGGATACCTTATCAATTGTTTGTGCGGTACCTACGTTATACCATAACTGGTTTTCGTAAGGAAGATCTCTCACCTCGATTGCGTTTTTCTCTTCGGTATCCTGCTGGATGGATTGCATCAATGTCACTCCGATGTTGTTGTCTCTATTGATTTGTTTATTATACATCAACATGTTTTCCCATGTGTAAGTGCGGCGATTTTCCGCCCTATTGATCGCGCGGGCCTGACTTGCGCCTGCACGATCAGATCCCCACATACCGAAAAATTCATTATTTGTGTAGGGACTAATTTCGATACCCACATTTGTCCGGTAGACTATATCAAGAGGTAATTTTGCCTCTAAATAATAACTTCCGGTGAAGCGGTCTCTTTTCATTTCTCTTTTCTTGTTTTCCAGGTTCAGGAATTGATTCCATAGTTGCGGGTCGTTACCCGGGCGGTTGGTGGTGTAATTTCCGTTTTCGTCATAAATATCGCATAAAGGGTAAATGAGTCTTGTGTCTTGGAAAAGGTTGTTGCCTGGTGTTCTGTCGGAATGGGAGAATTGTGTGTTTCCTCCGATTTTTACATAGTCATTCAATTGCCAGTTAAAATTGAAACGGATCGAATAACGTTGATAATCCTGTCCTTTTACAATACCATCCTGACTATAATAGGTAGCCGATGCAGCCATCTGAAGTTGTTCCGAGCCTCCCCGGACGCTTACCTCGTGGTTTTGCATCGGAGCTGTTTGCAAGGCATTCCCCATCCAGTCATTATCCTGAACCCATTCGGGATGCCAGTTGCCATCGGTATCATAGCTGTTTTCGATTTTACTCCAAACATCCGGGGCAGCGATAAAATAACCGATTTTCCGGTCACTGTCCAAAGACGGTTTCAGTGGGTAGGGAGTTGTTTTTGTGGTGGCACGGTTTGCTTCCCGTACCATTTCAATCCATTCGGCTCCGTTAAAAACGTCTACCACCCGGGAGGCTTCCTGTAGTCCGAAGTAACCGTTGTAGCTGATTTCCGTTTTGCCCGCTTTCCCTTTTTTGGTGGTAATCAGGATGACCCCGTTTGCACCTCGGGAACCATAAATTGCTGTTGCGGAGGCATCTTTCAGTACTTCCATGGATTCAATATCGGAAGAGTTCATTTCGCTAAGTCCGCCAACAATGGGAATCCCATCTACTACATATAAAGGGCTATTATCCGCTTTTAAGGATCTGTTTCCACGAATACGGATAGAAGTACTTCCACCGGGAGTCGCACTGGTTTGCATAACGGTAATACCGGCAGCCCGACCTTGCAAGGCATCTAAGGGGTTGGCGGCGGCAACTTCTTGTATTTTATCTCCTTTTACGGAAGCGATAGATCCTGTTAAGTCACGTTTTCTGACAACTCCGTAACCTACAACGACCACTTCATCTAAGTTTTGTAAATCTTCTTTCAGGGTGATTGTCACACTCGTTTGCCCGTTTAACGGATATGTGACAGCTTGATAACCGATATAGGAAACGGTTAATGAAGCATTTGAACCAGCTACACTCAGTGTGAATTTTCCATCCATATCAGTTATGGTGCCGTTGCTCACGGAACCTGTTTCAACAATATTGGCGCCGATTATGGGATCGCCGATTTCGTCGATTACGGTTCCGGATACATTTTGTTGGGAGAATGCGGATGAAACAAAGAATAGGTTCATTGTCAATCCCAACAATAATAAATGAAGAAATTTTACTTTCATTTTTTTCATAATAAAATAATAGTTAAGTGTTTAACAAATTAGGCGAATGTTCTCCTTCAATCCAACAAATTCTATGTTGAATGATTTTTTTTGCTTTGTTAACTTGTGTTAAAAGAGAGTGCAAGTCGTTTTTTCATAATTATATTATATCTATTGTATTAGAATTTTTAAATGTATTTTTTGATATATTTAAAAAATAACAGCCAAAATTAGGCTATGGGGGCGGCAAATTCATTCAAAAATCCTTCATAATCTTTCAAAATTAATGCAAGTGAAAAAAAGTATTCTTATTTTTGTACATTTGCGTTGATCTAAACTATTGTGTATTATGAAACGAGCCTGATAAATGTATCGCTTTTGGCGATGGACAAAAGAGCGAGTTCTATATTACTTTGATGTTAAAAATCAAATTTTGTAGATATGAAAACACAAATAATCATTGGTTTTTTATTTTCCGTTATAATCATTTCTCAGGCAAATAGCGGTGAGAATTTTTATTTCAGGAATTATACGAATAAGGATGGTTTATCAAATAATACTGTCTATTGCTCTTTGCAGGATAAAAAGGGATTTATGTGGTTTGGTACGGACGAAGGCCTGAACCGGTTTGACGGTTATACTTTTCAGATTTTTCGTTACAATGCCAAAGCAAATGCCGGTGAAACTCTTTTGAATGACCATGTTTTTAGTATTTATGAAGATTTTTCGGGAAAAGTCTGGGTATGTACCCGAAGTGGAGTTTGTTATTATGATGATGAATCCGGTTCTTTCCGGTCTTTTATTCCTGATCCGCAGTTGTCAAATTACTATGCGGATCAAATATGTGGGGACAAGAACGGAAATCTCTGGATGCGTAACTCTTCTCATATATTAAGATACAATGTGAATGACCAATCGTCTAAAATATATCCTTCGGATAAGCATCAATTTACTCCGTTGACAATAACAATAGCAGAAGACGGTAATCCTGTTTTTGCGGATACTTCTTCTCTGTTCGTTTATAATCCGGAGGCGGAAAATTTTATTCAATTATTTACGATACGTGATTTTGTGAAGAATGATCTGAATGCAATCAGTTTCATAAAAGAGATTCCTCAGGTGGGGTTTCTTGTCGGTACGAAATCGGAAGGCTTGTTGATGTATCATTCCGGAACAGGGCTTTTAGAAACGGTTATTCCGGAGATACAGGTACGTTCTATTATGCAATACAGCACAAATGTATATTGGATTGCGTCAGAATCGGGGATTTATATATACAACCTGATTAACAAGTCTGTTGTAAATCTTCGGAAATCATTAACCAATGATTATACGATTGCGGATAATGCTGTTTATACTCTTACAAAAGATCGTGAAGGAGGTATTTGGGTTGGTTCTTATTTTGGAGGTATTAATTATTTACCGAGAAGTTATCAGAATTTTACCTACTATATCGGAGGAAAAACTCATACCGGTATGTTAGGAAATACCATCCGTGAAATACATCCGGATCAATATGGTAATTTATGGCTTGGAACGGAAGACAACGGAATTAACTGTTATCATCCTAAAACGAATACGATGGTGAATTATTCGTTATTGAATGAAGAGCGAAAACTGGCGGCCACCAATATTCATGGTTTATATCCGGATGGGGATACTCTGTGGATTGGTTCTTTTAATAAGGGTATTGAATTAATGCATATTCCTACCCGGAAAATATTCAAGCGTTTTACACAGTCAAATACAAACAATCAGTTGGCTTCCGATTTTGTTTTATGCTTTTATAGAACCCGTAACGATGAATTTCTTATCGGAACTTTTTCCGGAGTTTTCTCATTCGATAAAAATACAAATACTTTTTCCAAGTGGAAAGGTGTTGAAAACCTGGCAAGGCAAATTCTGGAAGACCGGGAAGGAAATATATGGGTCTCAACAGATAACGGGCTATATAAATACGTACCTCCGAAATCAGATACGGAAGAGGATGTTCTGGCATATCGGTATGTCAAATCACCGGAAACCCAGAAAACAGGATTAGGTAGCTCAAATACGACATCTGTTTTTGAAGATTCCAAAGGGCGTATATGGATTACTACGGTTTATGGTTTTTCGTTCTATGATAAGAAGACGGACTCCTTTAACCGAATAACAACCGATGACGGGCTGCCGAGTAATATGATTTACAGAATAGTAGAAGATGAAGACGGTATTTTCTGGATTTCAACGGCAAACGGGTTAGTACGGTTTAATCCTGAAACGTATGTGATACATATATATACCGGCTCCGATGGCTTGCATGAAACACAATTTAATTATTCGTCTTCCTATAGGGATCCTTCAGGAACTATTTATATGGGAACGGTTCGCGGAATGATTTCTTTTAATCCCAGACAATTTGTAAATGATTCATATATCCCGGAACTTCATATCACACGTATCCAGACTCACGAGTCTTCACAAAATCATTTATTACAACTGACTTCGGATAAACCTTATACGCTTGAATTGCCATACAATTCGTCTACATTTACAATTTCTTATATCGCCCCGGCCTATACTTCGCCTGATGCTATCAAATATTCTTATTTGTTGGAAGGTGTAGATAAGGATTGGATTTATATGGACAAAAATAAAGAAGTAACCTTTGCGAATCTTGCACCGGGAAAGTATACGTTCAAGGTAAGGTCTACAAACATTAACGATGTTTGGCAGAATAACGAACAGATGCTGCATATTGTAGTCACTCCTCCGTTTTGGGCAACAATATGGGCTTTTGTTTTTTACGGGTTCATCGCTGTAATCAGTATTGTTCTTTTCTATAAGTATAAGAAACAGAAATTTTTTATGAAGGCTCAACGGAATCAGGAACTTTTTGAAATAGAAAAAGATAAAGAATTGTATAATGCTAAGATACAGTTTTTTACGTTTATCACACATGAAATCCGTACTCCTCTTACACTGATAAAAGCGCCATTGGAAAAGATTTTAAAATCGGACGATGGAACGGAAGCGACAAAACAGAATCTCCGCATTATTGAGGAAAATACACAACGATTGCTTGATTTGAGTAATCAGTTGCTTGATTTCAGAAAAACGGAAAGTCGCGGTTTTCGTCTGAACTTTGTGAAGACTGATGTAACGGCTATGATGGAAAATATATTGATCCCCTTTATTCCGGTTTTTCAAAATGAAAATAAACACACACACATTGAAATTCCCGACAATCATATTTTTGCTTATATTGACCGTGATGCATTCACAAAAATAATTACAAACCTGCTCACAAACGCTTTAAAATATTCAACAAATCACATTGCTTTGAAATTGTCCGTAACAGACCATGTAGAACAGGCATTTAAAGTGACCGTTACAAATAATGGTTTTTTGGTTCCGGAAAAAGAACGGGAGAATATTTTTACACCATTTTACAGACTGAAAGAAAATGAAAATACGCAGGGTAGCGGTATTGGTTTGTCGCTATCACGTACATTGGCTGAATTTCATCATGGCTCACTTGAATTTCAGGAAACGCCGGAAGGTTTTAATCAGTTTATTTTGACATTGCCCCTTGTGCAGGAAGGCTATAATTTCGATTTAATACAACCCTCCCCTGTAGAACCTGCAGAAATGATGGTTCCTGCAACTTCCGGTAAGCAGATTCTACTTATCGTGGAGGATCAACCCGATGTGCGTAGATTTTTATCCGGTGAATTAAGTGTGGAATATGACATATTAGAAGCGGGAAATGGGCAGGAGGCTTTGGCGATTTTGTCGAAGAACAATGTAAATCTTATTGTCAGTGATATTATGATGCCCGTCATGGATGGTTTTGAACTATGTAACACAATAAAGAATGATGTACAATACAGTCATATACCGCTTATTCTTTTAACGGCGCAACACAATCTGCAATCACGTTTGACAGGTCTTAATGAAGGCGCTGACGCCTATATGGAAAAACCTTTTTCGTTAGAGCATCTTTTTGCGCAGGTCGATAATCTGATGAAAAACAGGGAACTTCTTCGGAAATCTTATATAGAGAAACCGTTGATCCCGGCTTCTTCATTAGCGGTTTCTTCTGTGGATAATCAGTTTCTAAAGAAACTGAACGCTTTTATTGAAGAAAATATTACCAATGAAAGCTTGAGTGTGGAAATGATAGCCGGTATGATGAATATGAGCGCTTCAAGCTTGTATCGGAAGGTGAAAGGCCTTTCGGATCTTTCACCGGTGGATTTTATACGCATGGCGCGGTTGAAAAAAGCCGTTCAGTTAATGCAGAATGGTGAAAAAAGGATCAATGAAATCGCATTCCTTGTCGGATTTTCATCTCCTGCCTATTTCTCAACCTGCTTTCAGAAACAATACGGAAAATCACCTTCGGAATTCATGAAAGAAATGAATTAAGCTTGTTTTATTCCTTTCTTTTGGTCTATTCGTCTGGTTACCTGTCCGTAAATAATCAGCGCGATTGCTGAAATTAAAGCGATTACGCCAAAATAGTACCAGATATAATGGGCGTTGGATGCCGCTGCAGCCCATTCGGTTTTTGAAGCGAATAAGGTTGGTTCCGGACAATATTTATTCAATAAGTAACCGGATAATCCGAATCCAAGTATAGATGAAAGGAATGAATGTAAATGGCTGAACCCTAAATATAAACCTTCTTCTCCTTTCGGAGCCTGTAATGAAAAATATTCGAGGAAACGAGGTGATATAAATGTTTCCGCCAAACCTTGGAATACGATACCGACTACCATCATGAATGCGACCGGATGCATGCTGAGGATTGTCTGGTTTGGATCCAAGACATTTCCATAAGACATGCATAGCGCGGAAATCGGCATAATAAACATTCCTATCGTCATAGATGTTAATGCCGTTCGCTTACTCATGATCTGGGTGACTAAGTTTACGGTTAGTACCACCACTAAAGGATTGACGTTTGCATACCACGAAGGAGAGGCGCCCTCTCCGGCTAAACGTAATACATATTTCGGCATTGTCGCATACAGTTGTTGTTGAACCATCCAAAATCCGGTAATAATAATGATAAGCAGGATTAAACGTCCGTTTGTGCATACTTTTATAAACGCTTTTCCTATCTGACCGAAAGATTTGCCTTCGCCTGTGTGTTGCGAACTTTTATAAAATAAAAAAATGGCTATAAGGGCAAGAAAGGTCATGGTCGCGGAAAAATAATTCAGGGTAATCAACCCTTCGTTACCCATTGCTTCACGAAGCGGCTTCACAATTGTTTTTCCGGAAAAAGCTCCGATGTTTACCATCGAATAGAAAATGGAAAAGCCTTTCGCTCTGTTTTCCGGAGTCGTTTCTTTGGCTACCGTTCCGGATATTACACTTTTTATAAAAGAACCCCCAATAACAATTAGCGCCATGATCGGGATGATGCCATAACGTATATTATTTTCGAGTAATCCGGTAAATTTAGTTGTCATTGAATATTCTACCAAACCGGCAGACTCAAGCATGGTTGGAAACAGGCCTAATCCCGCGTATCCTATTGTAAGCAAAGAAAATGCTAACAGCATAGAGTTACGGAAACCTATTTTGTCCGCTAAAGCTCCCGCGAAGGTAGGTAGCAAATATAAACAAGCGGAAAATGTTCCGGCAATTGCCGCCGCCTGTATATCGTTAAAGCCTAAGATCCGGCTGAGGTATAATGTGATTACAATAAAAACTCCGTAATAAGCGGCTCGTTCGAGCAATTCAACAAAATTCGCAACCCAAAACGCTTTACTCCATTTCACTTTCACTTTGGTTTCTTTCTCCATCCTAATTAATTTGTTAGCTATTTTATTTTTGAGGCCGTAAAGGTATGAAATCTGTGGAAAAATATGAAAATGTTTCAAAACATACCTTGGTTCAGCAGAAAAATAACAAATGTTTTTGATTTTAATTCATAATAATATATATTCGTGGTTTTAACTTTAACACGAAACTATGCCGGATATGAGAAACACAATTATATTTTTTGTTTTTGTTCTTTGTAGTTTGAATGTCTTTGGGCAGGAAAACGGGGCTTATTCTATAGAAGAAATTCAGGCTCGTATTGATAGCCAATTGATGACTTTTCCACAGGAGAAGATACATTTGCATTTAGATCGTGATTGTTATGTTCCGGGAGAAAAAATATGGTTTAAAGCGTATGTGACGGATGTATCAACTCATCAATCTCCAACGCATAGCCAGTATGTGTATGTAGAACTGATTAATTCGTCGGATTCGTTGGTGAGCCGTGTGATGATTCTTCGGGGAGAAGACAATATGTATCATGGAAACGTGTTTTTGTCGGATATGACACCCGAAGGTTACTATACGATTCGCGCCTATACACGGTATATGGAGAATATAGGAGAAGACTATTTCTTTAAGAAAAATATATGGATTGGTAAATTGTCAACAATCGCAGGGCAAGATAAAAGGAAAAAGAAAAAATCATTGAAAAGTAATTATGATGTATCATTTTTTCCCGAGGGAGGAAACCTGCTGGAGGGAGAGTTCAGCAGAGTCGCGTTTAAGGCATTGAATAAGAATGGTTCTCCGGAACATATTTCAGGGGAGGTTGTTGATAAGGAAGGGCAGTACATCTGTCTCGTAGAAACGGCTCATTCCGGTATGGGTTCTTTTATGTTTGTACAGTAGCAAAACAAAGAATATTCTTTAAAATGTAAAAATAGAGAAGGGGATGAAAAACGTTTTAAGCTTCCGTTAACTCAGAATACTTATTCAATAATGGCTTCCCGCCATAATCAAAAAATCTTTGTTTCTTTAAAAAAATCCGCCGGCCTTCCGGAGGTTCCGCTGTATATATTGGTGCATTGTCGTGGAACTGCTTGTTATTTTGACTCATGGAAATGGAAGAACAATTGGTTGTTTTTTTCAGGAAATGAACTTCCTTCGGGAGTGTTGCAAATAGTGCTGTTTGATCAGGAAATGAATCCGTTAAGTGAGCGATTGGTCTTTAATAAGAATGAAGATCAGGCTAAACTTGATTTCTCTACCGATAAATCGAGCTATCAAAGCCGGGAAAAAATCACTTCCGAACTGTATGTGTCTGATTATAATGGTATCCCGTTAGATGGCCATGTTTCGGTGGCTGTTACCGATGACGGGGATATTGCGGTTGATACATTGAATACCATTTTGTCGAGCCTGTTGCTTTCTTCAGAGCTTAGGGGTTATATTGAGTCGCCGGGGTATTATCTGCAGGATGATCGGAAAGCGGAAGTCGCCCTTGATCATTTAATGATGGTGCATGGATGGAGGAGGTACAATGTTCCTGAAGTTATCAAGGGAAACTTGAAATATCCTAAAATAGAGTTTGAAAAAACGAAAGAAATATCCGGAACGGTGAAAAGTGAAATTTTAGGAAGGCCCGTGATAAACGGGGAGGTTTTATTCTTTTCTTCTGACGGAATCCTTGAACGGGCGGAAACAGATTCCGCCGGAATGTTTAGTTTTTACGGAGCTGATTTTCCTGACAGTACAAATTTCTTTATTCAGGCAAAAAACCGGAAAGGGCGTGAGAATGTTGAGTTAATTCTGGATAAAGAGACTTTTCCGGCTTTGAAGCATGCTCCGCATAGCTTTGCTCCGGATTTACCGGAAGCGGATCAGGAGAATACAATGGATGATTTTATAAAGAAAGCGGAGCAACGCGCCAAATATGATGAAGATATCCGGACAATTCATTTGAAAGAAGTTGAGATTACGGCGAGGATAGTCGAAAAAAAAGATGAAGTAAGACTGCGGTTCTGGGCAAACTCAAGTTCGGATGTGACAATTTACGGAGAGCAGATTGAAAGAAGGAATCCTTTAAAGGTTACTGATATGCTTTATGGTATTGCGGGATTGCAGATCGCTCCTGATGGGAGTGTTTTAATAAGAGGTGTAAATTCACTGTTTGGAAGCAGTAGGCCTATTGTATTAATAGATGGGTCTCCTATTGAATGGCCGGAAGAAATGTTTTCCGTTTATGATTCTCCGTTGGAGAGTGTGAGCGTTCATGATGTGGAGAGCATTGATATTTTCAAGGGGGCAAGCGCCTCGATTTTCGGAGTACGCGGAGCGTCAGGGGCGATTAGTATTACAACAAAAAAAGGAGGAGGTAGTAGCTCATCCGGAAGAAGGTATAACTATGCGTCCATATCTCCTATCGGATATCAGAGACCGGTTGAATTTTATTCACCGAAATATGACACTCCGGAGTCAAAACACCTTGGGGGTCCGGATTTCAGGAGTACTATTTTCTGGAAGCCGGACGTGCTTCTTTCGGAAGATGGAAAAGCGACATTCGAGTTTTATTCTTCTGATTTTCCGACCACTTATTCCGTTGTCATTGAAGGATTATCCACAGATGGTAAAATCATACGTCAGGTTGAGAGAATAGTGATAGAATAGTCTATTTTCAGATCTTATGCTTGTTCACCCTCACCTTCATCTTCTTCTATCGGAGCGGATGTTTTGAATGTGAATTTCTTTTGACCGATGTAGCTGCATATAACAGTAATGACGGTAATGATCATTTTGGACGGGGTAGGATAGAAATCCAATCCGTCCACTAATATTTTTAATCCGACATAATTGATTAGCAAATTAGCCAACACAACCATCAGGTAGCGCATCAACTGTACTCGCCCGCTTAGCTCCGAACCGGTGAAAGTGACGTATTTCTGGAGTAAAAAGCCGGAAATGGTCATGATGGGGAATACGAGAATCAGTGAGGCGATATGGGGGCTTAGCGCGATGAATCCCAAGTCGAGAATTCGGTCTTTGAAGATGTAGTTGTATACGAAAAAGTATGGAATCCAGTCGAATAATACGATGTTGGCCGCTCCACAAACGCCATACCTGTATAACTCCAGGGGCATGATTTTGCGGAAAAGCGGATGTGTAAAATCTATTACCTTTTGTATCCAAAGGCCAATATTTGTAAAGATGTTGCGCATAATGGCTGCAAAAATACGAAAAAATTATAGAGGCTCAATACCTTGTTCCGCTAATAATTTCAGGCTTAAATCTTTTAACTTGAATTTTTGTATTTTACCGCTGCCTGTCATTGGAAATTCGCTAACAAAAAAGACATATTTCGGTATTTTATGGCGTGCGATTTTGCCTCGGCAGAAATCTTTTACCACATCTTCCGTAAGAATCACGTCATCCTTTTGTATAATAAATGCACCGACTTCCTCTCCATATTTTTGTGATGGTACAGCAGCTACCTGTACATCTTTTACTCCTTCCAAGTGATATAAAAACTCTTCAATTTCGCGCGGATAGATATTTTCTCCTCCGCGAATAATCATGTCTTTGATGCGGCCTGTGATTCGGTAATAACCGTACTCATCTTTAATTCCCAGGTCTCCTGAATGGAGCCAGCCGTCTTTATCTATGACCTCAGCCGTTGCTTCCGGATTTTTATAATATCCTTTCATAACAAGATACCCACGGCAACACACTTCTCCTTGCACTCCCGTAGGGCATTCTTCGCCTGTTTCCGGATCGAGGATTCGTACTTCTGTGAACGGATATTCGCGGCCTACTGTTGTACAGCGGTTTTCAAACGAATCTTCCAAAACGGAATGGGTCATACCTGGCGAACTTTCCGTCAGACCGTATACACTTGTGATATATGTAATATGCATTTTTTCCGTTACGGCGCGCAACACTTCGATCGGACAGAGTGAACCGGCCATAATGCCTGTTCTTAATGAGGTGAGATCGAACATATTAAACATCGGATGGTTCATCTCCGCGATAAACATGGTCGGAACTCCGTATAACGCTGTGCATCGTTCTTTGTGAACAGACGCAAGTACGACCAACGGGTCGAATTTTTCGACCATCACCTGTGTACATCCATGTGTCAGCACATTCATTGTTGCCAGTACGACACCGAAACAGTGAAACAGAGGTACACAGCAACAAAGTTTATCGTCGGCCGTAAAGCCCATGCCTTTACCGGTAAAAAGTCCGTTATTCGCAATGTTATGGTGCGTGAGCATCACTCCTTTCGGGAATCCGGTCGTACCGGATGTGTATTGCATGTTAACTACGTCCTGGCAATTAACTAAGCTTTTCGCTTCATTAAGTTCTTTGTCCCCGACATTGTCTCCGAGCAGTAGTATTTCCGCCGTATTATACATTCCGCGGTATTTCTCCTGACCGATGTAGACAACATTACGCAATACGGGGAAACGTTCGCTGTGCAGATATCCGCGTTGTGTATCTTTCAGTTCGGGCAACATGGTGTAGACCATATCAATATAGCTGCTGTCAAATACGCCGTCAGTTATACATAATGTTTGTATATCAGAATCTTTTACAAGGAATTCCAGTTCATTTTGTTTGTAATTCGTATTTACCGTGACTAATACGGCTCCGATTTTTGCTCCTGCGAAAAGAAAGGTGAGCCAGTCCGGAACGTTTGTTGCCCAGATCCCTATATGTGTACCGCGTTTTACGCCGATAGATATCAGCCCTTTCGCCATGTCATCTACGCGTTGGTTGAATTCTTTCCAAGTGAATCGCAGGTCGCGATCCGAATAAACTAAATATTCTTTGTTGGGTGTTACTGCCGCCCAGTGTTCGAGCCAATCTCCAATAGTCCTGTTACTTAATTCCATAATTGTGGTTGTACTTTTATTCACTAATACGGTGTATATATTACTCCCAAAATCTTGGCCGGTTTTTCATTTTCCGCATGTACATGGTGGGCTACAATAGAATCATAATAGATGCTATCTCCTTCGCGAAGGATGTATGTGTTTTTTCCATAATTGATTTCAATGGATCCTTCAATTACATAGATAAATTCTTCTCCTTCATGTGTGGAAAAAATAAAGTCGGCATTTTTTGCCGGTTCTACATCGATGATAAACGGTTCCATGTGCCGTCCGGATTTATCTGTTGAAAGGGCGTGGTACGACATGTATTTATGCTTTGTTACGGCATTGTTGGTAAAGCCGATACCTTCGTTGCACTGATGACTTTCTTTACGGCAGATAACCGGCCCAAGTTCTTGTTGGTCGTCAAGAAATGTTCCTAAACGCACCCCTAGTACACGAGCGATTTTAATTAACGGAGCCAATGACGGAAAGTCTTCGTTTCCTTCAATTCTTATGATTTGTTCTTCCGTCAGACCGGAGCGTTTAGCCATCTCTTCTATAGAGATGTTTCTCGTTTCGCGGAGGCCCTTTATCCTTTCTCCGATTATTTTATTTGTCTTCATTGCTTACGAATTTGTTATTTTTGGGCAAAAGTAGTTGTTTTTTTCAATAATACAACTATATTATGTTAAAGACTCGTATTTTATGAAATGTTATTCTGTTTTATTATCCCAATATTCCGATTGTGTTTTTTGGGGCAGTTTTTTTACTACTTGTTTTATCGAATGTTTGATCCAATATTTTACTGTATTGTCATCCATATCAGCATTAAGAATGATGCTGTTCCAATATTTTTTGTTGAAATGCCAGGCCGCGTTTACGCAATTATAACGTTCGCGCAATTCGATGGCTTTGGAAGGGTCGCATTTTACTGATATTTTTAACTCAGGGTCATTCAGAGGAATTACAGCAAACCATTTATCAAACACCCTGAAAATAAGATATTCGTCTTCAAATGGCATATCTTCTGTTACGCTTTTTAATGAAAGGCAATATTCCCGTAATTCTTCTATGTTCATAAGTCTCTTTGAGATTTTAATATCAGCAAAGTTAATGAATATTTAAGAAATACTCAACGTTTCATCCGTGTTCGGATTATAAATGTATTTTAACTCCGAAATCCGTAAACATGCCGGTTAATCTATGGAAGTGGATTTTGTATTCCTCGTAACTTGAGTTATATTTATTCAGCACATGAATATAGGCGGCGCCGAGAGAAATGCAAAACAAATTTATTTGTTTTGCATTTCTCTCGGCTTGCACTATATTTGTATCGTTATATAAAATTAAGGAATATGGTTTCGAATATAGATTTCGTGGCGGAAATAAACCGCCTGAGGAAAGAGAAAAACGCGGTGATATTAGCTCATTATTATCAAACCGGAGATATTCAGGATATTGCTGATTGTGTGGGCGACAGCCTCGCATTGGCTCAGTGGGCGGCCAAAACGACAGCAGATATCATTGTTCTTTGTGGCGTTCACTTTATGGGTGAGACGGCTAAAATACTTTCGCCGGAGAAGAAGGTTTTAGTTCCGGATCTGGCAGCCGGATGTTCGTTGGCAGATAGCTGTCCGGCGGATGAATTTGAAAAGTTTGTCAAGGCTCATCCCGGATATCAGGTGATTTCGTATGTGAATACAACAGCTGCGGTCAAGGCATTGACCGACGTGGTCGTTACTTCGACGAATGCGCGGAAAATTGTTGATTCGTTTCCGAAAGACGCAAAACTGATTTTTGGTCCTGACCGTAACCTTGGAAATTATATAAACAGCATCACCGGGCGAAGTATGTTGCTTTGGGATGGAGCATGTCATGTACATGAACAGTTTTCGTTGGAAAAAATAGTAGCGCTGAAAAAAGAATATCCCGAGGCGGAAGTCATTGCTCATCCGGAATGTAAACAGCCGATCCTGACTATTGCCGATTTCATCGGCTCAACGGCGGCGCTTCTGAAACATACGCGGGAATCGCCTAAAACACAGTTTATTGTAACGACCGAAAGCGGAGTTATCCATGAAATGCGTAAACGCAGTCCGCAAAAAACGTTTATTCCGGCGCCACCAAACGATAGCACGTGTGCCTGCAACGAATGTAACTTCATGCGCCTCAACACAATGGAAAAGTTGTATTTATGCCTTCGCGACGAAACTCCCGAAATTTTGGTTGACCCCAAAATCCGCGAACGCGCTGTTAAGCCGATCCATCGTATGCTGGAATTGTCGTGAAACAGTTGGCTGCTGTATCTTGAATTTTCGGAGCGATAGTTGCTGGATTTTGAGTCGTGTTTTATTGTAAATGCCTATCTTTGGGATAAATTTTAAAACAAAAGAATATGATAAAAAAAATATTGTTTATGATCTGCCTGTCATTTTCGTTTTTTGGGTGCGCGCAGAAGGCTGAATTTAAGTCTTATACAGCGGCTGAATTTGAAAAACTGTTGAAAGAGGATGCTTCCGTACAGTTGGTGGATGTACGCCGTCCGGATGAATTTGATGCGGGGCATATAGATAATGCTGTTCTGATAAACGTATTGGATTCCGGTTTTATTGCCGCAGCCGAATCGTTACTCGATAAATCAAAACCTGTTGCTGTTTATTGCCGAAGCGGAAAACGCAGTAAAGATGCCGCCGGAAAACTATCCGGCAAAGGGTTTAAGGTTTATGATTTAGATGGTGGGTATAATGGTTGGGTTGAATATCAGAAATCAAAAGAATAAAAGACTATGGGGGTTGAGCGTGATTATTTGATGCGTATGTTGCAGGATTTTTTTGAGGCCATTGCTAAGGTTTTACGTCGTGATTCGCCTGGTTTGGAACCGGATATTTCGGAAATGCAGGATCGTTTTAATGATATGTATAAACAATTTTTTCGTAATCCCGCGGAATATTTTTACGAAACGGAAAAAGAAATCATATTGAATGACTTGAAAGAGAATGGGTTCCAGGGGGAAGATCTTATTGCCAAATTACAAATGCTTTCCGAATTATTGTATCAGGACGCGTTGATAAAAAAGGATATTCCCGAGAAATGCATGCTTCTTGAAAAAGCCTTGTTTTTATTCGAATACATAGATAAAAACGGCCGTACGTTTTCCTGGGATCGTGAGCAAAAAATAAGTGATCTAAGAAAGCAATTAGCGGAATTCAATAGCTAAATAGATGATGACGGAATCTTAATTCAATTAAAATATAATGTATGAAAAAAGTGTTTTTGTGTAGCGTGGTATGTATGGCTTTCGCTGTGGTAACGAGCAAAGCGGAAGAAGCGCGATTATTGCGTTTTCCTTCTACGAATGGTTCCGAAATCGTATTTACATACGCCGGTGATTTGTATAAAGTGCCGGTTAATGGCGGTGAGGCGAAACGGCTCACTTCACACGTGGGATATGAGATGTTTCCCCGTTTTTCGCCGGATGGAAAGACGATCGCGTTTACAGGGCAGTATGATGGGAATACGGAGGTTTATACCATTCCGTCTGATGGTGGCGAACCGTTACGGTTGACGTATACGGCGACAAACAACCGCGATGACTTAGGTGATCGCATGGGGCCGAATAATATTGTGATGTGCTGGACGACAGACGGGAGCCATGTTGTATACCGGAATCGTATCAGTAGTGGTTTTGACGGTAATCTGAAATTAGTAAGTAAAGAGGGTAGCCTTTCGGAATTTATTCCTTTGCCCGAAGGTGGTTTTTGCAGTTATTCTCCCGACGGAAAAAAACTGGCATATAATCGTGTGATGCGCGAATTTCGCACTTGGAAGTACTATAAAGGAGGTATGGCCGACGATGTCTGGATTTACGATACGGATAAAAAATCAGTTGAAAACATCACAAATAATGATGCTCAGGATCTTTTTCCGATGTGGGTGGGTGATGAGGTTTATTTTGCATCCGATCGTGATCGGACGATGAATATTTTCGTTTATAACACAAAAACAAAAGAAACATCCAAAGTGACTAACTTTACGGATTATGATGTGAAGTTTCCGGCGACAAACGGCAAAATGATTGTTTTTGAAAACGGTGGTTATATTTATAAGCTGGATCCTTCTACAAAAAAAGCGGAGAAGGTGAATATAACGCTTACATCTGATAATGTATACGCGCGCAGTGAAATAAAAGACGGAAGTAAATACCTCTCCTCGGCAAGCCTTTCTCCTGATGGAAAACGCCTTGTCATTACCGCTCGCGGCGAGGCTTTTAATCTTCCGGCGGAACAGGGAGTTACAAAGAATATGACACGCACTCCCGGCGCAAACGAACGCTCTGCCGCATGGTCTCCTGATGGGAAAAACATTGCTTATATCTCTGATATGACCGGTGAAACGGAACTTTATATGCAGCCTGCCGAAGGAGGCGAAGTGATAGCCCTGACGAAGAATAATGATACTTATATCCGTGATTTTGAATGGAGCCCGAACAGTAGTTATATTGTTTATACCGATCGTAAAAACAGGGTGGTTCTTTTAAATGTGCAGAATAAAAATAAGACGATTGTTTTGCAGGATACCATTAGTACTCCGCGTGGTGTTACGTTTTCTCCGGATGCGAAGTGGCTGACTTATACGCGCGACGCGTCGAATGATTTCTCAATCGTATATGTCTATAACCTTGCCGATAAGAAAGAATATGCGGTAACCGACCGTTGGTATGAATCTGCTTCTCCGGTATTCAGTACGGATGGAAAATACTTAATATTTACTTCTTCCCGCGATTTTAATCCGACCTACGGCTCGAAAGAATGGAATCATATCTATGGCAGGTCGGACAATGGTGTCTATCTTGCTTTGCTGAAAAAAGATACTCCATCGCCGTTTATACAGAAAGACGATGGAAGCGGAACGAAAAAGGTGGAAGTGAAGGTTGAAGAAGGAAAGAAGAAAGAAGAGGATAAAAAAGAGGAAAAGGCGGTTAAGAATGTTGTTATTGATACGGATGGTCTTTCCGACCGTATTGTAAGAATTCCTGTAGGCCCCGACTATTATGGCAGTTTTTATTCGGATGGCAGCAAGGTTTATTATTCTCGCGGAGGATCTATGTTTATGTATGACTTAGATAAGAATAAGGAGGAAAATATTGCCGAAGGTGCGCGTATGTGGGTTGAGCCGGGAAGTAAAAAAGCCGGGTTCTTCAAAGGCGGGCAAGTTTATGTGATGGATATACCATCAGGAAAAGCAAACCTCGAAAAAGCGGTTAATATGTCTGATATGAAAATCGCGACTGATTATCCTAAGGAATGGGCGCAGATTTTTGATGAAGCATGGCGTGCTTTCCGGGATGGTTTTTATGTGGAAAATATGCATGGCGTGGATTGGAAAGCGATGAAAGCGAAATATGAAGTGCTGGTTCCTTATATCAAAAATCGCTTAGATCTGAATTATGTGATCGGAGAGATGATCGGAGAGCTTGATTGCGGCCATGCGTATGTTTCAACAGGCGAAATGGATCGTCCGGAACGTATTAAGACCGGTCTTTTGGGTGCGGAAATTTCGCGCGATAAGAGTGGCTTTTTCCGTATAGAACAGATTTACAAAGGTGAAACTTGGAGTAAGTCCTTGCGCTCACCATTGATGGAACCGGGAATAGAAGCAAAAAGCGGAGATTTCATTGTGGCGGTTGACGGTATTCCCACGAATAATATAAAAGATCTGTATACTTTGCTTGTCGGAAAAGCAAATGTGCCGACCGAGCTTT
This sequence comes from Tannerella sp., assembly GCA_031551825.1. Classification (GTDB taxonomy): domain Bacteria; phylum Bacteroidota; class Bacteroidia; order Bacteroidales; family Tannerellaceae; genus Tannerella. The sequence goes on along the minus strand of JAVBNB010000033.1, from coordinate 39,036 downwards.
CTCTAAATAGTTCAGCTTCACTGAATGGAGCCCGAAAAATAGTGATCCGCCCGCTTGAAGAAGAATATTCACTTGTGCATTATCAATGGGTTCAGCGTAATATAGAGAAGGTGGATAAAGCCTCAGGCGGTAAAATAGGATATATCTATATCCCGGATATGGGTGTTGACGGATTAAACGAGTTCGCACGTTATTTCTATCCTCAGCTTGATAAAGAAGGCTTGATTATAGACGATCGGGCAAATGGTGGTGGTAATGTTTCGCCGATGATCTTAGAACGTTTGGCTCGTGAGCCGTACCGTATGACGATGTCTCGCGGGAGCGCCCGCAACGGAACTGTGCCCGATGCTGTGCAGGTTGGTCCGAAAGTATGCCTGATCAATAAATATTCCGCTTCTGATGGTGACCTGTTCCCATGGGGTTTCCGCGCGCTTGGATTAGGCAAACTGATCGGTACGAGAACCTGGGGAGGGATTGTAGGAATCAGTGGTTCGCTTCCGTTTATTGATGGCACAGACATCCGTGTTCCGTTCTTTACAAGTTACGACATGAATGGTGAATGGATGATCGAAAATTATGGAGTCAATCCCGACATCCTGATTGATAACGACCCTGTCAAAGAATGGAACGGCGAAGATGAGCAATTAAACCGTGCGATTGAGGAGGTCATGAAAGAATTGAAGAATCGTAAACCATTGCCCAAAACTCCCGCTCCGCGTGTGTGGAATAAATAAATACTGAATAGAGATTCGATTTGTTATAATAATCAGGGTATTCCGGTATGTTGGGATACCCTGATTTGTTTAGGACAGTTTTTGTATTTATAAAAAAATTATATATTTGGAAAAAAGCCTATATTTGCATTTATGAAGCAAGCCTGATGAATGAATATTAAATATGTACATGTGAAATCGAATATATTGGAAAAAAGCAAAGTTGAATGGGATCATTTTCTGTCCGGAGATAATGATGCTTATCAATGGCTTTACAAAGCATATATTCAGATACTGTATTCGTATGGTAAACGTTTCACCTCTGATACCGAAATCATTAAAGATTGCATACAGGAGGTTTTTATCACCATATACAAAAATCGTAACAGATTAACAACGCCGGACAATGTCAAATTGTATTTGATGATTTCATTGAAGAATAAATTGATACGTACCTTACAAAAAAAAGAACTTTATGCTGATTACAGCCCGGATGAAGAATTTCAATTTATTCTGGAACCAACGGTTGAAGATGAATATATTGAAAATGAAGAATATATCCAACAAAAGAAGAAAGTCAAAAAAATTCTTTCTATGTTGACTCCCCGACAAAAAGAGATCATCTACTACCGGTATATACAGGAACTTGACTTAGATGATATCTGCAAACTGATGGATCTTAATTATCAATCGGCTAAGAATCTTATACAACGTTCTCTGAATAAGATAAGAGAAAATTATGATGGCTCATTTGAAAGTTTTCTTTTTCTTCTTTTCCTTTCAAATTATATACAAAAATAGATTTTTTAACCAAATTAAAAAAAAATACGCTAAAAAGTGAGTACTAATTTATTTGTGTTGTATCCTTCAAATATAAATGCAACACAAAATGAAGTTAGATTACTCGGGATATACAGCTGATCAACTGCTGAATGATGAATATTTTATTCATTCGGAGTTGAACCCGACTCAGTCTGAGATAGATTTCTGGTCTGAATTGGAAAGTAAAGATGAAACATTAGCTAAAGAAGCAAAACTTGCCCGTGAATTTCTGAGAGGCATAAAGAATTGCGCGGATAAGGAAATCTTATCACCGGGGGCTGAACAGGAATTGTGGGAACAAATCAACCTTAAAAATCACAGATACGATACACGACTCAAACGAAGTGTAAAAATAGGGCTGGGCATTGCGGCTTCGGTTGCTTTGTTATTTGGGTCTGTATGGTATTTTCGGAATTCCGGTTCTGTGCAACAGGATATGGATTATTTGTCCATGCTGGAAAATATGAAGCAGTCGGATACGCGATCTATTAATAGTGTTCAATTGATATTGTCAAATGACGAAGCGATTTTGATTGACGGAAAAGAACCTTGTGTCGAATACAAGGAAGATGGAACTGTAAATGTTGGATCCGTAAATATTAATTCTACAGGAAAAATAAATGCATCGGAAAAAAAGGATCCCGTCAGAGCCTACAACCAGTTGATTGTACCTGTGGGAAAGCGTTCCATGATTACTTTCCATGACGGAACAAAGTTGTGGGTCAACTCCGGCTCAAAGGTTATATATCCGGAGTTTTTCGAAGAAAATAAACGTGAGATTTTTGTTGAAGGAGAGGTTTTCTTAGATGTCGTCAGCCAGGAAAATAAAAGGCCATTCATCGTAAAAACAAAACAGTTGGATGTCGTGGTACTCGGGACACAGTTTAATGTTTCGGCTTACAAATCGGAAAAAGAGATGAAAGTTGTATTGGTAAACGGAAAAGTAGAAGTTCAGACACACGAAAACGAAAAGAGTATATTGTCTCCGAATCAAATGTTTTCCTATAATACATTGACCCGTGAAAATAGTATAACACATGTAAATGTGAATGAATACGTATTCTGGAAAGACGGATATTATCAATTCGAAAGACAAAAAATGAATATTATCTTCCAAAAGGTCTCCAGCTTTTATGGGGTTGACATTGAGTGGAATGAGCAGTTAAATAATTTGACCTGCAGCGGAAAATTAGATTTGAAAGATAATATTGATGATGTTCTTAATTCACTGAAAAAGGCGGGGCCGATAGATATTAGTAAAAATGAAGAGAAAATATATATAGATGTCAAACCTCAAAATTGAAATCAATGAAAAATTAAAAATGCTATGAAATAAAAATAGCCGGAAATACGACCATATTCCCGGCTGAGCGATTAAATCAGAGTCAACTAAAAACAACTAACTTAAATCAGTGTAAATCTATGAAAAGAAATTTAATGTTAAATAAAAGAAAGGTTAAACAAAAAAAAATAATGCGAATGATGAGGATATTCATGTTATTTACCTTTTTGGGAATTGGCACATGCTTTGCCAATAATAGCTATTCACAGGAAACATTTTTTACCGTTGAACTTAATAACCGGACAATAAAAGAGGTTTTCAGTGAAATAGAAGAGTCTAGTGAGTATATATTCTTTTATTTGGATCATTCGCTTGATCTGAACCGTAAAGTATCTGTTAAAGTAAAAGACCAGCAGGTCAGTGCAATTCTTGATCAGGTTTTTAAAGGAACAGAGAACCAGTATTACATTTCCGACCGACAGATTATCATTTCGAAGGAGAACGGTCATGTTGCTCCTCCGTCTGCTCAACAACAGAGAGAACTTAAAACGATCACCGGTACCGTATCGGATGATCTTGGGCCTGTGGCCGGAGCAAATATAAAAGTGAAGGGGACTACGCTGGGAATTATCAGTGATATGGATGGGAAGTTTGTTTTGGAAAAGGTTCCGGAAAACGCGACGATTCAGGTTTCTTATATTGGTTATGTGACACAGGAAATCGTGATTACGAATCAAACCCATTTGAATATTTTATTAAAAGAAGATGCTGTGGGTATAGAAGAGATTGTGGTGATCGGTTACGGTACGCAAACCAAAAGTCGTATGATCAGTTCTGTCAGTACCATTAAGGCTGACGAAGTGAACGGGCGCCCGGTTACGATGCTGACACAAGCTATTGCCGGTCAGGCTGCCGGGGTCACGTCTATCCAGCGTTCGGGACAACCCGGCAATAGTGGAACCGAGATCCAAATCCGGGGAATCGGTTCTTTTGGGGCATCTTCCGATCCCCTCATATTGATCGATGGAATTCCGGGTACGATGAATACAGTCGACCCGAATGATGTGGAAAGTATCACCTTTTTGAAAGATGCCGCATCTGCAGCTATTTATGGCGCCCGCGCTGCCAATGGAGTTATTTTGATAACGACTAAAATTGGAAAAACGGAAAGTAAACTGAAGGTCTCTTACAATGGATATGTTGGTATTCAGACGCCAACCAGTTTGCCGGAAATGGTTTCGGGATGGGAATATATGGAATTGTTTAATGAAGCGGAACCCGGTAAATATAGTGCGGAAGCAATACAGAAAAGTAAAGATGGTTCGGATCCTGATAATTACGGAAATGTGGATTACATTGGTCAGGCTTTCAAAAATTCAGTTCAAAGTGGGCACAATTTGTCATTGGTAGGAGGAAGCGCTATCACTCAGTATTCGGTTTCGTTCGGATACCTTTATCAAAATGGTATTATTGATAATAATGATTATAACCGGTATAATACCCGAATCAATATAACAAATGCCATCTCCAGAACCTTGAAATTTACAACAAGAGCCTATGGCCGGATGTCTCAGGAAAATCAACCGGCTCCCCCCGCGAGTATGGACTATACCGATATGTTGAACTTAATCGGGAATGTGGTCAGAACACCTTCTATTTATCCTGATAAATTAAGCAATGGCGATTGGGGCGGCGGTGTAGTTGGAAAGGGAACTCCCACTTCCATGGCGGCAGCCGAATCTTTCTATAAAGCAAGGGGTTCGGAATTCGGAATTAACCTGAGACTAGACTGGCAGGTAATTGAAGGATTAAAATTATCGGCAATCGGAGGTTATACACAGAATGATGACGCGACAAAGCGGTTTCTGGCGACCCAACGAATCAACGATAAACTGACACTGTCACCATCTTCCCTTGAACAGAAAACGAAATTCACAGACTACAAAACATTGCAGTTTTTAGCGGAATATAATAAAGTATTCGGTAGAAACGAGATCAACGTGTTGGTCGGACACTCTTTCGAAACATCCTACTATGAAGATGTGACGGCTTCCCGTCAAAATTTCCCCAGTAACGATTATCCGTATTTAGGATTGGGAGATGATGCCACCCAGACTAATGCGGGCGGGGCTTCGGAGTGGGCGCTTGATTCTTATTTCGGACGTTTGCAGTATAATTTTGATATGAAATATTTGGCTGAATTTTCAATGCGTTATGATGGATCTTCCCGTTTTCCGAAAGATAAGAAATACGCATTTTTCCCATCTGTAGGTATTGGCTGGCGTATCAGTGAAGAAGCTTTTATCAAGGATAACCTCACATGGCTTAATGAATTGAAAATAAAGGGAACCTACGGGGTATTGGGAAATCAGAATACGAAGAAATCGGATGGTACACAAAACTATTATCCCTATCAAACCGTATACTCATCAGGTTACAATTATCCGTTTGGAGATGCCATCAATAAAGGTTTAGCTTCGACCACTTATGTGGATCCCGCTATTCATTGGGAATCGACTGAAACTAAAGATATTGGCCTTGAAATGAGTGTGCTGAAAAACACGCTTTCTTTTTCCGCCACTTATTTTGATAAATATACATACAACATTTTAGTTAGCCCGGGAAGCAGTGTTTCTACGGTTATTGGTAAAACTCTCGGTGACCAGAATTCAGGAAAATTGAGTAACAAGGGGCTGGAGCTTACTTTGTCTTATAAAAACAAAATCGGAGATTTCAAATATGGAGCAACAGGAAACTTTACTTATGTAAAGAATGAAGTGCTTGATTTGGGAACTGGCAATAATGTGCTTCAATTGAACGGATTAACAGGAAATGGTGTCGATCGTTTTGTCGATTATCCGGTGAATATTTATTATGGTTACAAGACCGACGGATTGTATATCGACCAGAATGATATCGACGAATGGCAGAAAACAAATGATCAGAAGAATGTAAACCCAACTCCGAAACCGGGAGATATCCGTTACAAAGATATTTCGGGAGATGGTGTTGTCGGCCCGGAAGATTTGGTTGTTTTGGGAAGCAGAGTGCCTAAATATAGTTATGGGTTAAACCTGACGGGAGAGTATAAGAATTTTGATCTGAGTATTCTTTTACAGGGGGTTTCCGGAGTGAGTGGTTATTTAGATACTTATGCAGGTTTTGCATTCAATCAGGCGGGACAAATTCAGACCTGGCAGCGGGACGAACGTTGGAGGGCGGATGCTCCGAGCCGGACCGCTAAGTATCCGAGATTGGAAAATCTGCCGAGTTCAGGTTCCAACAATACCCGTATGTCCGATTTCTGGGTGCTTAATGCCTCTTATCTGCGTATTAAGAATATACAGTTGGGCTATACGGTACCCAAAAGTATTACTGATAAATTGATGCTCGAAGCTCTGAGATTTAACCTGAGTGGTGAAAACTTAGCTACTTTCAGCCATTACCGAAAAGGTTGGGACCCTGAAAAGAACGGAGGTTCTGATTATTATCCTATTCTGGCTAATTTTACATTTGGAGTCAATGTTATATTTTAATAAGAAAAATAACGAATTATGAGAAATATATTTAAATTTATAATATTATCATTGCTGGCAGTAAGTTTTTTGCCGGGATGTAGCAGTTATCTGGATAAGGATCCATTGTCCGATTACGCCGGGGATGCTTTTTGGGTCAATGAAAACAATGCGAAACTCGCGTTGAACGGTATTTACAGAGGGGGTATCAATAATGCTTTGGAATACGAGGCATACGACTGGTGGTCGTATGGCGGATTAATCTGGCCTGAGGCGATGTCTGATAATGCATACGACCGCCGTGGAGATAATTCCGTTTTCAATGTGATGACGAACGGAACGAAAACTAATACGGCAACTGTTTTGGGCTGGTATTGGACCCGGAGTTATGCGCGGGTAGCCCGTTGTCAGGATTTGCTGGAAAATATAGATAAAGTATCAATGGATGAAAGTAAAAAGAACCGAATGAAAGCGGAGACCCGTTTTATCCGCGCCTGTCAGTATTTTTATTTGTCTCAGTTTTACGGATCGGTTCCTTTGGTCACAAAGTCCTTAACTCCGGAAGAAGCGAATGTGGTGGAGAAAGCATCCAAAGATCAGATTGTTAAATTTGTGTCGGACGAATTGAGTGATATCGTTCAATATCTTCCGAGGCAGAAAGATTTGCCAGCTGCTGAAAGAGGACGCGCTACCCAACAGGCTGCGCTGGCTTTCCTCGGCAGGTTGCAGATGGCTGAGAAAAAGTGGAGTGATGCGGCGAATACTTACAAAACGATTGTTGATTTCGGGGATAACATCATAGACCCTAAGTATAAAAGCTTGTTTGACGGTACAAATGAAATCAGCGCTGAAATCATTTTTGCCACACAGCATTTGGTGACTTTGGCGAATAACAGTATGCAGCAGCATTTTGCTCCGCTTATGTTGTCGGGATGGAGTGTTGTAAATCCGTATGGCGCTTTGATGGAATGCTACGATTTTAAGGATGGAACGCCATTTAGTTATACCGATCCGCGTTATTCGGCATCGGATCTCGGAGCTTCTCAAAGGGATCCGCGATTAGGTTATACCATTTTTTATACCGGTTCTAAATTTAAAGGTTTGACGTATGTCAGCCATCCGGATTCGGCTTCATCTCCCGACCAGATGTTTAAAGGAAATGCTACCAAAACGGGATATGGCTTAGCTAAATATACCAGCGAGTCTCATACCGGCGACCTTCAGACATCAGGCATTGATATTCCGGTTATTCGTTACGCGGAAGTGCTGTTGAGTTACTTAGAATCTAAATTGGAAAGCGGAGCGGCAATCGATCAGGCGTTACTTGATGCTACGATTAATAAAGTACGTGCTCGTGCCGATGTGAATATGCCTTCCGTTACGGAAACTAATCCGGATAGATTACGTGATATCTTACGTAATGAACGCCGTGTTGAATTGGCTTTAGAAGGAATCCGTCTTTGGGATTTGTTCCGATGGAGGACAGCCCATGTCGTAATGCAAGGTAATTTCTACGGAGCCCCTTTTCCCGGAGCGAAAACCAGGATTGATACAACAGATCCTTACAGCCGCCCGTTGGTAACCAAAAAAGCCTTCAGGGAGAATAGCGATTATGTATGGGAAATTCCGTTAAGTCAACAGAATATCAATCCGAATTTGCGTGAGTAGAAACATTATTTTCTTAGATTGTAAATAAAAAAAAGGAAATAATTCCCGGGCTTGTCAGCTCGGGAATTATTTTTTTGTAGAGTTTATTTTATTTAATATATACAATAAAAATTTATATAATTTATTTTCATGATTAGTTTGTAAATAAATAATAAATGTTTAGATTTGCACCAGGAAGTTAAAACACACACCTCAAATGGTATCTTTTTCCTTTATATGAGCGGAAATATTTAAAAATAACTAATTTAAATCAGTGTAAATCTATGAAGAGAAATTTAGTTTTAAACAAAAAAAAGATTAAACAGAAAAAAATAATACGAATAATAAAATCGTTCGTATTGTTTGTTTTTTTAGGAATTAGTACATGTTTTGCGACTAATAGCTATGCAAAGGAGAACCGTACTGTTTCGTCTCCGTCTGTTCAACAACAGGAAAAAATTAAAACGATCACCGGCACCATATCAGATGATTTTGGGCCTGTAGCCGGAGCGAATATTGTAATAAAAGGAACGACTCAGGGGGTCATCAGTGATATGGAAGGTAAGTTTGCCCTAGAGAAAGTTCCTGAAAATGCAACACTTCAAATCTCTTATATTGGTTATATCACACAGGATGTTGTGATTGCAAATCAAACGAATTTGAATATTGTATTGAAAGAAGATGCTATCGGAATGGAAGAAGTTGTTGTCGTAGGTTATGGAACACAGAAGAAAGTGAATCTGACCGGAGCCGTTTCTCAGGTATCAGGCGATGTGTTGGAAAATCGTCCCATTACAAATATCGGACAAGGATTGCAAGGGGTTATACCAAATTTAAATATCACGATGACGAACGGGGGGGCCCCGGGATCTACATCTTCATTTAATGTTCGTGGAACGACCTCATTGAACGGAGGTTCTCCTTTGGTGTTGGTTGATAATGTACAGATGGATCCGAACTTGGTTAATCCGGACGATATCGCGTCAATTTCCGTATTGAAAGATGCTGCTTCGGCGGCAATTTACGGAGCCCGTGCGGCTTATGGCGTCATCTTAATTACAACAAAAACCGGTAAGAAAAATCAGAAACCTCAGATTTCGTTTTCTACAAGCGGATACTGGCAGTCACCAGCCGTATCCATGCATAATGTAAATTCTGTTGATTTTCTTAAGATGAAAGATATTGCCTATCAGAATAGCGGGGGGTCCGGGCATTATTATAATGAGAAGTTATATACAATGACTCAGGCCTATTATGACGGAACTTATAAATACACGGAATTTTATGATGAATCGGTAAACAAGAATAAGTGGGAATATTGCGGGAATACGGATTGGTTTGATGAATTATACGGCACCAGTTTTTCTCAACAGTATAATGCCGGAATAACCGGAGGTAGTGAGAGTACAACTTATTATGCATCCGTAGGTTTTGCCGATCAGAATGGTATATTGACGGCGACGGATGATATGTATCGCAAATTTAATGCGAATATAAATCTAACATCACAGATAACGAAATGGCTTCAGGCTTCAGGGAAAATCATGCATACTTATTCTACTGAAGATCATCCGACAGGAAGCGACAATTCCGGAATCACGAATTACGGTGGGCAATTGAAAAATGACTTAAGCCCATTAATGCCTGTTTATCATAGTCATACGGGAAGGCTCTTCAGTTCCGATGGAGCTCCTGCGATTAATCAGGAGGATATCGTAACTGCCGGGGGAAAAACGTATGTGGAAGAAAATATTAGCCGCTATGCCGGACAAGGTAGTTATACCAATCCTTATGCCGTATCTGAGTTGGGTGGAAAGACTTCTTATAAAATAAATGACCTTTGGATGACTGGTGCATTGAAGTTAACGCCAATGGAAGGATTGACAGTTAATGCCGATTATACATTCAACTTTTATAATAAAGGAGGAAAGTCACAACGTATGAAATTCTACGATTATACGGCTGTGGCCGGTACCGAACAGTATTATCCGTGGACTAATCCGAGCTATGCCAAATATGCGAACAACGAAGATTATTATACTGCATTGAATGTCTTTGCCGAATACACGAAAAGTTTGAAGGATATCCATAATTTTTCCGTAATGGCGGGATATAACCAGGAATACAAGCATACAAAATATTTTTATGCCCAACGTAACAATCTGATTGATGATAATACGCCGGATTTGGATCTTGCGACGGGAGACAGAAGTATGAGTTCATCAGAATCACACTGGGCTGTTAATGGTTTTTTCGCACGTCTGAATTACAATTATAGGGAACGTTATTTGCTTGAAGTGAATGGGCGTTATGACGGTTCGTCAAAGTTCCCAGATGGTGATCGTTACGCGTTTTTCCCTTCTGCTTCAGTGGCTTGGCGTATCTCAGAAGAAAAGTTCTGGCAACCAATCGGCAATTGGTGGACAAGTATGAAGGTTCGTGGTTCTTACGGATCACTGGGGAATCAGGCGTTAAAAGACGAAGACGGTAATTTCCCTTATCTGTTGGCTTATGGAACAAATGCTGCATACGATTATTTGTTAGGTGGTGCGAAGCCGGTTGTTGTTACCGCACCGGGATTGGTTTCCGGTGCGTTGACCTGGGAAACGGTGAATCAGGGGGATATTGGTTTTGACGCGTCTTTCCTGAAAGGTCGTTTATCTACAACATTTGACTGGTATCGTCGTGATACGAAAGATATGCTTGTTGGCGGACAAAAATTACCGGCGGTTTTGGGAGCTAATGTACCGAAAGAAAATAATGCCGACCTGAAAACAACCGGATGGGAAATTCAGATTTCCTGGAATGACCGGTTGGCGAATGGATTGTCATATTGGTTTAAAGGCGCCCTGTCTGATTATCAGGCCGAAATTACGAAATACGAGAATAATCCGAACGGATTAATTGCAGATGACCAATACTATGTCGGTAAAAAAATCGGTGAAATCTGGGGATATCGTTCGGATGGCTTGTTCCAGTCGGATGCAGAGGTTGCATCTGCACCTTCTCAGTCTTTGTTATGGTCGGGCCAATGGGCTGCGGGAGATGTTCGTTTTAAAGATTTGGACGGCGACGGTGTTATCGATTATGGTTCAAATACGCTAAGTGATCCTGGAGACAAAACGATTATCGGTAATAATACACCTCGTTATCAGTTTGGAATAACGATTGGGGCTATGTTCAAAGGATTTGATTTTGAAATGTTCTGGCAGGGAACCGGAAAGCGTGATTATATCTTAGGTGGATGCCAGTTCTGGGGGTTCACATCGGAATGGGATACACCTTATACTCCTGCACTTGATTATTGGACAACCGAAAATACGAGTGCCTATTATCCGCGTCCAAGCTGGTCGAATGGCGGAAATCGTGTGAATTCTGACAGATATATGCAAAATGCAGCATACGGGCGATTAAAAAATATGACCTTAGGTTATACGATTCCTTCCTCCGTATTGAGTAAGGCCGGAATCGGTAAGTTGAGAGTATATATAACCGGAGAGAACTTAATAACGATTACACCTCTAAACGAAGCATTTGACCCTGAAACACTGGGGAATATGACTTATCCTGTTAACAGGAAGGTGGCTGTCGGATTAAATTTATCATTTTAATAAAATAGCCGAATTATGAAAAATAGACATATAGCAATATTTATAAGCCTCATGGGGTTGATAGTTTCATGTGATGTGACCGATCTTAATCCCATTGATAGTTTAACGGATAATTCATACTGGAGAAATGTTTCCGATCTTCAAATGTATGCAGAAGGTTTTTATAACAATCTGAGCGCTCCGGCTTCGGATCTTGATACCAGAAGCGACGATCGTCTTACAAATACGTATGATACATGGTTATTTAATGAGACAACGGTGCCTACTTCGGCAAATGATGCGGATTGGATATGGACGAATATACGTAATCTGAATTACTATATGGCCCGGTATGAGAAGGTGAATGGTGATGCCGCTGCGATTAACCGGTGGACGGCAGTCATCCGCCTTTTCAGGGCAATGGACTATTTCGGGAAGATCAAGAAATTCGGAGATGTACCCTGGTATGACCGGGATTTGTCTACAACTGATACGGAACAGCTTTACAAAGCCCGTGATTCCCGTGATTTTGTATTGGGAAAAGTGATTGAGGATCTGGAATTTGCAATTACTTATCTCCCGGCAAAAAATGAAGTGAAATCAGGAGAATTGCATCGGGATTGCGCCCGGACATACCTTTCACGTGTTTGTTTGTATTATGGCACTTATAAAAAGTATCATGGTGTAGCGGGTTCTCCGACATCGGACGAATTGTTGAGAAAGGCGGCATCCGCTGCGTTGAGTGTAATGAATACCAATAATTATTCGATTGTTCGTGGTTCTAATATCGGTTGCGGACAAATACCATTCGAAGATTATCCTTTGTACTATTCGAATCAGTTTACGCAGGAAGATTTAGCTAACAATGCGGAATGTATTCTTGCACGGGTTTATGTGGCGGATTTGCTTACTCATCAATTAGGACGCCAGGCAGGAGGTGATGGCTTTTCCAAAGATTTTGCGGAAGCATTTCTTTGCAAAGACGGGCTCCCTATTGCCAACAGTTCTTTGTATATGGAAGATGAGACTTTGGATCAGGAAATAAAAAACCGTGATCCACGCATGTATCAGTTGGTTGATAATGTAAACAAACCTTACAATGTGCAGAGCGATGGCACCCAGCAAGTGAATTATAGTCTTTATGATGTCAATTCTTCTGCTCCCAGTGTTGCCGGTAATGCATCGGTTACAGGGTATTCTGTTGTAAAATTCCACTCCGCGGACCCTGTACAGGCGGAGGCAAGCAAATCGACGTTCGATTGGTTCGTGTTCCGTTATGCGGAAGTATTATTGAATTACGCGGAAGCAAAATATGAACTTGGCGAGTGTACGCAGGATGTTTTGGATAATACGGTGAATCTGCTGCGTGATCGCGTAGATATGCCGCACATGACAGTTAATCCGGTAGCCGATAAAGCTCCTGTGGATTATGGTTATACAGTTGCGCCGTTGTTATATGAGATACGTCGTGAACGTCGTGTAGAATTGGCTGCGGAGGGTTTCCGTTACGATGATATTATTCGTTGGAAAGCGACAAAATTGTTCGAAAATCCGAAAACGGTTTTGGGGATTCGCGTAACAAATCAGGTTATCTCTCTTTATCAGGAAGGAACTTTCGGAGGGGAAAACGGACGTCCGTTGGTTATGTATGATGGCAAACAATATCTGCGCCCGTATACGGCAAAAGGACTGAATGATCCCGGCCGTGTCTGGTCTTCTAATGATAAACGTTACTTATCTCCTCTTCCACAGGACGAATTGTTGTTGAATCCGAATTTGACACAAAATCCGGGTTGGTAATAGAAACTGATTAACCTTTAAGTGTCGAGGGGGTGTGCCGGAAGTTCTCCGTAGAAGGAGTAAAATACTTTTGACACACTCCCTGCTTTTTATGAAACAAGCATGATGTGATGCTGATGAAGATATACAAGCAGCGTTAAACTTGGCAAGAAAAAGTATATTATATTTGTAATCTAAATTTTATATCGATGAATCTAAAAAAAAATCTCGTAATTGTTTTTGCCGCATTTTTTGCTGTGTCATGCGATAGTGGCGGAAATATTGAACCTCCGGTAGCGGTGATGCCTGTTCCCACACCGGAGCAAATTGAATGGCATAAGACTGAAATGTATGCATTTGTTCACTTCGGATTGAATACATTTAACGACCTTGAGTGGGGATATGGTAATACACCGGCCTCGACGTTTGATCCTGAAGATCTTAATTGTGAACAATGGGTACGCCTTTTTAAAGAGATCGGCATGAAAGGCGTAGTGATAACCACAAAACACCACGATGGTTTTTGTTTGTGGCCTACCGGTACGACGGAATACAGCGTTAAAAATTCACCTTGGAAAGATGGAAAAGGGGATGTGGTACGCGATCTGTCTGAGGCTTGTAAAAAATATGGCCTGAAATTCGGTGTTTATTTATCGCCATGGGATCGGAATAATAAGAATTACGGTTATCCGGAATATGTTGAAACCTATCATAATCAGATGCGTGAACTGGTTTCTAATTACGGGCCTCTTTTCGAATTTTGGTTTGATGGGGCGAATGGCGGAACAGGCTGGTATGGGGGCGCAGACGAACGTCGTTCGATCGATCCGAAAACGTATTATAATTATGAAAAAGCGCGTGAGATTATTAAAGAGAAACATCCTTCGGCCATGATTTTTGGCGGAACGGTTCCGGATATTCGCTGGATTGGTAATGAGAGCGGGTGGGCCGGCGATACGCAATGGAGTATTTTTGGTTCCGGTGATTACCACTACCTGCAAAGCCAGTGGGGGGATGAAAACGGTCCTCAATGGCTTGGTGCGGAGGTGGATGTATCGGTGCGTCCGGGTTGGTTCTATCATGCGCGCGAAGATCATCAGGTTAAGACATTGAAGCAGTTAACTGATATTTATTACCGGAGCATCGGACACAATGCGAATCTTATCCTTAATTTTCCGGTTGCATTGAGCGGCCGTATTCATCCGATAGATTCGGTGCGGGTTATAGAATGGGCTGAAACGATACGCGATGATTTTAAAGAAAACCTGCTTACTAAAGCAACGGTAAAAGCAAGCGATGTACGCGGCGGAAATTTCGCGGCAAAAAATGTTCTTGACGATAACTGGGATTCTTATTGGGCGACGAACGATGGTGTTGTCAGTGGGGACTTGACCTTTACTTTTCCGAAGCCGACATCTCTCAATCGTGTGTTGATACAGGAATATATTCCTCTCGGACAGCGTGTCCGCAGCTTTGTTATTGAAACGAATCAAAACGGAAACTGGGAAGAAGTGAATGCGACAGATTCCACTACTACTGTGGGATATAAGCGAATCGTACGTTTTAAAACTATTGAAACCAAACAGTTTCGGATACGTTTCGTTGATGCTCGCGGACCTTTATGTATCAATAATGTGGAGGCTTATCTGGCTCCATCCCTGATGATTGAGCCGGCTATCAGCCGCAATGCGGAAAGCATTGTCTCGATCAGTTCCGATGATGCGAGTACGGTTGTATATTATACAATAGACGGAACAAAGCCTTCAGAATTATCGGAGCTATATCAAGAACCGTTTAAATTCGAATCGAAAGGGGTTATCAATGCTGCGTCGTATGATAAATTATCAGGTAAATGGAGTCCTGTTTCTTCAGTAGAGTTTGATCTGCCTGCATCATTTTATGAAGTGATATTTCCAACAGATAGAAACGTGCGTGTTATTTTTGACGGAAACGGCTATTCCGCCTATCGCTTGCCGGAAGAAAAACCGGAATTAAAGATAAAATTATCCGAACCGATGAATATCTCCGGTTTTCGTTATACGCCAAGCCAGCGTCGTGACGCAAATGATTATATTGTTGCATATCAGCTGTATATTGACGGAAAAAAGGTTTCCGAAGGAGAGTTTTCGAATATAGTCAATAACCCGGTGATACAGGAAATACGTTTTCCTTCTGTAAAAGGGCAGGAAATACGTTTTATTCCTAAGCAGGTTGTAGAAAAATCAGGAATTGCAGGAATTGGAGAGTTCTCTGTTATTACAGAGTAGAGAGGGAGGCAGAATACATTTTTTATTTTCGTATTCTGTCTCTTTTTTATAAATTGCACTCGAAAATATTAACAATTGTTTGAAACACTGCGATACTATGAAAAAAAATTATTTGCCCTTATTGATTCTATTGTGTTCTTTTCCGGGAGTAAATGCCCAATGGTTGTGGAATATAACAACAATGAACGGTATAAAGGAGAATCTCCGCGATACCGAATACGCTGCCGCTTATAAAAGCCTGATTGAAAAAGCGGAAGGTTGCTTAGAGATTAAACCTTATTCCGTTGTGTACAAAGAGGGTATACCGCCAAGCGGGGATAAACATGATTATGTGAGCCTTAGCCGTTATGTCTGGCCGGATCCGTCCAAGCCCGATGGCCTTCCTTATATACACCGCGACGGAGAATCGAATCCCGAATTGGAAAAATACGATCGCGTACCGCTCGGAGAAATGGCAAGCGCGGTTAATACCCTTTCTTTGGCTTATTTCTACAGTGATAATGAGAAATATGCGGAAAAAGCCGTCGATTTTCTGAAAGCATGGTTTTTAAATGAGGACACCCGGATGAACCCGCATCTTGAATATGCACAGTTCGTGCCGGGAGTCAATAATAATAAAGGCCGCCAGTATGGGCTAATCGATACTTATTCATTTGTTGAAATGCTCGATGGCATCCGGTTGATCGGGAAATCAAAGAGTTATACAAGCGAAGTGGAAAAAGGGCTTAAACAATGGTTTTCGGAGTTTGCCGGATGGTGGCAGACAAGCGAACAGGGAATCGCTGAAAAAAACGGAGGAAATAATCATGGTTTGGCTTATGATGTGCAATTGGTTATGTTTGCGTTGTTTTCGGATGAGAAAGAAATTGCTTTGAAAGTGATTGCCGAATATCCGGAAGCTCGTTTGTATAAACAGATAGAACCTGATGGGAAACAACCGCAGGAGTTGAGGAGAACCTTGGCTTTCCATTATTCGGAATATAATATACGTCACATGGTCGATATGGCAGCCATCGCGAAAAGTCTTGGAATAGAACTGTATAAGGCCGAATCGGAGGATGGAAGAAGTTTGTATAAAGCGGTTGATTTTTTAGTTCCTTATCTTGGTAAGGATTTGTCGGAATGGCCTTATCAACAGATCAGTGGTTGGGAAGAATCGCAACAGGCTCTTTGTGAGGATCTTTTTCGTATCATTCATATAGATCCGTCGCAAAAGGATTATTTAGATCTCTACAACCTATACGGAAAACAAAGCCTGTCAGACAGAAAAAGGCTTTTGTTCGGAGTTCAGCATTGATTTTAAAACTATAAAAATGTTTTTATGAAGTACACATCATTATTTGTTCACGGCATTTTATCAGCGATCCTGTTTTCCTGTAACAGCCGGCAGCAAACAGAAACGGACATTGTTAAAAGTGATTTTGACTTTGCGTCAAAGCAACTTGTATTTGCAATGACGGAAACAGACAAGACAATAGCGGAAGAATCTCCGGAAAATAAACAACGCATTAACCCAAGAACGATCGATAAAGACGGTAAATTGGAATTAGTCGCTTCACGAGATTGGACAAGTGGTTTTTTCCCGGGAGAATTGTGGTATATGTATGAATACACAAAAGATAAAAAGTGGGAAGAGTATGCACGGAAATATACTGATCCTTTGGAACGTGAAAAAACAAACGCGAGTACGCATGATATGGGATTCAAGGTGTATTGTAGTTTCGGTAATGGGTATCGTCTGACGAAAGATCCTAAATATAAGGAAATTATGCTTGAATCTGCCGAAACGCTTATCACCCGTTATAATCCGGTAGTTGGTTGTATCCGTTCGTGGGATTTCAGCCGGGATAAATGGCAATTTCCCGTTATCATTGATAATATGATGAATCTCGAACTTTTGTTCTGGGCATCCAAAGAAAGCGGAAATCCCGTATTTTATGATATCGCGGTAAATCATGCCCGGACTACAATGAAAAATCATTTTCGTGATGATTATAGTAGTTATCATGTGATTGACTATGATACAATTACAGGAGAAGTGCGGAATAAACATACACATCAGGGATATGCCCATGAGTCCGCTTGGGCGCGTGGACAGGCATGGGCGCTTTACGGGTATACGATGTGCTACCGGGAAACAAAACTGCCTGAATTCCTTGAGCAGGCAAATCATATTGCACAATTTATTTTTACACATCCGAATCTGCCGGAAGATCTGATTCCTTACTGGGATTTTAATGCTCCGGGAATCCCGAATGAACCGAGAGATGTTTCGGCAGCTACTATTATCGCTTCGGCTCTTTTTGAATTGAACCAATACAATGAAGATAATGATTTAATTTATTTAGATTTGGCCAATATGATATTGGAGAATCTGTCTGAAAATTACTTAGCTAAAGAAGGCGGCGACAGAGGCTTTTTATTGTTGCATAGTACCGGGTCAAAACCATCGAATTCGGAAGTCGATGTGCCGTTGGTCTATGCCGATTACTACTTCCTGGAAGCTTTGCTCAAGAAGCAGAACCTGAAATAATGAAGCAATCCTTATAAAAAACAGGGCTGGTTCCGCTTTTGGAATCAGCCCTGTTTTTGTTCAACAAACTTATTTTATAGGTAATATTTTAGTCTCTTTGCCTTCCGATAATACAGAAACAACTCCGTTTTTGCCGTTGTTCAGAACGACTTTTATACGGGCGCGACCGTTGTATGCCTGTACTTTCCGGGAGCCGGAAGATGTTCCCTGATTGGCAATCATTTTCGCGTCTCCGGCTACCTGGAATTCGAAATAGTCTCTTGAGTCAAGGCATAATACCCCTTTGCTGTCTAAAAGTGTCGCTTCTACCCAGTACTCTTCATTGTTTGCAGGTGTTATTTTTACTTCTATTTGTGTAGATGCTCCCCATTTTTCAGTCTGATAAATAAAGCCTATTTCATCTGTTATCGTTTCCTTTCCTTTGCGGCCAATAGCCCGGACCGTATTTTCTCCTTTTCGAAATGGTAAATCCCAATAGAGGCCGGCAGCCGGAAATTCGGATTTGTCACGTTTCTTTTTTCCTTTACTTTCACCATTCAGGAATAACTCTACTTCGTCACAATTTGAATACACTTTAATATCTCTTTGTTCGCCTTCGTCTCCCCAACGTACAGGCCATGTATGGCCATAAATATGTACCATCGGTTTTTCCGTCCACCAGGATTGGAAAACGTAGTAACTTTCCTTCGGTGTAAGGTCGCGTTCGACAACCCCTTTCTGGTTCATATAAGGCACCGGATTTTCCGGCCTTACAGGCGTTGAAAAATCTTTGAATGGCCAATAGGCTGCTCCTGTCAGCCAGGACATGGTTTCCTGTTCCTTCAGGTGCCAGTCTATCAGGTTACAGATGTAAGATTCGCTCCATTCCCCGTCTTTTGAGGCACGCGCTTTGCCGCCATATAGTGATGCGTCGCCAGCTCTCTCATCAGCGCCTTTTCCGGTTTCAATCGCGTCAAGATAGCGATAGGGATCTTCCGCGTGACGTTTTGCGTGGCTGTCTCCTCCCCATTCGACATGAAGAAAATGTTTCACCCTTTGCATTTCATCATAAGAAACTCTTTTATAATCGGTGATCATTCCGCGATACCATCCGGCCCAGATCGACGGAGAGTAAACATCTACGATGTCTTTACAAAAATCGCATCGGCGAATGGCTGTCAGGCGGGTATCATCTATCTCGTGGGACAGGTCGTGTAACTCTTTCATAAAAGCGCGGATATCGTCTTTGTCGAAATATTCGAAATCGTTCGGCCAGTCGTTTTCATTGCCTAATCCCCATAAGATCACCGCAGGATGGTTGCGGTGCTGGATAATCATATTTTTGAGCATTCGCTTTGCCTGTTCTTTATATTCCGCTCCTCCCACGCCTCCTCGGCACCAGGGTATTTCTTCCCAGACCAATATTCCGAGACTGTCACATTGTTCCAACACAATATGTGATTGCTGATAATGTCCGAGGCGAATGAAATTTACACCCATATCCTTCATCATTTTCATCTCTTGGCAAATCATCTCTTCGGTCATTGCGGCCGCCACTCCGGCATGATCTTCGTGACGATGTGTGCCACGTAGCAGCAGACGTTTGCCGTTAAGCAAAAACGGTCCTTTTTCAACAAATTCAAAATGACGGAAGCCGAACTTTTCGGTAGCGCTGATCTTTCCCGCAGAAGATTCTAATTGGACAGAGCAGGTATATAATTGTGGCGTTTCCGGCGACCAGAGTTTTGGCTTTTTAATCAGCTCGGAAAACAACAGGTTTGATACTCCTCCGGAAACGTCGCATGTTTTGTGAATAAGTTCTTTTCCTTCGGGATCGCTTATGATGACAGTCGCTTTCCCCGATTTTATGTTTTTAGGATCATAAATGATCAGGTTCATCTCTACTTTTCCCTGTTTTCCCTTGTTGTCTACAGAAGCATCGATAAAGATATTTTCAATGGAAAAGGATGGCGCATAGACTAAATTCAGGTACCGGTATATTCCACCATAGACGTTGAAGTCGGAAAGGTCCGAAGGAATCATTTCCGCGTCACGGGAATTATCGCAACGAATGGAAAGCGGAACTTTTCCATCGAATCTTTTGACGGCTTCGCCATCTTTCAGATATTTAGCAACGGCATCGGTTATATCAACACTCCATTCATCATATCCTCCTACGTGACTACCTACTTTTTCCGTATATAGGTAGACTTCTGTTTTTTGTCCGGCTCCTTCGAACTCTAACAGAATGCGCCCATTTGAATATGGATTCTTTATATCAAGCAGGGTTTTATACCATCCCGGGCCTTGATAATAATTTACATCAGGATCAACAGCATCTTCCGCGTTAAAGCAATGGGGAAGCGAGACTTTTTCCCATAAGGGAACTGTTTCGGGCGAACCTGCGGATGCCGGGCGTACAGCCTCCCAGATATTACCGATATCTCCGCGCAGATATTGCCAATTTTCGGTTAAACGTATTTTTTGATCGGCAGGTATTTTAGCATGAGTTTTTATTGTGTGCGCACACAATAAGGTGCAAATAATAAAAAAACAGGTTGTGATCTGGTTATTTTTTCTAATGTCTGACATGATAAATAATTTTAAAATGAAATGACAAAAATAAATAAAAAAAGAACTGTTTCAAAATCCGGAGGAGCTGTTAAATAATGATTTCGCAAAATTTTGTTATTTCTGTTTTTGAAATTTATATAATAATACAGTGAAATAATCGCTTTTCAAATGTTTTTTCTACTTTTGTTTAATAAAATGGATGGAAAAATGCTTAAATACAGATAAAATGTCTATCGAAAAGCCATTTTCGCTATCAAATGACGTGGAATTTAAGAAACTCTTTGAGGATTTTTATATTCCTATGTGTGTATTTGCTAACAAATATGTGGATGATATAGAGCTTTCTGCAGATATTGTTCAGGATTGTTTTCTTAAATTCTGGGAGATTAAAAAAGACTTTTTTTATCTGCATCAGGTTAAAGCATTTCTGTATACTTCTGTCCGTAACCGCTGTCTGAATGAATTAGAGCATTCTAAGGTTGTTGACGAATTTGCACAGAAGATGCTGAAGGATAGTGAAGAGGGTTTTTTTCATGATCATGTGATTGAGGAAGAGACCTATCGTATGCTAACGGAAGGGATAAATAAACTTCCTAAACAAATGAAAAGCATTATGATGTATGCTTTGGAAGGGTTGTCTAACGGAGAAATAGCGGAAGAAATGAATGTCTCCTTAGAAAATGTCCGTTCTCTGAAAAAGATTGCCTACAAGAAATTACGCGATATCTTAAAAGATCATTATTATTCCCTTTTCTTTATGATTTGAAGTCTTTTTTTCATTTTTTTTCTTTTTCATTCACCCGTTTTTCTTTTTCACCTGTTATAGAAAAAAAGAAAAAACCATAAAAATCAAATGATAAAGAAAGATTTTCATGTAGCAGAACTAATTTCCCGCTATTTATCGGGTATCCTTTTATCTGAAGAAGAAGCTGAATTGAAAGAATGGAGAGAAGGTTCACCCGGGAATGAAGAATTATTCCGGCATATTTGTGATACTGAAAACCTGATCGGATACTGCCGGGAAAGTAATCGTTTCAATAAAGATAAAGCATGGATACAATTAGAACGCAGATTAAGTTCCATCCGCCGCAGGAAGGTCATTTTGACATTGAGCAAATATGCGGCAGTATTAATAATCCCTGCAATTGTTTTTTCCGTTTATATTTTTAAATCAAGTGAAAAAAATGTTCCGGAACGGATAGAAAATCAGGAAATTCAAATACTTCCCGGAGAAAAGAGAGCAACCCTTACTTTAGGTGGCGGGGAGACAATTGACCTGCAGGCCAATTCCAATGCAAAGTTAGAAGAAGAAGACGGAACGGCAATCACAATTGATAGAGACGCGCTTAATTATCAATCGGCAAATGTGAATGTATCCGAGGAAAAAGAAATCTATAATAAAATAGATGTTCCGATAGGAGGTGAGTATGCTCTTACATTAAGCGATGGGACAAAAGTTTACCTGAATGCGATGAGTTCTTTACAATTTCCTGTTCGTTTTGTAAAGGATCAGAGGGTTGTGATTCTTGAAGGAGAAGGGTATTTTGAAGTTGCTAAGAGTGGGAAACCTTTCATTGTTAAAGTTGGGAAAATAGATGTGGAAGTTTTAGGGACAACGTTTAATATTTCCGCTTATGAGGGCGAGCCTCATCAGACAACTTTAGTGGAAGGTTCGCTTAGGGTAAGTACGGTTTCGGGATTAAGTAAGATGCTAAAACCTTCGGAACAAGCTTATATGAACAATGATTCCGAAGAATTGAAAATAAGAAAGGTTGATGTTCTGCAATATATATCGTGGGTGAATGGGAAAATTTATTTTAAAGATGCCTGTCTGGAAGACATCATGAATAACCTTGCACGCTGGTACGATATCCATGTTTCGTACGAAGATGCCGCTGTAAAAAAGCTACGGTTCGGATGTAATTTGAATCGTTATAAGGAGATAACCCCTTTTCTGGAACTACTTGAAAAAACGGAAAAAGTTAACATTGTTGTAAAGGGAAATAATATAATTTTCAAACATAAATAACTAATTTAAAAATCACTAGTATGGAAAAAACAAAAAGTAATGCAGGGTTGCGGAAGTACAAACGGATTTTCGCGGCATGTTTGATTTTTGGATTTCTGTTTTCCGGTTTGTCGTATGCGACAACAGACGTTTGCGCACAGACGGTAACAGCAAATTTGAAAAATGTAACGCTGAATGATGTAATCTGGGAATTACAGAGACAAACGGATTTTACCTTTATTTACAGTACTTCGGATGTGCGTGAGGTAAAGATCGACGAAGTTCGGGCCACAGATGAGAGCGCTACAGATGTACTTGACAAATGTATTGAAAACACCGATTTGACTTATGATATTCATAATGGAGTGGTGACAATCAAAAAAGCGAAATCAGAAACTGTTACGGTTGCCGCTCCGCAACAAAAATTGAATATTACCGGCCAGATTCTGGACGAAATGGGAGAGCCTTTTCCCGGAGTAAATGTTCTGGTAAAAGGAACTCAAACCGGTAATATAACAGATGTGGACGGTCGGTTTACGATTAGTGTAGATCCGGGACAGGATGTTATACTGTTGGTATCTTATATCGGATATATTACTCAGGAGATAAAAGCCACTTCCGGCGTTCCGGTAAGGATTGCCATGAAAGAAGATACGGCTGTGCTGGATGAAGTAGTTGTGACCGGTTATTCGACGATTAAAAAATCAGCATTTGCGGGATCCGCTTCCGTTGTGAAAATGACGGATAAAGCGGATGTTCCGGCGAGTGATTTTAAATCATTGCTGCAAGGTAGCGCTCCGGGTATTCAATTAAGTTCTGCTTCCGGCGCACTTGGAGCCGAAACTTCCGTTACAATCCGTGGTTTAGGGTCATTTAATGCGTCGACAAGCCCATTATATGTGATTGATGGTGTGCCGGTTATGACCAGTGTAACAAATAGGGAGGATGATTATGGGACAGATATTATGGCAACGTTGAATACTTCCGATATTGAAAATATTACTGTTATCAAAGATGCGGCGGCAGCTTCATTATATGGTTCGCGTGCGGCAAACGGTGTGATTGTGATTACAACTAAATCGGGTAAGGAAGGAAAAGCTTCTTTTAATTTGAAAGCAGACTGGGGTTTTTCTAAATATGCGACAGATTATCGTCCTGTCATGGGTGGGGCTGAAAGGCGCGAAACCTTCTGGGAAGGGCTTTATAATCAAGCTTATTATCTGAATAAGAAAACAGATGCGGAAGCAATTGAATATGCAAACAGTAATATTGATGCCTGGGCTCCGGAGCCTAAAGCGGGAACCGCTTTGACGGAATGGGTTGACTGGGAAAAGTTATTATTCAATGAGAGCGCTCCCTATGAAAATTATGAATTTTCGGCTTCGGGAGGCGATAAAAAAACATCTTATTATACTTCTTTATCCTATAATAATCAGGATGGTATTGTCAGGCAGCAAGGCCTCGAACGTATTACCGGACGTGTCAATGTGAAATATAAAATGACAGATAGATTACAACTGGGTGCTAATATTCTTTATTCGCGGATGAAGCAGTTGGAAAGTAGTGAAGGTGGCACTTATACATCCCCTATTTATTCTACCCGTCATAAGGTGTCTGCTTCCGATCATGTATATGAATTGGATGGTTCCTATAATGTAAACCTGCTGGAAAATGGCAAACGAAATCCGAAATCAACATTGGATTATAATTATAAAAAGCAGACGATAGACCGTTCATTTAATACAATTTTTGCAAATTATACCTTTATGGATGGTTTGGTTTTCAATACGACATTGAGTTTAGATCATACAAATACCGAATATAAATCATGGTCCGATCCGCGTTCGACAGACGGTTTGAGTGATAATGGGTCTTTAGGTAATACTTATTATCAGTATGACCAGATCGTATGGAAAAATAATCTGAGTTATTATGCGACTTTCAATGCAAAACACAATGTGGATGCTTTGATCGGATATGAAACACATGAATATAAACGTAAATTTTTATCCGGTTCGGTAAAAGATTTCCCGAATGTGGACAAACAACAGATAACGAATGGAGCCAGTATCACGGGTCTGTCCGGTTATGGTGATTACGGATGGCGTTTGGTATCCTATCTGGGAAATGCTAATTATAATTATGACAGTAAATATTATCTGGGAGTAAGCGCACGTATCGACGGTTCATCACGATTATACCGGGATAGCCGCTGGGGCACATTCTGGTCTGCTTCGGGAGCCTGGAGAGTTTCTTCGGAAGAATTTATGGAAGGCATACATCATACCTTATCGGATCTAAGGCTGCGTGCCTCTTATGGTAGTAATGGTACTTTGCCGTCAGAATATTACGGATACATGGATTTGGTTGGTTTTGAATATGCTTATAATTCCAAACCGGGCCTGATTGAAACCCAGTTAGGAAATAAGGATCTGAAATGGGAAAAAAATTATAATCTGAATATCGGTGTTGATTTCAGATTGTTTGATCGCGTAGGCGCTACGGTTGAATATTACCGCCGTCAGACATCTGATCTGTTGATGGATATGAAATTGTCAATGGTGACCGGTTTTGATGAGATTCTAACCAATATTGGCGAGGTAGAAAACACAGGTATAGAAGTGGACATCAATGCGGATATTGTCCGTAGTAAAGCGCTTACATGGACATCGTCCCTGAATTTCGGACATAATAAAAATGAGATCGTTAATCTGGGAGGTCAGGAAGAAATACTCGGTTCCTATACGATTCGCAAAGTAGGACATTCTTATTATCAGTATTATGTAAAAGAATTCGCGGGAATTAATCCGGAAACAGGTTATCCTCAGTATTACGTAAATGATCCGGATAAACCGGGAGACAAAACAATCACCGAAGATGCCGGCAAAGCGAATTATATCATCTATAAAAGCCCGGATCCGAAATTAAGCGGAGGCTGGTCAAATTCATTGAGATATAAATGGTTTGATTTGAACTTTATGTTTACCTATACTTTAGGAGGTTATTCTTATGATAATGGTGCAAGCAAACTGGAACATGCCGGTAAATCCGAAAAGGGAGCGATTCAGGCGCTTTACCGCGATCGCTGGAAACAACCGGGAGATGTAACAAATATTGAAATGTTCATGGTAGGTAATCCGTATAGTATGGCAAGTGTTGTAAATTCAAGACGCATTCATTCAAGTGACCATCTCCGCCTGAAAAGCCTGACATTCGGATTCTCTTTACCCAAACAGATTGTTCGAAAAGCGTATCTGGATAATGTACGTTTATTCTTTTCCGGGACAAACCTGCTGACATGGGCGGCTTATGATGGCTATGACCCGGAAATTCCGCGAAATGGTGTTTTATATTTTGAAACACCCAAAATGAAAACATTTACTTTTGGTGTTGATGTTAAATTCTAATAAAAATTAATTTTATACATATATGAAACGAATCTATTTATTTTCAACAATAGCGAGCTTCTTGTTTCTGTTTTCTGCCTGCGGAAATGACTGGTTAGATGAAATGACTCCTCAGGATTCCGCCGAAACGGATAAAAGCCTTACGACACTGACCGAAGCCGAATATGCACTGAACGGGATTTATGATTTATATCGTGAGTACGAATATTATGGTGCGCGTTTTACATACTATGGCGATGCGAAGAGTGAAGATATGCAAGCCAGAGGTGACTCTAAGCGTGTGGCAAAGTATTATCTTTTTTCTTTTAATGCAGTAGATGCGCCGTCTAATTTCTGGTCGTTTCCTTATAAGGCCATCCGTAATGCAAATAATATTATCACTTTTACGGATAAATATACGGCAACCGATTCTGAAAAGACACAATTTAATAATATTCGCGGCCAGGCTTTGACAATGAGAGCAATGTCTCATTTTGACTTAGTGAAAATATATGGTATGCCATACACAAAAGATAACGGAGCGTCGCTGGGAGTTCCTGTTGTAATGAAAAATCTATCGAATGATGCTAAACCTTCACGTAATACGGTTGCTGAAGTCTATACGCAGATCATAAAAGACCTGGAAGATGCTTCCGGGCTTATTTCGAAAAGCCGGAACGATGGACAGTTAAACTGGTTTGCAACCCGTTTATTGCTGGCCCGCGCTTACCTGTATAAAGGCGACAATACCAAGGCCTATGAAATTTCCAGTGATTTATTGAAACAAGCGGAGGGTACCTCTTTTAAGTTGTTTACAACGGCCGAATATTCTTCTGCATGGAGCCAACAGACGGGGGCAGAATATTTTTATGTGATTTATAATTCTTCCGATGAAATAGACGATGCAAACGAGTTTATAAGTTATCTGATGCACCGGTCCGGCTACGATGATTTGAGTATAAGCTCAGATTATATTAACCTGATTGATGAAGATAAGGATGATGTGCGCAGTAAGATTATAGAAAGATATGCCACCAATCGTTTCTACCTGAAAAAATATGCTGCTCCTGATTATAAAGTATCCAATATTCCTATCCTGCGTATTTCCGAAGCTTATTTGATTGCAGCTGAGGCAGCTGTCAAGCTGAACGATAAAGAAAGTGCGGCGGAATATCTGAATGCGATTGTGAGCCGCGCTAATCCGGAAAAATCCGTAGCTGTTGATGATGTAACGCTTGAGAGAGTGTTGATCGAACGTCGCAAAGAGTTGGTGGGAGAGGGACACCGTTTGTACGATGCAATGCGTAACAACCAGACGATCGAACGGAAAGGAGCATCACATACTTCAGCTCTGTTGACGGACGAAACCCGGAAGTTCAACTGGGATTTTTATAAAATCCTGATGCCGATACCTCGTGATGAGATGACTGTAAACCCGAATATGGTACAAAATCCGGGTTACGGGAACTAATTTTTTTAGTAGACAGATATGTTTTTTAATCCGCCGGGATAAAATGTTCCGGCGGATTATCCGTTAAGAATAGTATGTTCCATAATAAATAAGATTATGAAGTTTTCAAAGTTTTTTGTTTCATTGTTGTTGTTGTCTATTTTCTCGTTATCCCTGTCACACGCGCAGGAAAAGGATTCTCTTGCTGTTAAAGAGTATTATGCCGACGGCCCCTATCTATTTTATCTTCCGGATGGCGGGATAAGAGTTGTGTCCGTTGATACCGGAGGAATTCTAAAAGATGTCTTGCACAAGGCGGAGATATCGGATATTCCTTTTCCGGTAGTATCCCATTCGGGGAAACATCATTTTGAAGTAAAACTACATCCTATTTCACGTCCGGTCTGGAAATATGAGAAATCCGGGAAAATATTCGTGCTTTCCGACCCGCATGGGAATATGGATTGTTTTGTTAGTGTTCTGCGTGGGAATAATGTGATCAATGAAAACTATGAATGGATATTCGGGAAGAATCATTTGGTGATAAATGGCGATGTCTTTGACCGCGGAAAAGATGTTTTGCCGATTTTTTGGTTGATTTATAAACTTGAACAGGAAGCGGAAGATGCAGGTGGAAAAGTATCATTTCTGTTGGGCAATCATGAACCGATGATTTTGGGAGGAGACCTCCGGTATATGGACAAGATGTATAATTATATATCCGAAAAATTGGGAATAAAATATGAGGAAATGTTCTCTGCTTCAACCGAGTTGGGGCGTTGGTTAGTATCACGTAATACAATCGAAATTATCGGTGACGATTTGTTTGTTCACGCGGGATTAGGTGAAGAGTTTTTGAACAAGAATCTGACGGTTCCGCAGGTAAACGAAGAAATGAGCCGGGCTTTGTTTATGACAAAGCAAGTGCGAAACGAACTTTCAGAGCTGACAAAATTTCTTTACGGAAGCAGCGGCCCTGTCTGGTATCGTGGAATGGTATTGAACGATGAGAAGTATAATCCTTTACACATTGATATCTTGGACAAAATTCTGGAAAAATATCAGGTAAAACGAATCATCGTGGGCCATACGATTTTTCCGGATGTAATCTCCCTATACGGCGAAAAAGTGATCGGCGTAAACGTCAACAACAAAGAAAATTTTGAAAATGTTTTAGGCCGAGGTCTCCTGATTGAAAACAATAACACCTTTGTGATTGGAGATAAGGGTATTATGAGGAGTGTTCCTTAAATTCCCCAATGAAATTTAGCCAAAAGGTCGAATTGCCGGGAAAAAGTGTTATGTTTGCAGAATAAAATAGTGATCGAACGGCAAAATAAAATACTTTTCAAACAATTAAATAGAAGAGTAATCGCTCGAAAGACAAAAGTAGATATTTAATAATTATAGATATGGCTACACTTCAAGAGAGATTAGCAGCCTCTTTAAGGGAATTACAGAAGTTGCAAAACGAGAATGGTTTTGCAGTAATTAGGTCTTCTGATTTATCCCGAACTCATATAGAAAGGTTGATGAAGAATGGATTTATTCAAGAAGTGATGAAAGGCTGGTATATTTCTTCCCGGCCAGATAGTGTACCAGGTGACACGACCAACTGGTACACATCATACTGGCACTTTGTATCCAACTACGCCAATACGAGATTTGGAGAAGAATGGTGTTTGTCGGCAGATCAGTCCTTGTCTTTTTATAGCGGGACCCAAATAGTGCCTAAGCAAGTGATAATACGTATATCCAAAGAATCGAGCAATATCGTAAATTTGCTACATGGCACGTCCATTCTTTACTTTCAAGCATCTTTGGCAAATACTATTTATAAAGAGCCGCAATTGGGGCTAAACATATACTCATTATCGGAAGCCTTGATAGAGTGCAGTCCCGATTTTTTCAGGATAGATAGTGTGGCTGCGCGAACTTGTCTTTCAATGGTTTCGGATGTGGGCGACATCCTAAAAATAGTTCTTGAAAAGGGACAAACAACGAAAGCAGGACGATTGGCCGGTGCATTCAGAAATATTGGTCATATATCGGCTGCCGATGAAATCATACGAACAATGAAAGGTTTAGGCTATGATATTCGAGAAGAAGATCCTTTTGCCGACCGGAGCACAATCAGTTATTTCCGTATAACATCGCCTTATATAATGAGAATGAAACTGATGTGGAATAAAATGCGAGATGTTGTTATCGCCAATTTTCCCGAAACTCATTACACTCATACAGATATCGAAGCTTGTTTGAAGGATATGGATGCTCAATATAAGTTGGACGCTTATCACTCACTTTCCATTGAAGGGTATAAGGTTACGGATGAATTAATAGAGAAGGTTAAAAGCGGAAACTGGAAACCGGATGAAGATGCTTCTGATACTGAACAACGAAACGCAATGGCAGCCCGCGGATATTGGCAAGCCTTCCAAACAGTGAAAGAAAGTGTGAAAAAGATTCTTAGCGGAGAAAGTCCCGGAGAAATTGTTGATAATGACCACAGAATATGGTATCGTGAACTATTTGCTCCAAGTGTTGCTGTCGGTTTATTAAGAGCGTCTGATTTAGTGGGATATCGCACAGGACAAGTCTATATTCGAGGCTCCATGCATACACCATTAAACCCAGATGCAGTTCGAGAAGCAATGCCGGTGTTATTTGAACTACTGAAAAATGAGCCGGATGCTAGAGTCAGAGCCCTTTTAGGACATTTTATGTTTGTTTATATTCACCCCTATATGGATGGAAACGGTCGCATTGCCCGTTTCTTAATGAACTCTATGTTAATTTCAGGCGGTTACGATTGGATTATCGTTCCGGTTGAAAGAAGGCAAGAATATATGGTTACTCTGGAAAAAGCCAGTGTAACTGAAGATATTATTGATTTTACGCGATTTTTAGCATCACTACTAAAAAAATCGAATCGTAGTACATTTTTATAACAAGATCAATACTTATTTATCTGATCATTTCTTGGAAATTTTCCATTGATTTTTTGTAATAGGGTGTTGATAACGGGTCTTTGAGAAGCGGATCATTAACTGCCTGCATCCATTCGAAAAGTTTTATTGATAATTCCTTAGCGATGTGATCATACTCTTTTTCTGTTCCGAGATTGTTCAGTTCAAACGGATCATTCTCGATGTCGTATAATTCGAAGAAAGGTCTTACTCCGCCGGTTTTTTCCCGTCCGGTATGCGCTGCGAATTCTTCCGGATCCGTGTCGGTTGGGTAAATAACCAAGCGGCCGGCATCAAAATATCTGATAATCTGGTATTTCCCGGTAATAATGGTGCGCGATTGGTTGTCGCGTTTCATATCGCCCATGTATTTTTCATCGGGATACCGTAACAATTCAGATGTTGGCCTAAATCATGGCACGTGATGATTAAAATATTCGGTTTGGGAGTTTTTTATTTCTGCCGACTGTGCAACATGGCTTGTACCAATACCGGTAATTAAAGTCAGGACTCCGGAGATTTTGGATCGAATCGAATTTTTCATAAGTAGTTCCCCTATGTTTGTTTTTATTGCAGATACTTTGCCATTTCACATGCTGCGAGCAGGAATGCGCCTACTCCAAAATCCGCCTGTGAATTAGCGTCGACGACTTGTCCCGGTATTGCTTTTTCTCCGATAGGTTGAACATATCCTATTTTTCCGTCTTCCTGTAAGGCTACGGTTGTCAGGTATTTCCATGCTTTGTCAATTACAGGCGCATATTCTTCTTTTGGAAGGTAACCATTATTTACACCCCATAGGAAGCCATAAGTAAAAAATGCCGTTCCGCTTGTTTCGGGTCCGGGAGCATGTTCTGGGTCGAACATACTTCTTGTCCAGTAACCTTCCGGTTGCTGGCATGCCGCAATCGCTTCCGCCATCGCACAAAAACGGTTAATATAAAAATCACGGTTAGCATCTGTTTCCGGAAGTTCTTTGATTACTTTTGCGAAGCCTGCAAAGACCCATCCGTCGCCGCGGGCCCAGAAATCTTTTTTACCGTTAGCCGATTTGTGCTCCGGATAGATATATTTCGCATCGCGGTAGTAAAGGTTTGCATCGTAGTCGTACATGATACTATCGGCATACTGCAGGTATTCATACAATTTCTCAAGATACCGGTTGTTTCCCGTAATATTATGTAATTTAACCATTACCGGCATGACCATATAAAGGCCATCCGACCACCACCAATAATCATTGTTCGGGGTGTTCATCTCATATTCCATCACTTCGCGGGCACGGGCTATTTTATAATCCGTCGGTTCAAGATTATATAAATCGGCATAAACCTGGAAGCATGTCTGGAAATCACCGAAAAGCACATATTTATCCGTTTCTCCGTAACTATATTTCCATTCATCTTTGTTATCGGATTTGGCGCCTTTCCATTCGTTATGTTCCGCCCAGGCTTTGGAAAACGCAAGGTATTCCGGCTTTCCGGTTAAGAAATAGGCTTCCATATTTCCTGTATGATAGGCAGCCCTGTGCCAGAAAGAGTTTTCATGAACAGGATGATTGGTCTGCCAGTAATTATTTACTTTATGGATTATATGAATGATGTCTTCATAAGATGAAATATCTGCTTTTTGTTCCTGGTTTTGCTTTTGTTTTGACGTACAGGATGTAAAAAATGCGATACATAATATCAGATAAAAAGATGTCTTTTTCATAGCTTATTTAATTGCGTATTTATTATTTATTTAATTCCAGTACGTAGATCATCTGCGGTTTCATTTCAGTGGTAGATTCTCCGTCTCCCTGTCCTGTACGCTGCACATACAAATGAAGTTCTTGTCTGTTTTTCCATAGTTCGGTGTCGTGTCCCGGCTCCCAGGCATCGACAGAAAAATCAGTTAAATCTTCGTAGACCCACCTGCCTGCTTCGATATGATCACTATAGGCTAATGAGACCTTGCTTCCCCGTTCTTCGTCCCTGAAAGTGTAGTAGGCGTGCAGCTTCTTATTCATTTCTTTTATCACTAAGCGCGGACGTGCGATCGGGATCATTTTTGTTCCGCCGCCACTGAGGCTGAATGGGGTTTTGCGTTCGGAGACCTGTTGTTGCCTCCAGCCTTTTCCGTCATGCCATACGATGCGATACTGGGGTATTTCACTGTCTTTATCCCGCCAATAGGTAGCAATGTAAGGATTTCCATTTTGATCGGCAGTCATACTTGTCTGATTGATCAGTTCACTATTCTGAGGAATATAGCATGCATATTCGGCATTTGACGCGTTGATGGGCAATTTGTATTTTTCACCGGTTGACTTTACCCATGTTTTTCCACCATCTTTTGAGCGTGCGTAACAAAGGTCATGGTTGGTTTCTACTAACCATGTTTCGCGCCACACCCATGATAAGTGAATTGTTCCGGCATTGTCAACATATAGTTGCCAGTAGGCATTGCGTTGATTTTCTCCATCGATGAGTATATTCTGAACTCTTTCCCATTTTTTTAATTCGGAGACATAACGGTTCATGACAAGGTTTCCCCTTCCGGAAGAACCTGAGCGATAAGCGAAGATCAGATCTCCATTATGAAGACGGTAAAATTCGGGATATGTTACATCCTTTTCGTCTGTTCCTGTCATCGGAATCAGTTCTCCGAGAACAAGGGATTCCGGAGCAATGCTTTTGCTATATTTCAGCGGATTTCCATGGTGGTCGAAAGCGACATGCAGATAACCATCCCCGTCTACCATCATGCTTATCCCATTATGGGCATCAGCAACATTTCCCTTATAGGCGGAACGTTCCGTTTGCCATGTCTCACTTCCGATTTCCCGTTTCCCCAAAGTTAGATAGCCCTCAGGGTCATAATAGGAAATGTATTGCCGGTTATTGTGGGAAACTAATGAATTTATCCGGAATACAGTCGTATTTACAGATGTACGGCTATATCCTTCGGCCACTCTTATAAGATTCTGTGTGAATCCTTTAAGTGTCGAACAAAATAGAAATAAGATAATAATGCGATAACTATTTCTCATAATAAGCTTTGTCTTTTGGGAAGTTTAATCCTTCGTAAGCTTTTTTTGAAGTCCATGGTTGTGCCTCTTCTGTCCAGAACGGGTGATCTGCAGATAATCCCAAGGGAAGAAAAGCTAAGGACGCGAGATACATGCTTCCGTTATTGGTGTACCAATCGGAAATTTCAGGCTGTGAGCCGCAATAACCGAGTGTCAGAAATCCTTTTTCGTTGAAATTGGATTCCGGAGTGAAGATTCTTTTGATAACGGCAGTCATTGCCGCACGCACCTGTCCGTTTGTGAGTGACGAGTCTAAAATTTCCTGCCATGATAGCAAGGCCAGCGGCTGAAGAGTTCCGGTACGGTAAGTAATGGAACGTCCAAACAGAGGCATTGCTCCCTCGGGAGAGACCATACGTTCCAGAATAACGCCGAAACGCTGCATCCTTTTTTTCGCCCGCTGCAGATTTTCTTCCACATTTTGCAAGCTTTTATCCCGTAGTCTCACTTTTTTGTCGACCAATACCTGAAGTACTTCTACATACATCGGGTGGATCACATAGCTGTTGTAGTAATCGAAAGCGAATTTTTCACCATCGGAATACCATCCGTCGCCCACATACCACTCTTCAATTTTACGGATGGCCGAGTGAATCCGGTACAGGTCGTATTGCGCATCTACTGATAGAAGAAATGTTTCTACCATCGCGGAAAACAGTAGCCAGTTTGTGTATGGAGTGTCTATCCTGCGCAATTGTTGGAATTCTTTTATGTAACGTTCTTTCGTCAGGTTGTCTAACGGCTCCCATAATTGTTTCGGCGCGCGTAGAAAACTGTTGGCGATATAAGCCGCGTCAACTAACGGTTGGCCTTCATTACGCCATAAAAGATAGTCCCGGCTGTCCGGATCGACAGCGCTGGCATAACTTTTTAATGCCCATTCGCGTAGTTGTTTTCTTTGCTTGCCTTCCGCCGTATCATCGTCAGGTAACGATAGCCAGGGCGCTAATCCTGCCATCAGACGCCCGAAAGCTTCCATGTAGGTAACTTTGATATCACGTCCGTCCCATGTGGGGCTTACTTCAACAAGCATATTTTCCTGTAGCCTGCCTTCGCTCATGTTGCTCAGAACCGGAGCGGATATTTTGTACAGGAGCTTACACCAATATTCACGGTCTGACTCTTCTTTTATGTTTTTCTTTTTTTGTGCGCTGGAATCAAAAACAGAAAAGAGAATGATGCCTGAGAGAAATAGTATAAAATATCTTTTTGTTTTCATTTTTAAGTATTCGTAGATAGGTCAAAGATAGAACTTTTGTAGAGAAGGAGATTTGGCTACCTGCATTTATGTCATTACAATAGGCCTGATAATACTTTCCATCCGGTAATCGGTATTTTTCAAAATAGAAATATGGAAAGAGTAAGACTATTCTTTTATTTGAGAAAGCATAGTCTTACTCTGTTATACAAACTTATGGAAAATCACTATTCCGTACGGATTTCGTCGGCTACAGCCTCTTCCCAGTTAGTCCACATCTCAGTAGATGCATCATAGCCGTCGTAGCCATAGTTTTGAGCCAATTTTGCCTGATTATTTGCCGTAATAGCGGAGTTTGGTACCGGCCAGAATAAGTTATGCTTGTTAACCTGGTAGTTAAAACTTGTACCATTCGATTGAATCGCTCCATTGTTAAACAGGCTATAAGTAGTCAGACGTTTGAACCAATAGCTACCGCTATTCTTGTCTGTACCTGTCTGCTTATCCCATGTGTTGATATCGTATGTGTTACCCCATTCGTCGGGCTGACCGCTTTTGGCCAAACACCAGGATATACGAGTCAACTCCGCTTGACGCCATTCCTCAAAGAACAGTTCACGTGCACGTTCATCGGCAATGTCACCGATGGTAACAGTTGTGAACATGTGACGGGCGTTAGCACGACTGCGGATGATATTTACATCCTGGGCGGCTCCACCTGCATTACCTTGATAGAATCGGGCTTCCGCACGAATGAGATAGGTCTCGGCTAAACGGAAGAGATACATGTTATTATTTGAACCTGTAGTTGCTCCATTGAACTGATTGGCTCCCATATTATTCTCAGCAGTCTGGTCAAGGATGTAATTTTTGTACAGCGGAATAGGATACCAGCTACGAATCGTGTCACCGCAAAGCAAATCGCCGGCATGTACAAGAATGTCACCACTCGCCGGATCAGTATAGTCTTCTGTGGCATAGAGTTGCATGTTCTTTCCATAGAAAGGAGAAGATGGATTGTTGTAGCGAATATCTTCCATCTCTACCCAGTTTCCTATTTCACGATTATGACGAAGGTCCTGGCCATCAGAAGTTCCATCTACGTTCCATATTCTGGCGTTATAGTGATATGAGGTACGGAAACATCCGATCCCACGTCCCAACACACGCAGCCAATCAAGTGCCGTATTGTAATTGGAATTGTTGCGGGCATAATTTGACGTAGGTGTCGACAATCCTGAGGGGTCACGAATGATACCATTGCTCCAGTGCACGCCGATGGCACGCATTAAAGGATAGGATGTGAAATTCTGGTCATTGAAATTAAGGATGGGCATAATCATCTCCTTGTTGGCAGCTGTGCATACATTGTCACCACGATGAAGATCCCAAAGCACATTACGATCCACCTCCCAGGTATTCTTGTTTCCTGATCCGACAAAAGTACCGAAAGACTCAGTCATCAGGCGTAATCCCTGGTCATTAATCAGCCGGGTAGCCATTTGTTCCGCCTGGGCATATTGGCCTGTAACCAAATAACATTTAGCCAGAAGCTGCATACAAGCTTCTTTATTTACCATACCCACATATGTCATTTCACTCTGTGAAGGAACCTTTTCGACAGCGAACTCCAAATCACTAACGAGCATTTTGAATATTGCTTCCTTGGCAGTACTCTTATAATTTTGCTTGGGAACAGAAATAATCTTGGTTACTAATGGTATATCGCCGAACTGAAGCGTCAGATGATAATATTTATAAGCGCGATGGAAATAGGCGCGGCCTTTGTATTCATTGCGGGTTTTTTCATCAAGGCTTGTCACCTGGTCAACATAAGAAAGTATGGTATTGGCATACTTGATACCTGTATAACCTTCATCCCAGAAGCGCTGCATGGCATTCCCGTCACCACCGGTAGCCATACCGGAAGTAGGTGTAATCTTACCATCAAAGTTATCCATAAATCCGCCGCCGGCATCCGTTTTGGCATAAAGGCCTACATCCGACATAATATAGTTGGAAGTCATGGGTACTACGTTGCCATTACCATCCAAAAGAATAATCTTTAAGTGCCTGTCACACATTGCCATGGCAGCTTGTAAGCCAGCCTCGTTGGTGTAAGTAGCCGCCGGTTCATAGAACGAAAGCGGGTTTTGCTCAAGGAATGAATCCGAGCAACTCGCGAGCGTAGCCGTTAATGCTACTACTGCGCTACCTTTGAATAATTTATTTATATATGATTTCATACGATTATAAATTTTTTACATTAAAGTGTGATGTTTAAACCAAAGTTATAGGTGCGTGTAGCAAGACCTCCGCTTTCGGGGTCGCCATATTCCCAGTTTGAGATGGTGCCAATATTGTTAATGCTTCCTGTCACGCGAACCTTATCAACTGTGAATTTGCGAACCCACTTTTGTGGAAGGTTATAGCCGATAGAAATGTTGTCAAAACGGACGAAGTTACGGTTGTAGAGCTTTTGAACGCCGGTGACACCGGTAGGACCTACTGCGTCGAGACGGCCATACTTGTTTGTCGGATTATCGGGAGTCCAGTATTCTTTGGAAAAGACATTGAATGCGTTGGTAATCATTGATCCGCCGTTATCCTGATTCAGATAGTTGCCGGAAAGACTCCTGTGCCCCATATATGAATAAAGAGAAAATGAGATGGTCAGGTCTTTCCACAAGGTAAAGTCGTTACGCAGATTCCAATAGATAGGAGGATTTTTAGTCCCTAAGTAAACCTTGTCGTTGTCGTTGTAAACGGGAACGCGGGTGCCGTCTGCAAGAATCTTATCATCATCTGTATAGTGGTTAGCAACCTTCGGATCGCCGGGTTTCTGGTTGACACGAGCAGCTTGTTCCGCCTCATCAACCTGCCAGATACCGTCAACTTCATAATACCATATCTCGCCGATAGGCTTGCCTATATACCATTCGTTGGATGTATCATTACGCTCTTTGCCATTCTCGTCATAATCGTAATACAAGTGGTTGATACGATTTTTGTTGTAAGAGAATCCTACGGTCGTACCCCACTCAAAGTTGCGGGTTTTGATATTTATGGAACTCAAAGAGAGTTCAATACCTGAGTTTTGAACTTCACCAAGATTCGTAGTAATGCTACTGAAACCGGTGAAATTCGGCAAACGTTGCGCCATAATCATGTCGTGGGTTTTTTTATAGTAATATTCCGCACTACCCGTCAAGCGATAATCGAGGAAAGCGAAGTCGAGACCGACGTTATAGGCTGTAGTTTTTTCCCACTCCAAATTTGGATTACCAAGGCGTGACATGGAAAGAGCGTTAATAACTGTTGCCGCACCATTGTTGTAATAAACCATCGCACCATCACTCTTCAGATTTGACAAAGAAAGATAAGTATCGGCTAAGGAGCGGTTTCCGTTAGTACCGTAAGAAAGACGAAGCTTGCCCATATCGAGCCATGAAATATCCACAAATTTTTCGTTGGTGAACACCCAGCTAAGACCTGCCGACCAGAAATCCGACCAAGGATTGTTGGCGCCGAAAGCCGAGTAACCATCACGACGGACGGTACCTGTGAACATATAGCGGTCATCATAAGCATAGAAAACACGTCCGAGGTATGCCGCCGCTGTTGAGGTACTGTCGGCAGCCGAGAAGGTACTTTGCTCCTTATTTGCACCATCAATATAGTGTAAACCAGGTGCATCAGTAGGAAGAATATTACGAGCCTCGATGTTGTCACTCCAATAATTTTCTTCTTCTGCCTCCTGCGCCAAAGTCACGTTGATACGATGCACATCGTTGAAAGTCCGCTCCCATGTGATGGTATTGTTCAATGACCAATCGAAGTTTTTAGAGCTTTTACGGTTCACGCCTCTGGATGCTGGATTACTGTTAGGTAGCTCGGCTGACATAAAATAGCGGTCGTAAAACCACTGGAGGCGAGGTGCTATATTGAACTGGTAAGTGAACCCTAAAGGAAGAGTAACTTTAGCATTAAAGATGGTGTTCAACACGGTGTAGCCTTTTTCAAGATCTAAATACTGGCGGTCGAACCAGTAGTTGTAACCTCCGTTCGTGGGGCTACCGTTCATAGGATATTGAACGTATTTGCCGTCTGCATCCTTGATGGGAGCGTAAGGAGAGTTACGAAGCATATTGTTATCCCAATAGTTGGAGCCAAGACTTACTTGTATATCGCCATCCGAACGATTCTGAAAATTAACATTCGCCCCAAACTCAAGCCAATCGGTTATCTGGG
>JAVBNB010000101.1:0-4934 GCA_031551825.1 Tannerella sp. | reverse complement strand
AATGAAGACTCCGCAGAGTCGATGATGATGCTCGCCCGATCATGGGGGCATGACGCGGTGGTCGCGCATGACGGGCCGAGCGCGCTGACGGTTGCGCTGACCTTCAAACCCGACATGGCGCTGGTCGACATTGGCCTGCCGGGAATGGATGGTTACGAGGTTGCGCGGAGCCTGCGCAAAGCCTCACCGGATCGCGATCTGTACCTGATGGCGTTGACGGGTTATGGGCGTGAGGAAGATATCCGTCTGGCGCGCGCTACGAAGATTGACGGTTTTTAAACGTCCGTCCTGTTCCAGTGTTTCTGCAAAACGCAACACGATTTGATTCCCCTTCTTCCCTTTCACTGTCAATTGTACCCATCCGACCATATTCTGCCCCATATCAACAATAAACGTATCAGGAGTCAGAGCAATAATATTTACAGGCTTAACCGTAGCCATTACCTTCATGTTATCATTCATTTGAGCTGACAACTTTCCGGCCGGCGCCTGCACAAGTTCCGCCTTCAGCCATTTACTGTCCTGATATCCGATCTCATTCCATTTTCCCAATTCTTTGGTCGCGTCATACTCTTCTCCATCAAAATCATTATTGGAACGTATCGGGCCATCGGCAGTTACTTTCCATGTATGATCACTGATAATTGTTTGTTTTGTATGATCGGCATATTCTATTTCAAGCTGAAAAAGCATCTTCGGATAACCGAATGTTTTGATTTTATGCGTCTTAAAATTCTGGCGCATATTATAAAAATGCCCGTTCCCCAGAATGGTCCCAATTGCATTTTTTCCGGATTGCAGATAGGATGTAATGTCAAATGTATTATACTTCACAGTCTTGGTATAATCCGTCGGTGTCGGAGCCAATACCTGGTCACCCACCTTTTGCCCGTTAATATATAGTTCATACAAACCCAACCCTGAAATATATACCTTTGCCGATCTAACCGCCTTCTTATTATCAAATTCTTTTCTGAAATAACGCGCAGAAAGCCTCGAATATTCAGTTTCACTATCCCATGAAAAAATCTTGTCGAGTCCAATCCACTTGGCCTGCCAGTCCGAAGCGTCAA
Source organism: Tannerella sp. (assembly GCA_031551825.1). Classification (GTDB taxonomy): domain Bacteria; phylum Bacteroidota; class Bacteroidia; order Bacteroidales; family Tannerellaceae; genus Tannerella. The sequence goes on along the minus strand of JAVBNB010000101.1, from coordinate 3,861 downwards.
GCAACCCTACACTAAACCGGGCGGTATCACTCCATTGTTCTTCCCCTCTATTTGTTTTTATCTTTACTTTCCAAAATGCCAGACTTCTGCTTTGTAACGGTTTTCCCTCATAATCAACCAAAATCGACTGATCGCTTTCTACTTCGCCGGAATCCCACAAGTCGGCTTCATTATTCTTTAATTTTTCCAATGACGAAGAGACAAGTATCTGATAAGAAACCTGCTCGACATTCCTCGCCCCAATGCCGGTATTTATAATCCAACTAAACCGCGGAGCTGCTGTACCTATACCTTCAGGATTTTGCAACATCTCGCAATGAAGATCCGAAACTCTTAATCTGCCATCTTCCTTTTCAATATCAGCTAATACTTCCGGTAATGATTGTGCAGATGAATCGTCTGCTGTTTGCCTGCCTTGAGCAAATCCCGCAAATAAACAAAAGACTCCTATAAATACTATAACACTCTGTTTCATTCCCATTTTCATTTAATTATTTTCCAAATACTTTCGGAACAAAAATACTTAAAAGTAGTCCGACACAAAAGATCGTAAGCGTACCCAATACAATCGTCAGATAACTATGAAATATCGATTGTCCGCTAAAGGTCATCCATGAAATTAAAGCCACACCGCACACAGTTCCTATCAACGCGTATACCCCTTTTGTCTTTTTAGATATATACCCAAGCAAAAATAGTCCCAGCATTCCACCACTGAAAATACCGGCTAAACTCCACCATGCGTCCAAAGCGCTCTTAACCGAAATCATTGCCAACCCGACACACATTCCCAGCAATCCCAGCATAAAAGATGCAATATATAATATCTTCATATTGTTCTTTTCGTTTGCTTTTTGTTCCTTTCTCCGGAAAAAATCCGTTAGGATAACAGTTGCTCCGCTATTGATACTCGTTGATATCGTACTCATTCCGGCAGCAAAAATAGCTGCAACCAACAATCCCGTCACACCGACAGGAAGTTCTTTCACGATAAAATAAGGAAAAACCTTATCGCCGCTAATTCCTTCGGGAAGCAACCCCGGCTGTACCTTATAATAGACAAACAACGCCGTACCGATAATAAAAAACAACAAACTGACAGGCACATACAGTAAACCTCCGAACAAAGCTGAAAAACGGGCGCTTTTATCATCCCTCGCACTTTTATATCGCTGCACATAGTTCTGGTCTATCCCATAATTCTGCAGATTAATAAAAATACCATATAAAAGTGTCACCCAAAATGTTGAAACATTCAACTCCGGCCCAAAACTGCCTAATGAAAATTTATGATATTCCGTCCCGACTTTAAAGAATTGTCCCACACCTCCTGGAAAAGAGACAAAAAGCACAACGACACAGGCCAATGCCCCTAATATAAGTATTGTTCCTTGGATAGCATCCGTCCATATCACGGCTTTTATACCTCCGAGAACAGCATATATTGTCACACATAAACTTGTTATAATGATAATAAACGGAATGCTCCATCCCAACATCGAATGCAATGGAAGCGCCAGCAAAAACAATACCGAGCCGATACGCGAAACCTGTGTTAGTAAATAACAGGCGGCGACATACGCTCGCGCCCAGTAACCAAAGCGCTCTTCCAGAAAGCTATAAGCCGAAATACTACTGATATTCCGGTAAAAAGGAACAAAAAACTTTGCGGCAATCACAGATGCTATTGGTATTGACAAACTGAAAACATAAGAATTCCAGTTTCCCGAATACGCATTTCCCGGAAGAGCCAGAAAACTGATACTACTGACATAAGTAGCAAAAATAGACATTCCTACCACAATCCCAGGAAAATTTCCTCCTCCACGCGTATAATCACTCGCATTCTTATTTTTACGGACAAATGAAGTACCGAAAAGCATGGTTCCGATCGTAAAAACAAGAAAAATAATCAAATCTAACGTTTCAATTTGCATAATCTTTATATAAGAGGCGAACTTATTAGTAATTGATCGATCTTTTTTATCGCCTCATCCGGAAATTCATCCAAAGTCCGGATATGTTCGGTATCGGTTTTCCAGAAAAACTTAGGTTCCGTAGCATTTCTGAAAATCCTCTCTCCGTGGTAAAACAAAACGACATTATCCGTTTCGCTGTGAATGATTAGTTTGGGAATGTTTTCAATGCTTTTTATATCTTTTTCGGCAACATATTCCTGATTAAACACATCCGCATTACTCCTTACATTATTACGAAGAATGAAGGTCGGAATAAAGTCTAATGTGAGATTCAGAGCCGAACTCAAACACCCGTCAAGTACCAGACCATCTGTTTCATCCTGTCGGGCACTCACCAGTTTGGTCGCAATCTGTCCGCCCAAAGACATGCCATAAACAATTGTTTTTAAGGAATCGCTCCGGGTTGAAGCGATAAAATCATCAAATGCCGCTTGCGTATCTTTCAGTACTCCTTTATAATCCGGTTTTCCGGTCGATTTCCCATACCCCCTCCAATCAACGGCGCATATATTATAACGGCCTGCCACCAATGTATTTATCATAGACTTATAGGCAGACACGTTACCACCGTTTCCATGTATCAGAAATATATTTGCTTTGGGAGAATCGCATTTGAAGTAATAGTTATGGATCGTAATTCCGTTTTCCACATCAATCGGCTTTTCTTCAAACAGAAGATCATCCATCTCTTCAAATTCCCGGCTCGGCTTATAAAACATTTTTGCTTCATTAAAGACATATCGTCCAATAGAAGCCCTCTTGACGCCATAGTTTACACCTCGAAGCGTATGGCCGGCCCCAGTCAGTGTACCCCGAACCGTATTCCTCCCGACAAATCCGACTCCGCGTAAAACATTTCCCACCCCGATCCCGATTCCGCGGGTTGTGTATTTCAGGGCAAGATAAGAAGGCGCCTGTTTACTGTCTCCAAAACGGAACCATTCCACATAAAGCACCCCATTAATATTGGCTTTTATAAGAATATAGGGTTGCCTGCGAATATAAACGACTTCGTATTTTACATATCCTTCCGGCAAATATGTAACCGTATGATGCAGGAGCAAAACATTTCCATTGTCCCCCGGCTCGACAAGCACATCTTCGAAAAAAGAATCAAACAGAACAGCTTCTGTATGATAAACGGAAGAATGGGGCCGGAGAACAGGATAATCCGTCCACGTAATATCATTAACTTTAAACGTATCAAGCGAATCGAACGGAATCTCATGGATCCCGTTAAGATTGGCGAGTATGGTTTTCGAGCGCAAACCGCCACCCTCCCGACTAAATGACCGTGGGTCTATACATCGTAGACCTCTTCCCAAATAGCGAATATACGGCATATTGAATATGCTATCACTGAAACGGAGTTTGTAACCACTACTTGTAATAAGGATAGTATCCACATCATGAAAATAATGCTCCGGCGCTTCGTTAAAATCTTGTCCGAATGCCGAATACTCCAAGAAACACAGCAGAATAACTGCAAAGAAAAACTGTAGCCTCATTGCAATAATAAAAATAAATAAATGAGAATTTTATATTTATTGATCGCAAATATAAAAATGTATTTCTGTATATAAAAATATAAGGATGAGGGATCACCGAAAAAATTTGAGGAGAATATATGTAAACAAGAAAAAAGGAGTTCACTTTTCAGCAAACTCCTCCTTGTCTTTCAAATCATCGGGGTACCAGGATTCGAACCTGGGACCCCCTGCTCCCAAAGCATTAAATTGGATTTATTTTTATTTACCAACACTTTCAACAAATACATAAATTATTAAAAAAGAGCGCTGTATAATCAAATATTTTTCTTTGATTAGTTATTTAATTTCAATAAATACTTATATTTGCATGCAAATTGCATGCAAATGTTATA
>JAVBNB010000073.1:0-40213 GCA_031551825.1 Tannerella sp. | reverse complement strand
CAAAGTTACTCCCGCATGTTGAGGTGTACCGTGTTAGCGCCTGTCATCCAAATTTTATTGAGACACTCGTCGTTACTGCGGAACGAACCGAGGTACGGAATGTCGCGGTAAGCAAATATGGCATTGATCTCTTTCAGGCTCAATGTAACGTTAGGGTCGATCAGGTCGATGCGGACAAAGCGGAAACCGCTGTTACCTATTTCGGCTACACCCAGCCACGGCAGTTCCATCGTAAAATCGCGCATCGCATGGTCGTTAGTAGCGCCCTGGACACCACCTATTTCGCTCATGGCCTCACTCACCGACTCGCCGAAGCGGACACGTATCTTCACCGGTGTTTGTTTACCTGCGGCTGTGGTCACAAACTGTATCCCACCCTGTATTTCTTTGCCGAAATCAAGGAGGATGGCCGGGCGCTCGTCGTCTGTGCTGCGCATGGTACATACTTCCTTGTCAGTAAGTTCGCTCTGCCCGTTGTTACCTTTCGCCAGTAAACCCTCAGAATTGGTGATCAACCGGCCATCGCCATCGCACTTCCAGACAATCCGCTGAGGCGTGAGGTAACTGCGCACACGCGAATCGTGGAATACCTTACCGGTATACTCCTGCCCGAACACAGGCGGCAGATTTTGTGAATACGAATCCAAACAAAAACAAACAAATAGAATCAGGATAGCAATTTTCTTCATAACATTACAATCAATGGTTTAGTTATAAACAATATATATCAAATACGGGTAACTTTTACAACGCGGTAAAGCGTACCGGCCCTTCAAGTCCCGAAGGTTGTAAAGGCGAATCAGCTTTCCACGGGTTGTTGTGCGACCAGGTACGGCGATCTTTTTCGGGCAGACGCTGGTCTCCGATCAGGCGGTTCACCCAGGTATTCACCACTTCCACTTCCACAGCGTTATCACCTTGTTTCAGCAACCTGGTAACATCCACCCGGTAGGGTGCCGTCCATGCGCCGCCTGCATATTGCCCGTTGATCTTCACCTTGGCCATGGTGTTGATTTTACCAAGGTCGATGTAGATCTTTTTCCCGGCAGGTATTTCCTTTACGGGGATGTTGGTCTTGTATACAGCTGTGCCCGAATAGTAACGGATACGCTCGTCGTTGTTCTTTGTCCAGTCTTCCAACCGGTTGAAGGTGACGGGTCCGGACGGGCCGCGTTTGTATTCATCCGATTGGAAAGCCACCTGCCACGGTGCAGTGGCTTCGGCCACAACCGCTGGTTGCGGATAATTGTCTTCCAGCTTTGAAGAACTTGGCTTGCCGTCATTACGAAAAACAATGAACGCGCTCTCAAAAGCTTCCAATTGCATGGGTACGGTTGTGACATCGTCCTTCTGCACAAAGGCAGGCAGCGGCCGGATAGCGCCCGACACCGCTTCCCACAATTCGGGTTGCATCCCGCGGACGCGGAACTGCGGGTTGATCCGGATCGTTTTATCGGTTTGATTGGTAATGAAATAAACTTCGTTGCCATCCACGGTACGATGCACGTACAATGCGGGATCATTATCGGCAAAACGGCAGTCTGGCGTTATTTTCAACAAATCGAGCACCTCCTGCATGTTCATATCCGTGAGAATGGCGCCTTTCCCGTAAGCGCGTTGCTTAACGGACAGATCGCCCCACATCTTTGATGCCAACGCCTGTACTTGTTTGTCTGCTTCGGGATAATTCTGCATACTGGGTGAGCGGCTGGGCGGCGGACCAAGGATCACAGCCCCGTCGGCCACCAGTTGTTCAATTTTCTGCAATACTTCCGGACGCATGGTTTCGAGTTTAGGAAGTACCAAAAGGCTATACGATGTGCCGTGCGGCAACACCAGGCGACCATCCTTCACGACAAGGTCGCGCATAATCACTTCGCCATTGATATAGTCGAACGAGTAGCCTTTGGGCAGTTCGGGATCGCGTACACCGGTCATTTTAGGCGCATCTTCACCGATGAAGTAAGCTACGTCAGCCACGTTCAGTCCTTGTTGCAACATGTAATTGCATCGTTTCAGGTATGTTGTGAACAGATCAAGATGCGAATACCATGTGTTGAGGCGGTTGAATTCGTTACCGAACCCTGCATTCACACCGGGAGGCATATCTTCGTAAGGTTGCTGTATATATACATGGAGGAGCGTATTGTTGATGCCTTCGGTAAACGACCAGTCGCCGCGCCGTTTCATTGTGGCCGGATAGCGGCTGTATGCCATACCGCCACAAGTGAACGATTCGGCCGATACTTTGGTTTTACCGTAGATGTGCGCACTCGACGAAGCTGCACGGTTCTCGATGTCGCCCAGCGTTCCTTCGCTCCAGAACTCACCGCCTATTTCGTCCGATTGGCCGCCATATTGCAGGAACTCGCCGGGAAACCCCCAATGGCCGTAGTTTTCCAGCCAGGTAGTGAGGCCGTGTTTGTTGCTTACTTCGCGCAAGCCGCCTACATAATCATACGAAACCTTGTCGGCCACGAGCCTGCGGACATCCCACAGGAAACGGTCGGAAAGGTCAGGGCTACCTACCGTGTGCCCTTTAAAAACAGGCATGTACGGCACGGGGTGGTACCCATAGCGTTGCTGGAATTCTTCGAGCATGCCGTCGGTAAAGTTCTGTCCGCCGGTTTCGTAACTGTCTTCCACCACCACTCTCCATGTCTTGCGGTCGGCTGCCGGGATACGTTCGAGGATCTTACCTACAAATGCATCGAAATGGTCGGTCACGTGTTTCTTACTCATCTTGTCCACTTCGAGGCCGGTGCCTTGCGGCGATGCCGGGCTATTGGTCACACCCGTAGGCGTCATCCCCGTACGCATGATGATCCACTCGCCTTCGGGAACATCCCACGTCAGCGTGCCGTCGGCAGCCATGTATTTCGAAATGTCCTGCACCTTGTCCGGTGTGGGCGTCAGCGAAGCGTCCTTCACGTCGGGCTGCTTGTCCCAGAGATAATCGTGCCAGTAAGGAAGCGGCGTCTGGAACATCTTAGCCAATGATTTCTCGGCATAACATTCCACTAACGGTGTAGGCGATAACATGATGCGGGCGATACCACTGTTAGGATTGGCATTGCTGAATATGATGCGAAATTCCTGGGCACCGGTTTCAGGAAAGCTCACCACGATGGGTGCATACGGCTCGAAACCGACGTTTAGCGCCGGATTGGTGCGATCGATAGTGAATTTCTTTACGGAACGGTAAGTATTACCATCTTTTACTTGCAGGTCGCATTCGGCGTGGATGGACCGATGTGCCGGGTAGACCACCAGGCTGCGGGCTGTGGCTTTCTGCGGCAGAGTGATGTCCACAGTTGTTTCGGGCTGTGAGAGTACCAACTCCGCACGACCGTTTACCAGATCGGCTTTACTTGCGGACGGAGAAATACGCACCTGCAATGCTCCGGCCAGCAGGTTTTGCCCATATGCCGCCGATACCGGCCATGCCACGACTTTCACATCCTGAAAGTCCTTAGTGGGTTGTTCCAACTTTTTCGAAAAATGCTGCGGTCCTTTTACCCGCAGTTCCGATGTAGCCAGGTAACGCATCGCCTGTTCGGGTTTGATCCACGGTCCGCCCGACTGGCTCCAACCGGGACAGTTGAATATGCCGATTTCGATATCGAGTTCGGTGGCAGTCTTCAGCGCAGTATGCATGATGTCCCACCATTCGTCGGTGAACAGTTTTATCTTGCCATAAGGCACTTCCTGTGCCGAAAGGCCAATATTACCGATGAAAGCGCGTTTGATTCCGGCTTCCTTCATCGAATGAAGGTCTTTAACCGCGGCTTCTTTGGAAATGTTGTCGTTGATCCAATACCAGTAGACGCTTGTTTGTACACTGGCCGGTGGCTGCACAAATGCACTTTCGACAGCCGAAAAGTCGCCGCGCTTGGACGTTATTTGGCATCCGACCAACGAGAGGGCGAATACCACGAGAAACAGAAAACTATTTCGATTCATGGTTAAAAAATTTAAAGATTGATATTTGGATTTTGTTTGAAAACGATGTGCAAGTTGGGGATAATCCGTCAAATAGGCATATTGGAACTGTTCTTTTTTTTTCGTTTTCCGGTCAAATTCATTCAAAAACAAACCAGTCAATATCGAACAAATCGCCTTCACCACCGCTAAAATGCAGCCATAGCGTACGGTAGCCGTGCCGATATCCCATTGGATCACCTCGTCGGATGTCCACTTCCATAAAAGAACCGCCGGATTTTTGAGACCCGGCAGGCTGCGTCGGTCGGGTTAGGGTATTATTCTATTTCGATCATAAAGGTTCCCGAAGAAAAACGGTGCAACGCTGTTTGTTTCTTGTCTTCGACAACCGGATATTGTGCCACATCCATACCGGCATCGTTTACCCTTACTTCCTTCCCTTTGGGCAAAACGACCAGTCCCGAAGTATTAGGCGGTATGACGACTTTCCAGTGTAACTTACCGCTGGTGTGCGACCAATCGCTTACGGTTTCCCCGTAAGGCGTTTCGACGGAGGCTTTCGCCCATTGCAGTTGTCTGGTAAGCGTAGGCTCGAAACGGATGACCTTGTAACCGGGGCCGGAGATGTCGGGGCGTATGCCGGCTACATCTTCGTAAAACCAGGCATCGTAGATGGCTTGCATCGGGTGGTTGAGCGAACTGTTGCCTTTGAGGCACATGTCTTTACTTTTATTGTTCACCGGGAGTACTTCCCACAAGGTGGTGGCATCAGCGCTGGTCCACATCCATTCGAAACTGTTTTCGCCCTTCTTGGTAAAGACTTTCCAGGCCGCTTCGCTGTTTCCGTTTCGTGAAAGCGCCTGCCCGATGCGTCCCAGCCCGAATATGCCCGTGTGAAGGAAATCGTTGTATTTTTCATGCATATTGCGGACAATTGCGTCGGATACCGCCTTGCAGTCGGCTCCCGGGACAATACCGAAGTCGAGCGCCATGGCGTCGGCAGTCTGGCTGCCGAAGGTTTTGCCCTTGTCATCATAGAATTTAGCAATGAGCGCTTTGCCGATTTCTTCTTTCAGATTGGCATAGAAGGCGGCATCATCCTTTTTGCCCAGTATCTGCGCGACCTGTGACAGTATAGATGCATCGTAGTAATGAAAAGCCGTTGAACTCAGCGGTATGGGGCAGTCGATGGCACTATTTCCTTCAGGCGGACACCAGTCGCCCAAGCCGTAAGGAACGATATGGTTTTCGGTAAGCGCCGAAATATGGTCGACCCATTGCTTCATTTGCGGGTAATACTTTTCGAGCGCCCGGATATTGCCGTAATAGAGGTAGGTATACCAAGGCAATTGTACCACTGCTGTACCCCAGTCGGGCGATGCTACGCCGCATAGCCTGCGTCCCGGCGCGATCATGAACGGGATGCCGGGTTGTTTGTCGGCAAAATAAAATTCGGAATTGTACAATTTCTGGTGTAACGTATTTTTAAGGAATACGGCCGACGTGGATTGTATGTCGTCCATGTATTTCATCCAAAAGTTGTTCATGTCATAATTGAAGTTCTCGAAAGGCGCTACTGCATGCGCATCGCCGAGCCAACCGCAACGTTCGCGGTGCGGACAGTCGGTAGGCAAGCCGTGGATGTTACCCAGCATAGTGCGGATGGCCATCTCGTGCAGGCGGTTAACCTGCGGGTTGGAACATTCGAACATCCCGCATTTGCGTACGTCAGTATGCATCACTACGGCTTTAATCCACGATTTATCGGGCGGGGTAGCCATCCCAGACAGTTCGAGGTAACGGAACCCGTGGTAAGTGAAGCGGGGTGTCCATGTTTCCTTGCCTGTGCCGCTACAGACATACTCGTCGGTTTGCACTACACCGGTAGCGAATACGCCCGTGGTTCCGTAGTTAACCGTCTTGTCATCATTCAGATACTCGCCCATGCACATTTTCAGGCGTGTGCCTTTGGGTTGCGACACGGTAATGCGCGGTACGGCGGCTACATTCACACCAAAATCGAAAATCCACTTGCCATCAGCTGTTTGCCACAATGCTACCGGAGTTATTTCCTGTTTGAGCCGTATAGGTTCCATAATCTGCGGCCTCAGTTCGGGAGGGATAACACCCGTGGCTAACCTGGCGTTTTTCCAGCCGTCGCATTTCGTACCGGCTTCGGCCCAGCCTGCTATCGTCTTGTTGGCATCGTACACTTCGCCCGCATAGATATTCGAACGGAGTACCGGGCCGGGCGTCCATGTCCACGACTCGTCGGTACAAACGGTTTTGCGGGAGCCATCATCGTACATGATTTCCATCTGGCAGAACAGCAAAGGTTTTCCATAACTGAATCCTGGTCCCCACACCACACCCTGGTTGTACCAGCCGTCGCCCAGCATTACACCGATGCAGTTTTCCTTCTGTTGCATTAGCGGAGTAACATCGAAAGTGCTGTACAGGGCATACTGTTCGTAATTGCTTTGTGCAGGATCAAGTACCCGTGTTTCGTCAACGATTTTGCCGTTGAAATACAAATCACTGCAACCCAGCCCGCTCAGGTAAACAATGGCGCGTGCCACTTTTGCACTGGGCTTGGAGGCATCGAATACCTTGCGAAAATACGGCATCGGGGCTTGGTCGGGCCATTCGGCAGTAATCCACTTTGCCTGCCACTCGTCCTTACTTTGCGGGCCAAGCGAAAATGTAGCCGGTGCACTCCACGCAGAGACTTCGTTTGCCCCATCCCAAATACGGACACGCCACCAGTACTGCTCGCCGCTTTTGTAAACACCCCCAACCGGTTCAATATCAATCTGCTGTCCGGATAGTTTCTTACCCGGCTTCCAAACATCCGCTTCGCCTTTTGCGAGTTTCTTTTCGGAACTGGCAATTTCGATCTCCCAAGCCGATTGTGTGACAGCCTGCTGCGTGGATTCTATTTTCCAACTCAGCAGGGCGCGATCTACTCCTTCGGGATTTACCCTGTCGCAACACCGCAACTGCGCTACTTTGATATTACCGGAATCGCCACCGTTGCATGCCATAAAGGCACAGGCGAAGAATACAGGCATCAGCCACCGGAATATTTTCTTTTTTGTTTTCATGATATGATATTTATTTGTTGAAAGCGCAATTTGCAACAAATATCGCCATCCTACTTTCTAAAATATTCCAAATAGTTTTGTTTTTTGGTCAAATCATTAATTATTCATTCTCTTTTCGCACCCCTAACAAGCTTATTTCCTGCATTTTGGTTGTGACGTAAGCAATTCCACAAACCGGGTTTTAATATGTTGCGCCTGCTCTTCGTTTGCTTTCAAATAACGGTGCATCCCGGAAGGATTGGCGGTAAATGGCGTCAGATTATGCTCATCCACTGTGAAGTTACCACGTTCGCTAAGGTTGAAATATTTATGACCGGGTTCTACTGCGTATAAAACCGATGTAAGGTCGAAAGTGGGATGATCCCTCAAATTGTTCTCCTGGTAAAGCTTGTACGCTATCACTACGGGATGGTCGGGCGCCCAGTCGAAATCGTTGTTGATGCTGGCTACCGGGTACAATATGGAAACGCCCAGTTCGGAAGGGCTGACCACAATTTCGGTAGGCCATCCGGCAAAAACCTTGCGGGCTGCCGCAGGGTCTCTCACTACATTGAATTCGAGCGCATGATCCCGCACATTTCCCGCCATCATACTCAACAGTTTTACTTTTTTCCGTACCAGTTCTTTTCCGGTGAGGGAGGAATACTCATCTGGCCCGGTATCCAACAGTTTGGCGATGTTTGTGGAGAAACCCACAGAAATAATGACTATAGAGGTATCCGGCTGACCGGCTAATATTTTACGATACAAGCGGGTTGCTTCGGGCACCTTGGCGTAATCTTTCAGGCTTTGTCGGAATACTGGCTTGCCATCGCGACTGAATTCGCATATCGGTTGCAGGAAATCGGCCGGCGGCGCATCATCGGTGTCGGGTCCGCCGACCATGTTGCCCAAAGGAATGCCGGGATACCCGTACCATGTATTCATAATATCGAGGAACGGCAAGGCATATTTGTTGTTTTTATTCGAACATACAGCCAATATATTGATCATTCCCCGGTCGGCATATTTGTACAGCATGTCCAAGGCGAGCGCGTCATCAACATCGTTCCCCATATCGGTTTCGAAAATAACCGGAAGCGGTTTTGATCTTGATTGGTTATTGCAATTCACAACCATGAACACTGCAAATGCCGAGGTTACTAATAACAAAATTATCTTTTTGTTTTTCATATCTACAAAATTTATTTTTGCATGATTAAATGTTTCGATTTTCAACCTTATCAAATAGAATGTCTATCATCCTATTCCTCAAACCGATAATTAGCCCTGCGCGAAGGCACTTGATCGCCATTCAGCAGGAACTCGTTGATGTCTCCCAACTGCCGGATATTATCCGCCCAATGGAAATCAAAGACTAAGCGGTTACTTTTGAAATACGATCGTGGAATGCTTAACATCAACTGGTTGCCCTCGTAACGGAATGCTATTTTTACCGGTTTCGCCCATTTGTCATTGTCAAAAACCTTTACTGTAGATGTTTTATCGTTTTTGAATTCATGGTTTACCAGCAAATCATAACCTTCCCAGCCGGTAAAATGATTCATATCACTATCAATAAACAGCAGCATCCAGTACGGATCGGAATGCGGCGTCAGATTGCCGGCTGTCTTCACATAGAAATATACGTTCTTATCATCGCGGGCGATCTTCGATTCCACGATGTCATTACGTCCCGTATTATTGACGTAGGGTCCGGCAGTGAAGTTTCCCGGACTATCGCGGTGGTAAGTGTCGCCGACATGGTCGTAATAGATTTTCGCCACAGCATCCCATTGGTTGAAACTCCCGTTGATGTCAATTGTATGCCTGACTCCGGCAGGCTCCGGCGGACTTACTCCCTTATATTTTCGGATGTTGGCCATCAACTGGTAATAATAATTGTCGGTGTGTCCGTCTTTCATCGGTTCGATATCCCGGCTATATTCCTGGTTGTACTGGTCGATAAAATAGGATTCACCCATTTTAACCTGGCGTCCGCCTTTGCCGCAGTTGGCGCCGGGAAAGAAATCCCATTTACGCATCTCCTCCTCGTAATCAGGGTTGGTGCGGGTCATCTGCCCTGCCGTCCACTCGTTCCATCCGGTAACAAATACAAATTCGGGATCGACCTCCAATGCACGCCGCCATTGTTGTTCAAAATACAATCCTTTATCCGTATCCGATGTTACATCATAACGATTGGTGGCCGGCTGCATGCCGTCATGAAAACTGCGGCCGATGTTCGAAAGCGGGTGTTCGCCCACTGCCACCGGTACATACTCAGGACACGCAGGCGATTCGCTCCATCCCACCGATTGCGGGTAATGGTCTATCCACGGCCATTCATCCATGCCGTTGGTGTACCATTTCAGCGTTGTCCACGCCCAACTTTGCCGGATGGTGAAAAAGCTCGTGATCTCATCCGGGAACCGCACATCGTCCATCTGCCGGCGATCGCCGACGATGTGTTGCCCGAAGAGCAACAACGGTTTTCCTTTCCAGCGGAACCACAAGTCGGCATACAATCCCCGGTTGTAAATATCTTCCCATAGCAGCTGTACCGACTTCTGGCTTGCCAGACAGGCAATCTGTGGCGTGACTTCGCCTTCGTCCCTCATCTTACGGAATACTTCGGCTATAAAGACGAATACATCCTTGTAAATGATATCGTTGGTGTTATCCAGGATGATCACATCCACGCCGGCATCGGCCAACTGACGGGCATGGCGGCGGATCACCCATTCGTCCTTCATGATGTAATAACCGGCTTCGGGTTCTCCCCAATAATGTGCACCACCACCCCATTGCGGATTTTCAGGATTGGTAGCCAGTATTTTGGTCACATCATAAGGGCCGTTGGGATTACCGGGATGATTATGGGTCATGAAATAGAACATACCGACTGTCCGGTTTGGCTTACGCGGACCACATTCGACATATCCGGGGAGCGAACGCCCCAAGGCATCGGTAGCCACCCAGGTGTCGGATTGCAGATCGCGGGGCTGTTGCGCCCAAAGTCCGGCCATTCCCGAAAAGAAAGCCAATATCAATGTTGTGAGTATTTTATGTATCATGGGATGTCATTATTTTTGCGTGCTGATTTTCCAGTCGTCGGTGCGGAAAGGCGATGCGGGCAATCCGTCCGAATTGTACAGGTTGGCATCATCGGGATTGGTGGCCCAGGCATAACGCACTGCTACCGGTCGGTTTACCTTGTCGCTGTATACCACGACTGTATTGCCTTCAATACAAGCTTTTGCCCACACGAACTTCCGGTCGTCGCCGGCAATGCTGAACCCGCTCAGATAGCCGTATTTGCTTTTGGCGAACAACCCTTTGTCGTGGGTAAAGGAAAGAATCACTTCGTTGTCATTCACTTTCATCGACTGGTATTCGGGCCCCGAATATTCCACCTGTTTTCCGTATGTTTTTGCCAGCGCGTTCAAAGCAAGACGGTAGCCCACGTCCTGCTTATTGCGTGGATGGATGTCAGCGGCATCACCTATGTCAATGATCACGGCCTCGCCCGTATTGGGAAGTTTGAGGGTCAGATGCTGCGCTTCGCGAAGCTCCGCCCAGTCACTTTCTCCCGGCTCGGCTACAGGGGCCGTAAAATTGGCCAATTGTACAAAATAGAACGGAAAGTAACCCTGTGCCCATGCTTTACGCCAGTCGGTAATCATATTCGGGAACAATGTACGGTACTTATAAGCCTCAGGGGCATTGGATTCGCCCTGGTACCAGATAGCGCCTTTAATCGGGAATGAGGTCAGCGGAGCAATCATCGCATTGTACAACAATGAAGGATAGTCATTTGGTCCGACATTTTCAGATGCATCGATCACGGTTGATACCTTATAACGCCATTCTTTCGTCAGTAGTACACTCAGCTTTTGCGCATATTCAGGTTGTGTCTGCATCATGGGGATGCTTGTCCAGGTTTCAACTACGGTGCCGCCCCAAGACGTATTGATCAGCCCGATAGGGATGTCCGTCTGACGGAAAAGCTCGCGGCCAAAAAAGTAGCCTACCGCCGAGAACCTGTCAATGGTCTGCGGGCTGCATTCGAGCCAACCCTGCGTGTCCGCATCCTGCAACGGGATGTTGGACATGGTTTTATTTACAGTCAACAGCCGGATTTTCGGATATTGGGCATTGGCGATTTCTTCCTGCGCATGATTACTGTTGGCAACCACCCATTCCATATTCGATTGCCCGCTACATACCCAAACGTCGCCGATCAATATATTACGCAGTGTGATGGTATTTTTCCCCTTGATCGTCATATCATAAGGGCCGCCGTAAGGCATCGCCTTAAGTTGGATGCGCCAGATACCATCTTTCCCTGCTTTTGTTTTCGCCGATTGCCCATTGAGCAATACGCTGACCACTTCTCCCTTATCCGCTCTTCCCCATAGCTTGACAGGAAGGTCGCGTTGTAGCACCATGTTGTCCGAAACAACAGTAGGTAGAGTCACATCGGCTATTACACCGGTAAGAACGAAAAAAGATAGAAAAAGACTAATGAATGTTTTCATAAAGATATTAAATGATTGATTATTATACTGGGTATAGCCTGCCGGGCTTTCAAACTTAGCGGAGGTAAAGCCCTGTAAGTCGAACGCTACTTCAACGGGATCGGCGCTTTGTAGATGATTTGTTCCCAATTGTCTATACCGATGATCTTCTTGGCAAAATCAAATACTTCGTCTTCCTTATCCGTCCCGAATGCCTGAAATACAAACCATGCCGGTTTTCGCCCTGCCGGATCGGTCTCATCGTCGTGAAAACGTCGGATACCAATCCTTAAGCCACCCTCAGCACGCTGGTCGAACCAGCCATGCATCTGGTAGGCGTCAATGCCGGTACAGGCTTCCATCTTCTTCAGTGCGTAAGCCATCCCGGCGGCCTGTTCCTGCAAAGCTACCATCGAATAATCCTTCGAGTTGGGGTTCTGTTCCGAAAGGTATAAGGTGCGTTTCTCCTTACCTTTATACAGGGCGCGCGGCTGTTTGATCCAAGCATCAAGCACCTCCAGGTTCTTGAAAGTGATCAGGCGTGTGTTGCGGTCGAAAGTAGCCTGGTCGTCGAGCCACGACTTGGGCTCGAACAGCGATTGCGGATACGGATGGTGCGCTACACCCCACTTGAAATCACCTTCCACATCAGTGTAGTCCAACAGGATGTCGAGCAACTGTGCCGACGGATAACAGTACTCGTTGTGACGATCCTGCCAGTAGTGCGTCAGCGTGATGAGCGTTTCGGAATGCGGGTTATACTTGCGGGCCGTGTAATAGAGCAACCGCATCGACTTCATGTAGATGTCCATGAACCGCAACGGCGTTTTTACCCCGGCATTGGTCCACACCCAACCGGCATCCACTTCGTTGTGGGCAATCCAATGATGGATACGCCCGTATTTCTTGTCGGGACGACTGTAACGCGACGCAAGGAAATCGATAGCGGCGGCATACAGGTTGAGGCTTTCCAGTGTGGTCATATTGGGCATAGTGTAGATGCCCGCCTGGTTGAAGTCCGGGTGTTCAAACAGTTTCCCCACGGCCTTATCCGGGAATGCACTTTCAGGCGGAACCAGTACAATGGCTGAAACGATGATATCCTTCGATGCGGTGAATTGGAAAGTATTGTCGAATTTCTCGATAGCGCCCTTGTCCGCATAATAGGTTTTACCGTTGTAATCGAATGGAATGGTGTTGTCCGTCGGGGTAAGCCGCATGAAGGTCAACCAGACGTTCACAGTGACGCTGGTCGCTTGCAGGTCGTCGATGTCTTTTTCAAAGCCGTTTTTACCGAACCCGCCGATACCTTTTTTACTCCGTACCGTTTCGTGGGGCAGGTCGTACAAAGCTTCCACCTCGTCGGCATAATGGCCCGGAGAGCAGATGATATACCCGTTTTGCGAACGCTGCGCCAATACCCAACGGGAATAGATCCGGTCGTATTTTAATCCGCCAACGTCTGCATAACGGTCAAATTTCATTTTAAATTCCGTAGGTTGTCCGACTTTCTGCGTGGTGAGAAATTCCTTTTCGGTGAGTTCGCTGTACATCGGCACCTCACAAAGGAATACATCGCCCGGCATACCTTTAATATTACCACTCACCTCCACATTTTCACCGGTGACTTTCACTTCCGTCACCCGGCAGGGATGATTTTTCCCTAAGTAAATATGAATATCCTGCTCTAATCGTTTTTCGCGATTCTCCCGCTCCGTCTTTTCGCGTGCCTGCGCCAGTTCTTTCTCAGTATATACGCGCAACAACGGGTTTTTGATCCGCATAACGGTGGGTTTAGCGGCATTGGGGACGATCAGCAGGCTCAGGTAATCGCCCGGCTGTTGCAATTTCTTCAATTTGTCCGACACATCCACCGAAAAGGTGCTCCATCCTTCGGCAACCGGCATCCGGATCATATTTTCTTCGATGCGTGAATGGTCGTCGTTAACAGAAACCACCATAAATTCCATGCCCGAAGCGCAAAAATAATCAAAACTCAGCACGGCGATATTTTCGGGCAACGGTGTTTTCAGTGAAGCAAACTGTACCACGGCATTGCCCGGGGCTGTGGTAACTTCATACACGCCCTTTTCCACTTCCTTAAAGGTAAAGCCTTTGCCCTCTTTTTTGACAATAGAGAGTGATACCGGATTCTGGGCATTCAACGGCGCCATGTACAGCAACGCCAACAACAAGCCAATCAAATGTTTTCTGTTCATTTTGTGATGATTAAGGTTTATTAATGATTTGGTGGGAAATAAAGTTGCAAGGTACGGCAAATGATGATGGATTGACTTTCTGGATCGTCCCAAAAAGTTTTGTTTTCCGGTCAAAATACCTGATAAGGTAAAATTGAACATTTACAAATTTAGTGCGTCAATATTATAATGAAGCCATATTCTGATTTTAATCAAAATATAGCGAAAATTGAGAGGAATACAAAAATGAATAGAACAAAAAAAATCGGGGATTGCCTGTTAAAAAGACAACCCCCGATAATTTTCCCTTGTAGAATCTCAACCTTCAATAGCAGCCTGGGCAGCAGCAAGACGTGCAATCGGTACACGATAAGGGGAACAACTTACATAATTAAGCCCCACCTTATGGCAGAATTTAACGGATGACGGTTCGCCACCATGCTCTCCACATATACCACATTTCAGATCCGGACGAATCATTCGGCCTTTTTCCGTCGCCATACGAACCAATTGCCCGACTCCATTCTGATCAAGCACCTGGAACGGATCATTCGGCAAAATCTTCATATCGAGATAAGCGGGTAAAAATGAAGCAATATCGTCACGACTATACCCGAATGTCATTTGCGTAAGGTCGTTTGTCCCGAATGAGAAGAATTCCGCCTTGCTCGCAATACGATCGGCAGTAAGGGCGGCACGCGGTATTTCGATCATCGTACCGACTTTGAAATCGATACTGTCTCCACGCTCTTCAAATAGCCTGGCAGCTGTTTCGCGTATTACTTTTTCCTGAGCGGCAAATTCATACAAAATACCGGTCAAAGGCACCATAATCTCCGGATGTGTTTCGACCCCTTCCGCTTTCAGATCAAGAGCAGCGCCCAATATAGCGCGTGTCTGCATCTCTGTTATTTCCGGATAAGTATTGCCTAAACGGCAACCACGATGGCCAAGCATCGGATTTGCTTCATGCAAAGACTCCACTCTTATACGGATATAATCATAAGTTACACCCATTATTTCGGCCAATTCGCGTTGCTCTTTTTCATAATGGGGTACAAACTCATGAAGAGGTGGATCCAACAGGCGAACGGTAACCGGACAACCGGCCATCGCCTTAAATATACCTTTAAAATCTTCTTGTTGGAAAGGTAATATCTTTTCTAAAGCACGACGGCGTCCCTCAACAGTTTCTGCAAGGATCATCTCACGCATGGCGCGAATTTTCTCACCTTCAAAAAACATATGTTCGGTACGGCACAGACCAATACCAACAGCACCAAAACCACGTGCTATACCAGCATCATAAGGTGTATCCGCATTCGTACGAACCACTAATTTCGTATATTTATCACACAACTTCATCAACTCCGAGAAATCATTATCAAGCTCTGCTTCTTTTGTTCCTACGGCTCCAAGATACACTTCACCCGTAGAGCCATTCAGTGAGATAAAATCACCTTCTCCCAGCACAACCCCCTTCACAGTAAGGCGCTTTGCCGCATAATCAATGACAAGTTCGCCGGCTCCGGAAACGCAGCACTTTCCCATACCACGTGCAACAACCGCAGCATGAGAAGTCATACCTCCACGGGCAGTCAATATACCTTCGGCCGCAGCCATACCTGCCAAATCCTCCGGTGATGTCTCTACACGCACCATAATAACACGTTCTCCCTTATCTGCCCAGACTGAGGCATCCTCTGCATTAAAAACAATTTTACCACAGGCGGCACCCGGAGATGCTGCCAAACCTTTTGTCAAGACTTTTGCTTCGTTCAACGCCTTTTTATCAAATATCGGATGAAGAAGTTCATCTAATTTATTGGGTTCTACACGATTTATCGCCGTTTTTTCATCAATCATACCCTGACGCAACAGATCCATCGCAATCTTTACCATAGCAGCCCCTGTACGTTTGCCGCTACGCGTCTGGAGGAACCAAAGCTTACCTTCCTGAACGGTAAACTCCATATCCTGCATATCTTTATAATGATTTTCCAGTTTTTCCTGTAATGCATCTAATTCTTTATAAATCTCAGGCATCGCCTCTTCCATCGAAGGATATTTCGTGCGACGTTCTTCTTCCGGTACTCCGGCAAGTGCAGCCCAACGTTCGGAACCGATTTTTGTAATCTGTTGCGGAGTACGGATACCAGCAACCACATCTTCTCCCTGCGCATTAATAAGGTATTCACCGACAAACTGATCCTCACCGGTAGCCGCATCACGACTGAAAGCTACGCCTGTGGCCGATGTCTCCCCCATATTCCCGAACACCATCGCCTGAACATTAACGGCCGTACCCCATTCAGCCGGAATCCGTTCCATCTTACGATATAGGATTGCGCGGTCATTCATCCAGCTATCAAATACGGCACACACAGCACCCCATAATTGTTCATATGCATCTTCCGGAAAATCTTTTCCTGTCTGATTTTTAACGGCAGCTTTAAATTTGGAAACCAGAACTTTCAGATCTTCTACATCAAGTTCCGTATCAAGCTTAACACCTTTAGCTTCCTTCACGCTATCAATAATCATTTCAAACGGATCTTCCTCATTTTTATCAAAAGGCTTCATTCCTAACACCACATCGCCGTACATCTGAACAAAACGACGATAAGAATCCCATACGAAACGGGGATTTCCGGTCTTAGCGATTAGTCCTTCCACCACCTTATCATTCAATCCGAGATTCAATATAGTATCCATCATACCCGGCATGGAAGCACGCGCACCCGAACGCACAGAAACAAGCAGTGGATTGCTTATATCACCGAATTTAGAACTCATGAGTGCTTCCACATTTGCCATTGCGCTTTCCACGTCACTCTTCAACAGACCGACAACCTCTTCTTTTCCTTTTTCGTAATATTCATTACAGACATCAGTAGTGATCGTGAAACCCGGGGGCACAGGAATACCTATAAGGTTCATTTCCGCAAGGTTAGCACCTTTTCCGCCCAGCAGATTTTTCATATCCGCCTTACCTTCTGCTTTTCCGTTTCCGAAGGTATAAACTCTCTTTTTTTCCATAGTATGTTAATAAATTATTATGTTTTGCAAAGTCAAGATTACAAAGATACGTCATTTTAATGCAAAGCACAAAAAAAACATCATGATTTCCGTTCCACGAATTCATTATAATAATTATTTTGCATTTTTCCACGCTTACATTACCTTTGTCCAATAATCAATCATAAAACGGACTGCTTTGAGACACAAAAAGAAACCATTACCAATAATAGAAGAAATAGAGATTACGGATGTAGCTGCCGAAGGTAAAGCTTTAGCAAAAGTCAGTGATATGGTCGTTTTTGTACCGTGGGTCGCACCGGGTGACATTGTGGACATTCAACTAACGCGCAAAAAAAACAGCTACGCCGAAGGTCGCGCTATTAAATTTCACAAATACGCTGCAGAACGTACAGAACCGTTTTGCGAACATTTTTCTATTTGCGGCGGATGTAAATGGCAGCATATCCCCTACGAAGCGCAACTACGATATAAACAAAAACAGGTGACGGATAATCTCACACGGATAGGAAAAGTTGATTTGGGAGAACTGTTGCCAATAGCCGGTTCCGAGCATACAGTTTTCTATCGGAATAAATTAGAATTCACATTCTCCAACAAACGTTGGCTCACAACTGAAGAGCTTGATATAAAAACCGAAGACACCCTCCTTGATGGCGCAGGGTTTCATATCCCCGGCAAATTCGACAAAGTATTAGATATTCATAAATGTTGGCTACAGGATGATATATCAAACCGTATACGCTTGTTTATAAAGGATTTTTGCGTAACGAACAGTTATTCATTTTTCGACCTCCGTGCGCAAACCGGATTCATCCGGACACTGATTGTTCGCACCTCATCCACCGGCGAAGTTATGATTATTGTTGTCTTTTTCGAAGACGACAGCGAAAAACGAAACACGCTGCTTGACGCCGTAAAAGAAAACTTTCCTGAAATAACATCATTATTATATGTGATAAATGGAAAATGCAATGATACAATAACCGACCAGGAAGTCCAGGTTTTCTACGGAAAAGATCACCTGATTGAAAAAATGGAAGACCTGCAATTTAAAGTCGGCCCTAAATCTTTTTACCAGACAAACAGCTTGCAGGCATACAAATTATACTCAATCACCCGTGAATTCGCCGGATTAACAGGAAATGAAACGGTTTACGATTTATACACCGGTACAGGAACCATTGCTAATTTTATCGCGCGTAATGCCGGAAAAGTGGTTGGCATTGAATATGTCCCGGAAGCGATTGAGGACGCGAAAATAAACGCCGAACTCAATCAATTAGATAATACAGTTTTTTTCGCAGGTGATATGAAAGATCTTCTGACATCCGAGTTTATTGCCGTACACGGAAAACCGGATGTTATCATCACCGATCCTCCCCGTTCGGGCATGCACGATGATGTAACCGATACAATCCTTGCCGCAGCACCGAAACGCATTGTCTATGTTAGTTGTAATCCGGCCACACAAGCGCGCGATCTGAATCGTCTGAGCATCCGCTACCGTGTCTGCAAAGTACAACCGGTAGATATGTTTCCGCACACTCATCACGTTGAAAACATAGTCCTATTGGAATTGAAATAAAGATTCATTTAAAATGGCAAAATGAAAACAAATGTTCTCCTTTTCGGCTTATGCTGCATTATGTTATCGGCCTGTAATCTTTCAAAAAAGAAGGAAACAGTAACAGTCATAACAGATTTGCAATTGATAAAAGACAAAGGTGAACTTACAGCTGTAACACTGAACACTTCTACCTCTTATTTCATCTATAAAACACAGCAGATGGGATATGAATATGATTTGATAGAAGATTTCGCCGAATCTCTCGGAGTTGAATTAAAAATAAAGGTCGCGGAAAATGTAACCCGCTTAGAAGAAATGCTTCAAAATGGTGAAGCAGACATTGTCGCCTACCCAATTCAAATGGACAACACGATGAAAAACAAATATTTATTCTGCGGCGTTGAGCAGCAGAATCATCTCGTGATTGTACAGCGGGCGGAAAAGGGAGACACGATTTTAAAAGATGTTACACAGTTGATTGGCAAAGAAATATGGGTAAAAGGTAATTCAAGATCTTATGAGCGCTTAATCAATCTGAATACAGAGCTTGGAGGAGGCATCATTGTAAAAAATATTGAACGCGATACTGTTACGACCGAAGATCTGATCGAAATGGTCGCTGACGGAGAAATACGCTATACCGTCAGTGACAATAATCTCGCGAGATTAAATCGCACTTATTATCGAAACATTGACATTCAGTTATCAATAAGCTTTCCTCAACGCGCATCCTGGATTGTCAGGAAAGACTGTCCGGAGTTGGCGGAAACCGTCAATGAATGGGCAGCGAGCATATCCAAGGGACTCGCACTAAAAGCTGCCACCAAACGTTATTTCGAACGATCCAAAGATGAGGATTTCACATCCGGAAGTATTATCATAAAAAAAGGAGATATATCTCCCTATGACAGTCTGTTCAAAAAATACGCGCCGGAAATCGGATGGGACTGGCAATTGTTGGCATCCATCGCATATCAGGAATCAAAATTTCACAATCACTTAGAATCATGGGCAGGAGCAAAAGGGCTTATGGGAATAATGCCCCGAACCGCGCGAAGCTTAGGCTTTTCACCTGATAGTCTCGATAATCCGGAAACATCCATACAAGCAGGAGTAAAATGCCTTATTTCTTTTGGTAAATATTTTTCAAATATGGAAGAGGAAGAAAAAATAAAATTCACTTTAGCTTCTTATAACGCCGGTAGCGGCCATATTACAGACGCCCGCAGTCTCGCCTCAAAATATGGGAAAAACCCTAATACATGGAATAATAATGTGGCTGAATATATCAGATTAAAAAGTGAACCGGAATATTATAACGACTCAGTTTGTAAACACGGATATCTGCGTGGAACAGAAACTTTCAGATATGTAAAGGAAGTAATGGCAAGGTATAAAACATATAAATCCAAAACGAAATAAAAATCAGATAACCTAATCCGACATCTGTCGACTATCAATCTTTTACTTCAACAAAATCATTTCTCCGCTTTCCGGAATCTCCGAATTCCAACCTATCGGACAATTATCATACAATGCAAAATAGTTTAATGTATCCGGAGCCCGAAAATACAAATTCGGAATAAATGCATCTTCATAAATATAATTAATTTCGTCTACGGCAGGCTTTTCTTTTCCATTATTATCGAAAAATAGAGAATAACACAATATGACCGCAAAAAATGTCAGTATTAATTGTTTCATAGTTTTGTTCTATTTGCTTTCCTATATAGATACATTTTATATTCAAAACGTTGCGTCGTACACAAATATTGTGCAAAATAAATATTTTTTTATATTCATCGCCAACTTGCTCCAATATTGAATAAATACTCTATATTTTCCCAACATTTGGGATAAAGGTCTAAGGTGGTAATGAATAAATTACTGATTATAAAAAACGAACTCTTGCATTTCGCATAAATCACATCAAAATATTTGCAATTATACGCTTTCATCAACCTAAACAATTCGTACGCAAATATAACAACTATTTTATACTCTTGCAATTTTAATTATAAAAGATTCGGAAACAAAGATCCCTCTCCCATTATTCAACAGGAGAGGGATATACTTTAATTATCATTTATGCTCCAAAATCATCAAAGTGCAGCATTTCACGCGGAACACCAAGACTGTCAAGCATACCTTCTACGGCTTTTGACATCGGGCCGGGACCACACATATAGTATTCTATTTCTTCAGGCTCTTCATGATTTTTCAGATAGGTTTCATAAATAACCTGATGAACAAATCCGGCAGTATATTTTACTCCTGCCGCATCGGCTAACGGATCCGGGCGGTCAAGCGCCAAATGGAATGTAAAATTAGGAAACTCTTTTTCTATTCCAAGAAAATCTTCCAGATAAAATACTTCATTAAGTGCGCGCGCGCCATAAAAATAAGACATTTTGCGATCTGTTATATGAAGTGTTTTTGTCAAGTGCATGATTTGAGCACGTAAAGGAGCCATTCCGGCGCCACCGCCGATCCACATCATTTCACGTTTTGAATCGAATATAGGAAAGAAATCTCCATAAGGACCGCTCATCTTCACTTTATCTCCCGGCTTCAACGTAAAGATATAAGAAGAAGCGATACCGGGCATCACATCCATGAAACCAACCTGTGGTTTCGGCTTGAAGGGAGGTGTTGCAATACGCACAGTTAACATGATACGATCGCCTTCCGCCGGATAGTTCGCCATTGAATAAGCGCGGACAGTTTCTTCATCATTGCGGCATTTCAAAGAGAACAAGCCGAAATCTTTCCATGCCTGCAAATATCCCGATCCAATCGTATCTTTATCAATATCTTTATCATAATCCATCGAAAATTTAGGAATACTGATCTGTGCATAAGAGCCGGGGATAAAATCCATATGCTCACCTTCCGGCAATGCCACGATAAATTCTTTAATAAAGGTAGAAACATTCTTGTTTGAAATAACGGTACACTCCCACTCTTTCACTCCGAATACTTCGTCCGGCACCTTTATTGTCATATCTTCTTTCACTTTCGTCTGACACCCCAAACGCCAGTGATCTTTAATCTGCTTACGGGAAAAGAAACCGACTTCCGTAGGAAGGATATTTCCGCCTCCTTCCATCACCTGGCAACGGCATTGACCGCAGCTTCCGCCACCGCCACAAGCTGAAGACAAAAATATACCCTGGCTCTGAAGCGTACCCAAAACCGTACCACCCATCGGAGAATCAAATTCTTTTTCTCCGTTTACAACAATCTTCACATTTCCGGATGGTATCAATTTTGCTTTGGCATACAACAGAACTCCAACCAAAATCAACGTAACAATCAAAAAAATTACAGCTCCGGTAATTATTGTTAGTCCGCCTGACATCAATATAATCATTTTCTACTATCTTTTTTCGTTAATACATCAGATGCTAAGTCCCGAGAAACACAAAAACCCTAGTCCCATCAGACCGGTAATTATGAATGTAATCCCCAACCCTTTCAATGGCTTCGGAATATCCGAATAAGCTAACTTTTCACGAATAGCAGCCATTCCTAATATAGCCAACAGCCAACCGATTCCCGAACCTAACCCGTAAACCGTAGCTTCTCCGACATTAGAGAATCCTTTTTGTTGCATAAACAAAGATCCTCCCAATATGGCACAGTTCACAGCAATCAGCGGAAGAAAAATTCCCAGCGAAGAATACAGGGCGGGTGCGAATTTCTCAACCACCATTTCTACTAATTGCACAAAAGAGGCTATAATAGCAATAAAAAGGATTAAAGACAGGAAACTCATATTTATACCGGCGAATTGCGGGCCTAGCCAACTTAATGCGCCTTCTTTCAGAACATAATTCTCCAACATATAATTGATCGGCAATGTGCATACAAGGACGAACGTCACCGCTATTCCCAAACCTAATGCGGTCTTCACATTTTTGGAAACAGCCAGATACGAACACATACCGAGATAGTATGCGAAGATCATATTTTCAACAAAAATCGACCGTACGAATGTGCTTAATATTTGTTCCATTCTTTCGTTATTTTTTATAATTCAGCATTAATTTTCCTGTAGATCTTTATTTCTTGAGCGATGTACCCAAATAATAACGGCGCAACAGATCAATGCCATCGGAGGCATGATCATCAGACCATTATTCACATAGCCTATTTCGTATACAGCCTGCGGAATCACCTGAAATCCGAAAAGTGTACCCGAACCCAATAGTTCACGGAAAAATGCAATGATTACCAATATAATGCCATAGCCCAATCCATTTCCTATACCATCAAGAAATGATTCCCATGGGCGGTTAGCCAGGGCAAAAGCTTCCAAACGTCCCATCAGTATACAGTTCGTTATAATCAATCCGATAAATACAGACAACTGCTTACTCACATCATAAGCAAACGCCTTCAACACCTCGCTCACAATCGTAACCAATGCGGCAACTACCACCAATTGCACGATAATACGTATTCTGTTCGGAATTGTATTTCTGATCAATGAGATGATTACGTTCGCAAATGCCACTACTACCGTTACTGAAATAGCCATTACAATAGCAGGTTCCAGTTTTGCCGTTACAGCCAAAGCAGAACAAATACCGAGCATCTGAATAATGACCGGATTATTCTTACTTAACGGGCCTAACAATATTTCTTTATTCTTTGCGGATAATAGTCCCATAATTTCTTATTTAATCGTTTTTAAAAATTCCACATAATGTCTCAGACTATTCGCAATCATATGATCTACGCCATTACTCGTAATTGTCCCACCGGAGATTCCATCGACAAAATCCTGTCCCTGAGCAGTTTTACCGGGCTTCACAATCGCAATACTCTTAAATTCATTATTCTTAAATATCTGCTTACCCGGAAACTGTGAACTGAAAGCAGGGGTTGCTATTTCCGCTCCCAGTCCGGGAGTCTCTCCCTGATGGCTAAAGTCTGTTCCGAAAACCGTATTTCCATCCTCATCCATTGAAATATATCCCCATATAGGCCCCCAAAGTCCGGCGCCGAACATCGCCATGATATATTTGGTCTTACCATCGACCTTTGCGATAAACACCGGATATTTATTTTCCGCTACCATCTTGGAAGCATCAACGGTAAAAGCATCACCCTCTACCTTCTGTCCTTTTTCATTCACTAAAAACGACTCCTTTATTAACTCATGATACTTCGTTTCTGTTTCAGCGCCGGATACCGATACTTTTACCGATCTCAGGATCTGCTGTCTTTTATCATCCGCTTCGTTTTTCTTCTGATAACTCCTCAACGATTCGGATGTGAAAGCCAGTAACACCGCAACCAGCATAACCATTACGGAAGCGTATATTATTGTGTATGCATTACTATCTCTATTCATAATCTTTCGGTATTATAAAATTAGCTTACTGCCCTTTTCAGACGACGTTTAATGTTGCTATCAACAACATAATAGTCGATCAGAGGCGCAAATGTATTCATTAACAGAATCGCGAGCATCATTCCTTCGGGATACCCCGGATTCAGAACACGGATAATAATGGCAAATGCCCCAACAAGCAATCCGTAAATATATTTTCCTGTTTCCGTACGGGCAGATGTCACCGGGTCTGTCGCCATAAATACGGCGCCAAAGGCAAATCCTCCCAGGAATAAATGATCAATCGGAGAGATGGTCATGGCCACTGTTGTTCCGATCAAATTAAATAGGGCTGCCATGATAGCGCCGCCAACAAATACGGAAAACATCGTTTTCCAACTGGCAATACCTGCAAACAATAAGATCGCAGCCCCAATCAGAATAGCTAAAACAGATGTTTCACCAATAGAACCCGGTATTAATCCGATAAAATAATCCCATGTCGTGAGCGGATTTCCCAATACGTCAACCGTATGGAATGAGCCGATCGCCTCTTTAGCAGCAGTACCAACCTGTCCGAGTGGAGTTGCTCCCGAAAAGGCATCCACAACCTGTCCTCCCCCGATACCAAACGTATCCGCAGTACGAACAAACACCTGATCGCCCGACATAGCTGCCGGATAAGCAAAAAACAAAAACGCACGGGTAACCAAAGCCACATTAAAGATATTGTAGCCAGTTCCTCCGAAAACTTCCTTCGCAAAAACAACAGCAAAAGCAGTTGCAACCGCGATCATCCACAATGGCGTGTCAATCGGCACAATCATCGGAATCAACATACCTGATACAAGAAAACCTTCTTGTATTTCTTCATTTTTCAACTGGGCTACGATAAATTCGATACCTAATCCCACTACATACGAAACAATGATTTTCGGCAGTACCGCCAAAAAACCATATACGAATGTCATCCAGAATCCCGGATCGGTACCTGTCGCCAGATTATGCTGATAGCCTGTATTATACATACCAAACAGCAAAGCAGGTATCAATGCTACGATAACCGCTGACATCGTGCGTTTCGAATCAATGCTATCATGAATATGCACGCCTGATCTTGATGTTTTATTCGGAACGAATAAAAATGTTTCAAACCCATCAAAAACCGACTGAAACATTGACAGCTTTCCACCTTTCTCAAAGGTAGGCTTAATCTTGTTTAGATAATTCCTTAACGCTTTCAATCTTCTATATTTTTATTGTTATTAATTCATTTCCTTATACAACAAATCGAGTCCGTTACGAACAATTTTCTGTATTTCGATTTTTGATGTATCAACAAATTCACACAAAGCAAAATCTTCAGGCGCCACCTCGTAGATACCCAGATTTTCCATCTTATCAATATCAAAAGCAATAATCGCTTTCAATAGATATTCCGGAAGTATATCCATCGGGAACACTTTATCGTACTCGTTTGACATAATCATCGCACGTTTTCCACCACGGACGCGCGCATCCAGATCATATTCCTTATTTTTACCGAGCAGCCAACTGAAATAAGTATGACTAACACTATATTTCCCCAAACCCGGCGTCGCCCAACCTACAAACTCATCCACATCATCGCCTTCCGGTATAACCGTTACTTCGTAATCGTATGCGCCAAGATAACCATCTAATCCGACTTTTGCCCCCGTCAACACATTACCGCTAATGACACGAAGATGTTTGCTTCCTGTGGATATTTTACCGGCAATAATACTATCAATAGAGCAACCGGCGATTACTTTCGCATAACCTCTTTCCGCCATTTGCGAACCGGTTAAGGCAATAACACGCGTAAAATCAACCGTGCCATTCTTGAACAAACGGCCAATAAACAAAACATCCGCAGCATTTAGCGTCCATACTGTCTCACCTTTATTAACCGGTTTTATTTGATTGATCATTACGCCAACATTTCCTATCGGATGCGGACCGTCAAGTTCCGATACTTCAACTCGCGTCATGTTACGCAAAACCGAACCGGATTTAACTCCTAAATAAACTTTTCCTGTAGTCAGCTTAGCCAACACATCAAGCCCTGTTTGAAAAACAGACTCTTCTCCTTTTACAATAAAATCAAAATCCGGAGCCAATGGAGCAGAATTATAAGCCGTCACAAAAATATCGCGTGGCGTTTCCGACAGATCAGCGACCCGATCGTATGGACGTTGTTTGATGTAAGGCCACATACCAGCCTCAAGCAAAACTGCTTTCAAGCCTTCGCTGTTATATGACGCAAGGTCTTTCACATCAAATTTTTCATATTCCATCTGATTGTCCGGTTTAACAGTGATGCTCAAAACCTTCCGCTTTTCACCGCGGTTAACACCTATTACTTCACCACTCACCGGTGATACGAATTTAATTTCCGGATGAGCCTTGTCTACCATAAGAGGTGTACCGGCTTTAACTTTATCACCCGCGCGCACCACGACTTTCGGTGTCACTCCAACGAAATTGTCCGGAACAATTGCATAACTTTCAGATTTACCGACATTAATAAACTCTTCAGGAGCTTTCCCTTTCAGATTTATGTCTAATCCTTTTTTGATTTTAATAACATTTGCCATGTTTGAAAAAATTTCCGTTTTGAAAATGCACCGCAAAATTACATAAATTTTTCACTTGAAATACAAAATTGTCAAAGAAATAAAGAAAAAATTCTTTAATCAAAAAAGCCTGCAAAATACAATATCACCAAACAGCAGATTAACAGATCATTAACAAAACTTTTCAACACCACCCCCATATTCAAATTTTATACATTACCTTTGTCGCTCAAATTACCAAATGTATATATGCGAAAACAATGCATCATGTGTACATATATTAAATATATAAAAGCCTGCGTATTGCTTATAGGAGTATGTTTCAACACGGAAGCGCAGGAAGTCTATCGCACCAGAATAATGCGAAATGATGTCAAAAGCTTAGAAATCAAAGTCGAGGATGAGCTTATTTCAACACCATACGCAGAACTTAATGGTGAAAAAAAGATAGAAATAACCTTCGACGCATTACATCGTTCCAGCGGACGATTTGCCTATTCGGTTATTCATTGCGATGCGGACTGGAAAAAATCAGAACTTCTTCCCATAGAGTACATGAAGGGGTTTCAGCATGTTGCCATCGAAGATTTTGCGAATTCGATGAATACGACAACGCACTATACAAATTATAAACTATTCCTTCCTAACGAAGATACCCAACTTACCGTCTCCGGTAATTATGCCATTCAGGTTTATGAAGAAGATACTCCCGACAAAATTGTTTTTACGGCATGTTTTTCTATCGTAGAACCACTGATTGAGATAGACGCCTTTGTAAGCGGAAATACTGATGTAGACTTCAACAAGGGCCATCAGCAGGTGGATTTCATCATCAATCAGGAAAAAATAAACATTACCTATCCTCAGAATGACCTGAAGATATTCGTCTACCAGAACAACAATCTCAATGATGTAAGAACCAATCTGCAGCCAATGATGATCAACAACAAACAACTGCAGTACAAGCATAACCGCGAGTTGATTTTTGAAGCCGGTAATGAATATCGTCGTTTTGAATTCCTGACTCATCGATATAACGGCATGGGTATAGAAGCCACAAAATTCTACAATCCATATTACCACGTAACATTAATGCAGGATCGGAAACGTGATAAAAAACCCTATTTATACGATCAGGATCAAAACGGTCGTTTTTTCATTCGCTGCAGTGAATGCGAAGATCCTGAAACGGAAGCCGATTACTACATAGTACATTTCTCATTAGCATCGGAGTTTATGTTAAATGGAAAAATCCACATATTCGGAGACTTATTCAATAACATTCTCGACAACAGGAGCCTCATGGAATATAACATGGAAACCGGAGCCTACGAAAAGGCCGTCATGTTAAAAACAGGATTATACAATTATCAATATATATTTTTGGAAGATGGAGAAACAATGGCTTCTTTCAGTCAAACGGAAGGCAATTTCTTCGAAACCGAAAACGAATATAATATTGCGGTCTATTATCGCCCCACGGGAGCCCGATACGACAGACTGATCGGGTATAAAAAGATCGGCAGCAAACACGGACACCTGCGATCCGGAAGAAATCTGTAAATAAAGATTTGTCTTTTAGGTATTACCTTGTGCTTTTATAAAAGCTATCTCATTTTCAGTCAGGTCATATAATTCATAAATCATACGATCTATCTTTTCTTCGGTAATCGTTTTCATTTCATCACCTTTATTATTTTCCGAAATACGACGATTTACCAACGAAATTATATCGGACTCCGTTTTTCCGTTCGGCACAGGCACTGACATCGACTCTATCACAAAAACTCCCGCCTGAGACTCATTTGTCGACAGACGCGACAGATCCGCAAGCATATAACGCCCCATCGCAGAGTTAAGTACACCAAGTAAAAATTTAAGATGTTGCCCCACCATAAAGCAGGTATCATCAAGGACGGCACACCCTCCGTAGTCAATGCCAAAATTATAATCCGAAGAATCACGCTTCCACACAATCTTCTGCTCTGAAAAATCCTCCCAGTTATTTTCCATACCGGAGCGTTGCAGCGCATACCATTCAAAGCCTAATCCAACCTCAATGGTATTACGTAAAGACAGAGGGTTCTTATACTTCAAAAGGCGATTGTAAACATCCGGATATTGCATCTGAAACCGCTGTTCAGCGCGTGCCGATGCGGCCTTTATCGTTTTATCATACTGCAAAGGAAAATGCCATGGTATATATAATAGCCATTGCTCCGGAATTCCGTCACCATAACGCTTTATAAAATCTCCTGTCAGCAAAGGCTTTATGATGTCAGAATTTTTGTAATCGGCATGAATCAGTTCTTCCCGGGTCTGTTTATCCACAAAAAAGGCTTCATTACAACCGGTCATTACGCCGGAGTATATATTGACATCCCAATTCTTTATCAACAGACCTTTTCTCTTTATCTTATTGCTGATACTTAGATATTCCGCATTCGAGGCGATAACAGTAGAAATCGTTTCTTTTACCATTGTATCACCCGTTTCAACAAGGCGGAATATCGATACCGCGAATTGCTGCATATACGCGCCAAGATCTATTATCTGAGGATTATAAGAAGAGTCTATCTGACACATTACGGCGCGATGACGATTGATATCTTTATGAACAATCAGGGCGCATTTATCCTTCAGCATCTCGTACGACGACGATGATTCATCAAATAAAATAAGTTGCAAAGGATTCATTTCCGCCACAAGATATTCTCCGATTCTATAATTCAATGGATCGCGCCGCCAATTCGACGGCATGATGTACGACATACAACCTCCGTAGACTAAAAGACGGTTTGCCAACTCACAAAACAGATCAGAGACATTTCCGGTACGCTTATAAACTTTATAATTCATTCGTTTATAAAGACTGGCTTTATCCCCTCCGATTCCCGCTATAGCGGCATCAGGAAGCATACCTATAATAGCATCAAAGCCTATGAATTCACCCTTATCATCAAGTAATTCAGGAAAAACATAGCGCCATTCTACCGCTTGCTCGAAAGCCTGATGATGACGGAATGTCGAAAGCTGGTCTTCCTGTTTTTTTATCTTCGCGTGAAGCAACAAGATATGCTCATCCCGTAACTGAGCCTCCCTTTCACTTAAAGGAAATAACCCCGGAGTCATAATTCCGGACAATTCCCGGCGCAAACGCAGCAGTTCATCCGTATCCTTGCTATACCAACCGATCCCCTCTATCAGGCGATTTCTCACCAAAGTAATCAACTCCACAAGATATTGGCGATCCGAAGACTCTTTTGTTGTTTTTATATTTTCAGAAAGCTTCTTATAGTCAGCAACTGTTTGATTAATATTTTTAAGAGCTATCAGCAAATCGTCCTTCAACGTAAAACGACTCACAAGAGCATCTCCACAAATTACATTACTTTCAGTAGATGGCAAATCCGCATCCTTTGTTCCGTCAAGATGAACGATCATATTAAGCCACAGACGCAGTTTACAGATCAAAACAGATATAGACTCCACATCGGCTCCAAACAGACAATTTTGGATTAAAAGTAGTTTCTCATCAAACAATGCCTCTTGTATATAACGACTTTCCGCCGTGCTTCCGTCAAATGGGACTGCCCTGAAATCCTTTTTATCTAAAACAATTAAATCTTCGCCTCCGACAACAATTTTATATTTATAT
The DNA here is from genome assembly GCA_031551825.1 of Tannerella sp. GTDB lineage: Bacteria > Bacteroidota > Bacteroidia > Bacteroidales > Tannerellaceae > Tannerella. Next base: position 10,265 of record JAVBNB010000073.1, on the reverse strand, counting down.
AAAGGATTTCCAATATTGTCCACTAACAGGCCCAACTGCGATTTAACCGCAATCATCTCATTAAGCATGGCGCATAAAAACATTCCTGAACCTACCGACGGATCACAAATCCGCAAGGATAAAAAAACTTTATTCGCTTCCGCGACATTATCACCTATTTTATGTGAAAGACCAAGTAAATCAACACATTCACTCCCTAATACACCATTAAATCTACGAAGAACGGAACTAATGACAGTTTCCCGGCAAAGATACGAAACCAAAAAAGATGGTTTTTCCTGATTTCCATCCAAATCCGACAATAATCGTCCCAATGTTTCTGAAATAATACGTATACGCAGATCCTGACGGAGAATATACGAGTTTATTTTCTCCACCACCAATTCGTATGAAGGTAAGTTCGATAATTCATCTTTCCTATCCGGAGACAAAGCTACACCGTAAATAAAAGCCTTTAATTCCGTATATATTTGTTCATCAAAATAACTACGCTTACTATCAACGTCAGCCTCGGGATTTACCGTAATACGTTCTAACATACCTCTTCTTTATGAAAAATTGTCGTTCTTTCCATACCGACTTACAAAAATAATATAAAATTTCAAAAGAGACAGGATTTTTCAAAAATTAGTCTTTTATCTTTATTGGTAAATTCACATGTTCAATATAGAACAAGCCAATATTTAGCGAGAAAAAGGGCGATATAATTTCCATCTTCTTTGTTTTCATTTTATTCTTTTTAATTATCTTTGCAAAACAATTTTTCTATTATAAAGCAGGAAGATCTGCAGATAACTGATTCAGACGATTTATGACACCACAAAAAACAGAATACTGAAAATTTTGCAGAAAGTAGCCTATTACAATAAAAGCTAAATTTTACAAAATAAATTGTTGATATATGCTAAAAAAAAGATTAAACCTTAAGAAAGTACTTCTGATGGCAATCAGCCTTGCGGGAAATACTACAATGTTTGCACAGGATATTATTTTCAAAAAAGACGGCACTGAAATTAAAACGGTTGTACAAGAAGTTGGAATAGACGAAGTCAGGTACAAAAAATTTGACAATCAAAATGGTCCGATTTATAGACTAAGAAAGTCGGAGATTTCTAGGATCAGGTATGAAGACGGTAGCCGGGATGTATTTAATGATGTATCCGCACTCACTGAAGATAGAGTACAATCTTCAGCTAATCAGAAAAATAATTATCGAAGCAATAATATTTATTCTGATTATCAATATTCTGCATCAAGATATGAACTTATCGAACAAGATGACGAACAGTATTCAAACAAAATTTATCTGGGGGTAGGATACGGTTTTGATTATGGTGGGTTATTTGGTGGAAAGATTGAGTTTCTGCCAATAAAACATCTTGGATTGTTCGCAGGAGCAGGTTATAATCTATTGTCTTTGGGCTGGAATGTCGGTGGTACGTTGAAGATTTTACCCGACAAAAAAGTTTCGCCTAATTTGATGTTGATGTATGGCTACAACGCGGTAATAGTCGGTACTGATTCTTATTCTGAGCAATATGAAAAGACATCATACGGTATAACGGTCGGAGGGAATATTGATATTAAAATTGGAAGAAATAATAAAATAAGTGCAGGGCTTTTTGTGCCATTCCGTTCAAGCGAATTTAAGGAGATTCACGATGATGCGAAAAATGACCCAAACATGTCTCTTTCTCCGTTATTTCCAGTAACTTTTAGTTTTGGTTTTAACTTTGGATTCTAAGTCTTATTTATTCTATGATTTCCGGCCTACTGATTGAGGCCGGAAATTGAACGATAAGCCCCCAAAGCAATAAAAAAACACACCTCATACCGTATTTAAAACTAGTGCTTTTGAATGATAATCGCGAATACTCGCCTTGTCTATTTCATTTTTTCACTTCTTATATTTAATGTATCGTGCGAATCCACCCCTTTATTTTAGATGTCCAGTTTTTGGGGAGCATTATCTCACCACTAATGCCTATACATCCAACAGACCCGAATGCTTGATCTATTTATGCTGTTATAAGATAACCTTGCATTGTGTTAAGGGCTAATTAAGTTCATATAATCCGATTGGACGATTTCTGCAAGTGTTTTAACAGAAGCAACAGGTCGTTTCGAAGCTACAATTTCTTTCAAACTTATTGTTTTTTTATTCCAAAAATGTTGAATTTCAAAGATAACGTCTAAATCTTGCTCTAAAACAATGTAAACTTCCCGAGACAATTTTGGATTTTTAAACTTGACACAATGTTCTCTACTATATATACTAAAACCAGAACAGTCATATCCTTTTTCTTTTAAAAACTTAAAATAGCGAATAACTTCTATTAAGAATTGTTCGCCTTGACTTAATTCATATATTTCCATAGTCATTAATATTTATATCTGATTATCCGAATTCCAGGCATATTGTATGTGTTGGTAGGATGTAAAGATGGATAATTTAAAGTTCTTCCAACCTCTAAATTGTAATAAGGGCTTGACACAGACGCACCTCGTGGCCCAATGTCATATATGTGATAACCATTATCTATTTTATTTTGAATCCATTGAGAATTATAATCTAATCCTTTTCCTGTTGGTTTATAATCATTACCTATTTTGATATATGCGTCTCCAATATTACTATTTTCCCAATCTCTAGCGATAGTTTCAGCTCTCAAATCCTTAGCCACAGGTGCAATTCTATCATTCATACCTTCTCCTATAACAATACTTTTGTTAAATGTTCCATTCCATGGATTAATATCATTTTTAACCGAATATCTGTATGCTCCAATACCACCAGAAGCACCACCGATAGGCGCACCAAATGCAGCGCCTTTCAACCCCGCACTGTTAGCTTCTTTAAAATCTCCGGTCATTATCAATCCGGCCGTAAATCCTCTGACATAACCACCTGTGCCTCCCCCTATGGTACCTGTAATTGAGCCTTGCAGTATCGGACTGGTTATGCTTGTTCCGTTGATAATCGCTCCACCAATATATTGTGCACCCCACTGACCGGCAATTCCTCCAGCACAGGACGAGATAACACCGATGTCGGCTCCAATTGCAATATCCCAACCTTTAGCGCCGCCTAACCAGGAGTTTGTAGCACCAACAATTAGCTTTTACTTCATCTTATAGTAAATTTGTGATTAATTTATCAATCAAAATATATATCAAATTCTATTGTCGCATTTAATAGAAGTAAAGTTTCTGCTATCTCTTTTGAAATAATAATACAAGGTTGATTGTTAAAAACTGTAATTACCGGATATATTTTTATAAAAAGGTTATTTTCTTTCGCATATTTTCCTAATAATTCTGCTTTACCATTTAATATGCTTATAAGCATTTGGAATACTTCTTTAAATTCAAATGTTTTTATGCGAGGTGTATCCAAACGCCAACACGTTTCTTTTCGATAAAGATTTTCACGAATCATATCCCCCTTGTAGTATGTCTCTGTTGGTTCAATCTGAAGAATTTGAGTCAATTCAGAGGGAATGAAATCATTTTCATCTGAAAAGACGGACAGATCTATGTACATTTCACATGGTATAGGCTCGCTGCCTTCTGCAAATATGTATTTTTGTTCTTCCATATATGTTACAATTTTTCTATTTAATAAAATAATCTGTTGGTATCTGTACCTTCCCATCAGATACGATAATTTGTCCTGATGGGGTCTTGTATAGATTGAAACGTGAAGTATTTTGGGCATTTTTTCCTAAATATTCACGTTTTATAGCATGTGCATCTACTCCCTGTTGTTTAAGATAATTATTGTCAATTTTATTAATTGAGCCTCCCTTTGCTCCAACAGATTTAAGTTCGATTTGGTTTGAATATAACTCATTATATTTAGGCGTTAAATTCTTTCCCGTCCACGGACTAACTTTATTTGCGTATGACGTGCCAATTGTGGCAGCAATGCCAATAGATCCACCTATTACCATGCTTTTGCCTATTCCGTCGAAGGAGTTCGTAAAGGCTTCACCAAAATTTTGCCCATAAAACAACATATTGGCTGTTGTGCCTCCTGCTATATGACCAGCTCCCGCAGCTAATGGTGATACTACTGCTGAACGTAATATAGGACTGTTTATTCCATTGACGAGGAAACTCATGTTTGATGCGCCATAACCAGCTGCTCCGCTGGCTAAACCTGTTACTCCGCCTACTGCAGAATTAACACCGACTTGTTTCCAATTCACATCGTTCATCCCTGAAAAATTATGACCGGTTTGTTCTATGACGCTGTTGGTGCCGCTTACAACCGCTCCTCCTGCTGCGGAAGCCGCTAAACCTACCCATACACCTGAACTTGCACCAAATGAGGAGGCAGTTGCAGCGCCCGCTGCTGCACCAACGCCAAATGCGGCAACTCCTTGCCAAAAACCGTCTATGTTTTTCCAATTCATGGCAAGATTTGCTATACCCCCCACAAGTGCACCAATGGCTGTATGTATCCATTCTCCATTTTCATCGGTATAAATCAATGGATTATTTAGGCAATATGCATAACGGTTATAATTCAACCAGCTTCCGGGAGCTTGCACATACGGATCGGTGCTTAGGAACTGTGCCACTAGCGGATCATACACCCGACCGTTCATATTGATCAGGTTGAACTCCGGCAGGTGTTCGTGCATCGTATAGCCGCGATGAATAATAAAAGATGTGCGGGTATCCGCCTGCCCCCAGATCATTGGATTGCGACGTTTCCCCCAAGGGTCGTAGGCGTACCGCTCTATTACCGTTCCGTTTTCAAGTGATAATGCCAAGAGGGATCCTTGGTAGTCGGTATGGGCGTAGTACAGCGTATCATTTCCATTATTCTGAACATAGAGTGCCGCCAAACCGTTTCCTCCGTTGATATAATGTATCTTCCTTGTATTGCCGTTACGGATTTCTTCCTCGTAATTTCCCACATAATAACGCGTCAACGTGCCGGATGGATTGGATAGGTTAGCCAACTCCGTTTTGATACGCTGATCGCCGACTCCATACATGATATCCAATATATGGTCGTCTTCTATGATCCGCGACACCTTCTTGAAATCAGTATAGGTAATGCTTTGTTCGGCAGAAGGAATCAGGCTTGGTGTTCCGGAAATGGAAGTCAAAGCATGGGGCGGCTGCCCATTTTCGCCATAATTCAGAACCGATGAGCCTAAATCGCTTTTGGTGCTTATCAGTCCTGTAACAGGATGATAGGAGGCGGAACCTGTCATCCAGCCCGTTAGCCGGTTCATTGAATCGTAAGAGAATCTCTCTGTACTGAGGCTTGTATAATCCGTTCTGCGATCCAGGTTTCCTTGGGTTGTAAAGGAATAATCTACACCGAATGTATAACCCATACCGGGTACGGAACCATTGATTGAGGTAGGAAAGCCTCTTGTATCAAATCCGAAAGAGGTAATGCAATTGCCTTGCGAGGTGGATGTCAGCTGTCCTTTGGCATTGCTCGACAACGCGTTCCAGATATTCGTGTTATTCTTGTCTGTTATTTCGGTGAGATAGCCGTATTTATCGTATCGGTTGGTAATAAAATAGCCACCGGGATATGTTTCTTTAAATACGCGTCCGAACCGGTCGTATTCGGTTTGGTTCGTAAACACCTTGGAGCCTTCTACCGTGTTGGTACTTTCGATGATGCGGTCGTATGGGTGATGAGTAAGCGTAATATTGCGTATATGCATCTTTTGCAGGATATTGACGTTATTTCCTGCAACATATATCTGAACAATAAGCACCCAAAACAATAAAAAATACTTCATACTGTTTTCAAAACTATTGCTTTTGAATGACAATCGCGACTTGCCTGTTTCATTTATCTTACTTCTTGTTTATAATATATTGCGCAAATCTACTACTTTATTTAGATGTCCAGTTTTTGGGAAGTATTATAATCCCGCCTATATTACAATGACAATATAGCATTTTTATTTAAATGCTTCGCAATATCATTTGCCCTTTTAATACTCTCTTTGGCAATAATCTAACTTCGTTTAGAGTAATATTCTTGATTTTCACCGTCTATTTTATCACAATACCAATTTAGGCAATGATACTCTTATCCATCTCCCCAAAGTTGATAAGCATATATAAGTTTACCATTTTCTTTTTTGGAAAATATATCACCTCCCAAAATAGCGATCAGACTTCCATTTAGTAAATCTAATGCGTATAGGGCATCATTTACTGTCAATGCATTCATTACTTTTCGGATTTATTTCAGATAATGGACGTCCTTTCTCTTTGATAAAACTTAAATAAATAGATATATGTTTCATCTTACAGTAAATCTATGATTAATATATCAATTAAAATGTATATCAAATTCCATTGTCGCACTTAGTAAAAGTAAAATTTCTGCTATCTCTTTTGAAATAATAATACAAGGTTGATTATTAGAAACTACTATAACTGGAATTATTTTTACAAAAAGGTTATTATCTTTCGCGTATTTTCCCAATATATCGGCTTTACCATCCAATATGCTCATAAGTATTTGAAATACTTCTTCAAACTCAAATGTTTTTATACAAGGAGTTTTTAGCCACCAAGAAGTTTCTTTTCGATATAGATCCTTTCTAATCAAATCTCCTTTATGCCATGTTGTTGTTGGTTCAATCTGAAGGATTTGAGTCAAAACAGAGGGATTAAAATCATGTTCATCAGAAAAGACAAGTAAACTTATATACATTTCACATGGTATAGGTTCATCGCCTTCGGCTATTATGTATTTTTGTTTTTCCATATATATGTTACAATTTATTTATTTGATAAAATAACTAGTTGGAATTTGTATTTTCCCTCCATCAGATATAATAATCTGTCCTGATGGTGTTTGATACAAATTGAGACGAGAAATTTTAGCGCTATTTCCTAAATATTCATATTTTATAGCTTCAGCGTCTATTCCTTTTTGTTTAAGATAACTATCATTGATTTTATTTATTGAAGTTCCTTTTGCTCCAACAGATTTAAGTTCTATTTGATTTGCATTTAATTCATTATATTTAGGGGTTAAACTTTTCCCTGTCAGCCAATTCACATTTTCCACTTTGGCCCTTTGGAATCCTGAAATGAGTCCCGAAGCGCCACCGGTAACTAAGCCGACTTTAGCCGACTTCCAACCTGCTTGCATGGATTCTTCAAAACTTCCTCCGTTTATCGCAGTCATTCCTGAACCAAGAGTGAATCCTGTTGCTGCATTAGTCACACTATTCGTCACCATGTCTTGCACTACCGGGCCTCCAAGATTAGATGTAAATCTGCTAACATAAGGTGCAATCGCACTGGATAGCTGCCCGCCTAAGTATCCGGTAAAAGCACCCATGAGTGCATCTTTCCCTACATTATTCCAACTAACATTTCCATTCCAAGTATTTCCATCCCCTCCAGCAAAGCCTTGTGAGACAAAGCTATTACCCCCTCCGGCAAATGCTCCGGCAAGAGCGGGAGCTAAAGGGCCGCCGGCTAAAGTTGCCAATCCTGATACTGCACCTACTCCAAAATAAGAAAGTCCTTCCCAGGTAAAGTCCGCCCCGTTTGCAGCCCAGTTTATAATTCCGGCAACAGCCATCACCGCTACAATCTCCAGCCATTCTCCATCCGGATCAGCATAGATTAGCGGATTGTTTAAGCAATAGGCATAACGATTATAATTCAACCAGTTTCCTGGTGCCTGTACATACGGATCGGTGCTTAGAAACTGTGCTACTAACGGATCATACACCCGTCCGTTCATATTGATCAGGTTAAACTCCGGCAGGTGTTCGTGCATCGTATAACCGCGATGTATAATAAAGGATGTGCGGGTATCCGGCAGCGACCAGTTCATCGGATTGCGACGTTTTCCCCAGGGGTCGTAGGCGTAACGCTCTATTACCGTTCCATTTGTGAGTGATAATGCCAAGAGGGAACCCTGGTAATCGGTATGCGTGTAGTACAAAGTGTCTTTTCCATTATGCTGAACATAAAGTGCCGCCAGGCCGTTGCCGCCATTGATGTAATGTATTTTCCTTGTGTTGCCATTGCGGATTTCTTCTTCGTAATTGCCCAAGTAATAACGCGTCAATGTGCCGGATGGATTGGATAGGTTAGACAGCTCCGTTTTTATACGCTGATCACCGACCCCATACATGATATCCAACAGGTTGTCGTTTTCTATAATCTGCGATACCTTCTTGAAATCGGTATAGGTAATGTTTTGTTCAGCGGAAGGAATCAGATTCGGTGTTCCGGAAATCGAAGTCAACGCATGTGGCGGCTGACCATTCTCGCCATAATTCAGAACTGATGAGCCTAAATCGCTTTTGGAGCTTATTAGTCCTGTAACAGGATGATAGGAGGCGGAACCTGTCATCCAGCCCGTTAACCTATTCATCGAATCGTAAGAGAATCTCTCTGTATTGAGGCTTGCATAGTCAGTCCTGCGATCCAAATTTCCTTTGGCTGTAAAGGAATAATCTACGCCAAATATATAACCCATACCGGGTACGGAGCCATTGATTGAGGTTGGAAAGCCCCGCGTATCAAATCCGTAAGAAGTAATACAATTGCCTTGCGAGGTAGAAGTCAGCTGTCCTTTGGCGTTGCTTGATAGAGCATTCCAGATATTCGTATTGTTTTTATCCGTTATTCCGGTGAGATAGCCGTATTTATCGTACCGATTCGTAATAAAATAGCCACCGGGATACGTTTCTTTGGATACGCGCCCGAACCGGTCATACTCGGTTTGGCTCGTAAACTCCTTGGAACCTTCTATCGTAGTTGTGTTTTGGATGATGCGGTCATATTGATCATATGCAAAATTTTGCACATGCCTTCCTGCAATGGAGATGGATTGCAGGCGATTCAGGTGATCATAACTGTAAGCGGTTGTTTCACCGTTGCGCGACCGGTAGTTTAACAAACCGGATGGATAATAATCGTATGTAGTAACAATGGAATTGCCGGAAAGGTGGACTCTTTCTTCATGACGGACTAATTGTCCCCAACCATCGTATTGGGACGTGATTATACCGGCATCAGGGTCAGTGAGTTTTTTCCGGCTGCCCTGCAAGTCGTATTCGATGCTGATCGCGTGCCCGTCCTGCGGAGTAGCGGTTTGCACCTGGCCGGAAGCGTAATGTGTGAAATAAACTTTTTTTCCGTTGCTTTCTTCTTCCGTTACCCAACCCGCCGGATTAACCGTTGTTTTGCTTGTACTTGTGGGTGATGTAACTGTTGTGGACAGACCGGAATAGGTATAGGTGGTAGTTCCCATCGGAGTAATCGTTTTTGAATTTCTGCCGAAATGGTCATACGTATAAGTCGCTGCATAAGTTTTGGTTGCGTTTTCAAAATAGGGTTCAGAAATGGTGTGAACCTGTCCTTCTGCATTATATGTTGTTTCAACCAGTACTTTTTGATTGTTCAACCCATACGAATCTCGCCTGATTTCACGTTCCTGTGCATCGTACCAAACCCAGACGGGTGATTGCCCGGAAGTTTCCGTATAACTGTAAAAGATAGCTTTGGCAGGCTTGCCAGGCAGTGTTCCTGCCCATTGCAACGCATGAGCTGTTCGGATTCCATCGGGATGAATGGTAAATTTCAACCGTCCGGATTTGTCGTATTCGTAACTTGTGGAACCAATCCGGTCTGTTTCACTTGTCAGCAACAACCGTAATGCATCGTAATTATACGTAATCGTTTCATTGAGTTGGTCATTCCTTTTCGTTTTGACAAGTCTTCCTGATGAGGTATATATAAGTGTTTGAGAGTGCGAAACGCCGTTGGCAGTGGTTGTTATTTTCCCCGGATTACCGTATTTATCATAATTCCCGTAAAAGGTTTGCACTTTGTTGACATCGGTCGAATCGATGACATGATAGGTTTGATTGCCTTTTCCATCGTACGAAAAATATTCCTTTCGGACAACGTTTGCCTGTCCAGGAGCTTGTTGCGTAACTTGCCGGGAAGCAATTCGGTTGCGTAACCGAGAGCCCGCAGCAACATAAGTCAAGGCTTCCGTGCTCATTATATCATTTCCGTAGTCGGTTTTTATCGTTCGTGGATTCCGTTCTGTGTCATAATTGGAATACGATGTTTTGATGGTAATCCCTTTTAAGGCATCCGTTGAAATCAACGAATCCTGCCGTAAAAAATAACAGTCTGCTCCTGCTCCAGTGACTGTATAAACGGCAGCCGCTTCATTCGTTACAATCCCTCCTGTTGTTTTGACAGTGTTTTTGTAAGGATATAGAATGTGATAC
>JAVBNB010000067.1:0-31166 GCA_031551825.1 Tannerella sp. | reverse complement strand
TTGTGATTTGCTTTCAGAATTGTATCTTTGACATGATTATAACAGCTCCGGCTTATCGTTTTATGATTCTTCTCTAGTTGTGATTTGCTTTCAGAATTGTATCTTTGACATGATTATAACAGCATTTAATGCCCAAAGCAATTTTCTCACAAAGTTGTGATTTGCTTTCAGAATTGTATCTTTGACATGATTATAACAGCTCGTAAGCCCTATTTGTTAATTTATCCGAAGTTGTGATTTGCTTTCAGAATTGTATCTTTGACATGATTATAACAGCTGCTTGACAGTTGTTGTATAGTTGAACATAGTTGTGATTTGCTTTCAGAATTGTATCTTTGACATGATTATAACAGCTGTATACCGCGTTGCTGAAGTGTCGGGGTAGTTGTGATTTGCTTTCAGAATTGTATCTTTGACATGATTATAACAGCATGCACTGGCAGATCAATTTCTTAGTAAAGGTTGTGATTTGCTTTCAGAATTGTATCTTTGACATGATTATAACAGCTATTCCGATTTGGCTGTACAGCCCCGTTCCGTTGTGATTTGCTTTCAGAATTGTATCTTTGACATGATTATAACAGCCGCTGAATGGATCGTCCATCCACACCAGTGTTGTGATTTGCTTTCAGAATTGTATCTTTGACATGATTATAACAGCATATTCGCTTGGTTGGATTTGCCTCTACAAGTTGTGATTTGCTTTCAGAATTGTATCTTTGACATGATTATAACAGCAGAGTTTACACTCAGCACGATCAAGTATTTGTTGTGATTTGCTTTCAGAATTGTATCTTTGACATGATTATAACAGCAGGGTCGTTTTTCCATCCATCGCACATATAGTTGTGATTTGCTTTCAGAATTGTATCTTTGACATGATTATAACAGCTTGATCTGTATAAATCATAAAATATCAACAAATTACAACGAGTTTTAGAATTTAAAATTCAGCTGTTATAAAATAGAAAATCCCGTTTTTATAGCGGGATTTTCTATTCTGTAAATTAACTATGATTTTAGAAAAGTTCTAATTGCTGATAAGGCGTAGATATTGGCTTTTCTTTTTTACCTTGGAAAAGTTCCATTTGTCCAAATTGTTTGTCAGTTACACATAGAATTCCGATGTGCCCATGTTCTGGTAATGCTATTTTTACACGACGGATGTGTACATCTGCATTTTCACGACTTGGACAATGCCGTAGGTAAATAGAAAACTGAAACATTGTAAAACCGTCTTCTATAAGTTTTTTACGGAAAGACGCGTATATCTTACGATCTTTTTTGGTTTCTGTTGGAAGGTCAAAAAATACAAGTACCCACATAATACGGTATTCATTAAAGCGTTCCATATTATTCAAATGATGGATAGCTTATCTTCCGAATCTCTCCTGAATAACATCGAGCGAGTGATGCCGTTGTCTGTGAAGCCGCAATCATTAAGGGGCTTTGTTGACCATTAATAGTAACATCAAGCATCGGAATATTAAGTAGCTTTACTTTAATATCTTTAGATAATTCTTCAATACAGTACTTATTATCCACGATTTCAGCAATAAGTCTATCCACAAACGGACGATAAGGCTCCATAATATCGTCAGCCAAGCAATATGCATTATATCGATTGCGATGGTGAATACCAAAAGTCGGTAGTAAACCGCTTGATACTAATGCACGTGCTATTATTGCCCGAAGTATCGCATAGCCATAATTCAATAAATTATTTGGAGGATCGCCTTCACGGCCACGACGAAAATTTTCAATGGAAGGAAACATATTATTCCAATAATAAACAGCAGCACGTCCTTCGAGATTGTCACTGTCTCCGCTTTTGACCTGTCCGACCCACGCTTGCATATTTTTTACAATCGCATCCGTTGTCGCACCAAGAACATAGGATTGATTTGCTATTTTTGCTTGTACGGTTTGTTGCCATAATTGCTTTTTCAAAGGGATAGATGCATCTATTTGCATCCGGAATCGTTCATTTTGAATAGTGTTACTATCCAAAGGCATATTTAGAGCAATAGGCATTCGGTTACTTCCACAAGTGATCATGGCGCAGTTATTTTCTGTCAGAGCTTCTATCAATCCATGTGTAAGGGTTATTTGTCTGTTATCGAGAATAAGAATACCAATGTCTTCTATCGGTATCGTTTTTGTGTTTTTATCTTTAAAAGAATCAGGTAATGTCTCGTTATTTTCGACTTCAGGCAACTTAATAATTAGTTGTTTATTTTTCATACTGAGATAAGCCGGATTTTCGAAATAAAGTGTTTTTTTAATCATGACAATAGGAATTATATGGTTAATACTCTCCTACGGAAACAATTTGGCCGATATGGTTAATTCGGACTTTTACAGTATCTTTTAAAGGAGATAGACTTCGAATGGAATAATATGTAGCCCCAGATAGTTGCTTATTGCTTTTCAAAATATCTCCTGTAACAGCCCTTGTTTCCAAATGATGATTAAAAACATAATTTTTTGTAGAGAGCTTCTGTACTCGAAACAGATTCGGACTAATCAATGCATAATTATCAGGATCCAGTAAATTGATCTCTTTTGGATTAAATCCAGTCTTCTCATTCGGGAAAACAAAATATTCGTTTTGTTTCATGCTAAATAAAAATTGCCAGCCCTCGCTTTTTTTATAATCTTTATCTATTACCGGTAATCCAAGATTCGCACGTGTCATAGCTTCAAAAAATGAAACGACACTTTCCTGCAAATCTCCATTGTTATCACAATAGACTGCTACATGGTGATTATTACCCGTATTGACAAAATCTACCGGTTGTTTATTTCCGTTTTCATCTAAGATACAATTTCCATCTTTATCTCTTTTGTCATGCAATGATTCAGCGTTGCTGATACCTGTAATCGTAACTCGTTTTATGGCTATTCCTTTTTCTTCATTCAGCCAGATAGGGTTTTCATCCAAGTTAGAAAAAGCTTTTTTGGGGTCATTATCGAATTTATTTAACCGATCTTCAAGAATCTTTCTGATCCCTGTATCAACAACCTTATCAAGTTTTAGGTCCGGGGAAATATCTTTGCGAATGGTGTAGATTGTTTCCGTTGATACGATTTTGACTTTCTCCGGAACGACTAAAGTCTGTTGTTCGTCTAAATAGATCGGATTTTTTACCAAACTATTTTTTCCGGTAAATGCTTTTTTGGGATCGTTATCAAATTTACGTAACCTTTGTAATAATGCCTCCCGGTATCTTTTGGATGTAACTTTAGATATTTGTTCTTCTGTAAATCCGCCTCCGACTTTTTCCAAAGTTGTTTCATTTCTTTTACTACTACCATAGATTGTTTCAAGGTGTAACTGTCCGCGTGGTGTGGTTTGTTTCTTTTTATTAACTCCGTTTCTCTTCTTCGTTGTGTTAATGTTAGTAGTGAATACTTTATTTTTTGCTTTTATGGAAATAAGTGTATTTTCCAGATGCTTTTTAGCTTCAGCCCGAAATTCGTTTAATGGTATAGGCGGATTAAACTTCAATTTTCCTTTGTCGTCACGATATAGTTCATTCTTTTCAATACCATATATATCCGATGTTTTATCCGTTCGCGCATTCAGATTATTGAGATACTGAATATAACTATGCTTTGTAAAGGCCACAGTCAATGCATCCATCGCATGGTGCCGATGGTCATTACGTTTAGTCCAGTCTTTAATCCGCCGGATTTTATGTCCGTCTCTGTTTTCAAAGACTTCTGTTAAACCAAGTTTATCATATTTATCCCAATTTAATTCCTGCATAACATCTATCAATTGCCAATCTTCACGCAGACGATCTGTAATCATCCCGGTGGTTGGTACGACTGTTTTAACCAGATCTTCCAATATTGATTTTGCTTTCTTTGCGATGTATTGTGTGTCACGAATATCACGTTCAATGAATCCTTCCGGAATTTCGGTTTCTGTCATCTTCAATTTCTTTAGTTTTGTCTGTTTTTTAGGATCAGACTTGAAGAGTTTATCTATCTTATTCAAATAATTCTCCGAAGATTCTTTACCGTATTTATTCAATACATAGTCATAAGCAGTCTGATTTCCTTTTTCAATATTTATACTTCGAAATTCAAGGGTCTTATTAGAAAAAGAATCGTCAAACAAACGTGCTTGAGGAATAATATGTTCTATGTCGATCTCTTTGCTGAATAATTGAGAAGGTGAAATATATGTTTCGGAGTATAATGTTTTATAGCCGTTATCTTTCAGTTCTTCATACAGCTTATACCTGATGATATCATTACGGCTGACATGTTTCAAACCGAATTTCTCACTCTGCAATATTTTTCTAATACTTTCATGTTCTGTAGTCGCTTTATTTATAGCTTCTGTAAGGCTTTCTCGTTCTTTTGCACTTTTCTTTAGTTCACGGGCTAATTCAATTCTGACTTCATCAGGTTTTCCGTATGTGTCAATCAAAGTATTGATAACATTAATCATTTGATTCAATATCTTTTCTACAACAGGGTTTCGTAGACTATTCTTCGTGAGAATCTCAAGTTTGTTTTTTAAAATCTTATTTTCGATTTCTTCTTTCGTCAATGAGCTTTTTGAGTGGCGATAACCGGCATATTCACAAGCAAGACTATATTCATTTCCCTCTTTCATATACGGAAGAATTTTACGCATTGCCTTTGTGCTGAGACTGCCATAATCTTCCTTAAAAACAACATTGGCTATAATTGTAGCATAGTCTTTTTCAAAACCATATTTTTCACTGATTTTGGCTACGAGCTTTTCATTTCCGGTTGTTGAATTATCTCCTTCAAATGAATATAATAAATGCCAAAGCTGATATAATGGTTGTTCTTCAAATTCTTTTTCCGGAAGTGAAGAATCGAAAGATAAAATGCCTGTATTATACCCTAAAGCAGTGAAAACATCTGTAACGATTTCCATTGATTCCATTGTCGGTAATTTTGTGAAATCATATTCTCCATGTCCGCTCAACTCTATTATTTGTCGATAGGCTGCGAATAATTCCTGCTGTGTACAGTTTCCTTCTATGTTTTTGATATTTAAATCCAACTCTTTGTGATTTTTAAAAAGTATTTTTAAGGCATCGTCTTTTGACAGTTTTGCTTTTACTGATAATTCTTCAAATAAGATTTCTTTTTCTTCCTGCTCCAGAAAACGCTTAGACTTTAATTCCTTATTCGAAACCTGAATATTATTCAATGCCTGCCATATCTTAAACTCCTGAAATAATGGAGATGATTTCGGACAAACTCGTAGCCCAATTGTTTTTTTCTTCTTTTTTCCGTCTATTTCAACTTCTATTTCCCGGCTTTCAAATTCACAGAAGCTTATCAGGCCTTTTTGACTTTTCAAACGACGTTGATAAAAAATTATCACATCCCGGATTTCAAGTTTTAGGTCTTCTGTCAATTCTTTGTGATATTTAGCCTGCGTTTCCCAGATTATATTGAATTCATCCAAATAATCCTGACGATAGAAAACCTGATTACGCAAACTTGCATTTGGATTTTCACTCAATTGAGTCATTAAATACTGTCCAACAGTTCGTTTATTAAAATACAGTTCTTTGCTTCGGTCACTGATAGCTCCCAAATATCCACTGGAAGTGCTGATTGTCCCATTTATATCACTAATTACAAACGCAACCTCTTCCTTTGTCAATTGTTTATCTAATGCGTTTGTACGCCATTGATATGTTTGAAGCTTTTTGTCTTTACCTTTATTTTCGGCAGTATAGATGCCATATTTAGCCAAAAATATTTTAGAGGTATTCTGCTTTCCTTTTCCCTGGATTTGCTTTTTAAATTCTTCAGTCAGAACATCCGGATAAAACTGTTGTTGAAAATTCCATATGCAATCTAATTCCGCCTGTAAATCAGAACGATAAAAATCAGGAATATATTTTTTTCCGCTTAACAATAATTGTAAGATGTACTGGCCAGGAGTAATATTTTCGTTATACAATCTTTTGGCAATTTCCATTCCGTCTATTAATTGTCCCTCTTCCGGAGATTTCGATTTACGGCTACTTTTATAACCACGCTTTTTATTAATCATCAATAATACTCTGGAAAATTCTTCCAATGAAATCTCTTCTGTTGCAGCTTTCGCACGTAAACGATACGTTTCAAATGTTGTTTTATTTCCATTTTCAGATAAAATCGTTTTATCGGATATAAAACCCTCCTCTTTTAGTATTTCAATCAGATTTTCTTTACGTTGTTTATAACGCTGTAAATTGCGGCGCATACTTCTTTTCAGTGTTCGATCCGCATTCGTCGTAATACTTTTTCCTTTTTCAAAATTAGCTTGTTCATCCACTGTTAATGGATTTACGCGAACTCCCAACTTTATAATTGATGATTTTTCTTCCGAATTCTCTGCCTCGTTAACTAATGCCCACCCTATACTGTTAGTGCCAAGATCTAATCCTAATATTTTTTTCATAATTTTATAACTTAAAACAAATTTGAGCCATAAAATTAAGATTTAAATATTATTTTAACAAATTATTTGGTATATAAAAAATATTTTTATATATTTGTCAGACAATTTTGAAAGCAAATCACAATAAGGATTATTCCGTTGTGAAAACATTTAAAGCGGCACGTAAGTGTCGCTTTCTTTTTTATGTATTTACTGAATATTTCGATATAATGAGTGTCAATCAGTTCATAATGAATAAATTGGGATTTGTTTATTTTTTTAATGAATGTCCTTTTTTAGATAGTTCCTTTTCTTTTTGGTTTCTTTTTACTGATCTTTTGGACTTCTGCGGGAGTAATATTTAGAATTTTAGCTATTTGTTCAAAAGTCATTTCTTTTTCCAATAGATAATTTATTACAGAATTTAGCTTTGATTCAGCTTCTGTTCGCAAAGTTTTTTCAACTTTTATAGCGTCTTCTCTGATAATCTTTTCCTCTTTGCGGATTTTTTCGATAAGCTGATAGGTTGGTATATACTGGTTACTATTCTCCAGTTTCTCCATAAGATCCATATTTTTGAAACTAATATAGGTAGTAGGACTGATAATTAAGTGATCTTCTACTTTAATATTGATTATTTTACCAACCTGGATGAGCTTGTCCGTAAGATCTTTGTCTTCTTTGGAGGGTTTTATCGCTCCGCTCGGATGGTTGTGGACGGCAATTATCCGTGTGGCACCTTTGAGTATAGCAACCCGGAAAACATTCATAGGCTCTACCAGTGTTCTTGTCGTGGATCCTAAACTGACCAGTTCAATATATACGATGTAGCCCCCGTGGTTCATGCCAACAATCCAGAAATGTTCTTTTTCCCGGTCAATCTTGTTGTCACGTAACAATATGCGTTGCATAATACCGTAAACATCTTCAGAATCCGAGACTCTTATTTTATCTTTATCAGTAAGTTTTATATTCATATAGATCGTGTAAATTCTTATGTTGCAAATGTATACAAAATTAATGGAATCCCGCCTTATTCTTGTTTCATTATTTTTTCGACGTTGAGTTTGTCGGAGCAGAAGTAGAGGAGGATTCCCCGGAAGAGGAGGAAAATGATGAATGCGATCCATAGGGCGTTGTTGCCGAGGAAGGGGGATAGGGCATAGAAGCTGATAAAAAACAATGCGGTGGCAACGAATACGGTATTACGTAAAAGCTTGGTTTGGGTTGCGCCGATCATGATACCGTCGATCATAAATGGAATGCATCCGACAAGTGGAACGGCTACTACCCAGCCGATAAACTTTCCGGCTGAGGCAATGATCTCGTCCGATGAGGAGAAGATCATCAGTATTTCTTTCCAGGCTACGATATATACAAATACGAAGAATATACCGATCATCACGGCCCAGAACAAGAGTTTGTTGATGAAGCGTTTCAAGAGGTATGCGTTTTTTTCGCCGACAAAGCGTCCGGACAGGGATTCTCCGGCATAAGCGAAGCCGTCGGACATGTAGGAGAATAGTGTGAACAGTTGCATTAATAACGCGTTGGTCGCAAGTATGGTGTCGCCGAAACGAGCTGAGGCTGCGGTGAAAAATGTATATACGATGACAACAAATACGGAGCGCAGGAAGATGTCTTTATTGATCTGAAGGAAATGAATAACGGGTTTTATCTGTAATGATTCTTTTATGTCAAAATATCGAATATATTCGCGATACTTAATGAATAGCATAACGCATGAGATCAGAAGGCCTGTATATTGTGCCACAACAGTACCCCATGCGATCCCGGCAATTCCCATATTCAGGTTGAATGCGAAAAATACACTGAAAACGGCGTTCATTATCACGGATATGATGGATATGACCATCGGGGTCTTGGCATCTTGCATACCGATAAACCAGCCTTGTATGGCGAACAGGGTGATTGAAGCCGGTACTGCCCAGATACGCGCGAATAAATACTCGGCGGCCAATGCCTGAACCTTATCGCTTCCTTGCATAACATATAGGGAGAAGTGGCCTATCGGCTTTTGGAAAGCAACGATTACAAACGCAAGAATAAAAGCTAACCAGCAGGAACGTATCAACATATTGGCGCATTCTTTTTTCTGTCCTGCACCGAATGCCTGTGCGGTAATGCCACTTGTACCCATGCGCAGGAAGGAACAGTTCCAGTAGATAAAATTGAAGATTGTAGCTCCGATGGATAAGGCGGCGATATTGATGTCGTCGCCGAGGCGTCCGGCTATAGCGATGTCTACCATTCCCAACATCGGTATGACGATGTTGGAAATCATATTAGGAATGGCAAGCCGTAGTATTTCTTTATTTATTTCTGATGTATTCATATATGGGTTTATAGCAGCAACTCCCAGTCGCCGACATTCAGCCACTGGCCGAATTTATATCCGACCTCCCTGAACTCGGACACCTGTTTAAATCCGAGTTTCTCATGAAGTTTTACACTTGATGGATTCGGGGTCGTGATGCATGCGATAATGGCATGAAATGATTTTTTCCGTAATTCACTGATTAGTTTTTCCATCAGCATTTTACCGATGCCTTTACCCTGAAAAGCCGCGTCGATATAAACTGTTGATTCTACGGTGTAGCGATAGGCTTCCTTTTTTTTCCATAAGGAAGCATAGCAGTATCCAACCACTTCCCCGGATTCTTCATATACAAAATAGGGGTACTTTTCGGTTATGGCGAATATTCTGTCGCGCATCTCTTCGGTTGGAACAGGATTTGTTTCAAAGGTAATGGTTGTATTTTCAACGTAATGATTATAAATCAATACAATATTATAAGCATCTTCCGGTTTGACGACTCTTATCATTTGAAAATAGTTTAATCGTCGGAGTCAATTTTAAATCCGATACCTTTTAATGATTTCAGAACGGCAATATCTATGTTTTTGGGTTTGATCGTGAAATTTTTAAATTCACGCCGTATCCAGTATCCACCGCGTTGTTCTTCAAACGTTTCAGGTGATTTTTTGAGCCGCTCACTGTCCTCCCGGATCGGATAAGTATGTGTAACCGCTTCGTAGATGATCTGCTCATTGCTTTTTCCGGTTCCGTCTATTGAAAACATTGTTGGCATGGGAGGCGGAGGTATGGATTCCGGATACCAGTCTTTTAATATGTCCAATCCGAAGAAGGAGCAAAATTCATGTACGCAGGCGGCCGTTCCGTTAGCTTTGCCGTCGGAAGAGTAACCCGCTATGTGTGGTGTTCCGATAAAGGCGTCTGCGAGTAACGAAGCGTCGGGTAGGGGTTCGCTTTCCCATACGTCGAGTATATAGTCGGATAATTTTGTTTTTACGGCGAACTTCAGGGCCTCGGAATCCGTAACCGGGCCACGCGATGTATTGATGAATACCACGCCGTTTTTCATCCGGTTGAGAAACTCATTGGAGGCCAGATGATAAGTAGGGTAGGGCGCTTCTTTTGTCAACGGCGTATGGCAGGTAACCATGTCACTTTCAGCGAGTAATTTGTCTAACGGAGTAAATGCTTCCGTTCCTTCCTGATCAGCTCTTGGAGGGTCGTTCAGTAAAACGCGCATACCAAGCGCTTCGGCCGCACGCGCTACTTTGCTACCGACATTGCCGACTCCAATAACTCCGAGCGTCAGCTCCGGTAATCGGAGTCCGCGTTGGTAAGCCAAAGAGACGATGGCGGTTGTGATGTATTGCTGTACGGACCAGGAGTTGCAACCCGGGGCATTCACCCAATGGATACCTGCCGTATCACAATAATCCGTATCGATGTGGTCGTAGCCGATAGTTGCTGTGGCAATCAGTTTAACCTGGCTGTTCTTGAGTAGTGATTCATCACATTTGGTGCGGGTACGTGTAAAGATCGCGTCGGCATCTTTTACATCTTCCGCCGAAATCTTAGCCCCGGGCAGGTAAATGATATCCGTGTATGGCTCCATCACTCCTTTCAGGAAAGGAATTTTATCATCGGCAATAATTTTTAATCGTTGCATCTTTTTGCTTTGTTATTGGACTCAGGGCGCAAATTTACGCAATTATGCGAAATTTACGCCCTGTTGGTTCGTGTTAGTTGTATAAAAAAGCGGGAAATATTATTTAAATCGTTCCCTGTAAGCCCATAATCCTAAAGCGGGGTTTGATATGTAATATATTTCTTCTCCGTCGACTGTATTCCAACCATCTTTCAATTTTTCCGGATTATATTTATTCATCATTTCACCGAGATCCGCATAATTGAAACCGACGCTTTCGATCTCTTCCCGCGTCAGGTGCCCGGGGCAGTATGTAATTTTGAACCTGCCTTCGGATGTGCCATGGATCAGGTGGGCGGCTACGCCGAGACTGTTCTGCAGGTCTTCGTTTTCTTTTACATATTTCAGAACCTGGGGGGTATGAACATAGCCATATTTACGTATTAGTTTGTCGTTTGTCGGATCTTCGCCAAACTGGTGTAAACCAGGCGCAAGTACAATCAGTTCGCCGTTGTCGGCAATCGCCATGCGGGTACGATAAATACTCTTGTTTCCGAGCCATGTGCTGCGGAATTCTTCGGGATCGAGGAATACGACGACCTTTTTCATCTCACGGTCCATCATCCGGAAATTTGTTTCGAGTGATAGACCGGCTGCTTTTTCGAAACATTCAAAATCGTCGCCGATATACAATCCGCGCATCTGCAATCCGTCTTCCCCCTCGGATATAACCGTCTGAAGATAAACGATCGGAAGGTTGGCGGTAAAGTTTTCCGAGGCGTAGTTCAACACTTTGCGAACAGGGCCGGAAGCCCGTCCCATGATACGCTCCATCCCGTAGGCTGCTCCGATAAAATGGCTTTTGTTGATACCTTCCGAACCGCCTATGCCTACAAAAATATTTTTGTTGTAGTTCGCCATGCCGATTACTTCGTGCGGGACAACTTGTCCGAGAGATAAAATGAGGTCGTATCCGCCTTCGAGAAGCATACGGTTTACCTGGATGGGCATCGGATAGTCAACGGCGCCTTCGGACACCTCTTTTACAAATTCTCCGGGAACGGTTCCGACGCTGACTACGTCTTCGCGCCAGTTATGTACACGAAATAATGATTTCGGGACGCCGGGAAACATTTTTTCTATTTCCGCATCCGTCATTTTGAAATGCGTTCCCAGCGCGGGAAGGATGTCCGTCAGCCGTTCGCTGTAATATTCGTAAGTATATTGTACCAGTTCGCCTGCCCGGGAGTGAAAGCGTGTAAAGTCGGGCGGTATGGCTAATACCTTTTTCCGTGGTCCCAGGCGGTCGAATGTTTCAAAAAGCGCCTTTTTAATTTCGTCGTGCCCGAATGATTTTGACGGCGCACCTTGTTCGTAGTATAACATATTGTTTTTCTACTTTTGATTCTTACTTATTTTTATCTCAAAACTCTTGCGTTTCCGCCCCAGATACTCCATACCTGGCCTTCGTCGGCGGGTTGTCCGTAGTCTGTGAGGAATGTGGTTGCAAGTACACCTGTCGCCCATCCGAATTGAAGCCATTTTTCGGCTTCCCAACCTTTGAGAATGCCGTAAAGCAGGCCTCCGACAAATCCATCCCCACCACCTATGCGGTCAAGTACGTTGATTGGCCTTGGTTCGATCACATGCCAGTTTTCTCCTTCTAACATGATTGCGCCCCATAAATGGTTGTTCGCACTTACTACTTCGCGCAGTGTGGTTGCGAAAACGGAAGTGTTGGGAAATGCTTTTTTTACATTCCGGATCATTCCTTTAAAACTTTCTATTTTTGACGCGATGTCTTTGCCGCCGGCTTCGGGCCCTTCGATACCAAGACAGAGCTGGTAATCTTCTTCATTACCCTCCAGAATATCCGAGATGGAAGCTATTTCCGTAAAAATATCACGAAGCTCTTTTTCGCGTCCTTTCCAGAACGAAGCGCGATGATTTAAATCGAAAGATATTTTTGTCCCGTATTTTTTCGCGGCGCGCGCAAGTTCGAGGCAGAAACGGCTTGTTTCTTCCGATAAGGCTCCGATCAATCCTGAGAGATGAAGAATCTGTACTCCTTCCTGCCCGAAAATACGATCGAGGTCGAAATCTTTTACATTGAGAGTGCGTCCGACTTCCCCGCTACGGTCGTTCCATACGCGTGGCCCACGTGAACCGAAACCACTGTCCGCAATGTTTATCTGGTGGCGGTATCCCCAGGGGTCGCCTTGTTCGATATCTTTTCCTTCGTATTCCAGATGGCGGCTACGCAGGTTGTCTTTGATAAATTGCGCGATAGGACTGTCTTTTACAAAGGTGGTTAATACTTTGACGGGAAGCCCTAAGTATGCGGGTACGTTCGCTACGTTTGTTTCTGCGCTTGTTGCCTGCATGAACAGGTTACTGCTGGTATGTATGGGCTGTCCTTGTGCTACCGGGGTCAGGCGTATCCCCATACTTGTGGGGACAACAAGCGACCATTTATAGTTTTCTTTTAGTTTCATCTTATTTTTATTTTATTATCGGTTATTTTTTATATTGAGAATGCATCGAAGCCGCCATCGATCGGGATGATGGTTCCTGTGACGAAAGCGGATGCGTCGCTTGCGAGCCATTGCACTGTACCGAGTAACTCATTTGGTTGGCCGAGACGACGGAATGGCGTGTGCGCAACGATTGTTTGGCAACGATCGCTTGGAGTTCCGTCAGGATTTGTCATTAAAGCGCGGTTCTGTTCTGTCAGGAAAAAGCCTGGAGCAATTGCGTTAACACGTAGTCCTTCACCGAATTTTATGGCGAGTTCACCTGCCAGATATTGTGTGAAATTGTTGATGGCGGCTTTTGCGGATCCGTAGCCGACAACGCGCGTTAATGGGCGCAGTGCGGATTCCGATGATACGTTTATGATGCTTCCTTTTTTCTGTTCGACCATCACTTTGGCAAATACCATGGTTGGGATCACTGTGCCGAAAAGATTCAGATCGACTACTTTACGGAATGCTTCAATGTCTAAGTCGAAGAATGTTTTACCGGGCGGAATGGTAGCTCCCGGCATATTTCCTCCGGCAAGATTGATCAGCACATCGATGCTTCCGAAAGTGTCCAGAATAATTTGGCAATTCTGCTCAAGCGCTTCTTTGTCGAGAACATCTGTTTTCAGGAACAAAGCACTGCCTCCGTCTTTCCTGATTTCATCTTCGAGTCCTTTTCCTGTTTCTTCGTTACGGGCAAGAATAACAACTTTCGCCTTTTCTTTGGCAAGGTGTTTGGTTATACTTCCACCCAGCACACCTGTTCCTCCTGTCAGGACGATGACTTTGTCTTTTACACTAAATAGATTGTTTTCCATGATGTTCTTATATATAGTTATTATAATAATCAATATTATCTTTAATGAGTATATCGATGGGCATATAGTTCATTTTCGTAGCCGTCTGATGCAGAACTAAGTGATAGAATAACGCTTTTACGCTATTGTAGCCTTGCACCTCGGGCCGTTGTGCGATCAGGTGGGATACAACTCCGTTTTTCAGAAAGGCGATGTTGGCCTCTATCGCATCATATCCTATCAGGAAGAAGTTATTCTCTTTATGTTTAATGAAATATTCCGCAGGGATATGTACACGGGAGTTGAAAATGATGCCTGCCCGTGCTCTTGCCTGCCCTTTCAATTCTTTCTCCATGTATGTATTGAGGAGCTTTTCATTGTGTCCGGGTGTTTCAGTTGATATGCTTACAGGATAGATACTTCCTTCATAGCCTGTTTCCGAAAGATAGTCGCGGAATCCTTTTTCGCGTGCTGATACCTGTGTGGATTCTACGGATCCTTTGCTTATGATGTTGAATAATAGGATGTTGTCGTTGTTATTTATCTTCTCGGACAGTAGTCGTCCGCCGATATAGCCGGATCTGTATGAGTCCGTACCGTAATATGCGATACAGTTTGTATTTTCGATGTATGCGTCTATGAGAATATAAGGAATTTCTTTCTGATCGAGCCATTGAGTGAATTCAAATGTACTCTCTTTAAACAAGGTGGCTATGATAACTCCTTCATATTCTTCCTGCTTTACCTCTTCGACTAACGTATCGAAACTGATTTTATCGTACTGATTAAAAAAATTGCATTGGATTTTAAGATGATAATCGGTAAATTCCTGCTCCGCTTTGTCAATTCCTTTACTGATTTCCGACCAGTATTCTCCGGAAACGAATGAAGGAATGAGCGCCATTATTCGGCAATCTTTTTTTGAAGCTAAAGAACGTGCGATGAGATTTGGCTGATAGTTGATTTTTTTCAGCGTCTTTTTTACCTTTTTCAGTGATTCTTCCGAAACACGGCCTCTGTTATGTAGCACACGATCGACAGTTCCTGCCGATACACCTGCCATAGCTGCAATATCCTTTATACGATAATTTTTCATATTTATACTCTTTTGTGTGCGCACACATGCGGTACGCAAATATAGAGATTGTTTTTTGAAAAACAATCATATAATGAAAAATTATTGTAGGGCAGGCGCCGTCAGCTTACGATATGTATATACGTACATCAGTGTAATAAGCGGTGCTGCTATAAATATACCGATAAACAGGGCGATCGTTCCGATAAAACTTATCAAAATCATGATAAGTGAGAGGATAAATAATTCGAGCGTATGTCCTTTGGTTATGTTCCAGCTTCGCTTGAGGGATTCTATAGCGCCTGTGTTTTCGTCGACCATGGAGGCCACAAAAAATTGCAGCCTTAATAAAAGGTAGATGCCCGGGATTATCAGCAAAGCAAAGCCGATGGATATGATGATGAAGAATAGGATATAAGCCAGAATAAAAGCGGGAAGTTTGCGGGTTACCTGTCCATATGCTGAAAATTGCGGCTCTTCCCCGTCTAATGTTTGCAGACAGTTTTTAAGGTATCCCATCCCAAACAGACAAGACAAAAACATACATAATATGGATACAATGATCCCGCTAATGCTCATTGTTTCTCCTTTCGCGGGAATTGCGAACAGATATAAGAGCGAATAGATAATCGTGAAGCCTATAACTAACCCCACCAGCAACCAGAATTGGGATTTTAGGCCTTTCCATGCAGCCCTGAAAATGTCTGAATAAACAATTTTGTCTTCCATATTCTTATGCATTTATTGTTTTGCGATAGCGCAAATATAGCGAAAAATTGAGAGCAAAACAAAAACTTTTTTTAATTTTCCAGCTGATTTTTAATACTGTTTGACATTAAACCCTGTTACTCTTACCCGGGCTTTTGTTGTACGAAAGCCGAAATAACCGGAAGTATAGGGAGTTTCATCCGTATAATTCACAATGAGTTCATCGTCCATGTAATATTTTATCTGTTTTCCTTCGCACACGATCCGTATATTATACCAATGATTCGGTTTCAGCAAATGTTCTTCGTCGGTATACTCCGTCAGGATCGCAGGGCGGGTTTTATTTGTTTGGAAAGCTTCGAAATCACCGTCGTATTTGCGGAACCGGGTAGTTGTGTTGTAGTTTCCACCGTACCCCATATAATATTGATTCAAGGTGTAGTAATGGTCGAATATGCCGGCCCTCCATTCCTGTCGTTTGAACAGGTCATCGGGATAAAGCGGATCCTGTGCCATCCAGAAGCAGTTGAGATCGCTTAGCCTGTCGTTTGGCCGGCCTTCGTCCATTACACATGCTTGATAGTTGATCTCAATATGACCACTGTATTTTTCGTTTCGCCACATTGTGAATCCCTTTATTACTTCGATTTCGATTGTGTCACTCCAAAAACGTATTTCATATTCCTGTCCTTCCACTGTCCAGTATGTATTGAACTGATCCGGATCAAAGGCTGCTATGTTTTGTACAGCGATCAGATCGCACGATGATTTATCACGACAGGCCGTTTGTTGCGCGTTCAGAACGGGCAAGCAATATAGAAGAATTAAAAGTGAAAAAGATATCCTGTTCATTTTGCAAAAGGTATTAAAAAAAGCGACATACCCGGAAGTATGACGCTTTTTATATAGAAACAAAATTTCGTTTGTCTTATTCAGCTGCTCCTGCTCCGCCTTCCATTTTTTCTTTCAATGCGGCAAGTTCTTCGATGTCACCCAATGTGGTTTTTTCCATCGAAGGAGTTGTTATTGATTCTTTTTTAGAAGTTTTTGCTTTGCCTTCGTCTTTCTTTGTCGTTTTTTGCTCATCTTCGAAAATACGACTGTGAGAAAGAATGATACGACGAGCTTCTTTATTGAATTCAATTACCTTGAACTGAAGTTTTTCGTCAAGTTTAGCTTGTGATCCGTCTTCTTTTACAAGATGTTTAGGAGTAGCGAAACCTTCTACGCCGTAAGGTAATGAGATAACAGCGCCTTTATCCATCATTTCGATGATTGTACCATCATGAACAGAACCTACTGTGAATATACCTTCGAATACATCCCATGGATTTTCTTCAAGCTGCTTGTGACCAAGGCTCAAGCGACGGTTTTCTTTGTCGATATCAAGAACCTGAACATCGATTTCAGCACCGATTGATGTAAATTCGCTCGGATGTTTGATTTTCTTCGTCCATGACAAGTCGGAAATATGGATCAGACCATCAACGCCTTCTTCGATTTCAACAAATACTCCGAAGTTAGTGAAGTTACAAACTTTAGCTTTGTGCTTAGAACCGATCGGGAAACGTTCTTCGATATTTTCCCATGGATCCGGTTTCAATTGTTTAATACCCAATGACATTTTGCGTTCGTCACGATCTAATGTCAGGATAACAGCTTCTACTTCGTCGCCTACTTTCATGAAATCCTGTGCGCTGCGCAGGTGCTGTGTCCAGCTCATTTCTGAAACGTGGATCAAACCTTCAACGCCCGGAGCGATTTCAACAAACGCGCCGTAATCAGCCATAACGACTACTTTGCCTTTTACTTTGTCGCCGACTTTCAGATCTGCGTTAAGAGCATCCCATGGATGGGGAGTCAATTGCTTAAGGCCTAAAGCGATGCGTTTCTTTTCATCATCGAAATCAAGGATTACAACGTTAACTTTCTGGTCAAGCTGAACGATTTCTTCCGGATGTGAAACACGTCCCTATGAAAGGTCTGTGATATGGATCAATCCGTCTACGCCACCAAGGTCAACGAATACTCCGTAAGAAGTGATGTTTTTAACGGTTCCTTCCAATACCTGTCCTTTTTCAAGTTTGGAAATGATTTCTTTTTTCTGTTGTTCAAGTTCAGCTTCGATAAGCGCTTTGTGAGAAACAACCACGTTTTTGAAATCCTGATTGATCTTCACGATCTTGAACTCCATTGTTTTACCAACGAATACGTCATAATCACGGATCGGTTTAACATCGATCTGTGAGCCTGGTAAGAATGCTTCGATACCGAATACGTCAACAATCATACCGCCTTTTGTACGACATTTTACGAAACCTTTGATTATTTCGTCTTTATCAAGCGCTTCGTTTACGCGATCCCATGAACGCGAAGCGCGCGCTTTTTTGTGAGAAAGGATCAACTGTCCTTTTTTATCTTCTTGATTTTCAATATAAACTTCTACCTGATCACCCACCTTCAAGTCGGGGTCATAGCGAAATTCAGACATCGGCACAACGCCGTCTGATTTGAAACCGATATTTACAACGACTTCGCGTTTG
This sequence comes from Tannerella sp., assembly GCA_031551825.1. GTDB lineage: Bacteria > Bacteroidota > Bacteroidia > Bacteroidales > Tannerellaceae > Tannerella. The sequence continues at coordinate 13,108 of JAVBNB010000067.1, read as the reverse complement.
TTCATAGCAGTTACTGTTCCCATAACGACTTCTTTGTCCTTAACTGTGTTTAAAGTCTCATCGTAAGTTTTGGTTAATTCCTCTACGCTTTTGTTTTCCGCAGGATTATCACCTTTTTCGTAAGAATCCCAATTGAAATCTTCGTTGGGAACAATGTTTTTTAAATTTTCCATTTTAAATTGTTAATACTCCGTTAATTAATAAGTTAGACAATATGTTATCACTCTCTCTAAAAAAAGTGGGGCAAAGGTACAAATAAATAATTGATAATAGACAATTTAGATTTAATATTTTTGTTTTAAGTGAAAAAAAGATAAAATGTATATTAATAAATCAAAAAGATGCATATATTTGCTCTCCATATTACTAACTAAATAAATTTGATTTAAGATGAAAAAGTACATTGCAGAAATGGTAGGGACTATGGTGTTGGTCCTTATGGGTTGTGGAAGCGCAATATTTAATCACGGTGTAGGTTCTACCGCACAGGTACTCACGGTAGCATTTGGATTTGGACTTTCTGTTGTGGCTATGGCGTATACGATCGGAGGAACTTCCGGATGTCATATCAATCCCGCAATAACCTTAGGGGCTCTTCTTTCAGGACGTATAAGCAGTAAAGATGCAGGGATGTATATGCTGTTTCAGGTTATCGGTGCGATTATCGGTTCGGCTTTGCTTTATTTGCTGGTTTCTTTTGTTGATACGGGTGGCGCTTCTTATATTGCACAAGGCGGCGCTTTTGCTACTCAAACGGGGGCAAACGGATGCCAACCAGGTGTGAATGTTACAGGAGGACTGATTGCAGAAATCATTTTTACATTTGTCTTTGTTTTAGTTGTTTTGGGTACTACCGATTCTAAAAAAGGCGCCGGTAATTTTGCCGGGCTGGCGATCGGCCTATCGCTTGTTCTTGTTCATATTGTTTGTATTCCATTGACCGGCACATCTGTCAATCCGGCACGTAGCGTAGGCCCTGCTATATTTGAAGCGGTTTATGGTAACATGGGCGCATTGAGCCAGTTGTGGATATTCATTGTAGGTCCGTTTATCGGAGCGGCTTTGGCATCTATCGTTTGGAAAACGGTGGCTGATAAAGAATAATTCTTGCGATATCTGTTGTTATAAACTGATATTGTAGAAGTACGATATTCTCCGGGAGTTGTAAGTTTGAACTTATAACTCCCTTTTCTTGACATCGTCAGCAGGATTATTTTGATTTTTATTGTTTTCTTTGTGATCATAAAAAGAAGGAGAAGAATTATGAATGGAATTTTTAAAATAGCAATCTTGTGTTGTGTTCTATGCATTCCGGTTGTGACGAATGCGCAGACGAATATTTCATTACAAGGAGATTTGGGTAATGGCACATTCCTTAATCCGATTCTGAGTGGTGATTATCCTGATCCTACGATTATGCGTGAAGGAGATGATTATTATATGACACACTCGGCTTTTGATTATGTGCCGGGGCTTGTCGTTTTCCACTCACGTGATTTGGTCAATTGGGAGCCGATCAGTTACGGGCTAACTTCTTATTTGGGTTCTATCTGGGCGCCTGATATCTGTAAATATAAAGAGAAATATTATATTTATTTTACTGTAAGCGGGCGGGGTAATTTTGTTGTTTACGCGGATTCTCCTCATGGTCCGTGGAGCGAACCTGTTGATCTGAATATCGGAGAAATCGATCCCTGCCATGTCGTAGGTGAAGATGGGCAACGATGGTTATTTTTGAGTGGCGGCCATCGGGCAAAGTTATCAGATGACGGATTGAGTATTATTTCCGGAACAAAGGAAAAAATATATGACGGATGGGTTTATCCGAAAGAGTGGATTACGGAATGTTTTTGTTTGGAAGGCCCTAAATTGAAGAAGATAGGCGATTACTATTATTACCTGAATGCTCAGGGAGGAACTGCCGGACCACCAACAAGCCACATGGTGGTTGTCGCACGTTCAAAATCGGTTGATGGCCCATGGGAGAATGATCCGGAAAATCCGTTAATTCATACGTACGAATATTCGGAAAGGTGGTGGTCGAAAGGGCACGGTTCGTTAATTGATGCATCGGATGGAACATGGTGGATTGTTTACCATGCTTATGAAAATCAGTTTACAAATTTAGGCCGTCAAACGTTGATGGAACCGGTTGAAATGACAAAAGACGGTTGGCTCAGAGCGCCTCTTGGCGCCGCTATAGAACATCCGATTAAAAAGCCTGTTGCTTCGCAAAAGACAACAGATAGAAGAACTTTATTCAATGAATTTCGTATTGGTCTGGATTGGAAGTATTATAAGAAATATGATCCGGAACGTACCTTGGTGAAAGATAATGTATTGGTTATGAAAGCGCAGGGAGAAAATCCTGCGGAATCGGCTCCTTTAATGTTTGTCGCGGGGGCCAATAGTTATGAGTTTAGTACAAAAGTCGATATTACGGATGAGGCTACGGCAGGACTGATTATTTATTACAATGCCGGTTTCTATGTAGGATCCGGTTTTGATAAAACGACTAAGTTCCGTTGGCGTAAAGCTGCAACAAAAGGAAAAAGTTCTCATAAAGGTGGAAATAGCCTTTGGTTAAAACTTAGGAACGAAAAGAGCGTTATTACCGGTTATATCAGCTATGATGGTATAAACTGGATCAAAGAGGATTGGGCAAATGAAATCTCCGGATATACGCACAACACTTTATACGATTTTCAAAGTATCCTGCCCGGTGTCTTTGTTTTTGGCAAAGGAGAAGCTAAATTCAGTAATTTTGAGTTCAAGTTAATTGAGTAATAATTTAAAAACAGGTTTCAACTATCAGAATTTTGACTTGCACATCGAGGTGAACCGCAAGACAGGGACTGTGGAATCTTACTGGTACCTTCTGTCACCTGGCTGAAAAATCCGGAGACAGACTGAACCGCCGCCGGATTTTTTATAATGTAAGGTTTTTATTTCACTTTTTCCAATTCTGGGAATTTCCAAGTGCCGATTACCACTTCGGGATGCGGGCGATAAAGACGAACCATATAATTCCAGCCAGGTATAATCGGGAGGCAATTCGGAGTTCTGCCGTCGTAACCGCCGAATTGAACGGTAATGGAACCATCCGGATTCTTTACAGCCGTAGTATTATTAACCGTGTAGGCATTGTATGGATTTCGTACAAAATGCCCCTTTTCGTCATATACGCTGATCGACCAGAAACCATCGACCGGAACATTCCTCACCGTTAATTTGTATATGCCCGTACCATTGTTATCAGGAGGTGTAACATTGAGGTAAATAGCGTCTTTGTCGGGGTTCAATCCCCAGCCGGAAGCCGTTGCAATCAAATGACGAACAGGGTCTACTTCACCTTTGTGTCCGCCTGCGTTTCTTAGGTCGGGTAAGGTTTTATTCAATTCCAATAAAGCATCGCGTACTTGTTTTTGGCTGACAGTATCCCAATTCGGAATCTCAAATTTACCGATACTCTTTTGTTCTATTTTGAGAGCGTCCTGCAATTTATACACTTCCACTTTGTCGCCCAAGTCGTTAGGATTGACCAAAATACGGACCGCAGCAAACAAATACCGTGTGCCGATTTGTTGCTTGTTATAAGTATATTTGCCTGGCGAGTAAACCATTTCATAAACGTAATGATCTTCATTAATGGTAATCAGTGAAATATACCGTTTGCCGGCATCGGACAAGGTAATAGTTACCGGTCCGGCATCCAGATCAAACACCGCTTCGGAATAATAGGTATCACGGTTGATGCGGACACCCGGCAGATCGACCGAAGGTAACTCACGGTAATGGTAAAATTTGCCTAATGCTCCGCGCTTGACGAACATATCGAAGTAGTAATCTGTTTCAGCACGACAAAAATTATCGACTGTAACGGGAACCTTTTTTTTAGTTTGTGCATTCGCCGTATAGGTTGTAAATAGCGAAATAGCGACGATTGCAAAAAATATCTTTTTCATTTCTTAATCATTTACTCTGTTGTTAATTTCTTCAATATCAGGTAGCTTCCATGACTTGTTTATGATTTCGGCTTGCGGACCGTAGAAACGGAAGAGCATAACCCACGCTTTATCTGGTGCGGTATACACCCAATTCGACTCTTTGCCTTCCGGAGCTTTCGAGCTGAAGTATACATCAACCGAACCATCGGTATTTTTTTGCAAATCCTGATATGAATTGACCTCTACTTTGGGTGATTCACGAATGAAATTTGCTTCCAATTGGTCATACACCGTAGCCGCCCAAAACTGTTTGGCAGGTACATTGGCCGGAACATGCAACCGGTAGTTTTTGCTTCCTTGCAATACTCCGCCGGCAACATCTTTTTGCCCGAACAAATAAAACGATGCTCCGCCCGGCTTTTTAGGAGGCGCACAACCCAAGAAAAAGAAGGCTGCACGATCGTCCAACGCATATTTTTCATTGTTGAAAAATGTGTAGTCGGTTGTATGCGCAAATTCGCCCACCGGAATCGCCCATTGTTCTCCTTCGTAGAAAGGTTTGAGTTGTTGGTTGATTTGAATAAAGCCCTGATGGGCTTCTTCAATAGCTCTTTTCAGAATATCTTTAGTGGTAGCATCGGGATTAAACAGTTTTCCTTTCTCAATACCAATCGAACGCAGCATTTCCATAGCTACGAGGTCACGTGTCATCACTGGTTCATCGTTTACAACGCGAGCCAAGCTTTCGTAGAAACTCACATCGAAACGGGCAACGCCGTCAAATAACTTCCCAGCCATATCGATGTGACGCTGTTGGGGCGGGTTGGAGGCTTGCGCCAACGAATACATACGGGTTTTTCTTACCAAATCAAGAGCTTTGGCAACATCTTCGGGCAAAGTCGTTACCGGAATGGCTCGCAGGATTGAATAACCGTTGTAGGTATCAAATTGAACTGGAAAGTATCCGGCAGGAATATTTCCTTTATAGTCGGGCGGCAATAACAAATATTTTCCTCCTTTACCCTGATCTAAACCCGTAGGGCCCACATCAGCCTGCGGGATTTGCCAGGCATCGTTCATTGAACCGAATAGTCCGGCTCCGTCAGTGGATGAAATATCAAGTACAACCGGGCCGTTCTTTGTGTTTATAGCAATATATACATACCACGAGGAGGCATTGGGAGTAGTTACCTGAAACTTCCAATCGGCCTGTTTCGACCAGTAGACAATATCATTATATTGTGCTCCGGCATCACGTAAGAAGGCTTGGCGCATGGCATCGAATGCCACGGCTGGCATTCCCCATATTGCCGACTCGATTGCCCTCCTGTAAATAACATTTTTCTCCAAATCATTAGATGTGGTAATTGTTGTGGAAACATTTTCCTTCCGCTGATTGTTATTACACGCAGTTAGCAGCAGTAATAACGCTATTGCACAAAATATTCTTTTCATTTTTCCAATTTTATTAGTAAAATAACAAGTTCCATTCCAAAAAGCTTAAGGGTTTGTTTACAAAATGGCTGCCTGTTACAAGCCCATTGTTTCCTACGCAAGCAATGTATTTACCCATAAATACCGAATCCCTTACATTTTATTACTCTCCAACTGCAACAAATATCTGTATAGTGTTATCATCTTATTAAGATGAGAGACTCTATTATTCGATACTTACAATTTGCCCAATACTATTGTTAAGAGTAACGATATAAATTCCTCTTGAGAGCTTTATCTTTGTTTCTCCTGTTTCCAGGATTGTCTGCTGTTTCTGCAGTATCCCTTCCGGGGAGTAAACCCTTACAATAACGCCCGTATTGGATGTTCTGATAAACAATTCATCCTTGGCAGCCCAGACCTTGTCTTCCTTCGGATTAACAGTTAAAGTCATATCTTCCCTTCCGCTGTGTAGGAAATTGGCATAGAATTCCAACTTTCCGGTAGATCCCTTAGGAATGATAACATCTATCTGCGGTTCTTCCCCGTTGGATCCCGTCCATCCGGTGAACATATCTCCCTCTTTTTCAGGAGCTCCGAGCGTGATAGATCCGGACTCAATCGTATATGCCGGAGGATTACTTCCAGCATTAACGCTGCCATTCAGATGGTATTCAATCAGGTATTCCTCCAGTTTGAAGTTGGCCTGCAACTCAATATCACCATAAACCGTGAGCGTATCATAAAGCATGATCCCTTCTTCCGCTTGAATCGTATTGCCCCGTAGTGAAACGTAATCTTCGTGACTCCATCCGGCAAAACGATATCCCTCATCAGGTACGATCACAATGCCTGTCTTGGGTTTTGTCCTGTAATCCAGGGCTTGTTCCGCCGCATTGTAGATATTTCCCCCGAATCCTGCGGAGAAAGTCGCTATCCCGACGCTTGCCCCCTGGTGGTAGGTGGAATTCGTCGGTATGTTAATCGTATCACTTACGGTCACCCATGCCCGGTTGATAAACAAGGGCTGTGAAGCGCTGGAACCTGCCTGCGGAGTCGCTTTAACCGTGACGGTTGTTGTCGCCATGGAAGCCACGCCTGGAATCGTCCATTCGAGCGCACTCCGCTGGGGATTGCTTCCCGCCGCAGTGGGTACGATATGCGGGTTGGATGAAACAAAGTCCAGATATGGCGGCAGCGTATCCCTGATAATGACCTTTCCGATGCCGGTATTTACATTGACCGCTGTGATGGTATACTCTATTATTTCGCTGAAGAGTGCTGCGACCGGATTGGCGTATGTTCCATTATGCGGTACACCTTCAAGTGTCGCATCTTTTTTCATCATCCGGTTGATTGTCGCATTGAGGATTGTTATTTCATTATTGGTATCGTTACATTCCGGTTGGTAAGGAAATGTTATTCCGTCATCATTAATACGAATAACGATATGAACCGGATTTATTAAAGTAATATCAGCAATCGTAAGCGAGACAAATCCCGTATCTCCCGGGTTAATCTGTATATTCGCATTTCCCGTTACAATTTTATTGGCTGCGGATGTCGTGTTTTTATATAGTGTAGCATAGACAGGAGGACCAATGGCCGCATCCCCTTTATTAATTATACCTACCTTTATGGTTACGGAATTTCCGGATACAGAGGTCGTTATTAAAGAAGAGTTGGAAAAAGCATCCGGTGTAAGCCAGAGCGGACTACCATTTTTGTTCAATATAGTTTGTTGTTGCAGGAATGCATTGTAGGGCCGTATATCGTCGGCTGTACCCAATATTCCGTCGGCTCCCGGAAATACGGTTGCCGGATTCAACTGGTAGCTTGGAATGGTAAGGTTTTCGTTTACATTAACGGCGTTGTACATGAACTGGTTCCAAACTTTACGCGCCGGAGCCCATGCTCCTGCCGGATTGCTGGAGAATATTCGCAAATAACCTGTCCATACATCACTTCCTGAGAGTCCTCCGGTCACGAGAATCTCGGCTGAGCCGTCTCCATTTATATCTGCTACGATCGGACATTCACTGCCTGTTGCAGAAGAACACGCAATCGGAGTGATCAGATCATTCCCATTCAGGCCGTTTAATATACGAAGATGTGAGAGATCTCTGTAAACAAGTTCGTGATGGCCGTCCTGGTTGAAATCAAATAAAACCATAGTTGTAGCAGCCGACGAATCGGTTGTCGTTTTTGACCATTTTAGTGTCAGCGTACCGGTGGATGCATTATAATCATAAGCATACATCATATATCTGGCTGACAAACAGATTTCGGGTTCTCCGTCATTATCAATATCTCCGACAAAAGCGACGGATGGTCCGCTGGCCGTACGGTCTACTGCCAAGTGTGGAAGGAAATTGTTAATGATATTTTTGTTCATCACTTTCCCTGTTCGCGGATTCCAAATGTACACGGCGCCATAACCCGGCTTAGATTTGTTTTTGTCTGCACGTGTTGTTACAACAATATCCAATAGCCCGTCATTATCAAAGTCTGCCACTGCCGTAGCCCCATCGTATGCTTCTTCGTGCGGATTACCATCAATGTCTGTGCGATTGCATTGTTTCCACAAGGTGAAGCTGTTTCCGGTCGGACCATTCGGATTGGTAATTGTAACTTTATAAACACAGTTTCCTCCGATGAATTCAGGCTGTCCGTCACCATCAACATCCGCGGCTACCATAAAAGAACCTGAGCTGACGGATTTTTCCGAATCATTGGGATGTGCGCCTTCACCGAACCCTTTGGTGAGGTCACTCTGATAGCCTCCGTTAGCAAGAAGCGTCATTGTTTTTGCATTATAAACCTTGTCATATACGGCAACTTCTGCAATGCCGTCGCCGTTGAAGTCGGTGATTACAGGAGCCGGCGCCTGACAGCGATTTGTGGTAGAATATGTCTGGCGACCGCTTTCTGTATAGATGGAACCATTGTAAGTATATTTGATTAACTGCATCTTATTGGATGCGGAATTGCTGCTGGAATTACTTGTTGCCAGAAATATAGCTGCATAATTATTGCCGTCAACTTTAGCTATTGAATAGGAGCTACCTCCTTCTGCAAAGAAATAAGGCGTGGTAAGCGTTTGTTGCAATGTGAGTTGATTGGTTGCCGGATTTAATTCATAGATGAGGAGGTTGGCTGTGTGATCAGTTGAAGTCGATTGCGGTACAATGATTTCAATTTTTCCGTCGTTATCGATATCCCCGCAAACCGGCGAGGACAATGTGTGTACATTGTTATTGCTGCTACGTGTTAACTCTTTAAAAGTGAATGGAGTACCCGGAGGCGTAATATAGCAATCGGCATTGCTGATATTATCCGGATAGTCAAGCACTGTCAGGTAGACCTTTGCAGTTGTGATTGTTCCGCTACAGTTTGTGCTGTATGTAAGGCTGTCTTTGCCAAAAAAGTTTGTCACCGGGGTGTACACCATCTTTTTGTTTACAACAGTAGCTGTTCCTTTTGTCGGAGAAATGGTAATAACCGGTACTACTGAGCTTGCGCAACTTGCGGGGAAGCCGTCATTGGCTAAAACATCGATTGTATCTTTTGTATTACACAATAAAGTAGCATAATCATCTCTGGCTCCGTAGCAGTTTTCGACGGTGACTGTAACTGTCTGTGTCATTTCCGTACCACACGTCTCCGGAGTTACTTTGATAGTATAAGTGTGTGTGCCTGCACCCACATCACGAGCAAAAACTGCTGGATTCTGTTGATTTTTTTTGGCAGCCGTGATTCCTGGTCCTGACCATGTATAAGTAGTTTGTCCTAAGGTAAGACATTTCAAATAAATGCTGTCGGAATCGCAGAATTTGTTGTCCGGGTGGTTGGAATAGGAGATCTGTGCAATACCCAGGTCGATCAGTGTCACGTCCTGCGGATAAGAATATCCGCATATTGTGTCATAAAGCTTTATGGTATAAGTGCTTCCGGCTGTACCATAGTTGAATACGCCGGTTTTGTTAGTCTGTTTCAGGACTCCATGATCGTATAACTCGTACTTATATCCTTTGCCTCCCCCAACACCTTTTATCCTGATAAAACCGGTAGGTTCTCCCTGGCAGAGGTAAGATGAAGTAGCGGTATTGTCAAGCGTAAATGGAGTCGGAGAATAAACAATCGTGTCGCGATAAAGATATGTTGTTGACGAATTATAGTATGTTAATCCGATATAATATGTTCCGGCTTGAGGTAATTTCAGGGAGCCTCCATGCGTTACAACTGCTTTATTGTTATAAGGCAGACTGCTGGGAGAGGAGGATATGATTCGGATGTACGGAGTTCCATAGTTACTAATAGTTCCGCTATATGACTGCGTCTGCATCTGTCCGCCTCCGGTAAATCTAACTGACATTCCATCACACTCTTCAGTTAATGTATAGGTTGGACGTGCAGCAAGTCTATAAGCGGTATGGTTTATGCTTATTGTATCAGAGGTACAGCCGGGCCTTGTTACTGTGAACTTATAGGTTCCGGCGGCAAGCCTTTGATAATTAGATGAAGTGAGGCTACTTGAGTACGGATAAATATATTGGGAAGATGTCGTAAGTGTTCCGCTTGTATGAGTAGGCGTTGTTGGTCCGGATAAAAATTTAAATGTAGTATTTACAGGAAAAGAACTTTCAAAGTATAGATATATAATGCTTTTATACAACCCATCCGGCTCCAGATCAGAGTAGGTCAAAGATGCAGAACTCATTAAGCCTGGTTTGGGAAGAGATGTTAACAGCGATTTTGACCATAAAGACCCTTCGCTGTCCTTAAATTCAAGTTTTGATCCAAGCGGAACGTTTGTTATACTTTGTGTGCTTCTGCTATTAATGGGACCCTGCCAATCTTTAAAGATTGTATTGTCGCTTTTAACAATTCTCCACTGATACGGAAGGCAAAATGTACCATAAAAGTCAGTAGTAAGATAAAAGCTGATGTTCAATTGATTACACCCCGATGTTGTTTGTATCAGGCCGGCATCTATCTTCTCATAAAGTGAGAGTTTCCGAAGTTTATATTCGGTCGTACAGCCTTTCACTCTTAGATAAACAGTATAATAGGCGTTGGCTTCACGCATTGATTTCCTTGTATAAGGCGAAGGTAAAGCCAAATTTATATCACCACTACTAGAAAGGGGTTGCCACGTTTTTGTTCCTGTATCATTAAAAAGAAATGCGACTTCAAAATATTCTCCGGAATTACTGTAGAAGTAGTAATATCCATCCGGATCTGTTGCAGAAGAAGGATAAGAACGGCTTGCTCTTATCGAATTACAGGCATCTGGCAAAGCGCTGTTCGAACAAAGATATTGGTTGAATACCTCGTAATAGTCCTGAGTCATCGTACCAACCGGAGCCGTCCTGTTTTCTTCCGTATATCCGCAGTCGTCGTAAACTTTGAACGTGTAATTACCTGCGGGAAGATTGGTGACATTATAGCTCCTGGACGAAGTGGTAAACGTGGTAGTCCCTGTGTATGCCGCCGGTTTGCCTGTCATTACTATTGTAAAAGGAGCGGAACCTGTATTTGATTGAATCAAAACAGGTATGATTCCCGTATGTTTACAGTTAAGTGTAGGGGTGGTCCTTCCCAAAGAAAAGCCCAATTCCTTATAGGAAGTGGTGATGGTGGTAGTTGCTGTTCGGGTCGCAATGATCCAATTGCCAATTGTATTACAGAACGCTTTTAATGTAATGGTATATGTTCCGGCCGGAAGGTTCACTATCGTGTTATCTGTATAGTGGGCAAATGCTAAATCTTTACTGCCGGATACCTGAAATTGCATATTACTTTGTGTGATGTTGGGCAGGTCGGTTCCGGAAACAGTTATTTTGATTTTTCCGTTGGCTAAACAAGTAGAATTAGTAGTTGCCAGAGACAGGGTCAGATTATCACATTGGGCAAATGCCTTATTACCTGTTAAAAGTAATAAAAACAAACTGAATAAGCATGATGCTGATTTTATGTATAAATTATTCATAGGGCCTTGATTATAAAAGTGTGTTATTCTTTATTCATCCGTATATTTACGTTTCAGGATACATTTTACAGCGCCTTCTGTGCTGACTGAATTTTCAAAACAAACTCTTTCGAGTATAATCGCGATGGTTTGGTTATCAATTAAAACTAACTGATAATGCATCTGGGGTGTATTGTAGATCATATTTTCAATCGGTGTTTCTTCTCCGATTCTTTCATTATCTCCGATAATTATCGGGACCTGTTTCCCAAAGGATGAAGGTATGCCGAAAGGAAGCTGATAACTGGCGATGTAAGTGTTGAAAAGACAGGAAAATACGACAAAATCTCCACTGTAAAAATTTATCATGCTCACGGCATATTGATAACAAGGAACAAGAGAACCTAAGTTTTCCTCTTTTTCAATTGTATACTTTAGCTGATATTCCGACGCAGGAGATGTCCGCTCCCTATATTCAGCTTTTTCAAATGTCCAACAGCCTGTTAAATCGTAAGACTCCTGGGCGTATATATCGCTATTGGATAGCGCTGGTATTAAAAATAATAATACACCTGTTAATAATGATGTTTTAAGTGCATGTTTCATAAATTATCAAATTAATATAACCGTACTAAATTGCAAATGTAATATGAATATGTCATTTAAAATAGTTAAAAATGCTAAATCTACCTTTGTTAGATGGTCTTAATAGAAGTTCTATGTTTTTGTTTCATAAATTTATTTAATGATTATTTTTATATATCAATTATTATTGATAGTAAATAAGCATATTTTATTGGTGGCTTCATCTTTATTTCTCTCGGCTGCAGGATGGTCTGTTGTTTCTGCAGTACTCCTTCCGTAGAATAAACTCTTATAATACTTCCCGGCTTGGAAGTCCGGATATACAGTTCGTCTTTGGCTGCCCATACTTTATCATCTTCCGGATTATGCGGTTGGAAGTCATCTTCCCTTCCGCTACGCAGGAAGTTGGCGTAGAATTCCAATTCTCCGGTAGATCCCTTAGGAATGTTGACATCTAATTGTGGTGTTTCTTCGTTAGAACGTAATCCCCGATAAACTACATCTTGGAAGACGGAGTCTAACAGTATCGTACTTTAGTGGTAGCTCATAGCATGATGGATCCGGATTCAGTATATATCGGAGGATTATCTCCTGTGCTTTAAAATAGTCAAAAAACACTAAATCCCTCTTCGGATCATTTATCGAAGAGGGATTTAGTGTTTTTTTTACTATTCTATTCAGCAACTATTTTTTGCCCAAGACCGTTGTTAAGAGTGATAACGTAGATTCCTTTTGAGAGTTTCATCTTTGTTTCTCCCGGCTGCAGTATTGTCTGTTGTTTCTGCAATACCCCTTCGGTAGAATAAATCCTGACAACACTTCCCGGTTTCGAAGTGCGGATATACAGTTCGTCTTTGGCTGCCCAGATCTTATCCTCTTTCGGATTACGCAGTTGAGTATCATCTTCCTTTCCGCTCCGTAGGAAGTTGGCATAGAACTCCAATTCTCCGGTAGACCCCTTAGGAATGCTGACATCCAATTGTGGCGTATCTCCATTGGAACCAGTCCATCCGGTAAAAGAATCTCCCTGTTTTTCGGGCGCTCCCAGCGTGATGGATCCGGATTCAATCGTATATCCCGGAGGATTATCTCCTGCGTTAACGGCGCCGTTCAGGTGATATTCGATCGGGAATACCTTCAACTCAAAGTTGGCCTTCAACTCAATATCCCC
>JAVBNB010000049.1:0-56674 GCA_031551825.1 Tannerella sp. | reverse complement strand
TGAATTTCTGAAGCCCGCAAAGCAATCCACTTTCGTTCAATAAATTGATATACCCAGCTAAAGTAGCTGTGTTACCAGCATCTTGCAATGAACCTAACATCTTATTCAAGGAAAGCAACCCTCCGGAGCAAGCAGCTCCCAATTCGAATGTCTGACGCAGCAAAGCAGGCTTGCTGATGGGAGTATCCATTAGAATATCCTTATTGATCGTAGCCTCTATTATGGCCGATTGAATATATTGCTGGAACCGGTCGTCATCATCAATCAAAGACGCCGCACCTGGATAACCGCCATAGAATAGATATTGGTCAAGCGAGAAGCCAAAACATTCTTTCATTTCCGGATAGCTCCAGTGGCTCATACGGATTTCTTCGAATCGTCCTGCCAATGATTCCGACAACCCCCTTTCCAATAGTACGCGGCTACTGCCAAGAAGCAAGACCTTGATATTGCGATCATGGAATGTATCATTATCCCACTCTTTTTTCACAACTTCGCTCCAATTGGCTATCTTCTGAATCTCATCAATAACGAGAATAATACTTTCCCAACCATTACTCTCTTTCAAGCTACGAACAGCCGCCCAGCAATTAGAAATCCAAGCACTATTCGTAGCCGGAACATTATCGGCAGAAAACAACTGATAAGGAATATTTAGATCTTTAAGCACCTGCTTGACTACAGTTGATTTACCTATCTGGCGAGCACCCATAACGACCTGAATAAACCTTCGCTGCTCTTCAAGTCTACGTTTAATTATCTGATATTCTGTTCTTTTATACATATTTGTACATTTTGCGCAGTGGAATGCGTATTTCTACGCAACGCAAAGATAACAAATATATTTGAGAAGAAAAACGATAGGCATGCTAACCTCGTCAATAATATAGTGAACAACCTTTTATACTAAAAAAAAACTGTGCCAATTCAGGGCACAGTTTTTATGTAATTATTTTTTGTTGCTTTTTTAATATCCGCGAATCGCTTCGATTCCCGGGAGAATTTTTCCTTCGATCGCTTCTAAGAGGGCTCCACCCCCAGTAGATACATAAGATACACCGTCTGCCAATCCGAACTTATTCACACATGCGACAGAGTCTCCTCCGCCTACAAGTGAAAATGCCCCATTCTTGGTTGCTTCAACGATGGCTTCTCCTACACTGCGTGAACCGTGCGTGAAGTTGTCAAACTCAAATACACCTGTGGGGCCGTTCCACAAAATCGTTTTTGAATTTTTAATTACTTCTGCAAATATTGCTTCTGTTTTAGGGCCAATATCCAAACCTTCCCATCCGTCAGGGATTTTATCCACATCCACAAAGTCGGTTTTAGCGTCGTTGCTAAAATCATCCGCGATTTTCGCATCTACAGCCAAAACAAGGTTTACGCCTTTTTCTTCTGCTTTTTTCATTAGATCAAGGGCCAAATCAAGCTTATCATCTTCGCAAAGAGATTTGCCGATTTTACCACCTTTCGCTTTAGTAAACGTGTAAGTCATACCTCCGGCAATAATCAGGTTGTCAACCTTATTCAACAGGTTTTCGATGATTTCTATTTTGGAAGAAACTTTTGAGCCACCCATAATTGCGGTAAACGGACGGTTGATATCATTCAATATTTTTTCTACGGCTTTTACTTCTTTTTCCATTAAATAGCCGAACATTTTATGATTCGTATCAAAATATGCGGCAATCAACGCGGTAGAGGCATGTGCGCGGTGAGCTGTTCCGAATGCGTCGTTCACGTAAGCGTCAGCATAAGAAGCTAACGTTTCGGTAAATTTCTTCTGACTTTCTTTTACCGCTTTTTTTGCGATGCTCTTTTCTTCGTCCGTAGCATCTTCGGCAAGTCGTGGTTTGCCTTCTTCTTCAGCATAAAAACGCAGGTTCTCAAGTAAAAGGGCTTCACCCGGTTGAAGGGCCGATGCTTTTATTTTAGCTTCTTCGCCTATGCAATCATTGGCAAATTGTACATCTGTGCCTAAAAGCTTCGATACATGCCCGAGGATGTGTTTGAGCGAATATTTATCCGTAACACCTTTCGGGCGTCCCAAATGTGAACCGATGATAACGCTGCCACCATCGCCAATAATTTTTTTCAACGTAGGCACGGCCGCACGGATACGTGTATCATCCGTGATGTTGAAGTTCTCATCTAATGGTACGTTGAAGTCCACGCGTACAAATGCCTTTTGACCGGCAAAATTGTAATTTTCAATTGTTTGCATAGTACATTAATCTATTTAATTGGTATAATTGGCTCTTATTCGAAACCCGTATTTTGTTGCCGCAAAGTTAACGAAAAAAACAATATAGAATAAAGAAAGATAAAATAATATTTTATAGTTCCGGTGCTTCTTCTAACTTGAAACGGATTCTCCAGCGACCGTCCTGAAAATCATGGCTGAGAAGTTTGACGCGCCCTATCTCCGACGTTTTTTGTACATGTTCACCGATGCAGGCGCATGCGTCATAATCGCCTATGCGAACGATACGCAACATTTCAGATACATTTTCCGGCAGTTTACTCAGGTCGACATATTTACCAGCTTCGTCATACGACATAAATTCGCAACTTACGGTTTGTTTACTATCGATCACTTCGTTTACGCGACGTTCTATTTCTGAAATCTGTTCCTCCGTCGGCGCTTCGCTAAGCAGATAATCGCATTTTGATTTTTTACGCTCTATATGTGCGTTTTTTGAACGCGGGCAGCCGAACATCCGTATCATTGTCTGATTCAGGATATGCTCTGCTGTGTGCATTGGCGGATATTCCGCTTTATTATGTGAGTTTAATGTGGGGGTATCTTCCATTTTTATATAATTTTTGGCACAAAAATAGTAAAAACTTGTATCTTTGCTTCCTTAAATTCGAAATATATGCTAACTAAAATAGTCGATAACGATAAGATACATAAGCTTAAAACCTATATCAGCAAAGGAGACAAGTTTGTTATCGTATCTCATGAGATGCCGGATGGAGATGCGATCGGATCTTCGTTAGGTTTATATCATTACCTGATGTCGTTTGATAAGAAATCCATCAAAGTGGTTGTTCCGAACAATTTCCCGGAATTTCTGAAATGGATGCCGGGAGCGAAAGATATCATTGTCTATGAACAATACCCGGACTTTGCAACGCAGTTGATTTCGGAGGCGGATGTTCTTTTTTGCCTTGATTTTAATGCGCCAAAAAGAGTCGGTAAGATGGCTTCGACCGTTGTTGCTTCCGATGCTCGGAAAGTGATGATTGACCATCATTTAGATCCGGATGATTTCTGCAGGCTTATCATTTCTTATCCGGAAATGAGTTCTACCAGTGAACTTGTATTTCGTGTGATTTGCGCGCTGGGTGATGTGGATTTGATTGAAAAAGACGCGGCGGAATGTTTTTATACCGGAATGATGACGGATACAGGTTCGTTCAGCTACAATTCCAATAGCGAGGGGATTTATTTGATCATCAGCGAACTGATAAAAAAGGGTATTGATAAGGATGAAATATACCGCAAAGTCAATCAGGTTTATTCTGAATGTCGTTTGCGTTTGATGGGATATGTACTTTACGAAAAACTAAAAGTCTTTCCGGATAAGCAAGCTGCGTTGTTTACACTTACGCAGGAAGAATTGAATCGTTTTAAATATAAGAGTGGCGATACGGAAGGTTTTGTGAATTTGCCTCTGAGTATAAATGGAATCCTCTTTTCCGTATTTATGCGTGAAGAAACGAACCTTATCAAAATTTCGCTGAGATCGGTGGGGGACTTCCCTTGCAATGAATTTGCTTCTAAGTATTTCAATGGCGGTGGGCATAAAAACGCTTCCGGCGGAGAATTTTACGGAACATTGGAAGAAGCCGTAAGGGTTTTTGAAGAAGGGCTAATGCTGTATAATCCTAATAATCTTGAAAAATCCTGAATGAAAAGCGCTATATCGCAAATAATGTCTATTTTTGCTGGGTAATTATCATTTAAATATTGGGTATGAAGAAAAGTTTTTATTTTTTGCTGTTGATCGGGTGCGTGTTGAATCTTGTTTTTGTTTCATGTAAAAAAACAAAAACGTATGAGGAGTTGAAATCCGATGAGAAGAAGCTTATAAACAAAATCATCAATGAGAAAGATATGATTATCTTGTCTCAATATCCCAGTAATGGAGTTTTTGGAGAGAACGAATTTGTTCAACTGAGTAGCGGAATATATCTCAATGTGGTGGATTCCGGAAATGGTAATCGTGCGGTAGCCGGGACGACGGATATCTTGATTCGGATGAGCGGAGATTATTATTATGGGGACTCTACTTACCCATTTAATACCTTTTCATATACCACCTATCCTTATATGACTTCTCCTTTTGAATTCAAATATGGTTCGGCATATAGTGTGGTTAGCGCGCATTCGTCTTCGTCGTACACTGATCCTTATTATCTTTTTTTTAGCGTAGGATTGGAGACGGTATTGTCTTATGTAGGGGATAGCGCTATTGTCAAGTTGCTTGTACCCGGCTATTCCGAAATATCTTATGGAACAAGTGATATTTCAGCGGCAAGTACATTTCAGGGCGGGAGTGGCAGTGCGTTTGTTCCTATTTATTATGACAAGGTAAGATATTCGTTTTATCAGGCAACAGAATAAAAATATTATAATTATGACCTTAATTAAATCTATTTCAGGTATCCGTGGAACGATCGGTGGAACGCCGGACGAAGGCTTAAGCCCGTTGGCCATTGTGAAATTTGTATCGGCTTATGCCACATTTATCAGAAACAACACGACCATTCAAACGAATCGGATTGTTGTGGGGCGTGATGCACGCATCTCAGGGCCTATGGTAAAGCAGATTGTCATAGGGACGCTTACGGGAATGGGATTTGATGTGGTAGATATTGACCTTGCCACAACGCCTACCACGGAAATTGCCGTCACAATGGAAAATGCCTGTGGAGGAATTATTATAACGGCAAGCCATAATCCGAAACAATGGAATGCGTTGAAGTTGCTGAATGAACGTGGTGAATTTCTGAATGCGGCAGAAGGTAATACCGTACTTGAGATAGCGGAAATGGAACGATTTGAATATGCTACAGTTGATAAACTCGGAAAAGTGATAACCGATATGCGCTATAAGGAGCGTCATATTGAAAGTGTCTTAAACCTTGATCTTGTAGATGTGGTAGCTATCCGGGCAGCTAATTTCCGTGTTGCGATAGATTGTGTCAATTCTGTGGGTGGAATTGTTATTCCCGATCTGTTGTACGCTTTGGGGGTCAAAGAGATATTCAAACTTCATTGTAATCCGCATGGAAACTTTTCTCATAATCCGGAACCTCTTCCCGAAAACCTGTTGGAAATTTCACAATTGATGGGACAGGCGAAAGCGGATGTCGGTTTTGTGGTAGATCCGGATGTTGACCGCTTAGCAATTGTTTGTGAAAATGGAGAAATGTTCGGAGAAGAATATACGCTTGTGTCGGTAAGTGATTATATCCTTTCAAATACGCCGGGTAATACAGTCAGTAATCTGAGTTCGAGCCGGGCTTTGCGCGACGTTACGCTTACACATGGCGGGCAGTATAATGCCGCTGCCGTAGGGGAAGTGAATGTTGTTACGAAAATGAAGGAAACAAACGCGGTGATAGGTGGCGAAGGCAATGGAGGGATTATTTATCCGGCAAGCCATTATGGGCGTGACGCCTTGGTGGGTATAGCTTTGTTTTTGACTAATCTGGCAAGAAAAAAGATGAAAGTCAGCGAACTCCGCGCTACATATCCGCAATATTTCATATCCAAACAAAAAGTAGAGTTGACGCCAACCATTGATGTTGATGCTATTTTATTGAAAGTAAAGGAGCAGTTTTCTCAATATGATATTACGGATATAGACGGAGTGAAAATAGACTTTCCTGATAAGTGGGTACACCTTCGTAAAAGTAATACGGAACCCATTATACGTATTTATTCCGAAGCTCATACAATGAAAGAGGCCGAGGAAATCGGGGGCGAACTGATCAAGATAATCCAGCAAATGTGCGGATAGCCGGAGGCAAATACCATGAAAAAACGACTTCTCATCTTATTTATATGCTCATTGCTGGTTCATTGCGTATGGGCTGAAGATATTGTAAAAAACAATACAATATCCATTATGAGTTATAATATCCGTAATGCAAAAGGGCTTGATAATATGACGGATTATCAGCGTATTGCGGATGTTGTTCTATCTGAAGCGCCGGATGTTGTTGCAGTGCAGGAAATAGACAGTGTGACAGGTAGGAGTAAGGGCGTAGATGTATTGAAAGAATTGGCAGAAAAGACGTTGATGCATCCTATCTATGGTGCGTCAATTGCGTATGACGGAGGGAAATATGGTCTCGGTATATTATCTAAAGAGCGCCCTCTGACTCATTCTTCCCTTGTTTTACCGGGACGTGAGGAGCAACGACAGCTACTTATTGTCGAATACGAAAAGTTTGTAGTCGGATGTACTCACCTTTCTCTTACAAAAGAAGACAGGATGCTTTCCATTGATATTATCCGTAATGAAGCTGCCAAATTAAATAAGCCGTTTTTTCTTTTGGGGGATTTTAATGCTGAGCCTGAGTCTGATTTCGTAAAAGAGTTGCAAAAGAACTTTACCTTGTTGAATAATGTAAAGAATTTTACCTTTCCTGCAGATGAACCTAAAGAGTGTATCGATTACATCACTTATTACGACAAAGGTGATAAAGGATATGAAAAGAGGCCCTTTACAGTTCTATCGAACAAGGTGTTGGATGAGAAAGTCGCATCAGATCATCGTCCTGTAGTTGTCCGGATTCGTTTTAAGGCAGATCAGGCGGATCTGTTTCGAACTTTACCCTATTTGCAAAATCCGGTGGGTAACGGTATCACTGTTATGTGGCAGACAAATGTGCCGGTATACAGTTGGGTAGAATACGGAACGGATACGATAAACCTGAAAAAAGTTCATACTTTACGTGATGGACAGGTGATTTGTAATAATATGAATCACAAAATCCGTCTTGCGGATTTGGCGCCTGGGCAGAAATATTATTATCGTATATGTTCGCGTGAAATAATGTTGTATCAGGCTTATTATAAAGAATTCGGTGAAACGGCAACTTCGCCGTTTTATTCGTTTACCCTGCCTTCGCAAGAGCAGACGGATTTCACCATGCTTATTTTTAATGATCTGCATAAACGTCAGGATACGTATGACGCTTTACTAGAGCAGGTGAAGCATATACCTTATGATTTCGTTGTTTTTAACGGTGATTGTATTGACGATCCGGCCAATGAAGATCAGGCGCTTGAACATCTGTCTTTATATTGTGCGAAAGCCGGCGCGTCACAAAAGCCGGTCTTTTTCCTGCGGGGGAATCATGAAATACGCAATGCGTATTCGATCGGATTGCGCGATTTGTTTGATTATGTCGGAGACAAGACCTACGGAGCGTTTAACTGGGGTGATACGCGATTTGTCATGTATGATTGCGGTGAAGATAAACCGGATACGACATATGTATATTACGGGCTGAATGATTTTACACAGCTGCGGCTTGATCAACGCGTATTTCTGAAAGAAGAAATAGCCGGAAATGAGTTTAAAAATGCTTCTAAACGAATATTGATCGGTCATGTCCCGATTTATGGTAATGGTGACGGATACAGTCCGAGTACAGACCTATGGGCGGATATTCTGGCAAAGGCTCCTTTCAATGTCTCGATAAGCGGACATTTACACCGGTATTTTTATCATCCGAAAGGAACGGTAAAAGATAATCCGTTTCCTGAAGTGATAGGTGGCGCTCCACAACCGGAAAAAGCATTAGTAATGGTCTTGCGCAAAAAAGGTTCAACCCTGACACTTACGGTTCTGAATACAAAAGGAGAGACGGTCCTGAATAAAGAATTATAATATTGATGCGGAAACTTAAGATTACGGAACTTAATCGTTTAACGGCAGAAGAATACCGGGTGAGTGATAAAACCTCTTTGGTTGTTGTTCTTGATCATATACGTAGTTTGAATAATGTAGGTTCCGTGTTTCGTACGGCGGATGCGTTCCGTATGGAGGCTGTGTATCTTTGTGGTATAACGGCGACTCCCCCTAACGCTGAAATTCATAAAACAGCCCTCGGTGCAGAGGAAACGGTTGTGTGGCATTATTTTAAAGAGACTATTGACGCAGTCAGGGAACTGAAACAACAGGGATATGTGATTTGCGCAGTGGAGCAGGCAGAGGGTAGTATTTCATTAGAAAGACTGTCTCTCGACAAAAATAAAAAATATGCCGTTGTTGTAGGGCATGAAGTGAAAGGAGTACAGCAGGAAGTCATTGACTCGTGCGATATGTGTATTGAAATACCTCAGTTTGGGACAAAGCATTCCCTGAATGTTTCAGTTGCCACCGGTATTGTTCTTTGGGATTTTTTCAGAAAGTTATATCATCCCACGCTCGACTAACAGAACGACGCGTTCCGTCATAGCGTCATTACCTTTGGGATCGTATTCGGTTTTCAGGTTAGCTCCGAGCACGCCTGCGAAAAGATTCCAGAAACCTGCCCGGAATTTGCCGAGAAATGCACCAACGAGCTGATAACTTGACTGATGGCACTCTCTGTCAACCAGTTTGATTAATAGTTTTCCCTGTGATAAAGTAAGTTGTTTCAACTCCGGCTTATATTGTTTAAAAAGCTCTTTTTCCATTCTTTTCAAATGGGCGTCTTTGGATTTGTCATCCGGCAATGTTTCGATATATTCGTAAGTTTCGATGAGTGTTGCGTAAACCATCTTTGCGTATGGCAATGTTTTTTTTACGTCACGAATCAGTTTGTTATATTCGCGGCGTTCTTTTTCGTTTTTGAATTTAAGCGGTGGAAAAACAAGAACCTCACTCAGGTATACGAAAGGGATGGTGTCTTTTCCTTCAACAGATCCGAATTGCTGTCCTTCCGGACGAATTTTCTTCATGTTCGGAACAGCCGTCTTTAACGTACTCTGTGCATTACCAATAGAGCCGCAAATAAAGCAATATGCAAAAAAGATAAATAATATTTTTATTTTACCCGGAAGTTTAGCCATAAACTACTTCTTCAGAATTTTCATCGTTTTAATTCTTATTTCCTTCAGAGGGTAATCTCTGCTATCTGTACTTACCAATTCTATTTTATGTACAACATCCATTCCTTTTATTACTTCCCCAAATACCGTATAAGAACCATCCAAATGTGGCGCGCCTCCTTCTACCATGTACGCTTCGCGCTGTTCCGGTGTTAATGAGATATTTTTCTCTTTTTCCATCTTATCTAATTCATGCTCGGTAAAATGCTTGCCTGTTACAATATAAAATTGTGTACCCGAAGATGCGCGTTCCGGATTGACATCATCGCCTGAACGCGCCGCACATAATTGACCTCTTTTGTGGAAGTATTGGGGATAAACAAATTCCGCCGGTATTTTATAATCCGGTTCTATGTAAGTCGCTAAGTTGACGGAATCGCTTGGAGCATATTTTTCACCGGCCTGTATCATAAATTGTTTGATGACGCGGTGGAACATAATGCTATCATACTGATTTTCCTGTACTAATTTGATGAAATTATCACGGTGTTGAGGCGTTTCGTTATATAACTCCACAGTTATTTTGCCCATATCCGTTATGATCAGAATTTTTGTTTTTTTATCATCTGCAAACGCGGATACTGAAAATAGTGCAATGTATAATAAAATAAGGGCTCGTTTCATAATTAATTATTTTTCGTAATTTTTGATCCGAAAACAGCTAATACACAAATAAAAACGAAAGTAAGCGTTTTTTATTGCCGGAATGCTGTTTGCAACCATGCAAAGGTAGCAATAAGTTATTAGATTTCAAATAGACTCGTCGGATAATTTTTCTTGTCGATAGATTACATGTGGTTGGCATGCAGTTCTTTCCTGACAACTATAAAGGCCGAATACGGGTAGATCGGGATGAAATAGAGATCATGTTTCCGGCAGGTTTTTATATAGTGGAAATAGATTGTGCTTTTGAATTTATCTGTACATGTTTGTCCGGAAAAATACGTTTTCACTGTGTGTGTCAATATTTACATGAAATTGAACAAATTTCTATTTTAATTTTATTTTGAAGGCGTAAATTTGCATAAGAACATTTACATTTAACGTTATTTTATATTTATGGAAACACATTTTTTATATTCTTTTAAGAAACAGATTTCCGGTAACACGGATCGTTCTGGTTTATGCAAATCGCTTGCCGCTCGTCGCTCGTCGTTTTTTTTGATAGCGCTGATATTAATTGCGGTAAGTAATATTACGTCCGTTTATTCGCAGACATGGGATGTGACAACCGATTTTGAAACTGACTTGGGACCTTTTGCCACTCCTGTAGCAGGAGGTGGTACTACGACGAACCGATCTAATCAAACTCTAGGAGGCATGACCAGCCAGGTGCTTTATTTTACAGGTAGCGGAACCGGCGGAAGAATGGGAACTTTTCCCTTGACAAACGCTATTCAGGGTCGTGAACTAAAACTGAAATTTGACTGGTATGCCGGAAATGTGACAACCTCTGACTGTAGTGGTTATTTATTGTTACTGGATAATGACGGCACTACCGGTAATGAGATCTTCCGTATTAATTACGGACAAGAGATAACCGGTAGCTTTCGCTATAAAGCCGGTGCGGAAGGGGCTATCGGAGGCGGTATTACATCCTTTAATAAATGGTATACCCTTGAATTTACGATCGATTATCAGGCGTCTACCTGCGATTTCACTATGACGGATAAATATACTCCGGGTAATACCAGTACGATAAGCGGCATACCGTTGGATCCGGATATTGCATTCAATGCCACATTCCGGAGAATACGGGTTGGAGGTAATAGAGCTGCCACAAGAACGCTTACCCTTACGGCCGCTATTGATAACTATTCGCACAAGGTCGTGAACGCTGCGTTGCCCACTATTGATGTGGTGTCTGTAACTGTCGACGGACTTGGCAGGGTGGAATCAGGTGATGAGATCCTGGTGTATCCGAGAGTGCTGCCTGAAAATGCGTCCGATAAAACTGTTACCTGGACGTCATCCAACCCCGGAGTCGCCTCCGTATCGGTCGACGGCAACAACCGTCCGATTGTTACCGGTATATCTGCAGGAACAGCAGTTATAAGGGCGACGTCGGTAAGTAACACTACTATTTACGGCGAAAAAAATATTACGGTAGGTCCGCTTAACCTGCCGGAACGTCCGAGAGAAAAGTTGGACAGGGGATTGATTGCCGTGCCTACAGGCGGAAATGTATTCCTGAGTTGGCGTTTATTTGACGGCGATCCCGCTGATATCGGCTTTAATCTGTATAAAAACAACGCTATCGCTCCGCTGAACGGAGGAACGCCGTTGGGAGCGGATTATACCGATTATACAGATGTCGGAGGAACGGCAAGCGATGTCTATTCGCTGGGCATTACGCAGGGCGGCGTAGAACTGTATCGCACCCAACCGGTGCAGGTATGGAGTGATCAGTACCTTTCCATTCCTGTTCAGAAACCGGCGGGATATTTGCCGGACGGTACGCCGTACACAAATTATTCTATTTACGACGGTTCGGTCGCTGACCTGGACGGTGACGGGCAATACGAGATTGTGTTTGTCTGGGCGCCTGACAACCTGCAGGATAATGCTAACGGCGGGCAGACTGGTAATATGTACATCGACGCTTATAAACTTGACGGAACGAAGCTCTGGGGCGCCGGAAAATGGATCAATCTGGGACGTAATATAAGAGCCGGCGCGCATTATTTACAGTTATTGGTATATGATTTTGACGGTGACGGTAAAGCGGAAATCGTGACTCGTACGTCCGACGGGTCGATAGATACGGAAGGCACAATCATAGGTGTCGACGTTAACCACATGTCGCCCGACCGCGATCTGACGTTCGGCGAACACGAACGCGTATCCGTCTTCGATGGTCTGACCGGTAGAGTGCTTGATTCCAAGCCCTATAATCCTGCACGGGGAGACACGAATGACTGGGGCGATAACTTCGGTAACCGGAGCGACCGTTTCCTCGCCGCAGTCGCTTTCCTGAACGGAGTCAGGCCAAGCGCCGTTATGTGTCGCGGTTATTATACCCGTACGACGCTCTGCGCCTGGGACTGGGACGGCCAGACGCTGTCACAGCGATGGTTTTTCGACAGTAACGTGGCAGGCTCCCAATATACAGGACAAGGAAATCATAATTTGTCTGTCACCGATGTGGATAACGACGGCAAAGACGAAATTGTCTATGGTTCGTTAACCATTGACGACAATGGTAGTGCATTGTATACCACCGGATTAGGACACGGAGACGCCATGCATGTAGGTAAATTAGATCCTTCGCGACCGGGTTTGCAATATTTCGGTGTACATGAGAACGCTCCGTTCGGCCTGGAAATGCACGATTTATTGACCGGCGATATCATCTGGCGCGTAACCGGGGCTTCGGATACGGGACGCGGCGTATCGGCCGACATTGATCCCGAATACGAGGGGAATGAGTCCTGGAGTGCCGGAGGCTTAGGCACTTACTCGGTTACGGGTGTTAAATTGTCTGGTAGTAGTATTAGTTCCATGAATATGGCTATTTACTGGGACGGCGATACGGGACGGGAATTATTTGATGGGCAAACCAACCCGTCGGTAACAAAAATCGGATCTTCCGGAACGGCTCCCAGTAAGACTTACTCAAGCAACACTTTAATTACTTTTACCGGCGCTTCCACTAACGGAGGAACAAAAGCAAATCCTTGTCTGCAAGCGGATATCTTGGGAGACTGGCGCGAAGAAGTCATTTTACGTAAATCCGATAATACCGAATTGAGGATTTATACTACCGTAACCCCGACGTCTCATACAGGAGTCGGAACCGTGCCGTCCTCAGGGATACCGACCCTGATGCACAACAAGACATATCGCATGGCTGTCGCCTGGCAAAATAACGCTTACAACCAACCTCCTCATACGGATTGTTTTATCGGTTACAACATGAGCGACGTCAAACGCAGCGAAAATAGTGTTGTAATTAATATATCATTGGATCCTAACGGAGGATCTTTTACGGACGATGCGTCTACTACTGTGAGAGCGATGAAAATCTTATCGCAGGATTTTGTCGCTCTGCCGGAAGTCTCGATGCCGGGCGTCAATTTCATGGGATGGCATTTTGCAAATAACACCCCTTATGATCCCTCGGTTATTTATACCGGTGATATTGAATTGAAAGCCTCATGGAGGACGTGTAAGGTTACTTTTGCCGGATCCGGAGTAACGACTTTTGAGGAAGATGTAATATTCGGAAGTCATGCGACCAAACCGTCCGATCCTGTTCGTGAGGGATATCTGTTTACCGGATGGTATGACGGTCTGACCTTGTGGGATTTTGATAACGGCGTCGTTACACAGGATATGACGCTTACAGCAGGCTGGAATGCGGTATACGAGGTTACTTTCATCATAACCGACAGCGACGACAGGCCGTTGTACGATGGTATGACTATCATTTTCGACGGCGATACGATCATCAGTTCCATTGGTATGTACACGATCACGAATGTACCTGACGGCGTCTATAAATATACAATTATGAAGGACGGTTTCTTTTCGAGAATCGACTCGGTTGTTGTAAACGGCGGTAATATTACCCTGAAAGTTGCGATGTACGACGATCTGGTTCAACCTGATATATTACGCGAAATAACTCTCCCGCAGATAGACGGTTTTATAATAAATCCTACGCCGGGCGCTCACAAGGTGTTGAGCGGTAACGATTTTGTTTTCACATTGACGTCGCCGACTCTACATCCTGCACCTACTCTGAAAACAAATCGTTTCATACAGGGGCAGCCCGAACAACTTATAGGTGAACCGAACTCCGACGGCAGCTATACCTTTACCATCCGTTCCATTCGTCAGAGGATCGAGGTTAGTGTGCTTGATGTCGATAATATAGATGTCAATAATGAAGAGATATTGAAGACGCAGCGCGTCTGGTCTTATGGTGGCAAATTGCATGTCCGCGTGGATAAAACCGCCGCATTATATATCTATACTGTGGAGGGTCTGTTGTACAAACAGCAACAACTTAATGCGGGTGATATTGTAATACCATTGGAGCCGGGATTTTATATTGTGGTAATAGATAATAAATATTGGAAGATTGTAAATTGATTATAAAGTCTATTATGTCGTTATTAATTCAATGAAGTCACGGAGAGTGGAGCAAAAAGTCAGACGGATATGAATCCTTTGTAACGCTTTTTGTTGTATAAAATGTCTATTCAGAGGTCTGACAACCCTGAATAGACATTTTGAATTATGAACGAAAGATGTTAAACCTCTTCGTCTTAATTTGTCGTCATGGCTTTGTTGTGTGGAAAAAACGTATCAAACATGTCCGCCGAATATTTAGTGAATAAATGTTTTCAAAATAAAGATTATTAATTTATATTTGTGTTCTTAAATTATTCAACACGTAGTAGGATATGAAAACAATTATTGATCTATTTGAAACAAGTGTTAAGAAATATAGCGGGAACACTTTTTTGTGGGAAAAAAAGACTGGGAAATTTGAACCGTTGACTTATAAAGAAACTAAAACGAGGGTTTATCGCCTTGCCGCGGGACTTATAAGTATGGGTATAGAGGCCGGTGATAAAGTCGCTTTATTGTCGGAAGGCCGGAATGACTGGGTGATAGGCGAGCTTGGCATTTTGTACGCCGGCGCTGTGAATGTTCCGCTTTCGGTAAAGTTGGAAGAAAAAAATGATTTGATATTCCGGTTAAAGCATTCCGAATCCAAATACATCATCGCTTCCGGCGGGCAACTCCGAAAAATCCGTATGATCATCAATGATTTGCCGTTGGTAGAGAAAATAATCGTGTTTGATACAATTGATGCATACGACGGAAAGGAAGTGCCGATGGAAAACGTATTGGCGGAAGGCGATCGGTTTTTAGAAACCAATTATGATACCCTGATAGATAGGAGTAAGGGGGTTAAAGGCAATGATATGGCTAATATTTCTTATACTTCGGGAACGACATCAGACCCGAAAGGAGTCATGCTTTCACATCGGAATTATACGGCCAATGTGGAGCAATGTATGTCGCTTGTGAAACTCTCTCCAGAAGATAGTAATTTGATTATCATACCATTGGATCATTGTTTTGGTCACGTTGTCGGATTTTATACGTTCATGGCTTATGGCGCTAATGTAGCCACTGTTCAGACGGGAAAAACACCGATCGAATCGTTGAAAAATATACCGTTGAATATTATGGAATTTCAACCGACGCATATCATGAGTGTGCCGGCTTTAGCCAAAAGCTTCCGGAAAAACATAGAAGCGACCATTCAAAAGAAAGGAAAAAGAGCCGAGAAACTTTTTCAGAAAGCATTGGATACTGCTTATGAATACAATCGCGAAGGTTATAATAAAGGCGGTATTTCTCAGATACACAAACGGTTGTTGCTGGCTGTTTATGACAAACTTATTTTTTCCAAAGTGAGGGGAGCAATGGGTGGTAAGATGAAGTTTTTTATCGGTGGTGGCGCGTTGCTTGATATAGAGCTTCAACGTTTTTTTTACGCGATAGGAATACCTATGTTTCAGGGATATGGATTGTCGGAAGCGACGCCGGTCATCTCTTCCAATGCTCCGAAAAAACATAAACTCGGTTCGTCCGGAGTTTTGGCGAAAAAATTAGAACTTAGAATCTTGGATTCCGAAGAGCGGGAACTGCCCGTTGGTGAAAAGGGCGAGATTGTGATAAAAGGTGAAAATGTGATGCTTGGCTATTGGAAAAATCAGGAAGCGACAGCAGAGGCTGTTCGCGACGGATGGCTTCACACAGGGGATATGGGATATATGGATAAAGATGGATTCCTGTATGTAATGGGACGTTTTAAGAGTTTGCTGATCGGCAATGACGGGGAAAAGTATAGTCCGGAAGGGATCGAAGAAAGCATTTGTGACAGTACTAAATACATAGAGCAAATGATGCTTCATAATAATCAGGATCCTTATACGGTGGCTCTTGTTGTTCCGGACAAGGCACAGTTGAAAAAGTATGTGGAGCGCATCAAACCGGGGCTTGACTGGGATTCGATAGAAGCGAAAGAGTTGGCATTGAAAAAAATTCAGGAAATAATTAATCGTTATAAAAGCGGTGGCGTTTATGCCGGTGAATATCCTGAGCGTTGGCTACCGGCTGCAATCGCAGTATTGGAAGAACCTTTCACGGAGCAGAATCATCTGTTGAACTCATCGTTGAAAATAGTACGTGGAAAAATAGAAGAATATTATAAAGAACGCATTGAATACCTGTATACTTCCGAAGGGAAGAATATTGTAAACGATAAAAATATATTCTCTCTGAAGTGAATAGAATATGCGTGTTTATATAGATGATTATTACTGATATTTGTATCTGTAATTATGAGTTGATCAGTGTGTCGAAAACTTATTAACAATGGTGTTGTATGTCAAAAATTATATGTACATTTGTCAATTGGTCTATATTGAACTTGATTGTCTAATTTATTATTAATGTTTATTTATTACTATGAATAGAGTTTTGGTAATCGGAGCCGGGGGAGTGAGTACCGTGGCTGTTAAAAAAATGGCGATGAATGCCGATGTTTTTACTGATATAATGCTGGCAAGCCGCACGAAAAGCAAATGCGATAAAATTGCCGCAGATATAAAAAATATGACGGTACAGACGGCCCGGGTTGATGCTGATAATGTGGACGAATTACTGAATTTATTTCAAACATTTAAGCCGGATCTTGTAGTTAATCTGGCTTTGCCATATCAGGATCTTTCGATCATGGATGCTTGTCTTGCTTATGGCGTCAGCTACCTTGATACGGCCAATTATGAGCCTCTTGACGAAGCTAAATACGAGTACAGCTGGCAATGGGCCTATAAAGACCGTTTTGAAAAAGCCGGCCTGACTGCGATATTGGGTTGCGGTTTTGATCCGGGTGTTACGAGCGTTTTTACGGCTTATGCGGCAAAACATTATTTTGATGAGATTCATTATCTGGATATTGTCGATTGTAACGGCGGAGATCATCACAAAGCGTTTGCAACAAATTTCAATCCCGAAATAAATATACGTGAGATAACTCAAAGGGGAAAATTTTATGAAAACGGCGAATGGCTTGAAACAGACCCGCTGTCAGTTCATAAACCTCTTAATTATCCGAATGTTGGCGCCAGAGAATCATATCTTATGTATCATGAGGAGTTGGAAAGTTTAGTGAAAAACTTCCCTTCACTCAAACGCGCGCGCTTTTGGATGACGTTCGGACAGGAGTATCTGACTCACCTTCGTGTGATGCAGAATATTGGCATGACAAGTATTAAGCCGGTTTTATATAATGGAGTGGAAATTGTTCCGATCCAATTCCTGAAAGCTGTATTGCCCGATCCGGGAACATTAGGCGAAGATTATACGGGAGAAACATCGATCGGTTGCCGTATACGTGGGGTGAAAGACGGAAAAGAGCGTACTTATTATGTTTATAATAACTGCAGTCACCAGGAAGCGTATAAAGAAACCGGAGCGCAGGGAGTCAGTTATACAACCGGTGTTCCGGCGATGATCGGAGCGAAAATGTTCCTGAACGGAATGTGGAAGAAGCCGGGAGTCTGGAATGTAGAAGAGTTTGAACCGGATCCGTTTATGAAAGAATTGAATGAACAGGGGCTGCCGTGGCACGAAGTGTTCGATGGCGATCTGGAATTATAATGCCGAATATCTATCATATACTACGTGCGGCTTCATGGCTGAAAAACGAACGCGTTAAATTGTTTGGAGTATGGGGGTTGCACATATTGGGCAGAAGGTATATCGGAATATTTCTTGATCCTGTTTTAGCGTGCAATTTTCGTTGCAGGATGTGTTACTTCAGTGATGATGAAAAACGAAAGAGTTATCGTGGGATATTTGATTTTGATGATATTGAAAAAATCGCAAAGTCTCTTTTTCATCGTGCGCTGAAATTGCAGATCGGTTGTGGTGCGGAGCCTACGCTGCATAAAGATCTGATAAAGATCGTAGCGATGGGTAAAAGATACCGCGTTCCGTACATTTCATTGACAACGAATGGCAACTTGTTAAGCAGAAATGATTTGCTGGAAGCAGCAAAAGCGGGCTTAAACGAATTAACGCTGTCTGTACACGGATTTACAAAAGAAACGTATGAATATCTGATGAAAAATGGAAAATTTGAGATATTCACGCGGTTACTAACCGATGTTTCTTTTGTGAAGCAACAATATGCAGACTTCAAATTACGCATTAACTATACAATCAATAATGATAATTTGGAGGAGTTGAGTGGTATATGGGATATTTTGGGAAATGGTGTTGATATTTTGCAATTAAGACCCGTTCAGGATCTTGGAGAGTCTGAGTATGTTGATTTTGATCTTACGAAGATTTATGACCGGTATGATGAGATTATAGTTCCGATCATAGAAGAATGCAAGCGCAGGGGAATTGTCTGTATTGTGCCGGATAAGCAGAGCATAATTGCTTTGAAAGGCGAGAAGACGGATGATAATCGGTTTGAACAGGCTACTTATTGTTACATATCTCCGCAAGGTTGCTGGCAGGATGATTTTGATTATAAACAGGAAACATTTGAAACCTATTCGAAAAAAAAACATTATGGTCGAAAGTTGTGGAGGGATATTTTCAGGAGAGAAAAAAAAGAACCGGTGAATGTGTCACGCAAATTGAACTATAAAGTGAAGTAGCGTGGTTATAATTTTTTAATAATACATTTAAAACGATAATATTATGGCAAAGGAAAAAGAAGAAAAAAAACTACAAGAAGGTGGTGTGAACGCGGATAAACTGAAAGCGTTACGCGCGGCAATGGAAAAGATAGAGAAGAGTTACGGAAAAGGTTCGATTATGAAGCTTGGTGACGAAGAGATAGAGAGTGTTGAAGTGATACCAACCGGTTCGATCGGACTGAATGCGGCTCTTGGCGTAGGCGGATATCCACGCGGACGTGTGATTGAAATTTACGGACCGGAATCATCCGGTAAAACAACACTGGCTATTCATGCGATAGCAGAAGCGCAAAAAGCCGGCGGTATTGCCGCTTTTATCGATGCGGAACATGCGTTTGATCGTTTTTATGCCGCGAAATTGGGTGTTGATGTGGATAATTTGTGGATTTCTCAACCGGATAACGGAGAGCAGGCGCTTGAGATTGCGGAACAACTGATTCGTTCGTCCGCAGTGGATATTGTTGTGATAGATTCTGTTGCCGCGTTGACTCCGAAAGCGGAGATTGAAGGCGAGATGGGAGACAGCAAGATGGGGCTGCAGGCGCGACTGATGTCTCAGGCCCTACGTAAACTGACTGCCGCGATAAGCAAAACAAAAACGACATGTATATTTATTAACCAGTTAAGAGACAAAATAGGCGTGATGTTCGGAAATCCCGAAACAACTACCGGCGGTAATGCCTTGAAATTTTATGCCTCGGTACGCCTTGATATACGTCGTATCGGCTCACTTAAAGATGGCGATGAAGTCGTTGGAAACCAGGTGCGGGTGAAGATTGTCAAAAACAAAGTAGCTCCTCCTTTTCGTAAAGCTGAATTTGATGTCATGTTCGGTCAAGGAATCTCTCATTCGGGCGAAATCATTGATCTGGGAGTGGAACTCAATATTGTAAAGAAAAGCGGAGCCTGGTTTAGTTATAACGACACAAAACTCGGACAAGGGCGCGATGCTGCGAAAAAGTGTGTTGAAGATAATCCGGAATTAGCAGATGAATTGGAAGGCTTAATTTTTGAAGCATTAAAAAAATAAAAACTGAGCCGATACGTTTTTTGTAAGAGAAATAAATTGTATTGATGTCAAAAGACTTATATCGGACACTTTGCGCAGAAGAAAACAGCATACCTGTTTTTTCACGGGATTGGTGGCTTGACGCTACCTGCGGTGATGAGTGGGGTGCACTGCTTGAAGAAAAGGATAACAAGGTATATGCAGCCATGCCGCTGTATGTGCCTTGTCGGCGTATTGTATCCATGCCGCATTATACCCAAACAATGGGTATATGGTTTGCTCCTGAGGCTGCCGACACGAAATATTCGTCTTTACTTGGGCATCGTCAGGCAATATGTCAAAATTTTATTGAAAAACTCAAATCCTATAAAAGTTTTCTTCAGAATTTCAACCACGAGTTTACCGACTGGCTTCCGTTTTACTGGGAAGGGTATTCGCAAACGACACGTTATACTTATATTCTTCACGGTATTAAAGATTTCGAAAAACGGTGGTCGAATATGAGTCAGCATACAAGACGGAATATAAAAAAAGCGGAGGAGGCGCCTATTGTAGTACGACGCGGGGTCTCTGTAGATGATTTTTTAGAAGTTCAGACACTGACTTTTAAACGGCAGAATAAAAAAAACACACAAAGTGGTGCGGTGTTGCAACGTTTGATCAATGCGGCGCGCGAACGCGGACAAGGTGAAATATTCGGAGGGTATGATGACGCCGGAAATCTTCATGCGGCGGCTTTTATTGTATGGCAGAAGAGTTCCGCTTATTATATCGCGGGCGGAGGAAATCCTGTGTTGCGTTCTTCAGGCGCACATAGCCTTGTGATGTGGGATGCGATAAAGTATGTTTCTCAGTATACTGATACATTTGATTTTGAAGGTTCGATGATACAGGGGGTAGAGCGTTTTTTTCGTGAATTTGGCGCTGTACAAACACCCTATTTTATGATAACACGAGGGAAGCCGGGCTTCATGGATCGTGTGCGTATGAAATTGAAAAACAGATAGTGGATCGGCATAGCATAATAATATGACAGATATAGTACGGTATATACTACGGTTTATGGTTGGCGAACATCTTTCCGATGACGTCAGCCGTTTTGTCGGATATACTTCCGATGCTGCTTCTTTTGCTAAATATAAAGTCGTTATTATTCCTTCGGATTTTTTTGATGAAAAAGTATATGGAACAGACAAAACAAAACCATCCATATCGCTTAAAAATATAGAAGGCGTTCCGTTTTTATTCGGAAATCCGCACATAGAACAGATAGGAGAAACAATTATCGTACACGCAGACTTAGTCGCAAGCGCTTATTTTTTGCTGAGCCGGTATGAAGAACTGTTACTTTGCAATGTGCGTGATGAACATGGGCGGTTTCCCGGGCGAGAATCACTGCCTCGTCGTGCCGGCTTTATAGATCGTCCGGTTGTGGATGAATACGGAAAACTAATACGGAAGTGGCTTAGCCGGAATGGGGTAAAAACGGAAGAACTCGTGCCGTTCATCCGGAAAATAAATCTTACGCATGATGTGGATGCTCCGTTTAGTTGCCGTACATGGCGTAATGTTGCGCGCCGGATTTTTTCCGGGCAGAGTCCTGTTGCCGCGATTCGTAATAAATATGGTTCGTTGGTACACGATCCATACTATACGTTTCCCTGGATGCTTCAGCAGAACAAAATGCTTCAGCGTACGGCGGGAGAGGGTCGATGTCAGTCTTTTCTCTTTTTTAAAGCCGGAGGAAAAACTAAACAGGACAAGCCCCGGTATAAGTTGAATGGGAGGGATCTTTGCGCATTGTTTGAGTTGTGTCGTGAATACGAGGCGACAGTGGGACTCCATAGCAGTTATCATTCAGGAATGGAGCCTTCGCGGATATTGTCGGAGAAAGATAATCTGGAAAAGGCATTTGGAATAAAGGTTACGCACAACCGGCATCATTTTTTGGCTTCACGAGAGCCGGAAGATATGGAATATCTTGAAAAAGCCGGTATTACTGATGATTATACAATGGGATATGCGGATGTGGCGGGTTTTCGTCTTGGAACATCCTTGCCGGTACGTTACATTAATCCTGCGACGCGGCGTTTGTCTTCTCTTGTGCTTCATCCGCTTACAATCATGGATAGTACGCTGAATGAACTGAAGTACATGAACCTCACAGCCGACAGGGCGGAAGAATACTGCATGAGGCTTATCGATCATGTTCGGAATGTGAATGGTGAACTCACGCTTTTGTGGCATAATACATCAGCTGTAGAAAAAAGTGGATATCTACGGGATTTATATAGTAAGTTAATAAAATATTTAGGTTAGAAATTGTATGAAGATTGTAACAGTTATAGGAGCAAGGCCGCAATTTGTAAAGGCCGCAATGGTTAGCAGGGCGATAGCCATGTATAATAGCATGGATGAAAAGCCTAAAATTCAAGAATGTATCCTCCATACGGGGCAGCATTATGATAAAAACATGAATGATGTATTCTTTAAAGAGTTAGGGCTGAAAAAGCCTGACTGGCAGTTGTGTTGCGGCGGTATTGCCAGTAGCACGAAAATGCTTTCCGAAATGCTGACAGGAATCGAAAAGGCGCTGTTAGAGTGCCAGCCGGATTATGTACTTGTATACGGAGATACCAATTCGACATTAGCCGGCGCATTAGCAGCTTCGCAATTACATATACCGGTGGTACATGTCGAAGCTGGGTTGCGTAGTTTCAATAAGCAGATGCCTGAAGAAATAAATCGTATTCTGACGGATCATATTTCATCCATACTTTTTTGCCCTACCTATAAAGCGATAGAAAATCTGGCAAAAGAAAATATTACCGATGGAATGTTCTATACGGGAGATGTGATGTATGACGCGGCTTTATCCTTTGGAAAAGTAGCGGAGGAAAAATCCGGGATCTTATCCGAACTTGGTCTGCAACCTGAAAAGTTCCGTTTATGTACGGTTCATCGTGCCGAGAATACGGATCACCCGGAACGTCTGACACAGATTATTCTTGCGCTTGTAGAAATCGCTACACCCGATTGTCCGGTTATATTACCCCTTCATCCGCGAACCAGAGCATATATAAAGAATTATAATCTGAATGCGACGATTGCAACCAATGAATCATTGCGGCTAATAGATCCGATTGATTATCTGGATATGGTAATGCTTGAAAAAAATGCGAAAACGATCTTGACGGACTCCGGGGGAGTTCAGAAAGAAGCGTATTTCTTCCGGACGCCTTGCATCACTTTACGTGAAGAAACGGAGTGGACGGAAACCGTTGAAGCCGGATGGAATCAAATAGTCGGCTTTAATACTGAAAAAATAGTGGAAAGCCTTGAACTTAACCCTGAAAGGTTGGAAATAAAAGAATACGGTGACGGACACGCGGCGGAGAAAATTGTCAATGCAATAGCCAAAAGCTATGAGGCGGGTATTCATTAATTCCAAGTTCCAAGTTTTAAACTTGAAACTCGGAACTTGAAACCTGAAATTCGGAATTACGTGAGTTCTATTATTGCCTTAGCGGTAAAGATTAATTTTTGTGCGTACGAAAAAAATGTATTGTGAGTAAAAAGTCCGTTCTGATAATCTGTGATCTGTTTCCGCCTGCCTTTGGTCCGCGTATGGGGTATTTATGTAAATACCTTATCCTCAACGGATGGAATCCGGTTGTAATAACGGAGTCTGTTGAAGATGATCTATTTTCATTTCTAAGGGAAAATGTGGACGTAACTTATGTCCGTTATTACAGGAAGAATGGATTTGCCGGAAAGGTAGAGTGGGGATGGACTTTTTTGCGGGATATGTTGTTCGGATATAAGGATCGGCGGATGTATCGTGAGGCTTTGAATAGTATGAAGAAACATCAATTTGATCTTGTTCTGTGCAGTACATATCGAACTTTTCCGATGCGCGCAGCGTGGCGTTTCGCAAAAAAGACACGGCTTCCTCTGATTGTGGACTTACGAGATATAATTGAGCAATATACAGGGAATGAGTTTATTTCTCATGACCTTCCGAAAATAGGTGGACTTGATAAAATAATTGCGTCAATTTTCCGGAGAAAGAATCTGAATATAAGAAATGAAATCTTGCGAAAAGCGGTTGCTGTAACGACCGTATCGCCATGGCATGTGTCGGTTCTTAAAAAGTATAACGCGAATACTCAACTAATTTATAATGGGTATGATCCGGAAATATTTTATCCTTCCGCTGTGGAAACGGATAAATTTTATATCACCTACACCGGCCGTTTGCTTAGTACTGCTATGCGTAATCCGGACTTGCTTTTTCAGGCAGTGGAACAACTTTCCGATGAGGGGTTGATATCTCCGGATTTGTTTCGGATACGTTGGTTTGTGGATAGCAAGTCGGAAAAAATAATCAATGCTGCTGCCGGTAAATATTCTGTTATTGAACCTTATATGGAATATCCCGGTTATGTATCCGCCTCGGACATACCCGGAGTTTTGAACGGGAGTTCCATTTTATTGCTACTTACAAATAAAGCGGATGAAGGTGGTCCGAAAGGAGTGATGACGACTAAGTTTTTTGAATCGCTGGCTGTCGGTAAACCGATTTTATGCGTACGTGGCGACGAAGGATGTCTTGAGGAGGTCATCAACCGTACACGTTCAGGATTATCAGCTCATAATGCCGGTGAAGTATATGAATTTATAAAGGAGCATTACCTACTCTGGAAAGAGAAGAAAACCTATATTGATCATTCGGATAAAGAAGAAATAAAAAAGTTTTCGCGTGAGGAACAGGCAGGGCAGTTTATACAAATCTTTGAACAGGTGGAGCCTTCGGCAATGCATATTGAACCTAATCATTAATTGTTATTTATAGCATTCCATGCAATAAAACAATAGGTTTAAAGTTCTATTAAAAGAAAGCCTGCAATTATGATTATAACATTTATAGTACCTCCATCTCTTGACGGTGAACTTCCTGCAGAAAGAACAGCAGGGTGTACACGACTTGTTTATCCAATGCCGAATATTTACGAGTTGATTGTTGCCGCTATTCTGGAAAAAGATCATGATGTCCATTACTGTGATTTTGTTCTTGAAAATAAGAATGAGAAACAATTAGAACAATTTCTGGCGGATGACAAAAGCGACTGCTATATGTTGTGGTGTGTTAATTTATCATTGGAAACGGATTCTAAAACGATACAATATATAAGAAAATATCATCCGGATGCCTGGATTGTTACAATGGGTCCCGGAGTTACTTATTTTACTCAAAAGCTGCTCATTGATGAGCAGGCCGTTGTTGTTCGCGGAGAGCCGGAATTGACTGTACAGGAACTTGTCGGAAAGATTTCGGAAGGACAAGACTTTAGTACAACAAAAGGCATATCCTTTCTTAAAGAAGGAAAAGTACGACATAATCCTGCAAGGGAACTGATAAAAGATCTGGATTGCCTGCCTTTTCCAGCGCGTCATTTTATTGAAAAATATCCTTATACGAATCCAAAGCTGAAGATACATCCTTATACGACAGTTTTGACAAGCCGTAATTGTCCGTTCAAATGTATTTATTGTGTCCCGAGTTCACTGACCTTCGCGCGTGAAATAGAATTCAAGAAAGATCAGGATCATGGCCGAAAACCTCCAATTACTTATCGTTCCGTGGAAAATGTAATCGAAGAGTTGGATATGCTAGCGGCGAAGGGCTATCGTGCAATAGCCTTTATTGATGATAATTTTATTACAACGACAAAACGTTTACGCCCTATTTGTGAGTGTGTTAAAAAACATGGGTTCAGTTGGGGTTGTCAGGCCCGTGCGGATGCGATAACGGAAGAAATTGCTCAGATTCTGCATGAATCGAACTGTGAATTTGTCGATCTGGGTGTGGAAAGCTTTAATGATGAGATTCTTGAGTATATAAAAAAAGGTATTACCTCAGAGCAAATTTACAAAGGCATCGGATGGCTTAAAAAATATAATGTTCCTGTTAAGTTGAATATATTGATCGGAACAAGTCCTCTTGAAACGAAGGAGACAATTAAAGATACATTTCGTAAGGCGAAGGCATTGAATGTGAGCCAGGTGATGTTTAATATTGTAGCTCCGTTTCCCGGAACGGAATTTTATGATTTAGCCCGTGAAAATGGTTGGATTGTCGGTGGTGATTATGTGCCGACCGATGTGCAACATCATTCCATCCTGAACTATCCGAATCTGTCGAGCAAGGAAATGGAGAAAATGCTGTTTCGCAATAATCTGTCATTTTTTCTGCGTCCTTCATTTATTCTGAAAAATATTGGACAATTCGGTTCGTTCACCGATTTTAAAATAGCGCTGAAAGCCCTTAAACGTAAACTATTTCACTTCATGTTCATGGTATGAATTCATTGCTGTCTGTCGTAATTATAACCTGGAATGCACAGCGGGATGTGAAAGTATGTCTTGATTCGGTAATGGAATCAACAATGCAACGTCCGGTGGAAATAATAGTGGTAGACAACGGTTCGGCGGATGATACACGTGCGATTTTGCATTCGTATGGTGAGTGGATAAACCTTATTTTACTGCAAAAAAATAATGGAATAGCTGTTGCTCGTAATATAGGAATGAATGCGGCGAAGGGAGAATATATCTGGATCTTGGATGTTGATACAGTCGTAAACAAAGAAGCGATTGACGGAATGATTGACTATCTGACTAATCATCCGGAATGCGGGCTTTGTGCCTGCCGGCTTCAATCGGAGAATGGAGATGTGCAGGATAGTTGCCGCAGGCTTCCTTATCCGAAACATAAAGTGAGGAACCTGTTGGTTGGCAAAACCGGTCGGTCGGTATTGACAAAAGGTTTTCATAACCAAGTAAAGAAACAGAATAAAGCGCAGTTTTATCATAAAGAACTGTTAGGTAATAAGCCGTTTGAAGTTGAGTATGCGATTGGAGCATGCCAGATGTTTCGGAAGGCGATATTGAATGAGGTTGGTTATCTTGACGAAAATATTTTTTATGGCCCCGAAGATGCTGATTTTTGTCTTCGTATTTATCAGAAAGGCTATCAGATAGTTTGTCTGCCTTTTTTTCATATCATTCATCATTATAACCGTATTTCCAATAAGAAATTTTTTACACGAATATCCTGGCTTCATCTGAAAGGGCTGTTTCATTTTTATTCCAAACATCAATTGCTAACTTCTAACCCGTATCAAAAACGCAATGGATAAAAAACTGAATCTTGTTTCCATCAATATTCCTTGGCCGGCCAATTATGGCGGGGTAATTGATATCTATTATAAGATCAAGGCTTTGCATGATTATGGTATTAAAATTATATTGCATTGTTTTGAATATGAAAGGCCTCGTTCCGTAGAATTGGAGGAGGTCTGTGAAGAGGTGTATTATTATCGGCGTCGTACAGGGATTATGTCGAATCTGACTTATCTTCCTTATAATGTATATAGTCGTAAGGATAAACGATTAATAGATAATTTGCTGAAAAATAATTATCCGATTCTGTTTGAGGGACTGCACACTTGTTATTATCTGAAAGACAGTCGATTGAAAGACCGGTTCAAAATCTTTCGTGAATGCAATATTGAACATGATTATTACCGTGAGATTGGAAACGCGGAACGTAATATGATAAAAAAATGCTTCTTTTATATAGAAGCGCAACGGTTTAAATGGTATCAGAAGAATGTTGCAGGTGCGGAATTGATGATTGCGGTTTCACAGACAGATACGGATTATCTGCAAAAAGAGTTTCCACGCGATAAAGTGGAATTTATACCTTGTTTTCATGGGAATGACGAGATCACGTCTACTGCCGGACAGTCGGACTTTCTTCTTTATCACGGTAAGCTATCGGTTAAGGAAAATGAGAAGGCCGCCTTGTATCTTATTGAAAACGTGTTTTGTGAAATGTCTCCATATCGTTGTATTATTGCGGGAATGGATCCTTCCTCCACATTGCTGAAAGCTGCTTCCCGTTATAGCAATATTACGGTAGAAGCGAATCCTTCGGTCGAAAGAATCAACGAACTGATCAGTACGGCACAGATAAACTTGCTTGTAACATTTCAGGATACAGGATTGAAGTTGAAGTTGTTAAACAGCTTATTTACCGGACGTCATGTCGTAGTAAATCCGATGATGCTTGCCGGTAGCGGTTTGGATGCGCTTTGCCATATTGCCGACCCTCCGGAAAAAATGATTCAGAAATGCCATGAGCTTATGAATATTCCGTTTTCCACAGATATTATTAAAGAGCGCCGGAAATTATTGTTTCCTGTTTTTTCTAATGAATATCAGGCTAAAAGGCTTATCGGAATGATTAACTTCTGAACATAAAATAAACAGCTCCGAGCATACAGCATGCTGCCCAGATATAGTCGGTTTTAAAAGGCTGATTCATGAATATCAGAGCAAAAGGAAAAAAAACAGCCAATGTCACTACTTCCTGAATGATCTTCAATTGTGCCAGCGAATAAACCTGAAAGCCGATACGATTAGCCGGAACCATAATAAGGTATTCAAAAAAAGCAATACACCAACTGATGAATACCGCTATATACCAGCTTTTTGTAGATAGGGTTCTCAGATGTCCATACCATGCG
Source organism: Tannerella sp. (assembly GCA_031551825.1). Lineage (GTDB taxonomy): Bacteria > Bacteroidota > Bacteroidia > Bacteroidales > Tannerellaceae > Tannerella. The sequence goes on along the minus strand of JAVBNB010000049.1, from coordinate 28,204 downwards.
TATGTCATAAAACAATTGGAAAAGACCAACATAATTACTGTTAAAATATGGGGATTGGAAATAACCTTTAGCATAATAAATTATTTTTTTCGGGATGCAAAGATAAATAAAATTCTTCTCATGCTATTTGGCGAAGCGGGAATATATTGTTACCTTTGTTTATACAAACATTTTTTATATGTGGCAGGAAATAGCAATCACCATTATAGTAATACTTGCAGTAGGGTATGTCGGATATAAAGTCTATTGTTTTTTCACGAAGCCCCTCTCCCCCTGTGATACCTGTACAGGTTGCTCTCTTAAAGAGCAACTGAAAGAGAAGAGTATTGATTGCAAGGAATTTAAAAAGAAAAAGTAAATAATTGCACCCGCAATAAGAAATTGCATGAGGTATAGCTCGTTAGCGTATCTTTGTGTATATGTTATTAATTTGCATAAATCATTTATATGAAAATATATTACTATGTATCAGATAATGATGCGAAAATAATTCGTATTATAAAATGTGCTTTTTCCCTTATTAGCAATGGTCTTTTGTTTTGTTAACTATACATTTTAATTTATTGGCGAATAAAAATATGTTTTTTATTATTTTAATTTTAATATTAGAAAATAGTGTATACTTTTGTGTATAATTAAAAATTGAAAAATAAAATAGTATTTAATTGATGAAATCATTAATAGCCAGGAAGGAAGTCGTTTTGTTGGTTCTGCTTATGATGTGTTGTCAGACACCTGTGTGGGGAAATGGATATAAAATAGACGAAGATTCAACCAGGGTCGAAAAAAAAGTAAAAAAAGTTCATGAAAAACCATGGACTGTTCATCGTTTTAACTTCAAGGCCGGAGGTTTTTTTCCGATCAGCAATACCATAATCAGGGTAGATGGAGCAAGAGGACACGGGACTGATATTGATCTGGAAAAAATCGGAATGCCCCGTCATACTCCGACACTTTTATTTGGATTTAATGGTCGATTCGGGAATCACAACCGTGTTGATTTCAATTATTACCGCCTTCACAGGCATACTGATAGAAAATTGGAAAAAGATATTGATTTCGGAGAACATACTTATCCTATAAACGCAGATATATATGCTTATTTCAATACGGATGTGTACCGGGTATCGTATGGCTATGCATTCTTCAGCAATAAAAAGTTTGATATCGGAGCCAACATCGGATTTCATGTTCTTGCATTTGATCTGGGAATGTCGACTACAGGCAATACCCTCGAACTTTCCTATAAAGATGACTTCGGAATCACAGCTCCTCTGCCGAATTTTGGTATATGGGGTACTTATGCCATATCATCTAAATTCGCTGTCACTGCCGAATTTGATTATCTTGCAGTAAAAATCAAAAATATTGATGGTAAAATAATCGCCACGGATCTTGCTTTGCAATATAAGTTATTGGAGCATTTTTATGTTAATGTAGGCTATACCGGTTTATGGGTAAAGATCGATGCCTCCAAAAGAAAATTCGAAGGAGATTTATCTTGGGGATACAATGGGCCCTCAGTCGGAATCGTCTACCATTTTGATGCGTTCTAAAAAAGAAAAAGTAAATAATTGCGGTAAATCATTTGTTGTTTAAGAAATTATTTTTACATTTGCACCCGCAATAAGGAATTGCACGGGGTGTAGCGCAGTCCGGTTAGCGCACCTGCTTTGGGAGCAGGGGGTCCCAGGTTCGAATCCTGGTACCCCGACATTGAAAAACAAGCGATTAGAGTGAAAATTCTAATCGCTTGTTTTTTTATGTACATGCAATTTGCATGCAAATAGGGAAATGAAAAGAAAATTGGATCAATGTAAAAACCCGGTGGATCAGTTAGACTTTACGCAAAAAGTTGATCAGTCGGAAGAATTATAAGGATTGTTTATCCTTTTGTTTTGCTGCTTCTTGCTGGGTGGATTGATTGGAATAAAGTAAAGAAAATAATTACATTTGCGCAAAATAAATGAGGCTTTAATTATATGAAACTGAATATGTAAGACTTAAGTGTTTGGTTATATGGGATCACAATTACTAATCGGAGCCGTTCATTCGGGAAGTGGGAAAACAATGCTCACATTGGGCTTATTGAGGGCTTTCAGGAACCGGGGACTGAATGTGCAGGCATTTAAAAGCGGCCCCGATTATATTGATACGAAGTTTCATGAGTTGGCTTCCGGCAATAACACAATTAACCTTGACTTATTTCTTTCGTCTGAAAACCATGTGAGGGATATTTACGGAAAATATACATGCGGAAGTGATGTTGCGATTACCGAGGGTGTGATGGGATTATTCGATGGGTATGAGAAGATGCAGGGGAGTAGTGCGCAGATTGCCCAGGTGCTCGGTCTTCCCGTTATATTGGTGGTTAATGCCAAATCCATGGCTTATTCCGTAGCCCCGCTTATGTATGGCTTTAAAAACTTTTGCAAAGATGTTCAGGTAGCAGGTGTCATCTTTAATATGGTCAGCTCCGAAAGCCATTATGCCTTTTTGAAAGAAGCCTGCAATGATGTCGGATTGACACCGTTGGGTTATCTTCCTAAAAATAAAGAACTGGAAATACCATCCTGTCATTTGGGACTGAAAATAGATAAAGAGATACTTTTCAATGAATTTGCCGATAAAGCGGCTGCGTTTGTAGAAAAGCATATTGATCTGGACGGATTATTGGCATTGACCCGGAAAGAAAGGGGATCGGTTGTGCCGGAAAAGACCGTTTTGACAAATATTTCAGCAGAAGAAAAGTGCAATACGGAAATTGGTGTGTCTCGGTCGGAGCCTTTTGCGGGAAAGACGGCAGGAAGTACTGCAAAACTCCTTACACAGATCACAGTTAGAATCGGCACTGAATTCGCCATTGAAATCTGCCGTAGCATTGGACGAAGCCTTTAACTTTATGTATCATGAAAATATAGAATACCTGAAGAAAAGAGGAACGGTAACCTTTTTCAGTCCTTTGAACGACAAGGAACTTCCCGAAGCAGATTTCGTCTATTTGCCCGGAGGATACCCGGAATTGTATCTTGAAGCATTAAGTAATAATACAAGCATGAAGGATAGCATCCGCCGGTATGTGGAGCAGGAGGGTAGACTGTTTGCCGAATGTGGTGGCATGATGTATCTGTCGTCTTCGATTGCCGATGATGCCGGAAACGAATACCCGATGGTCAATATTTTCAAACAGAAAGCGTCTATGCAGAATATGAAACTGACACTTGGATACCGGAACTTTGAATATAACGGTCTGAAAATGAAAGGGCATGAGTTTCATTATTCTTCTATCGAAAGTGATCTTGAAAGTGTTGCAGAGCAATATTCGGCAAAAAATAAACCGGTCGACACAAAATTGCTGCGATATAAAAATGCAATAGCCGGATATACCCATTTGTACTGGGCGGAGACGGATGATTTTATGGACTTATTCGAATGATTATGAGAATATACACACGCGGCGGAGATAAGGGAAAGACAGGTATACATGGCGGACAGCGGGTCGATAAGGATGATATCCGTATAGAAGCTAACGGTTGCCTGGATGAATTGAACAGTATGATCGGAGTAGTGCGTGCTTTTTTACCGACCGGACATGAATGGCATCAATTTTTGTTCCGCATACAGAAAGAAATTATGGTTGTCATGTCGAACGTTGCCACTCCATCGGAGATAAGGGATAAAAACCCGAACCCGATAGATCCGGAAATTGTATTGTTTTGCGAAAAACAAATTGATTTACTAACGGAGAAAATGGGTGGGAATGCAGATTTTATTCTTCCGGGCGGAACGCTTGTATCTTCGCATCTGCATATGGCGCGTACAATCGCACGCCGGAGCGAGCGCCGCCTGTGGACGCTTCACCGCAAAGATCCGTTACCGGAAATCGTTTTACAATTTGTAAACCGGCTATCAGATTTATTCTTTGTCATGGCACGATACGAAATGTTCCAACAAGGCACTTCGGAAGAAAAATGGAAAGACTTTCTGTATAAGAGGAAGAAATGAAAGTACCCGAATAAATTCATAAATATCAAAAGACAGGATCTTGCTTTACGACATATTTTTCGTAATCAGTTGAACTGCCGAATTTTATTAGATCGACTTAGAATCTTTATTTTAGTCGCTTTTTCTTTTTTATGAATCAATAATTTATATGCAAACTACGTTAAAATGGAGAAGTTGTCCTTTTGATGGTCGGATTGTTTTCGGGCAATAGGACCGGATTTAAAAGAAAAAGAGCTTTTTGTTAAAAATATCATGAAATCAGGGATGGTAAAACAGAATAATTATTGTATTTTTGTATTATTAATCTGATTCAGATATAGTTATAGTATAGAATGAAGAGCTACTGTAGGATATTGTTGTTTATATGTATATTCTTTTATTGCTGTCCTGATATAAATTATGGGCAGTTGCCTGTACATATCACTAACTACAATCATAAGGATCATAAGGGCGGAGTTCAGAATTGGGGGATTGCAGTTTCACCTGAACAGATCCTTTATGTTTGTAACAACAGTGGGCTTTTGAGGTTTAACGGTAATGATTGGGATTTATTAGAACCGAATGAACGTGCTATAGTAAGAGCTGTCCGCTGTATTGATGATCGTATCTATGCGGCTGGTGACAATAATATAGGTTATTGGGAATACGGTATAAATGGAAAGATAACTTATGTTTCTCTTTTGCCGTTAGTTGAAAAGTTAAATATTCGGGGCGAGACATTCTGGTCTATAGGAGTCGCCGGAGATAGGATTTATTTCCATTCTTTTGGGAATATTCTTTGTTATGATGGTACGGAAATGTCTTTTTTAGTGAAAGATCAATGTCATACATCTCTTTACCAAACAGGGGAGGGGTTGTTTACCCAGGAATGTAAAGGAACTCTTTTGCAAATACATGAGGATAGATTAAGTGAGTTCTACAATGCTCCATCTCTTTTAAACGAGGGAATCAGGTTCCTTTTTCAGATAAATGCAGACAAATATCTGATCGGTCTTATAGATGGGAGTATCTATACATTAGAAAATAATGAAGCGGTATTATTAACTCAATTGAAAAACGAAAATCAAATACCGGTGCGAATAGATTGTGGCAGCATCTGGAAAGATGAAATGCTTGCTGTCGGAACAATCGGTGACGGCTTATTTCTTCTGGATTTGAAGAATGGAGAGCAGACGCATATACATTCTTCACAATTACAGGATCTTAATGTGCATGGAGTTTGTTTTGCCAATGAACATTTTATATGGCTTTCTTTAGACAATGGTATTTCATCTGTCGCATTGAATCCAGAAACTTATTTGTGGAAAACAAATACGGAAACAGGCATTTTTTTTGATGCTGAGAGTTTCGATGAGGATATCTATATCGCATCGAATCAAGGCATCTATTTCTATGAAGATGACGGTAAGAAGATACAAAGTTCCATATATCCTCTTCAATTCTGTAATTTAAAGAATGAATTGCTGTGTGGAGCCACAGACCTCCTTTATAAGAAGTCGCAGGGACGGTCTGCCTTTGAGCCTTTTTGTAATGTGAACGGCGTACGGCAATTTGAATATGTGGCAAATCATGGGGATGAATATTTATTCTTACGATCGTATTCCGGTATTGCATTGCTACAATATATAGGTAATACATGGACGTATTTATCCTCACTAAAGAATAGCGAAGATTATACCTATATAATGCCTGAAAATCTTAATATAGTATGGGCTATTCAGCCCGGGAAAGGAATCTACCGCTTACGTATAGATAAAGAACTGAGCCAGATAGAGGATTTTGAAGTTTTTGCAGATATTGAAGGCTATTCAAATTACAGCAGGATCAGGTTAGTTAAAATTGAAGATAAAATAGTCTTTGCGACTCCTGATGGGTTCTATACTTATGACGTTGCGGAGAAAAGTTTCAGAAAACTGGAAAACTTAAGCAATGAGATCATGTATATGGACAAGTTTCAAACAGTTGAAAATGCTTATAAGAACTATATCTGGGTTGCTACTCATAATGAATTGTTTTTATATCGTATGACGGATTTATCAGCAGAATTGGTCGTGAGCTATCCTTTTGCAGAGAATGAATTACTGCTTTATGATAAACATTTTAACCTTAAATCCATAAATGATTCATTAACCTTTGTTTCTACATATGACGGAACAGTTGTTCTTAATAACAAAATAGCAGCTTACGGTATACCGGAACCACATCCTTTGCGGATAGAGGCATTTAAGTATAGCGATAAAGAGGATTTAAATGTCTATGTAGATTTTCATCAGCCGGAGATAGAACTTCCAAATACAGCAACTAATGTAACAATTAACATATCAACCGGCTTACAAACACGACCTGCATTAATATCTTATCGTTTATCAGGAGTTAGAAATGAATGGAGTGCCTGGCAGAATTCCGGAACTATCTATTTTACGAATTTGCCATCCGGGAGATATGAGCTTGAAATCAAAGATAGCTATCAGAATTCGTTAATAATCCCCATACAAGTTTCTCCTCCGTTCTATTTGCGTATATGGATGATTATGATATATATCTTACTTTTGATCATAGTTACTGTTGCAATTGTAAACCTGATTAGTGAACGGAAACGCAAAAAACTTCTTGAACAATATGAAGAGGAACAAAGAAAACATGCTGAAGTATTGAAACAACAAGCCTATGAACAATTGCAGGAAAAGGTAAAGAGCCAGGAAAATGAGCTCAAAAACCGGATGCGTTATTTAACACAAAAACAGGAAATCCTCGAATCTATTTCTACAGAAGTAGAAGCGCAGAAAAAGGAATTGGGCGAACGTTATCCGAATAAATTGTATCGCCGGTTGATGAAGCTTATTCAGGAAGGCGCTACGGAGAAAGATAAATTACTCTCCTTTGAAAACTATTTTGTAGAAGTCTATTATGACTTTATGCAACAATTACAAAAATCATATCCGGATTTATCCCCTTCCGAACTAAAATTCTGTTGTTTATTGAGAGCTAATCTTACGACAAAGGAAATATCCGCAATAATGGGAATTGCTGTACGATCGGTAGAATTAAAGAAATACAGGCTGAAGCGGAAATTAAATTTAGATGCAGAAAATAGTCTTACAAGTTTCATTTTAGGTCTCTGAACAGTTTATGATGACATGGTCTGTGTAGTATAATGTCAACATACCCAACTGTGAAAATATATAAATAATAAGCATATAACCAGTGGTTTAGATGTGGTTGATGTGTGTTTGTAAAACCTGTAATGATTACAAAGTCAACCACGACGTGTCTTTGATGTGGCTTTTTTTTTAAAGTTTTTTTAGAGCCGTTTTATATTTGCGTCATGTTTACCATGCATGAGGTAAAAGTATACTTTTTATTAAATGACGTCAAGATAGTAAAAAGTAGAGCAAGTATAAACGTAAAAAAGATGCCGATGAATTAACAGGAGAACATAGAGTAATTTGATACCGGACTATAGGATCGGTGCAAGTCGATGCTTATTATTTAAAAATGTACTAATAATTATTTATAAAATCATGGAAAACAAATCTTTGTTGGACTTTCATTCCAAGAAAAACTCACAAGTAAGATACTTTTCAAAAATCATACATGTTTTAGTATGTCTTTCTGCTGTAAGTATTTTTACGATGTCGGCAAGAGATGCAGATTCACAGGGAACATCCTCATTTATGCAACAAGGTGTTGTGACCGGGCTGGTGACCGATGAATCCGGTGAACCATTAATCAGTGTCACAGTAAAAGTAAAAGGCTCTGCAACACAGGGAACAATAACTGATATTGACGGTAAGTTTTCTTTATCTGCTAATATTGGTGATATAATTCAATTCAGCTATATCGGATATACATCACAAGATGTCACCCTTAAGGATCTTACTCCATTGAATGTCGTTATGGTTGAAGATTTTCAGTTGCTGGAAGAAGTCATTGTTGTAGGTTATGGAGTACAAAAGAAAGCCACATTGACCGGTTCTGTAGCTGTCATTGATGGTACGGAAATGCTTCAGACAAAGACTGCCAACATAGCCAATGGTCTGGCAGGCAGGGTTAGTGGTTTGATCATTAATAACCGTAGCGGTAATCCCGGTGAAGAAAACACGGAAATAACCATCCGTGGTATTGCCACGACAGGAAATACATCCCCGTTATATGTAATAGACGGAGTCGCTAACCGCGGAGGATTTGAACGGTTGACTCCCGAAGATATTGAAAGCATTTCAGTACTGAAAGATGCTTCAGCTGCTATATATGGTGCCCAGGCTGCCAATGGTGTAATCCTCGTGACAACCAAACGCGGTGCGGAAGGTAAACTCAGGCTGAATTATAATAATTCTTTTTCAGCCACTCAGGCTACCCGGCGTCCGGATCTAATGGGCGCAGAACAGTATCTGACCTGGAAAGATGAACAGAACTCCCGAAACGGACGACCGACAGAATATCAGGATATCATCAGCCAGTATCGAAATGGAACAAATGATCCGGATAAATGGGGCGATACGGATTGGTGGGATACCGTAATAGATAAATGGTCGATGGAACAACAGCATACATTAACGCTTAGCGGCGGTAGTAAGAGTGTCAAGTATTATATATCCGGGCAATACCTGAATCAGGATGCGATATATAAAAGCGATGCTTATGGATATAAACAATATAATGTCCGTTCAAATATTGATGCACAAATCACAAAAAACCTCAAAGTTGGTGTAGACCTTTCTTATCGGATTGGCGATGTTAAGTCGCCTACATTGAGCACAGAAGACCTGATCCGGCAGGTATTCGTCTCAGCGCCATATGATCTTCCTTATTACTCGAATGGCCTGGTCACGAAAACGACCAATGGGAATCCTGTAAATCTTGCCAATGGGCAAAGTGGTGAGAAAAGAACACAAACGAAAAAAGCGGAATCTAAATTATCGGTAAGATGGGACTTGCCTTTTATCACACAGGGTTTGTATGTTTCCGGATATGGTGCTTATGATTACTATACAGCCTATAGGAAAGACCTGTCACAACCTTATGATCAATATTCATATAATTCAGATACCGGAGAGTATGAAAACCTTCGTGATCAAACAGGTACTACCTCTTTATTCCAACAATATGGTCACGAAACAAATAAGATAATTAATTTAATGATCGGGTATGAACGCAAGTTTGGTTTGCATAATATCAGCGGGTTTGCCGCCTATGAACAGTATCAGCATTATTACGAATATTTTGCGGCTTCCCGTAAAGATTTAGTATCAAGTCAACTGCCTTATTTGTTTGCTGGCGCCGATGAGGGAAAGGATAATACCGGCTCAGGAGAAGAAAGTGCAAGAAGAAACGTTTTCGGACGGATAAATTATAATTATAGTGATAAATATATGGTGGAATTAACCCTGCGGTATGATGCTTCTGCAAACTTTCCGGAAAATAAACGGTGGGGTCTTTTTCCGGGCGTATCTGCCGGCTGGCGTATTTCAGAAGAAGATTTTTTCAATAAAGATTTTATGGATAATCTTAAGATACGTGCTTCATGGGGATTGTTAGGAAATGACAGGGTAAGTAACTTTCAATATCTTCAATTTTATAACCTGGATACAAGTAATAGTTCATATGTATTCGGAGATAGTAAAACTCTTGCTAAAGGGTTGACACCGGGAACAACTCCCAATCCTAATATTACCTGGGAGACGGCTGCAAAAACGAATATCGGTATTGATTTTGGCTTAAAAAGATCACTGTTAAACGGAACTGTTGAATATTTCTTTGAAAAAAGATCTGATATTCTAACTGCCCGCAACGCTTCTGTTCCTGTTTATACCGGTTTAGTTTTGCCCAATGAAAATATCGGGAAAACGAAAAATCAGGGTGTAGAGGTACAATTGAACCATTATAACAAAATTGGAGATGTCAACTATAATATCGGCGGGCAATTTTCTTTTGCAAAGAGTAAAATTGTTTTTATAGATGAAGCGGCTGATACCCCGGAATGGCAGAGAAGAACAGGGAGACCCATCGATTACCTGATGGTATATAAGGCAGATGGTCTTTATCAGACACAGGAAGAAATTGATAATACGCCTCACTTTGCCGGTGCTAAACCCGGAGACGTGAAGTTTGTTGATGTCAGTGGTGATGGTAAGTTAGATAGTGATGACCAGATCATATTAACAGAATCGCCTACTCCGAAAATAATCTACGGATTTTCCCTGGGTGCGGAATGGAAGGGAATCTCATTAAACCTATTGTTTCAAGGGCAGGGCTTAGCCAAGACTATTTATCAGCCATGGGATTTAAACCAGCAGGTTGATTATTACACCGGACGTTGGATTTCTGCATCAGAGACCCCGAACGCAAAATATCCGGCGGCTTATGATATGAGTAGCAGTAGCATTCAGTATACAAGTACAATCTGGGTAAAAGATAACTCTTTCCTGCGACTAAAGAATGTTGAATTAGCATATACTTTTAAAAAGAAGCTGCTTGATAAATTTAATATCAGTAATTTAAGAGTGTTTGCGACAGCTAATAACCTGTTTTTCATCTACGATAAGGTAAAATACATAGATCCGGAAAGCAGATCGTCAACCGGCTGGTATTATCCTCAGCAACGGCTGGTTTCGGTAGGATTAAATATAACTTTATAATAAGACTTAATATGAAAAGAATTGTATATATATTTATTTTGGCTTTATGTTGTATGTCGTGTGATGATATACTTGATCTGAAGCCTTTAAATGCAGTTTCAGAGTCGGATGTATGGACAGACCCTGCATTAGTGAAATTATATGTTAACGGCAGGTATAACGAGTTGCCCCATGGATTTCAGATGTATTCAGGTGGCTTACGTATGACAGGAATCACTGACGAATCTTATCACATGCATGAAACCCGCTGCGATAATTATACCAACGGTAGCATTACGGCGGATAATATGTATTTCTTTGGCGGATTCTGGAACGAAGCATATAATGCTATCCGTAATAATAATATTTTTCTTGAAAATATAGACACGAGTATTGGTGATGCAACTACAATCGGACAGTATACAGCAGAAATAAGGTGGCTTCGCGCTTTCTTTTATGTGGAGTTATTTTCAAGATACGGCGCTGTGCCATTACTTGAAAATACGTTTAGCCTGGATGATGACTTCAATGTGCCAAGGACTTCTGTAAATGAGATCGTTGATTTTGTTGTAAAAGAACTTGACCTGGCAATCCCTTATTTACTGGACAAAGACAAAGCAGTAGGTGAAAACTTCGGCAGGATTACTAAAGGCGCGGCTATAGGGCTAAAGATAAGAGCCTTATTGTATGCTGCAAGCCCGCTATACAACACCAATAATGATCAAAGCAAATGGCAGTTGGTTGCTGACGCTTGTGAAGAATTATTTGGGTTAGGGCAATATAGTTTATCTGATTCATATAAAGACCTGTTTCTGAATGCGGCGGCTTCGGAAGTTATCTTTTTTAAACAATTCATTGATGAATATGGACCGGAATCATATGGATTGTCCGATTCGTATTTTCATTGCAGAGGCGGACAACGTGTAGATGAATGGAGATTCCCCAGCGGCTCGGGCGGATGGGTTTCTGAAAATCCGCTGCAAGGTTTTGTTGACCAATATGAAACCTTAAGCGGAGAAATTCCTGTATTGGGTTATACGGGAAATGATGATAACCTTCAACCTATCCTTAATCCGAAAGCAACGGATTATGACCCTGATCATCCATATAAAAACCGTGATCCGAGATTGTCATATTCGGTTTATTACGATGGCTTAACATTTCAGGGAAGGGAAGTTGAAATGTGGGACGGAGGCAAAGATAGCCGTAATATCAATGTTGACTGGTGGTGGAATGCCTCAAAACTGGGTTATGGTGTTCTTAAATCCCTGGATGAAAGCTGGACATATACTTCTACCGTAGGGAGCGATCAGCCCTGGATTTATATGAGGTTGGCAGAGTTCTATCTGACTTATGCAGAGGCTAATTACCATTTGGGAAAAGAGAGTGTTGCCATTGAATATGTAAACAAGGTAAGAAGTAGAGCAGGAGTTAACATGCCTGCCGTCACAGCCTCGGGAACAGGGCTATTGGAAAAGATAAAGCATGAACGCAAGATAGAACTGGCTTTCGAAGGAAATCGCTGGTATGATGCCCGTAGATGGAAAGATGCAGTAACTGATTTTTCTAAAAATGCGATTGGCGTAGAGGTACTTAAGGATAGTGACACAGGCGATAAATCCTATCGGTATTATGTGTTTAATTATCGTAACTTTCCGGAACATAATTACTTATGGCCAATCCCTTCATTGGAAATAAAGAAAAGTAATCTCGAACAAAACCCGGGTTATTAATTAACTTTTTGAGGTTGCCGGACTTATTAAAGAAGTATGTCAAAAGCCCCTTTTGTCATTTTTACAACTTTCTGAAAAACAGAAATGAGAAAAAGTTGATAAATGAAAGCTTTTGATATGCTTTCCGGATATCTTTTGCAAATAACGAATCGATTAGAACATAAATGTATCATGTTTAAGAGACAAAAAAATAATGCGATAACTATATTATTCGTTCTTATAACAGTCAGTTGCAGCGAAGAAAAACATGAACCAGCCGGCGAACTATCTTTGGTCTCAAAAAAAATTGAGAATGTTGATCTTACAGCAGATCCTGAATTGTTGTCCGGCAACTCTCCCGGAATTAAATTAAAGTTCTCTCAAAAGATAGATCCCAATTCGCTTGAACAAGCTATTTCTTGTACTAATACCGAAACGAACGGAGAAATAGAGTTGAATATGTCGCTTTCAGACGGAGATTCCTGCATAGTTATAAATCCAAAGAATCCACTCGATTCATATCTTACGGTTTACAACATAACTATACTACGAAATTTGAAGTCCGGAACGGGTGTATATCTTAATGAAAAGATCGAATTTAACATGAGGACGGGGATAGATCCTTCAGATAAATTTTCAAGAGTTTCGGATGATGAGTTGTTGGATATTATTCAGAAAACAACGTTCAATTTTTTCTGGACTGACGGAAGTCCTGATTGTGGTCTTGCATTGGATGCATCGGAACGTCCTTTGACTGACTGTACGACAGGAGGCAGTGGATTCGGAATAATGTTCATCCCTGCTGCAATCGAAAGAGGGTTTATTACCAGACAAGAGGGCTTGGACCGCATGGTTCAAATTATCAGTTTCCTGAAAAATAAAGCAGTCCGGTTTCACGGGGCGTTTCCACACCGGATCAATGGTGCTACGGGAGAGGTAACCTTGTGGCAGGGTGCAGATGATGATGGCGCAGATTTATTGGAGACATCCTTTCTGATGATGGGATTACTGACAGTAAGACAATATTTTGATTCGAATTCGGAGGTAGAAACTACCCTGAGAAATGACATTACTGGATTATATGAAAATGTTGAATGGAGTTGGTTTACTCGTGGTGAAGATGCTTTATACTGGTTATGGAGTCCTACGGTAGACTGGAAAGCTACTTTTATGTGCAAGGGTTGGAATGAAACATTGATAACTTATGTTCTGGCTGCTTCTTCACCTACTTATCCGGTCAAAAAAACTGCTTATGATAATGGTTGGGCGACAAATGGAGCAATAAAAAACGGCAAAACATTTTATGGATATACATTACCATTTGGTCCGGATTATGGTGGCTGGCCCGGGTATTCGCAGTACTCATTTTTAGGAATTAACCCTTATGGATTAAAAGATCAGTATGGTGATTTTGAATTGCAGCTAAAGAACGTACATTTAATTAATCATGCTTATTGTGTTGAGAATAAGAAGGGGTACTATAATTATAATGCAGATTGTTGGGGATATACAGGAACTCCAAGTGCAGACAAAGGGTTAATACAGCCGTATGCTGCTGTTGGGGCATTACCTTATACTCCGGAAGAGTCAATGAGCGCAATCCGGTATTTTTACTATGTTTTAGGCGATAAGATTTTTCAGGACAATGGCTTTTCCGGAGATTTTAACCTCCAGACAACTCCCATATCAGTCGGCAAACAAGTCTTTGCATATGATCAATTAAACTATATTGTGGCTATAGAAAATTATCGTTCCGGTTTGATCTGGGATTTATTCACAAGTTGCCCTGAAGTGAAAGCCGGTATGAGGAAGCTGGGATTTACGGCTCCTTACCTTTAAATATGAATAAAATGGAAATTCTCAGTATTATTAGCTTTAGGATAGGTTTCCTTAGAAAACCCTTGTGCATATCTTTTTTGTTGTTTGCTTTACTACTACTGTCTTTGAATGGAATGTTGGCGGCAGATGGGAAAACAACGATGGATAATTGCCCGGATATACCGCAAGATGTTGCGGAATTATTGAAAGGAACGCCAGACCTGCCGGGAAAACAATTTCTTGCGACAGCTCCGGCTTGTTTGGATAGTCTTAGTGATGACCGGTTTTTGGAACGGATACAGTATGATTATACGCGCAGGTGTTTGTCTAACAAAGATTCACTATGTACAATTGAAAATGACGGATTTCGTATCAGCCTCTTTTGTATAGCAGTAAAAAACGGTTGGCTGGAAAGAAATGTGGCCGGAACGGAAGTCTTGCAATACCTGCATGAATTTCAGCGGGCAAAAACAGTCCATGGCATTATGCCACGCACATTTGACAGGAATACCGGTGAAAATGCCACTATAAACTATGGATCCTTTGGCCGTCCGTATGATGTGGTAGGTACTGCATTTATGGCGACAACCTTACAATTCATCATTCGGCAGTTTTTCGATCAGGACAATGAAACTGAAACGGAGATACGCAGATTGTGCAATGAAATATGTAATCGCATAGACTGGGATTTTGCATATAACAGCGAACGGAAATGTTTTACCTGGTTTAAGAATGGCGATGACGGCAGTATTTTCGATGGCAAAGAATTATCTGGTGAGATGGATGAAACATTTTTTATGCAATTATTGGTGCTCGGTTCAAAAACATGGAAACATGGGGACGAAGCATACAAGGAATATCTGTCAAAAGTATTTATCGATTCACAATATGGTTTCCGCTATTATGGAACTAAAGAAGGAAATTATAAGGAAACAGGCAATCTGAATCACATGAAAATCAATAATCCGGAGATTCTGAAATCGAAAGATTATCCTATGGCAAAACTTGGTTATCTGGTACAACCTCATATTTGGTTTGATTTCAGGGGATATGTAGATGATTTCTGTCGTGAAAATAATTTGGGCTATTTTGAAAGTGTGCAGAATGCAATATATGCGCAAATCAGGTATGCAAAACTAAATCCGGGAAATTATCCTTATTATGGAGATGTTTGGGGATTTTATGATACATGTTCCCCATTAACAAATAAATGGATTATAAAAGGATTACCCGCCGAGGGCGATATTGATGACGGTACAATTTCAATAGATGCGGCAATCAGCGCAATTACATTCGTACCTGATGCATCTGTTCACTGTTTGCGATCATTGTATAAATATTATAAAGAAAATGGCATATACACATCGCAGGGAATTGCAACAAGCGTAAATACAATATCCGGAGAGGTTTCCCGCTTTTTTTGCGATTCATTTTTTCCTCCGATCAATGTTCTTTTAATAGAAAACTACCGTTCGGGCCTGATATGGGATTTATCGAAATCAGCTCCGGAATATACGATTGCATTTAATAACGCCGGACTCAGAAAAGAAAAATAAACACTTCAAAAAAATATTTTTATGAAATCAAAAGTTAGTATTTTAATACTCATTACGTTTATATCATGTATAAACATATATCCTCAGGCTACTCCGTATTTAAAGAATACAGGCAAAACAACACAACTGATAGTTGATGATAAGCCTTTTATCATGATATCAGGGGAATTACACAATTCGAGTTCTTCTACAATAGAATACCTGACGCCATTGTTTCCCGGATTAAAATCAATGAACCTGAATTCTGTGATTGCTTCTATTTCATGGGAGCAATTTGAGCCGGAAGAGGGTAAATATGATTTCTCTTTACTTGAATCATTAATCACCAATGCAGAGAAGAATGACTTAAAATTATGCCTTATATGGTTTGCTTCATGGAAAAATGGTCAATCGAGCTATCTTCCTTTATGGGTGAAAAAGGATACAAAACGTTTTTTCAGGGTGAAAACCAAGGATGGGAAGAACATAGAAACGATTTCTCCTTTCTGTGATGAGGCATGCAAGGCTGATGCAAAAGCCTTTGCTGCGATGATGAAGCATATTCGTGATTTTGATAAAAATAAAACCGTGGTAATGATCCAACCGGAAAACGAAGTAGGAATTTTTCAGGATATTGACTATAACAATATAGCACTCAAAAAACTTGAAGAAGATGTTCCTCAACAATTAATTGCTTACATGCAAAAGAATAAAAAAATACTACAGGAAGAACTTAAGGCAAACTGGGTAGGGAATGGAACAAAAGCAAAAGGGAGTTGGAAGGAAGTTTTTGGAGATAACGTACATGCGAAAGCTTATTTTATGACATGGCAGTATGCTTCTTATATCAATGAAGTCGCTACTAAGGGGAAAAAAGAATATCCATTGCCCATGTTTGTAAATGCCTGGATAGTTCAGGAACCTGACGATCTTCCGGGAGTATACCCGAATGGCGGTCCGGTATCCAAGGTTATGGATATATACAAAGCTGCTGCAGAAAATATAGATATTGTATGTCCTGATATCTACCTTCCTGACTTTAAGGGAATTGTAGCGATGTATCATCGTGAAGACAATCCTTTATTAGTTCCTGAATCAACCCTAAATGCAGGGCGGGCATTTTACGCTTTTGCTCAACACGATGCTATTTGTTATTCTCCATTTGGTATTGAGGGAGGAATGCATGACATTGAATTTAAAAATGGATATGGGGTTCTGAATGAGTTAATGCCACTGATAACAAAATATCAGGGAACAGGTAGAATGGTCGGAATATTGAAAGAAGGAGATGAAAGGGAATGTGAAATTAAACTCGGGAATTATGACCTGAAAATTGTATACGAAGATAAAAAAGAACCGTGCTATGGCTTGATAATCCGGACAGACGATAATGAATTTATCATTGCCGGAATGAATATGAGTGTATATTTTAGTACATCCGTTAAAAATAAAGTCGGCTATATCGGTCAGGTATGGGAAGGCGGGTTTAAAGATAATGAATGGGTTCCAACACGGTTGTTAAATGGTGATGAAACATGGCACAATGAAGTTTTGAGGGTCTTTGGACAACGGATCGTCACTTCCCAGGTTGATAATGAATCCGTAGAAGCGGTAAAATCATCCCAACCATTCTTTTACTCGGCCAATATTCATAAAGTTATCACAACTCCGGGTATTTACAAAGTAATAACATATATACGGGACTGATATGGCATTATTAATCAATGAATTAATTATTGAAATTGATATGAAAACATTATTATTAAGAAAAGGTATTTTACAATCAATATTTTTTATGGTTTTGGGAGTGACATTGTTTTCTTGCAGCTCGGACAATGATGATGATCCACAAGAACCAATGGTATTTAGTGCTACTGTAAGTGCCACACAAGTAGATGTTGGCGCGGATGTGACATTTACGGATAATTCAACCGGTGTGAAATCAAGGATCTGGACCTTTCCTTCCGGCTCAATAGAATCGTCTGCAGACCAGGTCGTTCATGTCCGTTTTTCTTTTGCCGGACCTGCTACATGTAACCTGGTTGTTACATTTAATGATGATACTACGGAATCAAAAGAATTTACCATCCGGATAGGTAATGAGTTATACAGGCGTTCAATATTTGGTTTTGAAGATGATGAGGCGGCTTTAGGGTTCTGGACTGTCTGGAACTCAAGCGGGAATGATGATATTGTTACCTCAATAGATAAAACGCAAGGTGCTAATGGAACATCTAATTGTTTGAAGATAACTGTAAATAATACAGGAAATGAATCACAAATATTTACAAAGGGAAATGAACTCCCCTATAATGCAACTTTAGAAAGTAATAAAAGTTATGTATTTAGCTTTTGGGTGAAAAGTGATAATATTACTTATCTTGACGGCGCTGAAATTTCAAATGAAAGTTCTACTCAAACCTGGTATAATTTTGTCTGGGCTTCACCTGTTCCGGTAACGAATACCTGGACTAAAGTAGAATATACTTTTGAAACAGGCGATATAAGTGATATTTATACAGAGAAATATGCGACAAATGCATATGCTCAATTTAAAATAATACCAACTCAAACCGGAGTCGTATATATTGATGAGGTATCTATCAGTGAAGTTAAGTAAATAGCGAAATCATTTATTCATTAAAGCAGTAACTTAAAAATATTCCCCTAATGAAAAACAGCATGTTGTCTCCTCGTCACAAAGTCCTGTTAGCTTGTATGCTGATAATCTCATCTGTATTCTCTTTTCGTGCAGAAGCGGAGGGTAAGGTTTTTGATCCATTACTGAACCCGGCATGTAAAATAAAACCATCGGCAGATGCCGAAACCTGGAACAGTAGTTATATGTGGTATCCCGGACAATTGAGTGCCCATTTACAACGGGTGCAAAAAGAGAAATCAGTAGAACGTTGTGTGAATGTCGGATATCCAGGTGTGTTTTTTAAAGATGAACAATCTGTCTATTTTCGTAAAGAAATAAAACTGACCGAAGAGGTAGAAATCGCTTGGAATACCTCCGGAACGGTCATTTTTTCAATTAACGGAAAAAAACAGGATGCTGATTTACGTGAATACAGGCTTTCACCGGGAAGATATGTTCTTGAATTTGACGTAAAAACAGATAATATGCTTCCGGCAATCATTGTAAAAGGGAAGAATGTTGAGGATGTAAAAGGTTGGGCTGTGAGTTTAGATGAAAAAAACTGGTGTATACCGGAAACTGACGCACGATATAATAAACCTTTTATAAATCCGGATGAAGATCAGGATATCATCGTTACGATTTCACCGGATAAATATATATTATTAAGAAATGCTGAAAATAAAAAAGGTAAGATCTCTCTGGGCAAAAATGGTGGTTTAGTTATTGACTTCTATCACCTGGAAGT
Source organism: Tannerella sp. (assembly GCA_031551825.1). Lineage (GTDB taxonomy): Bacteria > Bacteroidota > Bacteroidia > Bacteroidales > Tannerellaceae > Tannerella. Next base: position 9,128 of record JAVBNB010000049.1, on the reverse strand, counting down.
CGGGAATGTGATAGTACAGGCATCCGGTAGTTGTAATTTAAATTTTAGTGTGGGAGAGTCACCCGAAGAAGTATTGAATGATAATGCCGGGGATTTTGAACAAAGGGCTATCAATTCTTTTGTTTTGACAGAAGATGAGAATACGATTGTATTGCCCGAACGCGCATTACGATATTTGAAAATTACAACTGACCGGCCCTGTACTATAACTTCTGTTCAATTAGAAGCAAAAATGTGGCCGGTTGATTTTAAGATGCGGTTTGAGTGTGATAATCAATCTATCAATGATCTGTTCAATGCCGGAGTAGCCACTTTACACACATCAATGCATAATTTTTATCTGGATGGTGTAAAACGTGACTATTTACCTTGGGCAATGGATGCCATAGTCAGTTCGTTAGGTGGAGATTATGTATTTGGTGACCAACAGGTAACCCGTAATGGAATATCTGTTTCATTGATGCCGCCAAATCCCAGTGTCACCGACTGGGGAATTGTCGATTATCCATTACATGCTTTAATTGGGATTAAGCAGGATTATATGAGGTATGGTAATATTCAGACATCCCTGATGTTTAAAGACCGCATATTACAGCAATTGTCACTTTATGAGTCGGTTCAGGATGAAAACGGTTTCTTGCGGGCGGAACCCCCGACAACCGGTTTTATTCCGGGATGGTCAAGGAAAATGGGGCCGGATGATTATGGAATCGCTACTTATGGACAAATGTTACTTTATCAAAACTTTGTGACTGGAGCTTATCTAGCCCGGTTATGGAACGATAATGCATTAGCAAAACACTACGAAAAGAAAGCTGAATATTTAGGTAAGAGTATTAAAATACATTTTTGGGATGATGAAAAGAAAGCATTCATTAATGGATATCGTTTTGATGGTAAAAAGGATGACCGCATTTCTCATCATGCTCAGTATTGGGGTGTAATTACGAACCTTTATCCGGAAGAACACTACGATTATCTATATGATAGCATCATACCGGATATTCCATTTTATAAAGAATATATCAGTTTTGAAAAAGGGTATGAGAGCTTGGCTTATATCAAGGCCGGACGAACAAATGACCTGTTTAAGTTGCTCAATGAGGTATGGGGTGACTGGCTACGTCAGGGGAATACCCGTTTTCCTGAAAATTTTTCACTTGGAGCCTCAATAAGCGAACAGCTGGCATTTTATGAGCGTCCATTCGGATTAAGTCTTTGTCATGGTGCAAATGGCGTTCCTCCGATAGTTGCTGTACTACATGGTATTTGGGGGTTTTCTGTATCGGAAAAAAATATATCGGAGTATACGTTTCGTCCTGATTTACTTGATTTGAAATGGACCAGAGGCCGCATACCCGTCAAAGAAGGTTTTATTAATATTGATCTGAATAAACAGGGAACCTGTTCTGTTGAAATACCTGAAAATTGTGTGGTACGGCTGTATTTTGATGTTAATGCGAAGCCTTTAATACTGAAAAAAGGCGGAACATATACCTTCGAATTAAAGAATTAAAATCAACGATTTGTATAGGTAATGCGTTGATCATGTGATTGTTGTGTTTGCTTGCCACGATTGTAATATTCTAATATCCAATATCTTACGAGAATCTGAATGCCTTACTTCATTTATATGTGTTTTTTTAGAAAAAGATTATTGTACATGGGTGATTCATACAGTAATATACACCGGAACAGTTAATTCCTCACAGACTTTCTATTCGCCAGAATAATAGTCAATGTTTGTGGAAAGACAAGCCAAAAGCCCGATACCGGTTCTACCAGACAGCCGAAAATGGCAAGTGTCAAAAGTGCATATCCAACATGCAGTGGGGACGGTTTTGCAAAAATGTTTGACATGGTGCGGCTATTGTGGTCTGTAAATGCAGCTTCGAACAGGCGTCCCCGTTATCATAACTCATCATCAAACAGCTTGTAGTGCAATCCATACACTCCTCCTCCTAAAAAAATATTCATATTTTCGTCAATGCGATAATAATTTTCAAATAATAATCATTATCTTTACACAGTGATTATAATTAGAAAATAATTGGCATGAATAATTATTTTGCAGATAAACTGACGGACAAAGGATTAAAAGTAACGCCCCAACGGGTTGCTGTCTTCAGGGCTGTTGTTGAATTAAGCAATCATCCGACTGCGGAAAATGTAATAGACAGTATAAAACCCCATTATCCGAATATCTCGGTGGCTACCGTATATAAGGTATTGGATTCTTTAGTGGAAAATGGTCTTCTGTCGAAGGTAAAAACAGAAAAAGGCATTACACGGTATGATGCGGTTATGTTCCCTCATCATCATTTATACTGTCCCGGAACAGATCGTATAGAAGACTATAAAGATGAAAAGCTGGACTAACTTATTAATAATTACTTTAAAAATAATAAAATAACAGACTTTGAAATACAAGATATAAACCTGCAGATTACAGGTAAATTCAAAAAGTAATTCACTAAAAAAAACTATTATGGACTCGAATGAAAGTAAATGCCCTTTCCACGGCGGATCAAAGCCGGTTGCAGGGACAGGAACTACCAACAAGGATTGGTGGCCCAACAAATTGAACCTTGGCATCCTTCGCCAGCATTCTCCCAAGTCGGATCCTATGGGAGTAAATTTCAACTATGCCGAAGAGTTTAAGAAATTAGATCTTCAAGCGGTCAAGGAAGACATTTTTAAGTTGATGACCACTTCGCAGGATTGGTGGCCTGCCGATTACGGTCACTATGGCCCATTATTTATCCGCATGGCCTGGCATAGCGCCGGTACATACAGAATCTCTGACGGGCGTGGGGGAGCAGGACATGGCAACCAGCGGTTTGCCCCGCTGAATAGTTGGCCGGATAATGTAAACCTGGATAAAGCGCGCCTATTATTATGGCCTGTCAAGCAAAAATACGGAAAGCAAATCTCCTGGGCTGATTTGATGATATTGGCAGGCAACTGCGCATTGGAATCAATGGGGTTGAAAACCTTTGGATTTGCAGGAGGCCGGGAAGATCTTTGGGAATCCGAACAGGATGTTTATTGGGGCTCGGAAACGAATTGGACTGGCGAAAAACGTTATAGTGGCGACCGGGATTTGGAAAATCCTTTAGCAGCCGTTGAAATGGGATTGATCTATGTTAATCCGGAAGGCCCTGACCGGAATCCGGATCCGATTGCATCGGCAAGGGATGTACGTGAAACTTTTGCCCGGATGGCGATGAACGACGAAGAGACGGTGGCGCTGATTACCGGAGGGCACACATTCGGTAAAACGCACGGTGCGGCAAGCACTACACATGTAGGACGTGAACCCGAAGCCGCCGGTATCGAAGAGCAGGGTTTGGGATGGAAAAACGCCTTTGGTACAGGTAAGGGCGGCGACACTATCAGCAGTGGACTGGAAGGCGCCTGGAAGCCTAACCCCACGACATGGGACAACGGATACCTCGAAACACTGTTCAATTATGACTGGGAACTGACCAAAAGCCCTGCGGGTGCCCATCAATGGATTCCAACCGATAAGTCTTCCTATACGCTGGTAGAGGATGCTCACGACCCGAACAAACGCCATGCCCCGATGATGACCACCGCCGACATGGCGCTGAAGATGGATCCGGCATATAACGTCATTGCCAGAAAATATATGGAAGACTTTGATGCTTTTACCGATGCTTTTGCCAGGGCATGGTTTAAGTTAACCCATAGGGATATGGGGCCTATCGCCCGTTACCTTGGCAATGAAGTCCCCAATGAATCATTATTGTGGCAAGATCCCGTTCCTGCTGTAGATTTTCAGCCCATTGACGAGGCGGATATCGCTTCGTTGAAGGACAAACTCATTCACTCGGGGCTGTCTGTTTCCGAATTAGTTTCTACCTCCTGGGCTTCGGCTTCCACTTTCCGTGGCTCCGATAAACGAGGCGGAGCCAATGGAGCCAGAATCCGTCTGTTACCTCAAATAGATTGGGAAGTAAATAATCCTGCACAGCTTAAAAAAGTATTGGCAAAGCTGGAACTTATTCAAAAAGAATTCAATGATGCGCAAAGTGGAAACAAGAGAGTCTCCTTGGCAGATTTAATCATACTGGGTGGCTCTGCGGCCATAGAAAAAGCGGCTGAAAAAGCAGGGCATCCTGTTAATGTTCCTTTCAAACCGTGGCGCAATGACGCTTCACAGGAACAAACCGACATACATTCCTTTGCCCTATTAGAACCTAAGGCTGACGGTTTCAGGAATTACCAAAGTGCCGTGGTTTCCAACATCCCTGCTGAGGTGTTGCTGGTTGACAAAGCACAGCTATTGACATTGACTATTCCCGAAATGACTGTATTGATTGGTGGATTACGGGTTTTGGATACCAACTATGACGGTTCCGGGCACGGGGTATTTACCGATAGACCGGAACAGTTGACAAATGATTTTTTCGTCAACCTACTGGACTTCAATACTACATGGAAAGCTGTATCGGAATCGGGAAACCTGTTTGAAGGTAGGGATAGGGCAACCGGAAAGGTGAAATGGACAGGAACCAGAACCGATTTGATTTTTTGTTCAAATTCCGAATTGCGGGCGATAGCTGAAGTGTATGCGTGTTTGGACAGTAAAGAGAAATTTGTAAATGATTTTGTGGCTGCGTGGAATAAAGTGATGAACCTGGACAAATTTTAGTTCTATACCTACCTCCAGAATTTCTTTTTTTTAGATATAGAGGCTCGTTTGCTTCGTGCTGATCCGGTTCCAGTGTCAGCACGGAAAGCAAACTGCTGACAGGTGAATCATCTTCAGAATATTTCTTTGACGATGATCGATTGCTTGTCTTCCCACCCATGCTGCATGGACAGACGTAATACCTCTTTTGCAGTTTGACATCCGGTTTTGATATCTTAGCTGAACTTTTTCACCGTTTGTTCAAATGCATCTATTTATTCTTCAGTCCCTCTGCTTCCTGAATCAACTTTTGCGCCTGTTCTTCTTTCATCCGGGCGCGTTCCAGTTCTGCGGCTCGTTCAATCACTTTTTGCTCATATTCAACTACATCTTTTCGGATATTGTTAATGATTTTGTTGTTGCGCTCATATAAGAATAGATGTTCTATCGTATATAATCCGGCAGAATCAACGCCATTATGCATTTTAATCAGGCGAAATTTCAAATCATTGTCAGTTAATCTCTTATTGGTTTCATATTGATAATAGTTTCCGAATGTCGAAATAATCAATGCCAGGACAAGACCGGCAATTATGATCGCATTTTTACTGGTCGTAAAATCAAAAATATACCGGTTGTTAATCGTTGTGGGCTGTTCCATTGTTTCTTTCAACTCTTCAACCGTTGCCTTTAGTTGTTCCAGTTCTTTCAGGTTAAAATCAACCTTTGGTTGGGACTGTGCTTGCGACTGATTACGTGATTCCAGAACCTGTTTCAACAAATTTCTATCTTCTTTGGATAAGGCTTCTTGTTTGTTTTTCTGCATCCCTTTTACATCGGAAAGCATTTCCAGAATACTGTCCAGCGTTATATTCAAATCGTCTATATTTGCCATGTTATTGTAAATTTAATAGTTTATAAACTTCGTCCACGCCTTTTATTCTTTTTGCGTTTTCGTCTTTGCATCTCATTCATAAATTGTTCTTCCTCCGGGTTAGTGCCATTCGGATTTATATCAAACAGGCTAAAACCATCACTGATAAACGAGCCGGAAGGTGGTGTTTGATGTGTAATTACTGTTCTCTCGTTAGGAAAATCCTGCTTGGTTATTTCCTTTTCCACATTTTTAGTTTGTTCCCGGTTGATTGCAAGCCTGTTGTTTAACTTAGAATAGCTAAAATTCCTGTCTACATCAGAACCTTTAAATGAGTAATCCCCTTTCTTAAAAGAGATTCCCTGTACTTCATCGGTTTTACCTTTATACTTGTTTACAATCGTTATTCCATGTTTGGAAAGTATGCTTGCAAACTGCCTCCAATCCTTTGCCTGTTTCAATGCACTGTTTACCGCATGATAAATTTCATACTTCGTTTTGTCGGGATCTTTCAGGCTGTCAAGGTTAACTTTTTCCTTACTCTCCCCGAAGTGAAGCCCGTATCGTTCTTTCAGCATCTTACAGACTTTTGTATTTCGATAGCGGTCATTCTTGTCGGAAATCGTCTTTCCGTCATTATCTATCCGGTTGAATATGATATGACAGTGAGGATGTAATTTGTCCGAATGGCGTACAATAATATATTGTGTATTAGCAATCTTCATTTCTTTCATGTATTCTTTTGTCAACTGTACCATGAAATCGTCCGTCATCTTCGGAGCATCTTCTATGGAATAACTTAATGGAATATGCCCGACCGATTTTGCCAGTTTGGGATTCATCAAGCTTTGCATATAGAAGCTGTTGATAATGGATTTCGTATCGCCTAAAAGCACGCCTTCACTATCCAACAATTTGGAATATTCTTTATCCAATAAATAAGAAATGCATCCTTTAAAACTTTTTCCTTTTATGATCTTTCCAATCATCCGACAGTTTATTAATGATTTCTTTAATTGTAATAAGCAGGTTTTGCACATCATTTTGAAGGGAAATAAGCCGGTAAGTATGGGCTAATTTCACCAGTTGATTCAGGTTATTTCCCATAATTGTCAAACTTTTGAGCACTGAAATATCTTCTTTCGTTACCGTTTCGGTAACCTTTGCATAAAGAACAGCATCATGACAATATACCCCGATAGGCAGGTTTGCTTTCCTCGCCCTTAGTTTCAAGGCGGCATATTCCCTTTCGGAAAAACAAACACCAACGGTCTTGCTTTTTTTCTGAAAGGATTTCTTTTTAGGTCTGCCACCTTTATTTTTTGCAGGTATATTTTCCGGCATGATTTGTTTTGATTTTTCTGTATCTCCGGTTCAGGACATTCTTAAAAAATTGCCGACCAACGGGAGCAATTTTTCTTTGGCCTCAAGCCAAAGCAAGGTGGTTTTCATGCAATGAAAACATAACCTTGCTTCGCTGAAAAGAACAGAATTGTTCCGTTGAGCGGAAAAGTCTAAATAGAAACAGACTTTTTTCTTTAAACGTTACAACTTCTTCCACATATCAACATCATCTTTGTATTCGGAGAGATGATCTCTGATCATATTTTCAACAAAACCGGACACGCTCGATTTTTCTGTGCCGAGTTTGCGGACAATGTCAACTACGCTTCGCCGAAGTTCGTCACTAATAAAGACTGTTTTCCGGTCAGTGATTTTTGGAACCGCCAGGAATGTTTGCTGATACTCCTGCAAACTTGCCTTACGTTGTTTGCTCGTCAGAGTTTTCTTCATTGGCTTGGCGGTTGTTGTTTCTACAGCTTCTTCGATATTCACAATTTCTCCGGTACCGGCACATTCTTCTGTCGCCTGATTTCCGTTACTGGTATCAGCATTCTTATCCGGTTGAAAATTCTCACTTGAAATATTCGGTGATATCTTTTTACCTAAACTACTGGTATGAGGAGCGGGTATCATATCATTCAGATTGAAGTTTTCAAGCTCCTTCTCATCATAAATTTTCTTACTCATAAATTCTTTTTTAACAGGTTAATGATTCTTTTTTTTTATTTGGATTTGCGCCTTGCGCTTTCTGCTAATGTAAGCAGCACATCAGCCGTATTGTCGCCGGATATGGTCTGGAATTTAACCCATGCCAGTAATTCGTCGCGGGAGAAGACCAACCGCCTTCCGAAGTAACGGAACGGGATTTGGCGGGTTGAAGTCAGTTTGTATAGCTTTGATTTGCTAAGCCGGTAGCCATGTTCTGCAAGGAATTCAATCGCTTGTTCCATAGAACAGGTGTCGGGGAACTGTCGTGGGATTTCTTCCTGTTTTGCAGGAAGGTACTTCTCAATAGCACGCTGAACAATTTCATCTAATTGTTCCGGTGTCGTTAAAATAAACTCTTTCATAAAAACTTCTTCATTTAATGATTAATAATAAAGCAAGCGTCCCTGCCGTAAACACAACTAATTGTGCTGACAAAAGTAAATGGGCTTTATATGAAGAGTTTTGTGAATTTTCCGACTAAATTCAGCCTTGTGAGTTCACGGAATAAATGGCTGATTATGTGTCTTGTATAAATTAAAAAGAGCCGAAATTGTAGTTTCCGGCTCTATGAATTTATGTGAATTGAAATCAATTTTTCGACTATTCAATATCGTCTTTCGGCAGAATTTTATCAACCGTCCGGATAAATGATTGATGTTTTACGCTTCCTTCGTTTTTAATGAATTGGTTAGTGTAGGCAGAATAGGATAAGTTATAATTTTGAAGAAACGGAATCGCCCATTCTTTTTCGGTGTTAAACAATGATTTATTGGAACTGTTGATCCATATTTTTTTCAGCAGAAAATAGAAGCGTGTGGTCTGCTTGGGTTTTAATTTAAAATTGTCCTGTTTGTTTATTTCGGAAGTAAACATATTAAGTAATTCCATGAGCGTAATGTTATCCCATAACTCGTCATTAAACTCCTGATAGATTAAATCAAGGATAGGAATGGAGAGAATATACTCTGTCTTTTGTCTTTTGATTTTATCATCAGATTCTTTATCTTTCTTATCCAGATATTCTTCCAGTTCATCCCTGTTTTCCATGGGTTCAACGGCGGCAATAACTTTGTCTTCTATCGTTTCTGTATATCCTTTGATAAATAAAGCATTAGTAAGTATACGCACTAATTTATTAAAACCGGAAAGTTGTTGCAGGTCTGCAAAGCTGTCAAGAGATAAACTTGCAAAATTCCAACGGTAATTTTTACACCAGTATTTGGAATAGTCAAGTAGGACGTATTTTTCATATTCGCCTGATGAGAGGGTTGCAAGAATTTCTGAAAGAAGGAAGTAAAACAGATTGTCATGAGTGATTACCGGATTATTCCGGATGTACATGAACGGCAGGTTTTTATCACATAATCCGTTGGACAGGTTTATAATTTCTTCTGCTCTGCTTTCTTTTTGTTGCTGTATAAAATTTTCTTTATCGGATTCGGACTTAAATGAAAGTTGATGTTCTACATCCTGTTTTTCCTGTGTCAGGTATGCCTCTGTTATGTTCCGGAGCAGATAATAGGTAGGCCAAAGGATTGTTTCATC
>JAVBNB010000043.1:0-34998 GCA_031551825.1 Tannerella sp. | reverse complement strand
TCAGGATATGCCAAGGTGAGTGAAGGGTCTCCAAGTAGAACAAAGCTTTTTAAATACACGCTTTGATTGGAATTTTTTGAATTTCTCATCACTTCTCCAAGCGTCAGGTGGCGACCATCTTTTTTCAGAAACAGATTTTCTATAAACAATTTATTAATTTCAAAATTTTCATCAGACATTGCTACCCGAGATGTTGTAAACAAGGCGATCCCTCCGCTTTTCTTACTCAGGAATACATCTTCTCCGGCTGATGTGGATTGCGCGTCAAACGGGGCAAAGTCACATGCCGCAATACTCCATAACGGAAGGTTGGTGTACGTTGCGCTGTTTATGTCCGATTGGGTCATTACTTTTTCTTCGGCCCAGGATGTCGCATCCCCATGTCCCGTATAGTTGATGATCAGTACGCCTTCTTTCAGTTCTTTCTGAATATTTGTACGGATATCCGGGTAGTCGGGTTTTCCTCCGGAAAGGCTTCTTTTAAAAGCATCGAAGAACAGCTTTTTAGGAAGATAGGCCGGATGATTGTTTTCTATATAATCGGCCAAACGATCTGCCTGACTCATGTGTTTTATCGTATACTCATCGCTGGCGTTTCCATCGTCCGCGACAAAACAAACTTTGTTTTTCCAGGAGCCTGATTTGGAATCTTTTGTGTATGAAATCACTTTGTCAACGGCATTTTTTGCCTGTGTGAGTGTGATGACGGGAAAACGACCGATACCGATGTTAATCTTTGCGGTAACAGGATTTCCGCCTTGTCCGTCCATAAGAAAGCCAAAGTAATCATCGGATACATACGAACTGTCACGCAATGTTTCTTTTGACTGGTAAGTCAGGATATAATTGTCAGATGAGCTTTTCCAGGTATCCGTCAACTTCCTGTTATCGAAACAACCATCACCAAACAGCAACAGGTATTTCGGAGCATCTGCGGAGGATGTACTCCGGTCGTAAAACATTTTCATAAAACGACGGATAGCGGTCGCTTCCGGTGTCCCACTCGAAAATTCGTTATAAACCTGTTCGGGGGTTACCACGCTAACGGTCAGATTGTCATTTGTGCGGCGAAACGCAGCTAACCTCTCCGCTTCCGAAGCGAAAGCTTCAGGAGCGAGTATAATCATGTCCGTCTGATCCATTCCGTGCAGGTTCTGCGATTTTACTTCACCGACAATTTCCGGTGTGCCTATTGTTTTTGAAACATCTACCATGGCAAATTCGCGTAATCCTCCGGAAGGTATTGTAAATGACAATTCGCTTCCGTTTAGCGACGTTTCCATCAACCGTATGGGACTGCCTTCCGTAACATCGAATACAAGGATATTCGATGAAGCGTTTTTAATGGTAAATCCGGCATTATTGTTGATGGATGCGAAGCTACGAAAAAAAGTACATGCTCCGTAAGGCTGGAGCTGACGTTTCATTTGCAGGCGTATGTAATCCAGATGACTTGTCTGTTGTGAAAGACTGAATGAGATACCGATGTTCGTCGTTTCGCTTTTTTCTCCTGTCCATGTAACTTCAGGTGAGATACCTGTTGCAGCGGTATAGGTGGCGGTGTTTGTATAAAGTTTGTTATTACTGAATGACAGATTGGTTCCGTTCGCGCTCAGGCTTACCGTCCCTGTTCCGGATTTGATTTTAGCGACGAATTGGAATGAAATTGTAGCGACGTCATTGGTTATACCGGGAGTTGAGAACGAAAAGGTCTGTGATGTTTTGGATTCGAAACTTTCCCCAAAAAGGTCGCGTCCGGAATTCGGGCGTCCATCGACTGTGATAGAGTATTTTTCCCACTCATGCAACATGTAGTCGTCGTACGTGTCTATCCGAACAGAAGGGGTACCTTGTGATGAGACAGATGTCATCTCGTTTGTTTCCGTCGCGTCGGTAACGAAATAGCAACCGAGTGTGGAATAGGCATTATTTTCGTGCGTAAAAGTTTGTTTACCGGTATCGGATGTCCATTTGACTGGTCCTTTTCCGTAAAAAAGGATATAGTCTTTTCCCCTCCAGACCTCAACGGAAGGTGCATCATCGGTGTAAACGGCTTTGGAGAAATCTTCTTCCATCGGCCATCCTCCGTACCCGTGAACAGAAACTTTTTCGGGATTCGAAAAGCCCATTTTTTTCAGGTCGGCATAGGTCAGCTTATAGAATCCTGTCTCACTGACGCTTATTTTTACCCATTTGCCTTCCGATAGTGCGGATTTTGTCACATAAATAGAACCGTCTGCCATTGCGGTGGCATACGTCATCAAGCAAAATAATATGGAAAATAGTATTCGTAACATCATTTGAAATACGAACGAATGATTTTGTTATTTATTGTAAAAAATTTTCCACTATTAATTACGCTGAAACTCCTCTACTATGCATCAGATATTCAATAAAATTCTGCTCTCATCAAATAGTTTTTAAATTATTCATCCTCGTTTTCAATCTCATCCAGATAAGATTTAACCTTACGGTATTCCCTGGGTATCAATATTTTTATTTTCATGATATAACTGATAATCATTGTCAGTATAATCAGCGCAATCATCAGTATTGCCTCCCGATTAAAAGAAATCCCGGAAATCTTAAAGGTGCTCAGTGTGACTAATGGAATAACAATAAGCCCCAATACATTCAGCTTTTTTTCAAACATTTCCAGGCGAAGAATCTCTTTCTGTGCTTTCACCAATGACATTGTAAAATCAATCTTTAACAAACAGATATAGTAGTATATACTGGTGGAAAAGAAAAATAATATAGGAACCACAAAGGAGATCACAGCCAGATAGAACAATACAGTATGATCGTTTTTCAGGCGGGGAAATACAACCAACGCAAGAATCAACGGCACGAAAATGCACATCTGCACAATATATAATAATCGCCTGATCCTCACTTTGTTAAATGAAGATCGAAGTTTTTGAAATGAAACATCCCTATTCACCTTAACGTTTTCCGAAATACGCCGGCCTTCTTCTTTCCAATAATTTTTTATTTCGTCAATTTCCATCACTTTTCTTTTTTTATCATACATATTTTTAATTGTTCCCTGATCCGGCTTAACCGGGTACTGACATTTGTACGCGACAAACCGGTTATTTCCGCAATTTCTTCATTCGACTTATCATCGAGGTATAAGAGGATAATTGTCTTGTTTACCGGATTTAATTCTTCGATACATCCATACAGAAGATTAATATTCGATCTGTCGTTCGAAGTATCAATAAACGTACTGTCATCGATCGTTATCAGTTCTTCGACAAACAATAGCCTGTTATTATCTCGCTTGCGCTTTGTTTTCAAAGCAATATTCAATGCTACTCGATATAGCCATGTGGATATTTTAGCATCCCCACGGAATTTGGGGTACGACTTCCACAGTTCAAAAACAATATCGCTCATCAGATCTTTCCTGTCCGGAGTGTTATGCGCATAAACATTAACAATCTTGATTACAGTACTGATATTCTGCTCTAGCACAGACAGGAATTCTCTTTCTTCCGTTTTTTTCATTCCGATTTACTACGATTCATGACCAATGCGATTGTTTTGCCGAAATTAATACGTCCGTGTCCGGTATAAACATCCACTCCTTCATCTCCGATATCATCGCAACCTTCAAGTATGACTTTCTTCATTTCATCCGCAGTCATATCAGGCGCAATGCTATATACCAACGCGACAAGAGATGTCACAATAGGTGCGGCGCTTGATGTAGCGCCATAAGGCATTACATCGCATATCCCTGCCTTGTGCGGTATATGCTCTGCCCCCATCGGACCGTCATCGGATTTATAATACCGTTCATCAGATGGCAGGCAAACAACCAGCTCCTCCACAGGAGCGCAGACATCCAGCAATTCACCCCAGTTAGAGCCTTGTGTTATATTACCCGCCGTCATCATCCAACGGGTATCGTCCCGGGATAAAGCACCTACCATTATAACATGATCTTTATGTTTTAACGTATAGGGAATCTCTTTATTACTATTCCCGGCTGCAATAACAAGCAAAACATCATGTTGACGAGCAAAATCAAACGCTTCATCGATTTTCCGCTGGGTCTGTTCAGGATATACGGCGATAATTTCCGAACTTATATTAATAACTTTTACATTATTCTGTACCAGATAGATAATTGATTTTGCAATAGATTCACCGGCATAAGTATTCCACCGGTCCGCAAACTGCCGGACAGCCAGTGAATCTTTATTAAGTTCCATCATAACATCCTGTATAGACATCTCCGGATTATCTTTTATGATTTCCTGACGACGCCTGAAAATATGTTCGATAGAACCGATAGATGCCGTGAGAACCTTACAATCCGGCGCCAATCCATGCATGCCATTCTCACTCTTCGGTTTCGCAACCATCAAACTTGATACCAAAGTTCCATGGGACATCGTTGTGAATGTCATCGGATGATAAGCGCCATCCACATAATATCCCGGTAGCAATTGATCATGAAGATAGGGATGATAAAAGTCAAACCCGTTGTCCACACATCCGATAACTACATCCGGATGACCTTTGGTCGTTTTCCACGCTTCCAAAACGTTTAACTTTTCAAACAAGGATTTTTGTTTAAAGAATAATGAGTCATTTTCTATTGTTATCTGCGCAGAACAAAAATGATGAGATAACAATAAAAGAGATACGGTAAGCAACAATACTCGATTCATACTATTTTCAATTTGAGTTAATAACTATAATTTTTACTTCACAATAGATTAGTACCACATACAACCAATTTGTCACAAGTACCACACTTTTTTTATTATTCTTGGGAAAAATTAAACAATTAACACACTCTATTCATTTACATTTTTTATATTTGCGCCCATAATATAAAAAAATGTGATCCATGAACCCATTAAACCCGCTAAGCGGCTTTCTGCTGAAGCCTTCATACGAATTCACCAAACAAGATATTATCTCATTTGTGGAAGAGAAAGAAATCCAAATGGTCAATTTTATGTATCCTGCCAGTGACGGCAGGCTAAAATCATTAAATTTTGTCGTAAATGATAAAGCCTATTTAGATACGATTCTGACTTGTGGTGAACGAGTGGACGGCTCGAGCCTGTTTCCTTTTATTGAGGCCGGGAGTAGCGATTTATATGTAATTCCCCGCTTCCGCACGGCTTTTATGGATCCATTCAACGAAATACCTACCCTTTGCCTGCTTTGCTCCTATTTTAACAAAGATGGAGAATTATTAAGCAGTTCGCCAGAATATACGCTGCATAAAGCGAATAAAGCTTTTTCGGAGACGACAGGGATGACTTTCGAAGCCATGGGTGAGTTAGAATACTATGTAATTGGTGATGAAGAGACTACGTTTGCAGCAACCGATCAGCGGGGCTATCATGAATCAGGCCCTTTTGCCAAATACAATCAATTCAGGGCGCATTGCATGCATTTAATCGCACAAGCCGGAGGACAGATCAAATATGGACATTCCGAAGTGGGCAATTTTACACTCGACGGAAAAATCTACGAACAAAATGAGATAGAATTTCTCCCGACGATGGTTGAAGACGCGGCCGACCAATTAGTTATTGCCAAATGGATTATTCGCAACTTAGCTTACGAATATGGTTTAAATGTGACATTTGCTCCTAAAATCACAACGGGTAAGGCCGGCTCGGGACTGCATATACACATGCGTATTATGAAAAACGGCAAAAATCAGATGTTAGAAAACGGAGAACTTTCGAACACTGCAAAAAAAGCCATTGCGGGTATGATGACGTTAGCGCCCTCTCTTACCGCATTTGGTAATACGAATCCAACCTCATATTTTCGGTTAGTTCCTCATCAGGAGGCGCCGACAAATATTTGCTGGGGCGACAGAAACCGCTCGGTATTAGTACGTGTGCCACTCGGATGGACAGCGGGAGCAGACATGTATCTACAAGTAAATCCGTTAGAAACAGGCAGCAATATCAATACTTCACAGAAACAAACGGTAGAGATCCGTTCGGCCGACGGATCTGCTGATATTTATCAGCTGTTAGCCGGCATAGCAGTTGCATGTCGCCACGGGTTTGAGATGGAAGATGCATTGACAGTAGCCGAAAAAACCTATGTGGACGTAAATATTCATCTGGCGGCAAACCAATATAAAATTGACGCCTTGGAGCATCTGCCGGACAGTTGCGCAGCTTCGGCAGAACAACTGCAACAACAACGCGCCATTTACGAACAATATCATATTTTCAGCCCTGCCACAATCGATGGTATTATTAATAAGTTGAAAGGTTATCAGGACGAAAACTTACGCAAAGAATTAACAACCAATCCATCTAAAATGATGGAATTAGTAACAGCTTATTTTCATTGCGGATAATTAATATCCGAGTTCAAAATCTTTTTCGACTGCGGGAATACCTTCTTTCATCCATACAGGCATCGGTTGTCCATGCAGATAATGTTCAAAAAACTGAAACATACGCTTTTGGAAATCGATTCTGTTCGCCATCCGCATCGGCCAATGTACCTCACCCGGATAATTCAGCATCCAAACAGGTTTCTGCAAACGCTTCAGGGCTATAAAATACTCTATACCCTGATACCAGGGGACATGTCCATCCCGATCATTATGCATAATCAGAATTGGTGTTTGTACTTTATCCATCGTAAACAGCGGTGAGTTTTCAATGTATTGCAGCGGTTTATCCCATATTGTTCCGCCGATCCGGCTTTGTGTATGTTCGTACTGGAAAGAACGGTTCAGTCCGGTTTCCCAGCGGATACCACCGTAGGCGCTCAGCATATTAACGACCGGCGCTCCCGATTCGATAGCTGCAAACAAGCTGGTACGAGTTGCTAAATAAGCCACCTGATAACCACCCCAACTATGTCCTTGTGCCCCGATTGCTCTTTCGTCGATATATCCTTTTTCAATCAATGATGCAATACCCGGCATTACGGAATTATGGCAACTTTCACCCGGATAACCATCTTTATAAATGACATCCGGATTAAAAATGACATAACCGTTACTGTTATAAAGGTGATAATCAATGGTTGAACGATGCGGCTCCGGCATGCGATAATTATGCAGAGTCTCGGAATTTCGCTCGTAAAAGTTTACAATCAAAGGATATTTCTTTCCGGGATCGAAATCAGCCGGCTTATACACAACACCTTCCAGTTTTATTCCGTCTAATGATATCCAAGTTACCAACTCGGCACTTCCCCAAATAAATTTAGCTTGCTGTTTGAAGCCGGCTGTTAGTCTGATTGATTTTTTAAAATCAGAATCAGTTACTTGCAGATCGGGATATTGATCGAATCGTTCGACCGTATAAACAACAGTTTGCGCATTTTTTGCCTTGAGAGGTTGTCTCAACATAAAGTCACCGGCCAACAAGGTTTTCGGTTCCGTTGATATTCCTATTGACAAACTGTAATAACCATAGCCATTAGTTTGCTCATTGAAACCGATAAGCATCAGCGGCTTGTCTAAATCAATATATTTTTCTTCTTTATCCAACTGAATGTACCGGTATTGAATTGATTTTTCCCTGCCGTTTTTTGTTAAGTTGACCGCCTTCTTTGCAGCAGTAGGATCAAACATCCAGATATCATAGCGGTCATAAATCAAGATGTAATTGTCGTCGGCACTCCAACCGGCAGAACCATGCTGACGGGGATAATCCGGCATATCATGATCCTCATCCCATGCCGAGAATGTGGCCGGGGCAGTAAGGCGATATTCTTTCTTTTCCGGAATCGAATAAGTATACCATGAACTGTCGCCCGGGCAATACCAATAGGCATATTTTCCTTTGGGCGAAAGTTGAGGATTGGTTAATAATGCTTTTTTCATTAATTGCTTTTCTCCATTTTCCAAGTCTATCGTGTAGACATCGAAACGATCCCTTCCCCGCCACATGCTTTCCAGATCATAGGGTGCAGAAGTTGAAACAAGTCCAACTGTGGCATTTCCTTTATCCGCAGTTTGAAGATGAAGCATTTGCGGCTCATTCAGTTGAATAATACGGTTGTCTTCAATATTGTAAACAACTGTATAGGCTCTTTTCAATTCTTTTTCCCTGTCAACCTTCTGCTGAGTGTATTGTATTTTCTCGTCCCACTTCCAGACTTCAATGTCGGGACGGTTTTCCGCCAAAACAGTTGTATCCTTTTGCTTTAACCTGGGAGATATCCCGAAAAACAAGCGCTCCGCATTTTCAGAAAAAGAAACTGTTCCATGTTCACTGATAACCCATTCCTGAGGGATCGATAAATGGTGACTATCCGCTACCATACGGGCTTCACTATTATCTACAGAAATGTATAAAGAAAAGTTCATTGACAGGGAATCTTTATTCTGCGAATATAAGAAAGCCAATTTATCGCCATTTTCATCAAAAGCAATTTGCTTAAAAACACCTTCGCCTTCATAAATTAACTGCGATTTCTGTTCTTCAGGAAGATAAGTGTATAAACCGGCTTTTACCTGATTACTGTCTCCTTTGGACACATAATACAAGATGTTTTTGTCTTTTGCAAACTGAAAATCGGTTACAACAGGAAAAGAAACCGGGTGTATATCTTTCAGGGAACTTATATATAATGCGGAATCTACTTTATTTCCACGTTGATAAGCAATCCAATCAGCACATTCCGACCGTTTATATGTTTTTAATGAATCTATGGATTTTTGTTGATTATTTGCGGGCTGATAAATGATCAACCGATTCATTGGTATTTTTTCCGCTTTTGTCTTCTTTAATTTATAATACTCCAGAGTATCCAAGGGCGGTTTCTGCGTAATCAATAAGTAATCGGAAGAAGACATAAATTCCATATTATCTACGGATTCGAATGTTGCGATTTCTTTTCCTTTGATATTGTAAATATGAATTTCCGCATTGCCTCGCCAGGGCTCCATTTTACAAGCAATCCACTTTCCATCGTCGGAGATAAGCCGGGTAGTAATACGCTTCCAGGAAACTAGATCGTCAATTGTCATCGGGCTCTTTGCCTCCTGAGCAAAAAGGAATAATGAAGAGTTAACATAAAACAAAAAGACCACAAG
Source organism: Tannerella sp. (assembly GCA_031551825.1). GTDB lineage: Bacteria > Bacteroidota > Bacteroidia > Bacteroidales > Tannerellaceae > Tannerella. Next base: position 25,943 of record JAVBNB010000043.1, on the reverse strand, counting down.
CCTCACAAAATTCATACGCATCATAAGCTCTGCTGATTTTTAAATATTAAGATTCGGCAAATATAGTAAAAAGAACAAATAGTATTCAATAATTTCTAGCACTGCTCATGATTATAAATATCCATTCCCTCAATCTTAAGGATGACGTAGCTGATAACCGCCTGTCTTCAGGAACTCACGCCATTCATTCAACCCTCGCTGAAAACCAATATTATAAAGAGCTCGTCCCGCAGCCCACAGATGTTTTCTGCAATTCCTCAAGAAAAGGAATAGTAAAGTACTTGCCTTTTGAAAAAAAATAAATCAAAAAAAAACGGAATTACATAAAAATGATTTACTTTGCTACTTATTACATTAAAAATCAAAGTCAAATAAAATCATGTTTACAATAGAACAAATACAGGCTATTCATTCCAAAGTAAAGAGTGGTGCCGACTTTCCCCGCTATATACAGGAGCTAATTCAGTTAGGGGTCTTGAATTACACAATTCATGTGGATAATGGTCATTCTGTATTTTCCGGCAAAGAAAACTTTACAATCAGTTCTGATGCCCAATATCCTTTACTAAAAATTGAATTAAAAGGAGATAAACAAAAATTGGAACATGCCCTGAAAATTCATCAACAGGGATTAACGGATTACTCTACCTTTTGTAAACAGGCTGCTGAAGCCGGGGTCAAAGAATGGGTGGTAGATATGGAAAAGATGACTTGTACATATTATGACCAACAAGGGACCTGATTGGTAGTTGAAACCATACCGGGCAAATAATTTTACTTTATTTTGAAATAAAACTCTAACTATTTAGAATGATGATTATTCCATTTATTAATTTTGCAGGAAAGGCAAATGAGGCCATCGCCTTTTACGAAACGGTTTTCGATGTGAAAGACAAGAAAGTTGCTCTTTTCAGAGACATGCCTGAAGAGATGAAACAGCATTTTCCGCGAGACACGGATAATTATGTAATGCATGCTGAAATGGTCATCAATGGGACACAAGTCTGGATTGGTGATACGACCCAAGGAATTACCTCCGGTGATATGGTTTCGCTTTCTGTTCCACTATCTTCTCCGGAAGAAGTACGCAGCACTTTCGATAAACTAAAAGAAGGAGGAGAAGTCTACATGGAACTGGAACCAACATTTTACAGCCCCCTATTTGGAACTGTAAGAGATAGGTTTGGCGTTATCTGGCATCTTATCTGCTAACTCCTATTGTATATGGATACAGCAAAACCTAAAACAGTCGACGAGTATATAGCTATAGCCTCACCAAATGTGAAAGAGCATTTGGAAAGAATGCGAATTGCTGTTTTACAAACAGCGCCCGAATCGTTGGAATACATTAGTTATGAGATGCCTGCCTATAAACAAAATGGTATTATCGTTTATTTCGGCGGATTTACCAAGCATGTCAGCCTGTTCCCCGGCCCCGAAGCTATCGTTGCCTTTAAGGATGAGTTAGCAGCATATAAAACTTCGGGGGGTACCATACGTTTTCCTGCAGACAAAAAGTTACCTGTTACATTGATAAAGAAGATTGTCAAATATCGGTTGAAAGAAAATCTGGCAAAAGCTAAATCAAAAAAGAAGATTTAGTTGTTTCCCAGATTGCGTATTCAAAAAAGATTTTTCAGGTATTCTTTAGCCGATACTTGTTTCTCAATATTCTCTTTTCCTCTTCACCTAAAGAGTTGATATATCCTTTCCAGCCGGGACAAAAATTAATATGCCAACGCCAAAATCTTCCGATCAGCGATTTCGGATTTTCATCATATTTTGTCCGTATCGAACAATTCTCACAATTATGCTGCGCCATTACAAATCCTCTTTTAGTTATACAAAATAATTATCATACTGACAGATCGGATTCTTCATCCCTCCAATGTTCCGGTTTATTCAATTCATCGGAACATTTTATTTTCCCCTTGCCGATTTCAAAACCCTCCGGGCTGATTGGTTGAACCATCCAGCAATCGCTATACTCTTCCGGAATTGAATAGGGTGCAGGATAACCTAAGCGGGCTGCATGTGGTATAAAACCATATTTCGGATAATACTCCTTGTGTCCTAATACAAACACAAGATTCGAGTTTATTTCCCGTAGCTTTTCTATACCTGCATTTATCAGCATCCCACCGATACCTTTGCGTTGATATTCCGGCTTCACAGCCAAAGGTGCCAGAATATGCATCATCGGTTGTTCCTGTTGTTCACTGAAATAAACTCTGGTAAAAAGAATATGCCCAATAGCTTCATCTTTATAAAAAGCAAGAAGCGATACTATTGGCTCAGCTGTTTTGTCAGTTAATAATTTCGCAACAAGTTGGGCTTCTTTATCATAACCGAACGCCAGTTTTTCAACTTCCATAATACGGTTGAAATCGTTTGCGACTGTTTCTTTGATTTGAATATTATTTAAATCCATCTTCTTCTATATGATAGGCAAATTAACTCTTAATGACATTCCTCGCTCTTTCTATCTTATACTTCTTACCCTTCATTTTTTCATCCCTGATATTAGCCAATAGTGCTTTTACGGCAGATGTGCGAACGGCTACGAAAGAAATAAAATCTTTTACTTCAATCAATCCCAGATCTGATTTATCTAGTTTGCCTTTTTGTATAAAGAAACCAACGATATCGCTTTTGTTCAATTTATTTTTTTTGCCCCCACTCACATAGATTGTCTGATATTCAGGAGGATCAGGCAAAGGTTTTCCTGCTGCGATTTTTAGAACATCTAAGTCGTCCGAAATATAATCCGGCATTTGATCGTCTTTAAATTGTATAATATAGGCTGTTCCGGAAGCATTCATACGAGCCGTACGCCCGTTGCGATGCACAAATTCACTCTCTTTAGACGGGAGATGGTAATGTATTACATGCTTCATTTCAGGAATATCCAATCCCCGGGCTGCCAAATCGGTTGTAACCAGATAATTTAAACTGCCGTTCCTAAATTGAATCAAGACTCTTTCCCGGTCATCCTGATCCATACCCCCATGATAATATCCGGCCTGTACCCCTTTATCATTCAATAAATCACTGATACGCTCCGTAACCTCCCTGTGATTACAGAAAATAAGCGCCGGTTCTGAATTAAGGGAGCATATTAGATGAAACAATGATTCTATTTTGTCTTTTTCAGGAGAGATAACAAGTTTTATTGAAAGATCATCATTCTTTTCTTCTTGTATATAATCAAGAATTGCAGGTGATTCCATCTTTACAAATTCAGGAATATCAATATCGGAAGTGGCCGAAAGCAGCACTCTTTTATCCAAATTAGGCAGTTGACCGATGATCGTACTCATCTCATCCTGAAAACCCAGTTGCAATGATTTATCAAACTCATCCAGAATCAGAATCTTAATAGAGTCTGTGTCAAAAGATTTCCGTTCCAGATGATCGGTTAATCGTCCGGGAGTTCCGATCAGTAAAGCAGGAGGATTGCTTAAATTCTTTAGTTCGGTATCAATCGAATGTCCGCCATAACAAACATTTACCTTGAACTTTGTTCCCATCTTCTTCCATACTTGCTCTATTTGAAGAGCCAGTTCTCTTGATGGCACAATTATCAGGCATTGTATGTTTTTCACATCTTCTTTCAACAATCGGAGAACAGGTAATAGAAATGCAAGTGTCTTCCCCGAACCGGTAGGAGATAATAACAATATATTTTGTCTATTAATTATCGCATTCTGAGCCGTAAACTGCATTTTATTCAGATTGTCGATCCCCAGATTGGATAAGATACCTGTTGTTTGATTGTCTATTTTCATTCGGCAAATGTACATGATAATCCTTGAATGCCCGCACAGATCCATAAAAATATAGGGATTTGCGTTGAAAGAGTCAAGTCCTGCTTCCGTATCTTAAAGGTGTAAACAAAAAAAAGAGTAACAGCGAACCTTCTATTATTGAGGGCCTATTTTTTTACCAATTTCTTTTGGTTGTTCATCCATTGGATGGCTTCTGCGATGTTCTTGACCCCAATACGGGAAAATATCTTTTTCTTATGGTACTTCACCGTAAAAATAGAGATGTCGAGCTGTTTAGCTATTTCGGCTTCAGTCTTTCCGTTGCTGGCAAGTTTCAAGATAGTCATAGCCCGGGAGGTCAGTTTTTGGGTTTTCACTTCTACGAACTTGTTTGCAGAAGGCATGTATTGATATACGACAGAGTTATCATTCATTTTGAGATATGCATTCCCGGGTTTATCATTGGTTGGATAACTGATAACACATAAACCTAGTCTTATTTTCCCATCATTCGTTAAATCCAATATCGTTATCTTATGATTTATCAATATTATTTTCCCTTTCTTATTCCGAATCCTGAAATCATGGGTATAATAGCCATTGAAATTTCGCCTTTTATTCATAGGAAGAGAATAGAAGAAGTCAAATACAATAGAATTAGTAGGAATTAACATATCCACATCATCAGAAACTATAATTTTATCATAGTAATGCAAACCCTGCTTTTTAATATTCTCTAAACTATTGCCTGAGTAAATGGAACAATCCTTTGTTGCATATAAAATTTCCTCATTTTTGTAATCCAGAATATAAGCATCAATGTCCATTAAGGCCTCAATAGCCTTCAGACATTGGATAAAATAGTGATCTCTTTCCGAATAATCGAACGTATCCGATTTGTCAAAGAAGTGTGATGGATGAGTCTGTACAAATTTTGATTTAGCCATGTTCTTACGATTATTTGTCAACAACAAAAATAGTAAATAAAATAAAATCACCACTCTTTAGAGTAGTTTGTTTGTATCCCTCCATATTTACTAATATTTTTGATGCCTGTAAATAAATCTTACTTTTATCACAATCAATTAATACAGAAAAACGATGAAGGCAATACAGGTATTATTTTTATTAAATCTATTATTATCCGGTCACATTTGTAGCCAGATTAAGGTTGCTCCCATGAGTGAAAAATATACCTTCCCATTAACAGAGATAGGGGCATTGGAGAATAATGACTGGCTGCTTGATACAATGATAACCACATTTGGCGGTGAAATTACCGGCGAAAAAAAATATGGTCATTATATGATGACTTTTATCTATAATGACAATGGAAAAGTAACTCAATATACCCAGCGGCGAATAGTAAATTCCGATTCTATTTTCTCATTAAACGACAAAGCAACTGGAGATTGGGAAGATGTTCATATGACGAGATTTTTTTGGAATAAACAAAAAATAAATCAGGCCGATAGTTCTATCCAATATAAGAAATTTGACGGATTAAACTGGGAGGTAGAAGTTAAAATGATTTTAGAGCGTGACGATCGTGGAAATATGACAACAATAACGAGTTTGGTTGCAGAAAAAGCAGTCGGAATGTATAGTAACCAATTCATTTACACTTACGACAATAACAATAATTGTTTATCGTATATAACGACTTATTTAATCAATAATGAGTGGGTACCTTCATCAAGAAGATATTACACCTACGACAAACATAATAATTTACTGAAAGAAGAGGAATATGAAGGGTTAAACGAATCCATATCATCCGGAAGAGCGTATACGTATGATGATAAAAACAATTTACTAAAGGATTCTATATATGCAATAGATTTTCACCAAAAAACAACTTACACCTATGGTGATAATGGAAATTTATTGACAACATCAGTCACAGAATCAGATAACCCATCAGCAGGATGGTATGAGGTAAGCTATGAAATTCAGTCCTGCAACGAAAACGGACTACGCACAGAATACACTAATTATCAATTAAATAAATACACAAACAAGTTAGAATTAATAGACCACAACACTTATGAATACGACAATAGTAATTTTATAATAAAAGTGTATCATCACAAAACAGATTCTAATATTAAAAAAAGTCTATCCGAGAAAATATATGACGAAGAACATAATATACTTGAAGAACGCACCAGTTCTTGGGATTCGGACAAAGAGGATTGGATGCCCTGTTTCCGGATACTGCATACTTATGATGAATATAAAAACTGCATAGAAATAAAATGCATTATACTAACAACAAACAATGAATGGATTCCTCTTAGTAACATATTGTATTTTACATATAACAATGGCAAGTCCGAATCATCGATAGATATGTGGAGAGGAATATTTTCCTATACACAAACAGGAGGAAACACATCAACAACAAAAATAGAAGATACTTCGGAGGCAATTAAAATTTTTCCCAATCCGGTCACTGACATTGCAAATATTTCTATCAATCTGAAAAACAGTCAGCCTGTGACAATCAGAATATTTGACCTATCCGGCAAGCTAATAAACCAAATAGTTGATCCTGCCCAAACAGAAGGCACCATCGTAAAATCAATAAACATGGGTCACCTGAATAAAGGCGTATACATATTTCATGTAACGATCGGGGAGAATACAATGTACCAGAAGGTCTTAAAAAGATAGGATAAATTAAGAACTTCTCTCCGGGCTCCATAAGTCCCGTTCTTTTTGCAAATTTGCCTCGAAAATGTCGTTACGTGGTTATGAAGCATTTTTTCAAATGCTTACTCCCCGCACATGCTTTCAATTTAACACATTTAAGCTAAATTAAATTTCATATTAAAACATATTACGCCAAAATAAGTTCAAATTATCACCACACTCGAATTATTCTTTTTTTTCTCATCAACAAGCCACACATAAAATCATTTTGATCTATATTTGCACAAATAAAAATCACATTGAATGATTTAGTTCTATATTTATATCATTTTGATGTTAAATATATTTTCAATCAATCAATTTAACAAATAAGATTATTTCAATAATATGGAGTACACGATATCGGGCCTATATAACCCTGAAAATGAGCATGACGCTTGTGGCGTAGGAATGTTAGTCAATATTCACGGAGAAAAATCCCACGATATTGTCGAATCAGCGCTAAAGGTATTGGAAAATATGCGCCACCGGGGAGCAGAAGGAGGAGACTCCAAAACAGGCGATGGTGCGGGCATACTACTTCAAATTCCTCATGAATTTATTCTTTTACAGGGGATACCGGTTCCCGAAAAAGGCCGATACGGAACAGGACTTGTCTTTCTGCCTACAGATGAAAAACAGCAAGCCTCTTTGTTAAGCATCATGATAGAGGAAATTGAAAAGGAGGGACTTAACCTGATGCATCTCCGCAAAGTTCCTGTAAATTCCGATATCCTCGGAGAAAGTGCCCGTTCGAGCGAACCGGATATTAAACAGCTGTTTATAACAGGATATGACAATCAGGATAAACTGGAATTGAAACTGTATCTTGTGCGCAAACGAATAGAAAACAGAGTAAATAAAAGTGCTATTCCATCCAAAAATAATTTCTACATTGCTTCACTATCTACCAAAAACATCGTTTATAAAGGGATGCTGGAATCCATGCAATTACGGCATTATTTCCTCGACCTTACGAACCAGTATTTTACAAGTGGGTTAGCATTAGTGCATTCCCGGTTCAGCACCAATACGTTTCCAACATGGAGCTTGGCTCAACCATTCCGTTTATTAGCTCATAATGGAGAAATCAATACGGTAAGGGGTAACCGCTTATGGATGGAAGCAAGGGAAAGCGTACTCTCCTCTCCTGCCATCCGGAACATTCAGGAAATACGTCCGATTATCCAACCCGGAATGAGCGACAGCGCATCTTTAGATAATGTTCTTGAATTCCTTGTTGCATCCGGAATGTCACTCCCCCATGCAATGTCGATGCTTATTCCGGAAAGTTTTAATGACAGCAACCCGATCTCAGACGAACTAAAAGCATTTTATGAATACCACTCCATTTTGATGGAGCCATGGGATGGCCCGGCTGCATTGCTGTTTAGTGACGGACGATATGCAGGTGGAATGCTCGACCGTAACGGATTACGGCCGGCACGTTACCTTATCACGAAAAACGATATGATACTTATTGCCTCCGAAGTCGGCGTAATGGATTTCGACCCGAATGATATCAAAGAAAAAGGACGTCTGCAGCCAGGTAAAATATTAATGATTGATACTGAAAAAGGTAAGATTTATTATAATGAAGAACTAAAACGACAATTAGCCGAAGCCAAACCATACAAAACCTGGCTGGCAAACAACCGGGTCGAATTGGATGAACTGAAATCCGGACGTAAAATCTCGCATGTTGTGGAAGATTATGACAAACGGCTTGATATCTTCGGCTATAGCCGGGAAGACATCGAACACGTCATCATACCGATGTCTACGAATAAAACAGAACCAATTGGTTCCATGGGTAATGATACGCCATTAGCCGTTTTTTCGACTCAACCCCAAAACCTATTCAGCTATTTCCGCCAGCAATTTGCACAAGTAACAAATCCTCCCATCGACCCCATACGAGAGGAATTGGTGATGAGCCTTACCGAATACATCGGTGCGGTTGGCAATAACATTCTTGTTCCCGACGAAAATCATTGTAAGATGGTCAGGCTCAACCATCCGATTTTGACAAATACACAACTGGATTTATTGTGCAACATTCGTTATAAAGGATTCAAATCGGTGAAACTTCCGATGTTGTTTGAAGTCGAGAAAGGAGCTGAAGGATTACAAAAAGCATTGGAACAACTTTGCATACAAGCCGAACAATCCGTAACAGAAGGCGTAAACTATATCATTTTAAGTGATAAAAATGTGGACATCGATCTTACACCCATTCCTTCATTATTAGCAGTAAGCGCTGTACACCATCATCTGATTTCAGGACAAAAACGCGTACAGACCGCACTCGTGGTTGAAACAGGAGAAATGCGTGAAGTAATGCATGCCGCGCTGCTATTAGGATATGGAGCAAGCGCTATCAATCCTTATATGTCGTATGCCATCATCAAAGATCTGGTGAACCGGCAGGAAATTCAACTCAATTACGAAACCGCGCGAAAACATTATATTCAAGCGATCTGCAAAGGATTACTTAAAATCATGAGCAAGATGGGTATCAGCACTATTCGCAGTTACCGGGGAGCCAAATTATTTGAAGTAATCGGATTAAGTGATGTGGTTACGCAGAAATATTTCGGAGGTACAACCAGCAATATCGGCGGTATTGGCCTGCGTGAAATAGCAATAGATGCAGTTGCCATGCATAACAAAGCTTTTTATGAAACAAAAAATGAAATTCTTGAGCATAAAGGGATTTACAGTTTTCGCAAAGACGGCGAAAAACACGCGTGGAATCCCGATACTATCTCAGGGCTTCAACTAGCAACACGGTTAGATAGTTATGAGTTATTCAAAAAATATACTCAAAAGGTAGATAAAAAAGAATCACCAGTTTTTATTCGTGACTTTTTTGCAATCAGGAGAGGGATTCCCATTCCTATCGAACAGGTAGAACCGGTTGACGAAATTATGAAACGCTTTGTCACAGGGGCGATGAGTTACGGCTCCATCAGCAAAGAAGCACATGAGACAATGGCTTTGGCCATGAATAAAATACAGGGTCGAAGTAATACCGGCGAAGGAGGAGAAGACCCTATTCGTTTTGCTACACTTGAAAACGGATTATCTCTGCGTTCTGCAATCAAACAGGTTGCTTCCGGCCGTTTCGGCGTAACCACAGAATATCTCGTTAACGCAGATGAAATACAGATAAAAATCGCACAAGGAGCAAAACCAGGTGAAGGTGGTCAGCTACCGGGATATAAAGTAAATAAAGTGATTGCACGCACACGCCATTCCATTTCAGGAATTTCGCTCATATCACCTCCCCCTCATCACGACATTTATTCGATTGAAGATTTGGCACAATTAATCTTCGATCTCAAAAACGTAAATCCACAAGCAGAGATAAGTGTAAAACTTGTGTCTGAAAGCGGCGTCGGTACGATTGCAGCCGGTGTGGCTAAAGCCAAGGCTGACAGAATCATTATCTCCGGCGCTGAAGGAGGAACGGGTGCATCGCCAATTAGTTCCATCCGATATGCCGGATTGCCACCGGAACTAGGTCTTGCCGAAACACAGGAAACGCTTCTTCTGAACGGTTTACGCGGACAGGTTCGGTTACAAACCGACGGGCAATTAAAAACAGGACGCGATATTATTCTAATGGCGCTTCTTGGAGCCGAAGAATTTGGTTTCGCAACATCCGCACTCATCGTCATGGGATGTGTAATGATGCGCAAGTGCCATCTGAACACATGCCCGGTCGGAGTGGCCACACAAGATGAAGAACTACGAAAACGTTTTCTTGGCAAGCACGAATATTTAGTAAACTTTTTCCGTTTTCTTGCCGAAGAAGTACGAGAATATCTGGCAGAAATGGGATTTGCAAAATTGGATGATATCATCGGGCGAAAAGACTTGATTGAACGCAAACCATCGGATGGTATACTGAAACACGACCTGGTGGATTTTAGCAAAATACTGCGCACATCTGAAGCAACGGATAAAAATGCGTTACACAAAACCAGCAACCAAATTCATGGTATTGACCATGTAAAAGATATAGAAATCATCCGATATGCTATGCCGGCTATCAAAATGAAACAAGAAGTATCTCTCGATTATACCATCATGAACACCGACCGCTCTGTTGGAACAATGTTATCGGGAGTAATTGCTAAACGGTACGGAAACGATGGTTTGTCCGACAATACACTGAATATCAAATTTAAAGGCTCAGCAGGACAAAGCTTCGGAGCCTTCCTTACACACGGCGTTCATTTTCGACTGGAAGGAGAAGCGAACGATTATCTGGGGAAAGGATTAAGTGGCGGACGAATCAGTTTGATGCCGCCGGTACGTTCAACTTTCATTGCTGAAGAAAATACAATCGCCGGTAACACGCTTCTTTATGGTGCAACAAGTGGCGAGGTTTATATAAACGGAAAAGTCGGCGAGCGGTTTTGTGTACGAAACAGTGGCGCTATCGCAGTTGTTGAAGGCGTAGGTGACCACTGTTGTGAATATATGACAGGAGGACGCGTAGTCGTACTGGGTGAAACCGGACGAAATTTCGCTGCCGGAATGAGCGGAGGTGTTGCCTATGTATGGAATAAAAACGGCGATTTCGATTTCTTCTGTAACATGGAAATGGTAGAACTTTCATTGATTGAAGACAATGTGGCAAGAAAAGAGTTGCATAGCCTGATTCGCAAACATTACCGCTACACCGGAAGTCATCTGGCAAATAAGATACTGGAGAATTTCAACAAATATGCGGATGAATTCATCCAGGTTATTCCGATAGAATATAAAAAGGTACTGCAAGAAGAACAAATGCAGAAGCTACAATTGAAAATTACTGAAATGCAACTTGATTATTAACTTATTAGACACTAAAAAAATGGGAAACCCAAAAGCATTTCTTACAATAAACAGACAGGAAGCCGGATACAGGTCTGTACGGGAGAGAATAGAAGACTATAGTGAAGTAGAACAGACGTTAATTAGCAGCGAGCGAAAAAAACAAGCCTCACGCTGTATGGATTGTAGCGTTCCGTTTTGTCACTGGGCATGCCCTATCGGCAATAAACAACCGGAATGGCAAGATTTACTATACAAAGGAAAGTGGCGGGAAGCCTATCTGGTATTGGAACAAACATGCGACTTCCCTGAATTCACCGGACGCATCTGCCCCGCTCTATGTGAAAAGAGCTGTGTCTTGAGTTTAAGTAGCAACGAACCGGTCACCATCCGTGAAAATGAAGTGGCTATTATCGAAGCAGCTTTCAGGGAAGGCTTCATTCAGCCGGTCAAGCCTTCCCGCAATGGGAAAAAAGTGGCCGTTATCGGCAGTGGACCGGCAGGATTGACCGTTGCAAACCGCCTTAACCGGAAAGGATATGAGGTAACGGTTTTTGAAAAAGACGAACTTCCGGGCGGACTGCTACGATTCGGAATTCCTAATTTTAAATTAAGCAAAAGTATTCTCAACAGACGAATCCGCCTGATGGAGCAAGAAGGTGTTTTATTCAGAACGAACACAAATATAGGTGAAACACTTTCTGCACATAACATAGTAAAATCCTTCGATGCGGTATGTGTCGCAATTGGCTCGGGAATACCACGGGATTTGCCCATAGAAGGGCGTGGCTTAAAAGGAATTCATTTTGCACTTGATTTACTGGGACAGCAAATCAGAATTCAGGAAGGGATCACTCCCCCCTCTAAACAATCAATAAAGGCAAAAGGCAAAAGGGTATTGGTTATCGGCGGAGGTGATACGGGGAGCGACTGTGTCGGAACAGTAAATCGGCACGGCGCTGCCTGTGTTACCCAAATTGAAATTATGCCGCACCCCCCTGTTGGAAACAATCCGGAAACGCCATGGCCTATGTATCCGCACATTCTGAAAATAAGCAGTAGCCACGAAGAAGGCTGTGTGCGACGCTGGAATCTTACTTCGAACCGTTTTATCGGACAAAAAGAGATACTCAAAGGCGTGGAAGTCGGAGAAGTGGAATGGATTACTCCAACCGGAGGTATACGACCGGAAATGAAACGAACCGGTAAAAAAGAAATTATCAAAGCCGATATAGTGCTTCTCGCTTTAGGTTTCATCCATCCCGAACAGGAAGGATTGGTAAAAGAACTTTCCCTTGACACAAACGAACGCAAAAATATCGTAACTGATGCCAATGGATATACGGCTAACAGCAACATATTCGCATGCGGAGACGCTACATCCGGAGCTGGTTTGGTCGTGACAGCCATGGCTTCAGGTAAAAAAACAGCGGAAGCCATACATCATTATTTAAGTCAAACACAATAACTCAATATTATGTGCGGAATTACAGCAATATTCAATATTCACAACCAAACAGATACACTCAGAAAGCAAGTGTTGGAAATGAGCAAAAAAATACGTCATCGAGGCCCTGACTGGAGCGGAATATATACAGGCATTTCAGCGATTCTTGCGCACGAACGCCTTTCAATCGTCGATCCGGCATCCGGTAGCCAGCCCCTGAAAAGCAGTGACGGAAAATTGATCCTTACCGTGAATGGAGAAATATATAATCATCGCGAACTACGCGAACAACTCAAAGACGAATATGAATTTCAAACCGGTTCGGATTGTGAAGTAATTCTTGCGCTCTACCAAAAAAAAGGCATCAAATGTGTTGAAGACCTCAATGGAATTTTCGCTTTTGCCATTTATGACGAAGAGAAAAATGAATATTTCATCGCCCGTGACCCTATCGGCGTTATCCCATTATATTTCGGTTATAATAATGAAGGTCATTTGTTGGTCTCTTCGGAACTGAAAGGATTGGACGGCTTTGCATCTGCTTACAAACCATTTCCTCCGGGCCATTATTTCCATAGTAATGATTCGGATTTAGTCAAATGGTATCATCGTGATTGGATGAGCTATGGTAACGTAAAAAATAATCTGGCAGATGTACAAGAATTGCACGATGCCTTGGAGTCCGCCGTCCAGCGTCAATTGATGACCGACGTTCCTTATGGCGTCTTATTATCCGGCGGCCTGGATTCTTCCATAACTTCCGCTATCGCTAAGCAATATGCAGCGAAACGCATTGAAACCGACAGTCAGGCCGATGCCTGGTGGCCACAACTCCATTCATTTGCTATCGGTCTGGAAGATTCACCCGATTTGGCGGCTGCGAAAAAGGCAGCCGATCATATCGGAACAGTCCATCATGAAATTCATTACACCCTGCAAGAAGGACTTGACGCACTTCGCGACGTCATATATCACATTGAAACATACGACGTTACCACCGTACGCGCATCCACTCCCATGTACCTGCTTGCACGCGTAATAAAAAGTATGGGAATCAAAATGGTATTGAGTGGTGAAGGAGCCGATGAAGTGTTCGGGGGATACCTCTATTTCCATAAAGCGCCTAACGCAAAAGCATTTCATGAAGAGACACTGAGAAAAATAAACAAACTTCATTTATATGACTGTCTACGAGCGAATAAAAGTCTGGCGGCATGGGGCGTTGAAGGACGCGTTCCGTTTCTCGATAAAGAATTTCTGGATGTAGCCATGCGAATCAATCCGGAAGCAAAAATGGCTCCCGGGAAGACAATCGAAAAGAAAATACTTCGTGAAGCATTTTCCGATATACTCCCTGATGAAATTGCCTGGAGACAAAAAGAACAATTTTCTGATGGCGTAGGATACAACTGGATTGACACCTTACGCAGAGTCACATCCGAACAAGTAAGTGACGAGCAAATGGAAAATGCGGCTGAACGATTCCACATCAATCCGCCGCTAAATAAAGAAGAATACTATTACCGCTCCATTTTCGAGGAGTTGTTTCCAAGTGAAAGCGCAGCCCGTTCTGTTCCTTCCGTACCAAGTGTAGCATGTTCGACAGCAGAAGCTTTGGCATGGGACACAGCCTTTCAAAACCAGAACGAACCATCCGGAAGGGCGGTAAGGGATGTGCATAATGCCGGGGTTTAAACTTTGTATATCTGCCTATAACAAAACAATCACACCACAATTATAAATTCACAAAACTATGTCAGAACTAAGATTCAGAGTTGTAGAAGACGCTTTCAAAAAGAAAGCGGTAGAGGTCGTGACACCAACTGAGCGTCCGACAGAATACTTTGCAAAATATGTATTTAATCGTCAGAAAATGTTCAAGTACCTGCCGGATAATATTTACGAAAAACTGATTGACGTAATAGACAATGGTTCGTCTCTCGACCGCAATATTGCCGACGATGTCGCGGCAGGAATGAAAAAATGGGCAACAGAAATGGGCGTAACTCATTATACACATTGGTTTCATCCTCTCACGGAAGGAACTGCGGAAAAACACGATGCATTTATCGAACCCGACGGCAAAGGCGGCGTACTTGAAGCTTTTTCGGGTAAGCTGCTTGTACAACAGGAACCCGACGCATCCAGTTTTCCCAACGGAGGTATCCGCAACACATTTGAAGCACGCGGATATACCGCATGGGATCCGTCTTCACCGGCGTTTATTGTTGATGATACATTATGTATTCCGACTATATTCGTATCGTACACCGGAGAATCACTGGACTACAAAGCGCCTTTGTTAAGAGCTTTACGTGCAGTCGATAAAGCGGCAGTCGATGTCTGCAAATTATTCAATTCGAATGTCAAAAAAGTCTATGCATACCTCGGATGGGAACAAGAATACTTTCTGGTAGACGAAGGACTGTATGCCGCACGTCCGGACTTATTACTTACCGGCCGTACGCTTATGGGACATGATAGCGCCAAAAACCAGCAGTTGGAAGACCACTATTTCGGAGCAATTCCTATCCGCGTAGCCGCTTTTATGAAAGACCTGGAAATCGAAGCGCTAAAATCGGGAGTGCCTGTCAAAACCCGTCACAACGAAGTGGCCCCGAATCAGTTTGAATTAGCTCCTATCTTTGAAGAATGTAACCTGGCTGTCGACCATAACATGCTGATTATGGATCTCATGCGAAAAGTATCACGTAGACACGGGTTCCGTGTACTACTTCATGAAAAACCATTTAAAGGGGTAAATGGTTCCGGAAAACATAATAACTGGTCATTGGGAACAGATACAGGTATATTACTGATGGCGCCGGGAAAAACACAGGAAGACAACCTGCGGTTCATCACATTTATAGTAAACACCCTAATGGCAGTTTATCGTCATAATGGTCTACTGAAAGCAAGTATTTCAAGTGCGACAAATGCACACCGATTAGGAGCTAATGAAGCGCCTCCTGCAATTATTTCATCCTTCCTGGGAAAACAACTTTCACAAATTCTGGATTATATCGAAACAAGTAAAAATGATGAGCTGTTTACCGTAAAAGGTAAACAAGGTATGAAACTTGATATTCCACACATACCGGAACTGATGATTGACAATACGGATCGCAACCGGACATCTCCTTTTGCGTTCACCGGCAATCGGTTCGAATTCCGCGCTGTCGGTTCGGAAGCAAACTGCGCATCGGCCATGATAGCCCTAAATACGACAGTTGCAGAACAACTCACGATCTTCAAACAGGATGTGGATGCCCTTATAAAGAAAGGTGAATCAAAAATGTCAGCCATCCTCGAAACCATTCGTAAGTACTTAAAATTAAGCAAACCTATTCATTTCGATGGTAATGGCTACTGCGACGAATGGAAAAAAGAAGCGAAAAAGCGCGGACTCGATTGCGAAATAAGCGTACCTCTTATCTTTGATAACTACCTGAAAACGGAAACAATTTCCCTATTTGATACATGCGGAATCATGACAAAAAAAGAATTGGAAGCGCGTAACGAAGTAAAATGGGAAACATATACAAAGAAAATTCAGATTGAATCACGGGTATTAGGAGATTTGGCTATGAACCATATCGTTCCCGTTGCGATGGCCTATCAAACAAGCTTATCTAACAATGTTCAGCAGATAAAAGAACTTTTCTCTCCTGAAAAATGGAAGAAACTTTCGAAGAAAAATCTGACATTAATAGAAGAAATTGCCGAGCGAATCTGTTACATTGAAGAACATGTGGAAACAATGATTGAAACTCGCAAAAAAACAAACAAAATCGAAAGTGAACGCGAGAAAGCGATAGCCTATCACGACAATATCGCACCGATGTTAGAAGAGATACGCTACCACATTGACAAACTCGAACTTATTGTTGACAATCAGATGTGGACTCTTCCCAAATACCGTGAATTATTATTCATCAGGTAACCAGGTCTCTTTTTTTTTTTAGTGTTGTGAAGGCATCTTTCCCC
The DNA here is from genome assembly GCA_031551825.1 of Tannerella sp. Classification (GTDB taxonomy): domain Bacteria; phylum Bacteroidota; class Bacteroidia; order Bacteroidales; family Tannerellaceae; genus Tannerella. The sequence continues at coordinate 9,221 of JAVBNB010000043.1, read as the reverse complement.
GGATGCCTTCACATAATTTTGGCACCACACGTAAGCTATTTTAAGAGAAATTTTCCTCTTTACTTTAAATGATAGTTATTCTTTTGGTTTGTCTTGCTTCCCTTCGATACGTTTTATTTCTTTATCAAAGTCGGATTCAAACAAACGGTCTTGAACAATACGATATTTTTCAAATTCGCTTTCGGCAAAATCTTTTGCCATAAGAGCGGTAATTTTTCCGCTATTTTGTAATATTTCACGGTCGTCAGCCTCTAAAAATCTGTCAAGACGTTTCGCCCAATCTTCCATTGTCATGGGGATGTGTCTTTTTGCCCGGTCTTCTGCTAAATCCAAATAAGCGTTGACAATACGACCTAATGATTCCATTTCGACTTCAGTCAGGTAGTTTTTAGCAATGGAAACATCGGTTTTCACTATTTTGCCTTCAGGAGCTTTCTCCCATGAAGTCAAACCCATGTGTTCTTTTTCAGCATTTGCCCTTGTTACAATGAGTTCGGCAGCCGTATGACCATGAACGGCATAATGCAGTTTATTTTGAACTTTGGCGAAAAACTCTTTTGTGGTTACAGCATCTTTGTTGTAATCCATTGCCGTGGCGTAAATATCCGTTATCTTTTGATAAAAACGGCGTTCGCTCAATCGGATTTCTCGGATTTCTGCAAGCAAGTGTTCAAAGTAATCTTCATTGAGAAACAAACCGTTTTCCATTCGTTTTTTATCAATGATATAACCCCGTATAGCGTAATCACGCAAAACAGAAGTCGCCCATTGTCGGAATTGCGTTGCCCGTTGAGAATTAACACGATAGCCAACTGAAATTATGGCATCAAGATTATAAAATTCAACATCACGGGTAACTTGTCGGTTACCCTCGGTTTGAACATGTGCAAAAATTGCACAGGTTGCTTCTTTTATCAGTTCTCCTTCTTGATAAATATTTGCCAAATGTTTAGTAATAACACTTCTATCTACATCAAACAAAGAGGCAATAAGCTTTTGAGTGAGCCAAACTGTATTATCCTGAATACGTACTTCAATGGTATCTCCGCCTGATTGACTTGTGAATACCAAAAATTCGGCAGTGCTGTTGCGGATTTGTAATTTTCTTTTTTTAGTCATAATGTCAATCGTATTTCATTTTGAAGAATCATTCACAAATTTTTGCCACAACTTTTTCCCAAAGCTAACTTTAGAAACTTCATTTTCTATCTCAACATAATCTGTCATACTTGAAACATAATCAACAAAAACTTTTTTAATTTTCTTATTCAAATCTCTCATATTATGGAATTTACTTACATCAATTTGAGATAAGAAATACTCATACAAATCCTCATTAAGTTTATGCTCGAATTCCAAGTTGAATTTCTTAATGATACTCTTTACTCTAAACTCTACGAATTTCCTTTTATCATTATTATACAATAATGTAAATAAGCCTTTATAATCAAATCTAGAGCGTAATTCCGGTGAAATTCTATTCTTGAAATCTTCTTTGCTTATATTTGAGGTAAAAACAATAATAAAGCCATTAAGGTCAATTTCTTCAGCAAGAGAGCTAATGATTTTACCACTTTCCAATACATCTAAGAAATAATTAAAAAGTGTTGCGTTTGACTTTTCAAATTCATCAATTAATATAATACCAATATCGCTATCTCTTACTCTAATAAAGATTTCTCCATCCTCACTGCCAATATAGCCTCTTGCACTTCCAATTAATGAACTTAAGGAAAATTCACTACTGTAGTTTCCAAAATTTACTTTAGCTAATTTTTTCTTACCTCCTAAACATTTATAAAGAGTTCGAGCGACTTCTGTTTTTCCCACTCCCGATTCACCCATAAGGAAAAGAGATAATATTTTGTGTTCTCCTAACTTATTGAATATTCTAAAATTTTTCACAAGTTCCGAAAAATCATCTTTGAATTTTTCATGGCCATATAGACTTTCTCTAAATTTCACTAAGAAAGAATCCAACTCATTTTCATCTAAGTCTATTATTTTGCGATGTTTCGGGGAAATTGATTTGTATTCCGTATTATTCTTTATGCCAGAATTTACACTTTCTATAGTAATTTCAATGTCCTTAAAATATAAAAAACTATACCTCAGCTCATATCTAAAAGTATCTTCATACTTTTTGTCAGCTATAAAAACAGTATCAAAAGCAGGAAATTTATCTATTAGTTCTTCTCCTAATGACTGAACTAAATCCTTATATCCATTTGCCAGCGCAGAAATGTCAATAATCTGATTCAAATAGTCAAAATCATCTATTAAGATTTTATTTCTTATAAAATCACTAATACTGATTATATTATAACCTTCTTGAATTTTTTGTTCCTTATAATCATAAAAAACATCTCTTTCAAAGAAAAGGAGTTCTCGCTTCATGCTCATTTATTAAGTATATTAACATTTTGAACAATTGCTAGCAAATCTATGTAATGATAATCTTTCCCATCTCCTGAACTTATAAAATAATTTATTTCAGAAGAATTGAGGAAATATTCGCTTTCTTGTATTTCTTCGTCTTCAGTATTCACCTTGGCTATGAATTGAAAAGAGTTTCTTAAGGCATCCACTTTTATTTTCCCTTTATAAAGACCCAAAACAGAAACTTTTCCTACAAATAAATCATCCACACTATAGGAACTTTCAAATTCACTCTCAAATGTCATCGGAATTTTTATCAATAACTCTTCTTTGTTTCCAGATATAATACCTTTTACTTTATATGCATAATCTTTAAACATAGAATTGAAAAGGTTTGTAAAATCAAAACCATTGGCTCCAGGCAGAGCCATATCTTTGAATGCTCCACTAGTAAACAGCTTTATGGTTCTTAATTCAGCTTCATTTTCCAATGATAAATCTACATTATCGAGCATAATGAGTTCCCCTTCCTGAATATTTTCAAAAGAAGTAATTTTATTACTTCTTTCAACAACTTCATTTAGAATAACTGATTTAGTCGTCTTTATTTCGAATGTTTCTAATACTTTTTTTGAATCAGAGCCTTTTGTTTTTCCACTTCCTTCAATTCCAGTATTAAAGAAATCAAGAAATTTAAATCCAAATTTTGCTTTAATTTCATCTTCTGTTTCTTTACCTTGTCCCTGAGTTACTTCTTTAGCTTTAGAAATAATATTACTCAGCATCATTTTTATTTCATATACTTTTGGAAAATTAATGTAATAGATATTAAATATCATAAGCTCAATTTATTTGGTGGATTTTTTTATGATTTAGTACTAACCAACAATTCTCTCACATCTACCCTCAACACTTTTGAAATCGCAAACAATGTTTCAAGTGAAGGTTGAGATACATTTGTACACCAACGGGAAACAGTTGCTTCATTCTTTCCCAATGTATCAGCAAGCCATTTGCCTGTTTTCTTTCTCTCCACAAGTACTACTTTCAATCGGTTCAATTCCATCTGTCAAATCATTGATGTATTTTGCAAATATATTGATTTTTATTGAAAGAATCAACACTGAACAGATATTAGTTATCAACATTTTAGCAACTTAACCGCCGAAATATATTTTTCCCTTTTTAGATTTGATAAACACCCCTTCTATGGAAAGAATAAATAAGACAAGGCTTTTATTGGAAATACTCTTTTGAGGTATGAAAAAGGAAGATTTCCGATAAAATTCATTTCAGCCTTGACGTTTTATTCTTGGAATATACATTTGTGTTCAAATGTAAAATGGGGTATTCTTTACATTATTGGATTAGTGTCTATAATCACCCATAGCATCTCTTAAGCAAGAAACCGACTTTGCCAATCCTTCTAATCCAGGATATAATGTTTCTGCAGAAATATTCATTTGTTTCAGTATTTTAGTAATTTCTAAATTCAAGTGTTTATGTATATTTATTTTCATAAGTAGAATGTCTGATTGAGAATATACACCGCTTCTTGAATTACTATATTTAATAATATCCTTAATTGGAACTGATAATATTTGCTTTTCATTTACTAATGAAAGTATATTTTCTTCAAATGAACTCTGTATATTACTTGGGATAACAAATAAGCCTTGTTGCCTATTTAGTCGTTCATTACAATTGTTGGGTTCAACAATATATAATTCTGCTTCTATAGGGTCAACCATATCGCTAAAAATTATAAGGCACGTTTCATAAACATAGTTTTCAGCTCCGCTTATATTGTTTACTACTTGATTAGTGGCATTGCTGTAGCTTTTGCCATTTTCTACTAATGTTTTCGCTTCAATAATCGCGTTTATAATATCGGTATATTGTCCGCAATCTTTGCGTTCTCTCCGCTTATTTACAACTTGCGCGGCTAGTTTGTCTGTTACTCCTGCCATATAAATCATTCGTCGCATATTACTGCTATCAGCTTTATGGTTTATACCATCCGCATCATTTTCGAAATTCACTTCGGCAAGGTCAACCGTAAAGATGCGTTCGGCTTTTCCTTGGCTACATCCATCAATAAATTGTAGTGTCAATTTATCTTTTTCTCCCATATTGGGTAGGATGGTATTCTGAATTGTGGCAATGTAACGTTGGATTATGTCTTCGGTAATACTGGCCGAATTATCGACCAGTATTACTATATTTCTGCGCTTATTTGTATTGCAACCCGTCAATACGAATAGCATGGCTACCAATATTGCAATTTGTTTCATATCAAGGTGTATTTATAGGTTTATACTCATTTGTGGAATTTCCTTAGAATGTCCGTTCAACAGCTCCTTTGAATTCATAAAGGTAGCTTGCATAGTAGTGGGATTTTGTAGCACTTCTTTCTTATAGCGTTGTACAGCCTCGTATTCGTAGCTTTCATGAGTCTCACAAAAGTGCTTGGACAAATCCTCTTCCGGGATACTATGTCGTGAGTTGTAGTTTCCTTTATACACCTTGAATTCATCAAGCATAGCCCATGTATCCTGCAATTTAATTTTAAAGTGGTCTTCCATTTTTTGGTTATTCGTCGCAATTTTACTGGTCTTTTGGGATATTTTTCTTTCGGCTTTTTCGATACGCTTTGTCGTATTATATGGGCTTAGGTAGCGGCTTCTTTCGTAGGTAAAGTAGCCGGCAAGTATCGGCAGTAACATCCCTGCCAATATCACAAAATTAGTAATAATGCTGTTCCCATGACCGCCTTCCAACGCAGCACCTCTAACCTTACATAAGTAATAGATGGCTATTTCGTAAGCCACGCAAAATATGGTGACTATTCCAAACTCTACCCAATTGCGAGTGGGTATTTCGGTTTGCTTATACATGGGCTTGTTTAGAATAACAGCGATAACCTTTTTGAAGAGATAAATGCCGACGGCTGTAAAAGCAATTGCTATTACGATATTTAACAACATCCACCATAAGCCTTTGGCTGTTATTACAGCACTTACGCCAAAGTAATTCAATGCTGCCTCGGCGATAAATACGACGGCAATGCAGAATCCCAGTTTACGGACAGTATTGCGTACCTCGTCAAACTCGTCCGCCTCAATAGTAGGGTACTTATACCATTTCTCCAACTTCTTCTCAAGCGTTTTGATAGATTCGGACAATTTCTTGTTTCGCTTCTTCAACCTCTTGGCTAATGCCATTGTTCGTTGCATCAGACGATTCATTATTTGTTGGGCAAACCCTTTGATACCGTCCGGATTCTTAAACCACTGCTTAAACCAAAGCAGAAACCACCCATAGCGTGGTAACAAAAATTTTGTAATCGTTTTCATGTCAATTTCTTTTTTAATTGTTTATTATTAAATTGTATCGATACACTTTTATACATCCAATTTGTGAGCCTATTAGTTATTTCAAACTATTCTTTGATGAAAACAATTAAGTAAACGGCTGATATTCATTGAATTAAAATAATTGAAATATTTCGAATGTAAGCCGATTAGTGATTTTATAAGCAGAATGTAACCTTAAAAATAAGGTCTGTAAGATTACATTTATGCTATTTCAGAAAGCATTTCGTTATCATAACTACGCTTTGAACAATACAAAATGGCGTAATCACTAGTCCTACAATCGCAGCAATAAGTATTTTTAAAAGGAGATATATGAGCATTGTACGCAATGAACCAATCAATAGGAAAGATGGGAATCTTCGATATAGAAATTGATATCCAAAATAAGTCGACATAAAAATATATCCAAAGACAAACCCAGCAGAACATCCAATAGTAAATAATATCAACCCTATGAGCAAGGATTTGGAATATTCCAAGAAACATTTCTTTTTGCGATTTGCATTACACCGGCTACAAATCGGGAAACTGAAAGCATGAGCACAAGAATAGCACAGGGACTTTCCACAATCGGGACAATATGCTACCGCATTTTCGTAAGGGTGATTATAGCAGTTCATGACGAATAGGATTTGTTTACGATTGTCGTTTTCTGCCCATATTTTGCGTAACCAATAAACATCTGAATTTTACGTTGCCTATTTTTTTCGGATATAAAAGCAAGCCCACTCCCATAAAATTGTAATCGGGGCAAAGGATAATATTTTTATGGCCTTCGGAAAGCAACCAATCTTTCAACATATATATGCATAAAAGCTCCGATGAGGGGAGAGGCATTATTTTCTCACTTTCCATATACGCAAGTCCTATATCATCCATATTGTCTACACAAACACGGTTGGCAAGAACTTCTCCGACCATGTCAAATGTTTTGTCAGCGTTACAATACAACATTCTATCGGAAATGGTTTCTACTTTTTTGCAAAAAATATTTTCATGCGAGAAAAAGTGGTGCGTGTACATTTCATTTGTATGGATTTGTCCCATCTTTTCCAAAACGGGAGAATAACCCACACTTTGCAGTCCGGCATTCAGCCTCACTCTGTTGGTAAAACTGAATGTTTCGGACTTGATTTGGTCTACATAATCTTTCAGCGAATCCATAGTAGTATTATTTGTATTATTTTTGAGGCCCATTGCCGCCACAATCGGGACAGGGTTCGTACTTGGGCTGACATTCGGGTTCTATTTTCTGCCAGATAGCGTTAAAAGTAAAAGCTCTTCCGTTTGTTGGTGCAAATGTCCGGTCAAACAAGGAATTCGGTTTCGTACCATATTCGGGATGGATTTTTATTTGAATTAAATTCCGTTCCCATTTTTCGCCAAACCAATTGGAATACTCATATCCGGGAATATTGTTATGCAATATTGCTAAAGTAAGCATCCCTACATAGGAATCGAGTAGCTGGCTGTGAAAAATAGTATTGCAGTTTGAGCTTACTTTTATTTCATTATTGTTTTCCTCCTGCACGGTATATCTTGGCGATACGCAGCAACGAAAGCAAGCGGGCGTAACACCGGGTATCGAAAAAACGATTTCGGCACATTGAGATTTTTCATAAAAGCCCGCCCATATAGCCGGTTTGCCATACTTTAGGGTAAGTATATTGCCGAATGCCTGAGCTTTGAACGAATCTGTTAAAAAGAGAAATATATCACCTTTCCCGAAAATAGAATCAAGCTCCTTCTCGTTCATGTCCAAAAAATTTTTGGTTATACCCTGATATTCAAGCGCAGGATTGATGTTTTTCAGGTGGGTACCCAATGCATCGACTTTCCTCATTCCTATTTGTTTAGGTAAATAACCCTGACGGACAAGGTTAACGTCGTCCACTGTGTCAAAATCAAGAACCGTAAGGCTTCCGATTCCGCTACGGGCAAATGATTCGTACAAGCAATATGCACCACCCGCGCCAACTCCGATAATATGGGTTTTATGAAGCAAGTCAACATTCACGGCTCCTTCAATTCTGGAATAATTCATAATGGTTTTCATAACTAATGTTTTTTACAGTTTAGAAATTATTTTTATAAGCATATAAATGATAGAGTATCCGAAGGGTATTGCAAGGAGAGTTCCCCATGCAAGGAGTATCACGTACAACAATTGTTCGATTTGCTGTATCTTATTAGGCTTCTTGGAAACGATTTGAGCGAGTAATTCTTTTATCGACCGTATCTCTTCTACAAAGCTGTCGATTTCTACCTCTTTTTTATCTTGGGGCATTTTGACAATTTCGGGGAGGATGGTCGTTTTTTCTTCAAAATTATCAGGAAGAATTTCGATAGTATCTGCTCGAAGAGGCTTCATATCTCCGTTCAGCAAAATGTGAGGTATTAGCTTAAATCCTCCATCATTCACTGTTTGTACGATAGGGGTTAAATATAGCTTTCTAGGCATGGACTTGAACATACTGCTGAAATATTGGATATCCGGCGAGCTTGGAGATTCGCAACCACGAGGATGGCTATGAATAAACCCGATACAAGAAAGACCTTCTTCTTCCCACAATCGTTTAATTTCCGGATTTAGATAATTTACATCAAAGGAATAGGTAGTTCTTGTTGTTTTAGCTCCCTTATCGAACAAAAATTTTCTTACAATAAAATCATCTTCTCTACCTATAAGTAATCCGCCCGATTCCGCCGGCCGACTTGCGATAGTATTTATGATTTCGTTATACGCGCTTTCCGTGAAACGCATTTTGAATTGCTTATGTGTTTTCATATTTTAATCGTTTTTATGTTATCCAAATAATCTCTCCCAAAAACTTTTTCTTTGAGTACTACTCGAAGTCCTATTGATAGGAGGTTGAGTGTTTTGAGAGCGGCTCGAACTCGCATTGGATGCGACTTGCGCATCTATTGTTCGTCCAGTTTTTATGTAAGTATGCGTTAATTCCGCCCATTCCATTGAAATTTTTTGCGCCTTTTCCAACGTTCTCGGCTCGTGTCCAGCAGATATACATATTTTGTAACCTCCACGTGAAGAGGATAGGCGGTGAGTTGCATGTAAGGATGATTCTCTTGAGCCATATAAGGGTTGGCTAAGTATATCTATTTCAAATTTTCCTCCGATATCTACATATTGAAACTTATAGTAGGCACTTGCATCCCGTGTACGGTAAGTTGCAGGGGAATAGCTGGCACACAAGGTGCCAGCTATCAAACTTTCATTTCTACCATGTAGCGTACCCGGCTGAATCTCCTCACCACCGTGAAGTGTTCCGGGTTGGATTTCTTCGCCACCGCATAAAGTACCGGGCTTGATTTCCTCCCCTCCATGCAGAGTTCCCGGTTGAATTTCCTCTCCGCCGTGAAGTGTTCCGGGTTGGATTTCTTCACCACCGCATAAAGTCCCGGGCTTGATTTCCTCCCCTCCATGCAGAGTCCCCGGTTGAATTT
>JAVBNB010000013.1:0-93397 GCA_031551825.1 Tannerella sp. | reverse complement strand
GTATCTCTTTGTGGTTTATCCGAAGAAAAAATACCGGAAAGCTTTTTCCAGAAATTTTTTCCTGGTTCGGCTTTTATGATTGTATCTTGTACCGCATATTTTTTTATCTCAAGAGAATCTGTATGTCGGATGACACTATCGCTTTTATATATGTCCAGTTTATCTTTTATTTCGGAAGGAATATTCATGTTGTTGAACTGATCCCTGAGTTCGAAAACGGTTTTTTCTTTTTGTTTCAGTAAGATTCCTAATTGTTGAAGCAGGTTGATCGAGATGGAATCGGTGGTATTGTACGTTTTAAGTGTATCGATTTTATCATTGATATCGACAGTGTTTTGGCGGAATGCTCTGAGGTGTGAAATCCTTTTGGTTGAAATATAAAGGTTGACTTCTTTTTGAGCCGTGTTGACGTTGTTTATCAGGTCTTTAATTAAAGTCATTTCTTTGTCGCGTTTTTCAACGCGCACTCTTTGTTCTTCTATTGTGTTGCGACTGTAATAAAAGAACAATCCTGCTCCAATACAAAGTAAAACTGTAACAAGGTATATCAGTCCTACGTTTAAGCGAATTTTACTTTCAATTGTTCTTTTCATAAAATCTGAATTTCCATTTTTTAAAAAAGGTATCTATGGTGCACCGGTGTATTATCAGTGCTCGTGGCAAAGATAAAAAAATATATTCGGACTCCGGAGATTATTTGCTAATGTTGTTTTCAGGTGCTGATCATTTAAAATACACACCGAAAGTGTGGAAATTTCCACACTTTCCACATGTTTGATTGTGAATTTGTATGTAGTATATGTTGGATTTATCTGTTTGATATATAATTGATTATGTGTATTATTATAAGGCTAAGGGTTGTTTGGCATGAGGGTTGTGATATTATAAACAGTTTTGAATTTCATAATGAAAAATGGTTTTAATAGGTTTTTATTAATTTAAAAAAGAAAAAGTCATGAAGAAAATGTTGTTATCACTCGCCATTATGGCTGGAGTAAGTGTTTTCGCAAATGCGGAAAACGTAAGTGAAAGAGTTTATGCAAGTGAAGTTATCACTGTTACAAGCGATGAAGATGATGGCTTTGTAGAAGTTAAACTTGAAGATTTGAATGAAAATGTAAAAAAAGCTATAGACGCTTATTCAGAAACCGCGACGGTCAAAACAATTGCTTACAATGCTGAGAAGAAATTGGCAAAGGTGACATTTATTTCAAAATCCGACAGTAGTTCGAAAGTTGTAACGTTTGATGATGAAGGAAAAGAAGTAGAGTAGTGATCTATTTTAAGTTAATTTCTATCAGAAGGGACTGTCTCAGCGGAGACAGTCTCTTTCTGTATATATAATGCTGTTTATTTACCTGAACATTACATTGTATTGGCGACATATCATCTGCGCTGCTTTACGGCCACTGTATAACGCCACCGGTAGTCCTCCGGGTGTCATGAGCCTGTGTCCGGCGAAATATAGTCCGCTTATTTTTTTTGAAAAGCCGGGGTATGTTCTCATTTTTTTACCTAAACCGGTGATGCTCATCCACGAGCCATGATACGCTCCGGTGTACCGTTCGTAGGTCAGAGGAGTGGCAATATCAATTACTTCTATGTTGCCTTCCGCCTGTGGATATTTATTACAAATAACACGGCAAATCTGGTCGGAAAGTTTGCGTTTTTCATCTTCATACCGGCCCTCTTCTTTTGCCTTTTTCCAAAAAGGGTAAGTGTCGCCCGTAAACGTTGTAGTAAGCGTAGTGCATCCTTGAGGTGCATACCCATCTAATCCTGAATAATTATGAAAACCTATTTCGTTTATAGTCTTTCCGGCATACATAATTGGTTCTTCAAGATTCCATGTCGGTATAGGCATTTTAGAAATTTCCGCCCGTATGCCTACGCCTATGAAGGTACAGACCACAGGTTCTGTCTTATTGCGAAGAACCGTCAGCCACTCATCATCTAAAGGCACATCGAACAATTGGTCAATGGCCGCGATAGTCTCCTGCGTGACAATCACAGAGTCGGCGGCAAGCGTCTCGTTAGCGAGATCAATACCTACAACGGTTCCATTTTCAATGTTAACTTTTTTTACCTTGGTTTTCAGTAGGATTTTGCCGCCGAGGTCTTCAAAAGTTTTCACCATCCTGTTTATCATAGCCATCGAACCGCTTTCGGGGAAACCGCCGTCACCTGTATTCCACGTGGACAGTGTGGCAATCAGGCTGATGGATGAATAATCATCAGGTATGATACGAAACAATTTTCGTATTCCGGGATGTGTGAATTTTTCAAGATATTTTTTACAAGACACCTTGAATAACCTTCCCAATTGGGGAAGCATCGGTAACATTTTAAGTAAGCCGCTAATTGTCATGCGTTTTGGATGTTGCGTTTTGACGCCTTTAATGTCAAAAATCGGCATCTGTAAATGGGCGAACGCTTTGACATCACTTTCTAAACGCCGGAGTTGTTTTTCGTCATCCGGCGAAACGGCAATCAGGTGCTCGACTGTTTTTGCTATGTCTTGAAATATATTGAGGATTTGAGTCTCCCATTCCACGGCATGAAAAATATCGGGTAAATTTATTTTCACATCTTCACTCAAGGCGCCCGTGTCTTTCCATATCTCGTACAATTCTGTTTTAGGATTGGATCCGGTACAATGTAAAGAACCTTCAAATAAGTAACCTTTTCGTTTCCAACTGGTACACATTCCGCCTGCAACACTATTTTGTTCGCACAGAGTTACATCAAAACCGCTTCGTTGTGCATAAATTGCGGCGGTCAATCCTGAAATTCCTGCGCCGATAACAATTATTTTCTTCATTTATATCTGTTTAAATAAATTGGAGACGGAAAGCAACATTTTTTACGCTTTTCAATGCACAGCTTCCACAACAAAAGTGAGACTTTCCCTAAATTTAATGTGCTATCATTATTTTTCCGGAGAAGTTCGCGGAGTTCGTCTTTAATTTGATGATATAGTATCCTTTTGCAAGAGAAGAAACATTTATTTCAAGGCGAGTAGTGAAGAGGTTTTCCAATCCCTGGCTGACAACCCTTCCGCTCATATCGACAATTTGGTAGTTTACTTCGCTTTGGCATTGGTCTTCAAGTTCTATATAGACAAATTGGCTGGCAGGTACAGGATAAATTTTAATGCCTTTTTGTACAATTACATTTGAATTTCCTGTTTCCGAACAAACGGTACCGGCTTTTTGAGAATTTTTGATGATATCTGTTTTTTGATCGCCTGTAACAAAATGATCTAATTCAATAGTTTGCATCAGATTGGTCGTTGAGCCAAGCCAATCTTGCAGTAACGCTCCATATATCTGCCGGTAATCGTATCTTCTCTGATTTTGGTTATAGTAAAAATCGGTCGAATTGGAAAATACGGGATGATCGCCTAATATGCCGGCTTCAACCGCGTTTCCAATAACAAAGAAGGGTGCAAGATCACCATGGTCGGTACCCTGATTGGCATTTTCTCTTACTTGTCTGCCAAACTCACTGAAGCTAACCATCATTATTCTGTCTGCCAATCCCAACTGTTGGATGTCTTCCTGAAACGCGGCGATCGAATTACCTACATTTTCTAACAGATTAGCATGGGTTCCCAGATGCGTACTTCCGTATGTAGCCTGATATTGATGGGTGTCAAAACCGGAAAGATTCACCTGGAAAATTCTTGTTTTACTACCTCCGTTAATCATTCTGGCAACGAGTTTAAGTTGCTTTCCCAATGAAGTATCGGGGTAGGTAACAGTAGAATTGTTTCCCAAATTAAATACTTGCATGACACGCTCATAATAGATATCCATACTATCGGCCACCTTCTGGATATAATCCAACAGGTCCTGATAATCGGATTTTTGCGAACTGAGTGTAGTTAATGTATTTTCATAATTGTACATATTGAATTCAATGCCTTTTTCAGTTGCATGCTCGTAAAACAGACATGGACTAATATCTCCCAGTTGAATAGCCAAAGGATCCGGTTTTTCTGCGGATGGGTTTCCGGCAAGTCCGGGATGTAACGCGGCAAAATATTTCCCGAAGGTACCTTCAACAAGGTCATCGTTGTATGTACCGTCTTTACTTGCAAACATCAACGCTTCACCTCTGAAATGTGAATAATTCGGATTGGGGTATCCCACACCGTTCACCAACAGCAGCTTTCCCGAATCGTAAAGACTTTTAAAGCCTGTCAAAGAAGGATGCAATCCGATGAGTTTTGATGAACCGACTGTTGTGTCGAGCGGTATGTAACTTCCGGTTCCGGAATTTGGGATTTTGATGGTTGGTCTTAATGCGGAATATGTATCGTATTGGTTAATCGGAATGACCGTGTTGAGCCCGTCGTTGGCGCCTGTTAATCTGAAAATTACCAGAACGCGATCGTTTACGGCATCACAATCAAGCTGTAAATCGGAAATTTGATTCATCAGCCTTGCGGGCATTCCGTTCAGATAGAATGGTACTCCTACTCCTAAGCTAGAAACTAATTTGAAAAAATCTCGTCGTTTCATTGTTTACATTATTTGGAATTCGGGGGATTTTATAATAGCTCTCATAAATCGGTTAAAAACGATTTTAACATTGGTATCTACATTTGTCTTTTTGTAGTTATTCCATTCGGTTTTCCAGTTATCAAGGGTTAATTGTCCCAGTAAGACTGTCCGGAAATAAATGTAACGTTCGCCTTCGGGAACTTTGACAAACATCATCTGTAAAAATTCTGTGACTAATGTATCCGCATCCTCCTGATTGGAAAAATATCCGCTATCTTTTACAAAAGAAGCTATATCTATTTTGAAGACATGATTATTGTAAGTCAAACCATTGATAAGATAGTCGATCGTATTGTTATACCGGGGTCTTAGTGTTGTCGTCGTAATCCAGTTTTTATCATAGTTAGGGCCGCTCGAATATCCGGCATATCCGTTTACGGACGGAGGGGTGAATATCAGCATCCCGGCGCTTCTTGAGTAGGATCGTACCACCCAACTCATGATTCGATGTACAGCCAAGGCGTTCTCGGTATATAAAGGGAATGGCAGTTCTAACAAGGTAAACAGATGCAGATACAACTCAAACGGATTTCTCACGATACTACCGATTGTTTGGTCGCCTGTGATATCATCTTCTTCGTCGTAGAAATGCTGACTCGTTATAAGTGTTGTCAGGGTTGGGAGAATGTTATAGTTATTTGATTTTAAAATATTTGCCAGTGGGGTGATGATTCCTTCCTCTATTTCCGGCGTAATGTCTCTGCTTACAAAATATCGATACATTCTTCTGCAGTACGCTTTGGCCGTTTCGGCTTGATTGAAGATCATATTGATGAAGTTCTGCAGTTCTTCCAGGATCGTATCTTCTGTTATTCCACCGACAATACTTTCGTTGTTGAAGGCGGCGCTGAAGATTTTCAACCCAGTGTCGTGGTTGCTAACATTTACATGTCCGGAGGGCAAATGGGTATCAGGGTCTATTGTGGTCAGTCTTTCCTTTTTATCCGATTGTATGGAAGAGGTGAATGTAAAGCCGGTTAACACCCTTGCCGCCTCTTGCACATCGGTTTCGGTGTAATTCGTATAATTTCCCGTATCAATTTGCGGACCTTTCAAAATCGTAAACAGTTCCAAAAATTCTCTGGCATAATTTTGATTCGGGCTTCTTTTATGATTTGAACTGTTGTTAAGAAAGGAAAGCATTCTTGGGTTTAGCGTAACCTTTAGCGCTAACTCTTTAATACTGCCATTGGCGTAAATTCTTAAAAGTTCCTTGTAGTCATAGTTAGTCCAGTGTGTCCCATTATCATCGGTTACAAAAAGCAGATGAAGAAAGAATGCGATTTTATGTTGGGCGGAATCATCTTTCATGGCGCAATATAACCACCAAAAAGCGTCATTTTTGACCCAAGCGGATATTTCTTCCTTCTCTGTGACTGTTGGATTAGCAACTGTAGGTACGATTGTTTCACCCAAGTCGTTCAATGGAGACGGCGGATTGGGAGGCGTAAACGTGAATAACGCCGCAACAGCTTCCTGGGGTGTTTTTGAAGCGTATTCCAGAATTCTGGGTTTTGTAATGTTGTACGTTACTCGTCTAAGCAGATGGTATGCATTAGAATATCCAAGTACATTTGTTTTCGGTGTAAGGGTTGGCATAATAAATTTATTGGGGCTGTTAAATACTACAAACCTACATGAAAAAGTTGGATTTTACAAATGAATAAAATAAAAAACGTGTGTTATGATTTTTAATCCTATTTTTATCCCTCCAGATGAAAAAAATCCCACAAGTATACTGAATTTCAGTAAATTGTGGGATTGAATCCGAGGTACCTGGCGAACTAATTATTTGATAATCAATGAATTGGAGTGGTGTTGTAAGTTGTTTATTATACAAGCATAACATTGATTTTTGAAAATTTAGTCTATCAGAATGTCTCACAACGTCTCAAAATTTTAATCCTGTTTTTAATCCTCCACTCCATTTTTTACGAATTTGTTTATACTTCAATAGTTATCTATTGCAAAATATTTTTTTATCTCAAATTGTTAAATAATTGTAATTTTTAAAATTTATACTTAGCTGATAATTAGACTTATAGCGTTGTCTCTCCTATAAATACTTCTCTGTTTAGTCTACGTCGTTATGATGTACTAATTTATTTGTTATACAGGCGTGATATTGGTTTTTGAAAATTCAGCTCGTCATAGCGTCTCACAATGCCTCAAAATATTACTTTTTTTCAGTTGGAAGCTTCAGTTGGTACTCACATTTATACCCTGAATTGTTAAAATAAATATTTTGTATTTATTTGATAATTAAGAAAGTAGTATTAATTTTGCTCGTGAAAACTTGTCCGTGTAAGTAAAAAAATGGATTGGTTTTATGAAAAAATGGAATAAAAAAAATGGAAGTAGAGTATATATAAACAATAATACATATAAAGATGAAAAAGACAGCAAAAGTAACAATCCGCAAAGACCAATTAACGGTAGGCGGAAAAGCGAGAATTGAATTTGTGATTTATTTCAACGGGAAGCAATGCCGTATTTCTTCCGGTAGAAACATTGAGCCTGAATATTGGAATCAGGAATTGGGTTGTGTTGACAAAAAAAGTCCTGACGCTTTAGAAATCAACAAGTATTTAACGGAAAAATTGGCTGACTTTGATCGGTTTATCAAGACAAAAGAGGTGCTGAACGAAAAGGTGTCCTTGAACGATTTAAAATCCATCCTGAAAGGTCAATCAGTTGAAAAGAAATTGAAGGTTGAGAAGAAAAAGTATCCAACCTTATCGGAGGCATTTGATACCTATATTAATAATGTAGAACTCAAACAATCGACGGTAGTAAATTATGAAACAACAAAAAGCATTGTTGTTGATTTTTGCAGAAGGAAATACAAGGGAGAATTAACAGTCAATGAGATTGATTTTAGTTTTCTGGAAAAATTCAAAAAATATTTGCGAACTGAGCGGGAGAGAGCAAATTGTAAAAATACAATAGCCAAGCGGTTCAAAATTCTAAGGTCAGTTTGTTTCTATGCAGATAATCAGGGATATATTGAGAAAAACGCATTCAAAGGCTATAAGATAGAACATGGTAAACCCAGGGAAGTCGCTTTGTCCGAAGAAGAATATGACAAAATGCGCAATGTAAGACTTCCTGAAGGTGCTTGCACTTCAATGAAAATTACAAAAGATATATTTGTTTTTTGTTGCGAAACCGGGTTGAGGTATTCCGATGCAATGGATTTGCGCTGGGAACATTATAATGAAGAAAGGAATGCCATAATGAAAGAACAAATAAAAACAGAACGACCTGTATTTATTCCAGTAAGTAATCAGGCTAAAGCAATCATGATTATGTATAAAAACAGACATGAAGATATGAAAGGCTGTGTATTTCCGAAAATAGATAATCAGGTAATGAATCGCAATTTGAAAGAGATAGCCAAAATCGCAAAAATAAATAAGAACATTACCACGCATGTTGCAAGGCATACGTTTGGAACGCGTTTAGGGGCTACAGGCTTTGTTTCTGCATTTGCCATCAGCGAATTAATGGGGCATTCAGATATAGGAATGACACAGCGGTATATTAATTTTTCTAATGAAGATATGAGTAACACAATGGCTCGTGTTTGGGAGTATAAGAAAAGCGTTAGGACATAGAATTGAAATAATTTTTTCGAGAAAATAAATAATAGAAATATAATATTCAAAAATTAACAAATTATGAAAATCAAAAGAAATTTTAAGGCTCTTGATAGTGAAACAAATGAGCAATGGAAACAAACGATAGAAGTGCTTGTAATAGCTTATTTAGTCAAACACAGAAAGCGGCTTGTGGAGGATTATATTACCCGAAATTTTTCAAAACTTATGGCTAAAGACCGCCCTCTGACATCGGAAGAAGTAATGGATATGCTTCAAATATCCCGTTCGACTTTAGGGCGGCGTGTAAAAGCCGGGATATTAAGACCGGTCAATCCCGAAGCGAAAAGAAGTTACCGGTTTGAAAGAAAAGATGTGATTAATTGTATTAATAGAAAGGAAACAGAACATGGTTGATAAACTTGTGTTTTGGTGTTCGGAGACACCTGTAATAAAACATCTTACGAGAGATTTTTTCAATAACAGAAAAGGACTTTTTGAAAATTACAACAATGAATATACTTTCAAGTTGTTTAATCCGGACAATCAGACAAAAAACTATATTACGGTTTGTAGCATTGGGTTTGGGAGGTTTTTGCTAATTAAAGGAAGTATCAGGAAGTGGTACTTGTCGGAAAATATTATTGGAGATAGTTTAGAAGATTTGACCAGACAAGAATTTGTCAAAGCCCTGACATTAATTTTTTCCTATTTGAAAATATCTGATAACAGCAGGAAGTTTTTTAAAATATCAGCAATCGAAATAGGTATCAATATCCTGTTGGATATACCTTGCAGTATAATAACAGGTAGCATTTATAAATATAAAAATTCTTGGCATAAACCGACTATTCCTTTTCAGGGATGTAAAAAATTTAGTACAAAAAACTCGGCTTTGTCAGTGTATGATAAGGGCTTAGAGATTTTAAGGCATCCCAAAAATAAACGAAAACGCAAAGGTCGTTTGAAGGAAAAAATGAAAGGGAAGTACTGTCTACGCATGGAATATCCTTTAAGGGGCGGACCAAAAGTGATAAAAGAAAATCTTAAGATTTCAACTCTTGAAGAAAGTGTATCTTGGTATGATATGTTTTATATCTATTATTGGTATGAAACTCAAGAAATAGAAATTCATGCCCAAAATCCAATTTTCAACGCGAAAGGAAAAAGTCCCAAAGAGATAATGCGCTTTATTAAATATTGGGGTGTGTATATATTAGGTGAGATAGAAATAGAAAGAATGGCACAAGAATCAAATGACCCCAAGGGAACCAGAACCGCGATAAAAAGAATATATAAATACGCGCCAATCGAAAACAAATCAGTAAATAAGTTTTCATTGTTGGAGGATGTGAAAAAGCGATTAATCAGTTTAATGACAAGAAGTGGTTGTTTGCATTTAGAGAAAGGACTTGTTATTGAAGAAAAGTAATATATAATAATATTAGGGAAAAGGGATTAAATATAATCCTATATCAATTAAAGAAGAATATAATATAGCAAAGAGTATTTAAAGATATTTGCACGATTTAATCTGTTTATAATCAGGAGTTTGCGTATTTTTGGGGCTGAAAATTAATATCAGGCGATGTATAAACGATGTATAACGGCTACGTAATGGTGTGCGGCGATGTCGTTAGACTTGAAAAATAAATTTGTCAGACAATGGAATAAAAACACAGATTCAATAAACAAATTTACTTGTTATATTCAAAGTTGCGATTATGCTGTTGGCATTACTTTTATACAAATGACTAAAGTGTTTGAATTCGCAATATGTATTCTCGGCTGTAATTCGGGAAAGCCTTTGTGCATTATCAGGATTGAATAAAATATTATGGATTGATAGAGCAAAGCGGATAGCTTATGATAAAAGGAAACTTGATTTGTCGATATTAGCCATTTTCTTTTCGATTCAGTCAATTGTTTTAATGAAACCAATAAGAATTTGTCTTGATAGAGAACACACCGGAAATCAAATGTTAGGCGTTAAATTACTCAGACTAAAAATAAACGGGTAACTTATCAAACTTAAAATGGAAACAAAATGGTTTTCACATGGTCACAAATAAATGGCATCTTATCTATTCTCAGACGTCATCAGTGTCTTTTTTAGCTTCGCAAATAAGTGAACTGATGGAATAAAGAATAATTCTATCTCTTTCTTGTTGGCAACAATGTCAGAATCCCAATCATCCATATTAATATCTTCTTGACTACGTCTATTATAAAATGCAGTGGTGGCAACAATCGTATATGAAAGAAGAGTGGCTTGTGTCCATTTAGGTTCTTTGTTCATTTAAAAGCTCACTAAATACCACAAACTAATTTAACTGTTTTATGAAGATATTTTTTGTAGTCTAAATATTTGCTAAATTTGCTGACTGATATAATTATTCTTTTACATATGATGTATTTCGAATTATTTGTAGTTGATAACAATTCAAGTGTATTACGAAGAAGTGATAGAAAGACATAGAACAAGGTTGGTTTTGTGTGGAGTAGACGTATAATTTGAATATTTGTCATCGATTGAAGCATTCATCTTGATTTAAACGGCTGTACACGCCAGCTAATCAACCTGTCAAGCATTGGAGTTAATACTTTGAAAATCTAAATAATATACTTTATGACAAACAGTGAAATAATTCAAATAGTAGCAATCCTTTTTAGTGCAATTGGGGTTATTCTTGCAATTTGCAGCAATAGAAGGCAATTGAAAACTTTTAATAGACAACTCAAATTGACTTTTTTCTCCGAGTACACAAGGCGTTATCAGGAAATTGCATTAAATTTTCCAGAGAACATAAATGATTCTGATTTTAATTTTGACAAATTAGAGAAAGAAGAAAGAAATAAAATCCTCAGATATATGAGAATATATTTCGATTTATGCAGCGAAGAATACCATTTATATAAAGATGAATGTTTAGATGAGAATGTGTGGGCTAACTGGGAAAACGGAATATCTCATGCTATGACAAAAAAGAGTTTTAAGGATGCTTGGATTATAGTGAATAGAACATCTATTTTTGATGGTGATTTTGAAGAATGGATAAAAATGAAAATGAACAATATCAGCGCATAAAAATATTTTTTCACCATGCATGTTTCCAACGGCTACAAAACAATCTATGAAGAAAAATTAGCACAAAATTGGAAAATAGCAAGATTAAACACACACACATTTCTTTTTTTGCTGCTTTTTCGCTTGATTTCGGCGACTTTTGTGTCGAAATGGGCGTCGTATCAGGATTGAATAAAATATTATGACTTGATAGAACAAAACGGATAGCTATGATAAAAGGAAGCCTGATTTGTCGATATTAGTCACTCTTGTTTTGTCTTAGGTGTTTTTTAGAATAGAAACAATAGAAGGGGTGTCTTTGTATCGAACGGTTCAGATATCAAATATTAGGTGGTAAATTACTTAGGTTGGAAATAGGCGAGTAATTTATCAAACCTTGTTTATAATTGCTCAAATAGGAATTGATTATCTCACCCAGACTGAAAAAGATTTTTTATTGGCTTCGAATGTAGATGTTAATCAGTTTGTAAATAAGCGAGGAATATTGGAATATGTATTTTAGTTTGGAATATTATCCGATATAGTTGGCAATTAACGAGCAAAGAAAATGAATTACAAGTCAGTCCATAGAGTTGAAAAAATCTTTCAGGGTCATGTTGTATGAATCTACAACTTTGAGAAGGGTTTTCATTGTGATGTTAGTTCCTTTTTCTATTCTGGAATATTGCACACGATCAAAACCTTTCTCATATGCGAAATTTTCAGCACTAAGATTTGTCCTCGTCTTGCGCAATAAGCGAATATGTTCTCCAATTTGGACTAATCTGTTATCATCTATGTTTTTAGCAACTTCCATTATCGTGTTTTTTTTACAAAAGTAAAAGTTAAGCTGCATTTATGTAACAGCTTATAGTTGGTCAGCATATAATATGTTGCATATATGCGAATATTTTGTTTTTTTGTTGTATCTTTGTGCTTTAACACATAATATAGAAACAAAATGGAGCATATTAACAACCCCTTTGATAGTTTAGATATCAGCTATCCAAGAGCGAAGTATGGCGATGGGAGTATCAAACAAAAAGCTTTTTTTGAGAATGGAAGTTACGAATCAGGACTTGTACCGATTGAGGAGCGTATTAATATTTTGGCAAAATTTGTGATTGCTGGTTACAATTTGCACGAACTTGTTAATAGCTATTTGGATGATAAAGATGCCTTAGGCGATGATAGGCGGAAGAATGACATTGCATTTACGTTTGACACTTATTTCTATAGTTTGGCAGAAACTTTTGACGAATCGGAACGAGGCAGGGATAATTTCAAACAGTTGATTGGGAAATGCTATTCTAAAAACATTCCCGTGAAAGGGGAGTCGTCTTCTGAAATGATGAAACGTCGAATCAACGAGTTTGTTGCTCTTGTAGAAGAAATATATACGGAAAGGGATTTTGTAGAGGTACCTCAAGTTCAATCCCAGCCTATATTTTTGATTCGGACGAATCTATATGATAAAGATGCAAACAATATTGAACGTTTAGTAGATAGTTTGTATGAAGATGACATAATATCTATCAATGTCAGGGATAGGCGTGGAAGCGATGATGAATATTTTCACAAATTGTTCAATAGAGAGCTGGAAAAACATGATTCTAAAAAACAGTATATTAATCAATTTTATAAGTTGGTAAATGAAGCGGCTAATACCGATGTTATTGTTATCGCTCATTATAAAGGTCTAAATCCAAAAATTGGCTTGATTAGAAAAGGTTCAACATATTTCTGTAAAGAGGAAACGGGCGACATATACAAATTATATTGCTTGAAAATGGAAAACGTACGATGTATATCTTCTGATGACCAAAAACGGTTTTTGAGTAGCTTAATTCCCGGAATTCTAACGATCAGTCCTGTTCAACGAAAACGAGGTGTTATAAACAGCATTTATAAAGATATACCCTATCCATTTGAGTTGGATTCCGTATCGGATTCAAATTTAGAAAAACTATGTGCTGAATACTTGCGTTCTTGTCTTTCGTACCAATCAGTGCGCGTATTAGGTAAAAATTTCCCTGATATTGATATTATCGGTTATAAAAATCAAAACGAATTGTTTGCGGCGCAAGTTTCTTGTACAGCAAATAGGATGTTGATTGATAAGAAAAAAGCCCAATTATGCACTTTTGAGGAAGCAAAACAAAAAATTATGTTTTCGACGCTTCCCACAGATGAAAATGCATATCCTTTGAATATCAATATTCAGGATGTTTGGAATTATTTTGCAAATAATGAAGTTCATAAAGAATTTCTTAAAAAATTAATAGAGCTATAAAAAGTAATAAGCAATAATGTATTGAAACGTATGATGAAAAAGGAGTTTACTCGTATTATGATGCCTGATAATAATAAAGAGAGATGATTTTGTGATTTTTGCCATTTTAATTTCTTCTGATTTAAGCGATTTTTTATTATAAGACAAATTTAGGATGGTTTTATAAAAAAGCACTCAAATCGATTTTTGTCATAGAGAAAAGAAGTTAAATTTTTTAATTATTCTATCCCTCCATTATTATCTGTTTCTTTCGATGTGTAATGAGAGAAAAAAGGATTTGTTATCAGCTTCAGGGGTAGATGTAAATTCATTCACAAATAAACAGGGCATTTTAGAACACTCCTTTTTGTTCGGAATATAGGCAGATGCCATAGGCGACAAACGAGCAAATATTTTGAATTATCAACAATTCCAAGATTTTTTGAAATCAGGCAATATTGTGCCCCTGACAGAACAAGGGGAGGACGCACTGAGTTGGCTCAAACAGCGTGCTACGACATCATAGGGATAGGCAACCAAATGGCTTTGGGCGTCTTAAACGCCATTCTGAATAATCAACCGCTTACAATCCGGGACGCTATCAAACAAGAAGCCATATCAGCGGTTGAGTTAAGAAAGAACGCTCAATATATGGTGGGGAAACTGGGTGATTTGACGCAAGAGTGGGAGCGGGATTGGTTGCGAATATCTTATTACCTATTACATGAATCATTCAATGTCGGGCGGGCTGAAAATATATTGAGGGAATATGGGGAGAATGCAGAGGTTTATTTTGATGTATTTCCGGATGCTTGTAAACGTTGTAAAGAATTGTATTTGGAAGACCCCAATGATGAGAATTCAGAACCAATAATTTTTAAACTCAAAGATTTAATAGCTAATGGCAATAATATTGGCAGGAAATCAGCGGATTGGTTGCTAACTATCAGCCCCACCCATCCTTTTTGCCGTTGCATTATAGAGTACAAACTACCATCGGAGCAGTCACTGTCGTTGAAATAATATTTTTTTCATTTTATGGCTATAATCTTTCTGTTTTTATTATTTCATCCATCCTGCGTTCCAATTGCGCATATTTTACCATCAACTCAGTTTGACAATCACTGCTTGCAAATGCTTTATAAGAGAAACAATCAGCTATATATCGCTTCGCTTTTTCTACAGATTCTGTTTCGTTGTAGCCATTAATACTCTGTTGCAACATATTCGCTATTTCTCTGACTGACAAATCCCATTTTTTAGCAAGTTCCCTGTCTGTATCCGTTTTGACACATTTCTTATCTAAAGCATATTTTTTTACAAAATCATCTGTGTATATAGTTTTTGAAAAATCTTTTTTAGGTTTTGAAGATTGTTCCATTATTTCGGTTTCAGTAAGGAGTGGGGGTGCACCAACATTTGTGGTTTGCTGATTGTTTGTCGTTCTTGTAGTTGGGGTATTACCATAATGCCACCAAATATCGCAACTTTCTTCTTCAATAGTTTCAATCCATCCTTTATTATTATACACAAAGTTGTGAAATTCAGATACTTCTTCATTATATACAGTTTCATGCATATCATTCCAACTTGCCTTTGCTGTTCCATAATTGGCTTTTATTATATTGCCAGCCTTATTCCATATATCCCAACCTTTTTTATCCAATTCAAAACCCCACAATTCATTCTCTTGATAATTAATCCAATATTCAATTGCTTCTTTGCCAGCTTCTTTTTCGAGTTTAGTGAATAGTTCGGCGTGGGAAAGTTTCTTGCGTTCTTTTGTATGTATATAAACAGCTTCTTCAACGGTTTCATTAAATAGAGTTGTTTTTTGTTTCTTTGATAGGGTTTGGTCTACCAACGGCTCAGTTTCATTTTTTGCGACAGTATTCGAATTTAAGAAATTCTTAGCCTTCTCAATAAATTCTTTTAAAGTCACTGATGTGGAAATTTGCTCTGCTTTTCTATTAGTTGGTATAAAAATAGATAAAATAGCTGTTCCTACACATAAAATAATTACGAATTTGAATAATCGTTCCATTTATAATATTTTTATTGATATCAACGTTTATACATCTCGCCAATGGTTTTCGCAGAAGGGTTGAAACTTCGTTCAGGTGTTGTTTCTTGATGAGCATTCTTGTGCCTTACAAGTTTTCTCAATTCTTCTTCCTCTATTATCCTTTCCGTTCTTTTTTCTTCAGTATCGCCCAAAGCGATCAAAAGAACAGTGGCTAAAACAGGTGTGCCAAAAAAAGCTAACCAAAACCAGCCACCACCTCTGCCTTTATCCCTTGCAGCATTAGCACATAAAAAACAAGCACTTAAATTCGCAATGAGAATTGGTATTCCAAAGAAAATTAAAAACAAAATCCAAAAAAAATCATCCATAATAATTAAAGTTTTTGTTCATCTGACAACCTAAGATGAAGGTTTTTATTAATAGAAAAAGTGGGCTGCCATCCACTTCTTGTTAGGTAGTCGCCGAACCCCTTATACATACGCAGACAAGCAACCCACCCTATATGGAAGGAGTCACTTGTGCCTTGTATGAAGTTTGAAAATTGGCGACTTTCAACAAGAAAAGGCACTTTTTCGTAAAATTGTCTTTTTAATACAATACAATGCAAAGATAATAAGAAATTTTGTGCCTTAATGCCTCAATTATGGAGAATTATAAGAAAAAAATAAATGTGCTGATTTGGTATATTCAAATCTAAGTATTAATGCATGCGTGTATTTGAGGGTATTTATTTCAGTAGTTACTTTTTAAATCTTGTTTTTATGCTTTTGTTTGAATTTTTATGAATTTATTGTTTAATTAGAAAAATGTTTTAATTTTGTTTCCAGTTGACCAGAGATTTAGCTATCTTGCTTATTTCAAAAGTTATAAGGTCAATAAATTTTGAGCTAATGCTACTTTGTTATTAACATCGAACGTCATTCTGGAGAACATGGATAAGTATACAATTATAGGGCTTTTAATTCAAGGTATTGTTGCATTTGGTACTCTTTTAGTCGCAATAATGGCTATATGGGGAGAAAAAGTTAAATCTTTTTTTTTCCCCCCTCAATTGAATATAGAATTTATAAATCCATATGGAGATTTGACAAAATGGGATGTTAAAAACAAAAAGGGTAAAAAAGTGAAGAAAGATGTAATTTTTTATCATTTGGTCGTTACTAATAAATCTTTATGTGTAGCACGTAGATGCGCAGTTTATTTGAGAAAAATAGAGAAAAAAAAGCCAGATGGTAAAATTGAGGATATACCACTAAATGTTCCTCACCAATTTAAGTGGGCTATTTCAGATAATGCTTCACGATTTATTGATATTCATAAATGTTTGGAGTGGTCTATTGATTTTGGCTACATTTTTTGTGATTCAAAGAAATTTGTACCTCGTTTTTTTTGGACTGGATTTAACTTTAAAGGTTGTTTAGAGGAAGGAGAAACAATCCGGTACTATTTACAGATTGTCGCAGATAATTATTATTCTAAGGAATGGCATCAATTTGAGGTTTACTGGAATGGTGTGTGGACTGATAACTTAGGTGATATGAAAGAAAACTTTAAAATAATGAAAACTGGAATTTCTGAAAGTTTTTATGGTGAGGTAATTACATGAAAATTTCCGTTTTTAATCCTATTTTTAATCCTCCATACAAAAAATCCTCACAACCGTTGCTGAATTTCAGCGAGTTATGAGGATATATCCGAGGTACCTGGCGGATTCGAACCGCCGTACATGGTTTTGCAGACCACTGACTAAGCCACTCATCCAAGGTACCTTGTTTGTTTGAGTTTGCAAAGGTATGCATTTTTTTGTAAATGCCAAATGTTTTGTTTTTTCTTTTTGAAGTCTCGTCAAAATGTACTTTCTTTGCTTTCTAAAAATAATGTTATGATTTATACGGAAACAGAAATTTCTGGTGTTTGGATTATAGAACCAAACGTGTTTGCCGATGCGCGTGGTTATTTCATGGAGGCTTATAAAAAAGCGGAATTTGAGGAGCATATAGGGCCGGTTGATTTTATGCAGGATAATGAATCTTGTTCGGCACAAGGTGTTTTGCGGGGACTTCATTATCAGCTGGGGCCTTATGCGCAGTCCAAACTTGTGCGTGTGATACAGGGAACAGTTCTTGATGTGGCTGTTGATATCCGAAAGGGGGCGCCTACATTTGGAAAATATATTGCGGTGGAATTGTCCGGAGAGAACAAGCGCCAGCTGTTTGTCCCAAAAGGGTTTGCCCATGGATTTTATGTGATGAGCGAAATCGCTGTGTTTACATACAAAGTCGATAATCCTTATACGCCAACACACGAACGGGGAATACGTTTTGACGATCCTGCGATTGGTGTTGACTGGCGTATCATACAGGGGAATGTGGTTAATACCTCGGAGAAAGACAGGCAGGCGCCGGTCTTGAGTGATGCAGAAATTAATTTTGAATATAAAAAATAAGAATTGATGAAAACATATTTGGTGACCGGCGGAGCCGGATTTATAGGTGCGAATTTTGTGAAGTATATGCTTGAAACATATTCTGATATACATATAGTGGTTCTCGATGCATTGACTTATGCCGGAAATCTGGCGACAATAGAAGCTGATATTGATAACGAGCGTTGTGTGTTTGTCAAAGGAGATATCTGTGACAGAAATTTGGCGGAAAAGTTATTTGCAAAGTATGACTTTAATTATGTCGTGAATTTTGCAGCGGAAAGCCATGTGGATCGTAGTATTGAAAATCCTCAGTTATTTCTTGTCACAAATATTTTGGGTACTCAGAACCTTCTTGATGCCGCACGCAAAGCCTGGGTTACAGGGAGGGATGATCAGGGTTATCCGGTATGGAAGAACGATGTTCGTTTTCATCAGGTATCGACAGACGAAGTTTACGGAAGTCTTGGCGAAACGGGATATTTTACGGAAACAACTTCTCTTGATCCGCGAAGTCCTTACAGTGCGTCAAAGACAAGTGCCGATCTTTTTGTGAAAGCGTATAATGAAACCTATAAGATGCCGGTTACGATTACGCGTTGTTCGAATAATTACGGGCCGTATCATTTTCCAGAGAAACTTATTCCATTGATTATAAAGAATATTCTCGAAGGAAAAT
This sequence comes from Tannerella sp., assembly GCA_031551825.1. Classification (GTDB taxonomy): domain Bacteria; phylum Bacteroidota; class Bacteroidia; order Bacteroidales; family Tannerellaceae; genus Tannerella. Next base: position 74,761 of record JAVBNB010000013.1, on the reverse strand, counting down.
CATTGCCTGTTTACGGTGACGGTTCGAATGTGCGGGACTGGCTGTATGTGGAAGATCATTGCAAGGCCATTGATATGGTCGTAAGCCATGGCCGGGTGGGAGAGGTTTATAATGTCGGAGGACACAATGAGCGGCAGAACATACAAATTGTGAAAACGATCATAAAAACAATTCGTCAGCTTATGACGGAAAATCCCGATTATTGTGAGCATCTGAAGAAGCAGGAAATCGGAGCTGACGGGCAAATATCCGTCGAGTGGATAAATGATGATCTTATCACATTTGTGAAAGACCGCCTCGGCCATGACCAGCGTTATGCGATTGATCCCGCCAAAATTACAGGTGAATTAGGCTGGAAACCTGATACGGACTTTGAAACGGGTATTGTGAAAACCGTGCGTTGGTATCTTGATAACCAGCCATGGGTTGAGCAAATCGTAGAAGGTGATTATGTAAATTATTATGAGCGAATGTATGCCGGTCGTTAAAACGATACCGGCTCTTAAAATTCTAAGAGGATTTTATTCATGAACCAACAATATCCATCCGTATTATTGGAGAATGCGGTAAATGAACTTGCGGCGCTTCCCGGAATTGGTCGTAAAACGGCTTTACGCCTTGCGCTTTATATGTTACGCCGTGATCCCGGTTATGCGGAGCGCCTGTCTTCGTCTTTACTCGCGCTTCGTCGTGATATAAACTATTGTCGTGAATGCCATAATATTTGCGATACGGATCTATGTTCTATCTGTGCTAATCCTGCCCGTGATCATTCAACGGTTTGTGTTGTTGAAAATGTAAAAGAGGTGATGGCAATAGAGAATACTTCTCAGTTTCATGGTGTGTATCATGTTTTGGGAGGTGTCATATCCCCGATAGAGGGAATTGGGCCGGCAGATCTGGAAATAGGCAGTCTTGTTGAGCGTGTGGCTTCGGGAGAGGTAAAGGAGGTTATTCTTGCTTTACGTACAACCATGGAAGGAGATACGACAAGCTTTTTTCTGTATCGAAAATTAGAACCGTTTGATGTCGCGGTGAGTGTTATTGCGCGTGGTATATCGATTGGGGACGAAATTGAATATGCTGACGAGATAACACTTGGGCGTTCAATAATCAATCGTGTTTGTTTCAATGATTCGATAAAATCTTGATTTTAAAAGGACTGATTTTAGAATAGTATGCTTGAAAACGACAACATAAAACTTCGGTCTCCCGAGCCGGAAGATCTGGAAGAATTTTATAAATGGGAGAATGATTCCGCATTATGGTCTTGGGGTAGTACACTTGTACCTTATTCACGGTACGAACTGAAGCAGTATATTTTATCGGCAAAAGATATATACGAATCAAAACAACTGCGTTTCATGATAGAACGGAAACAGGATCGAAAATTAGTAGGTATGATTGATTTGTATGATTTTGACCCACATCATAAACGTGCCGCTGTTGGTATTATGATCGATAGAGATTATCAAAAATGCGGATTGGCTGGCGAAGCATTGTCTTTACTGTGTGTATATTCGTTTTCCTTTTTGAAACTACACCAGCTATATGCCTATATACCGCTTAAAAATGAACCGAGCAGGCGGCTTTTTCAGCGTTATGGCTTTAAGGAAAAAGGCGTTTTGTCCGACTGGTTGCAGACGGTTGACGGATATGAAAATGTACAGATTGTTAGTTTAATATCGGATCTTTCGGGTAGTTGATCCATGTCATGTAAGAACCTCCGATTAATTCTACGGAACGTTTCCAGAAAGATTCCCCATCACCAACCATAATATTATGATCGGATGACTTGCCGACAAGCCAGGAATCCTGACTGATTTCTCCGTCAAGCTGACTTTCCGTCCATCCTGAATACCCAAGGAAAAATTTCACTTTTCCATCGACAGATTGACCACTTCTCATGTAATAATTCAAACTTTCAAAATCTCCGTCAAAATAAAGGTTGTCGCCGATCTGAACACTGTCGGGAATGATATTTCCTAACGAATGAACAAAGTATAGATGATCCGGCGATACCGGTCCTCCGAGATAGATAGGCATACGTGGCACTTTTTCTAATCCGTCGAAAAAATCATTTACCCACAAACCGGTTCTTTTGTTCAAAACAAAACCCATTGATCCGTTTGTGTTATGTTCAACAAGTAACACGACAGAGCGTTGGAAATATGCGTCCTGTAGAAAAGGTTCGGATATAAGAATTTTACCCTTTTCCGGAGACAGGTTATTATGTTTAATTTTGAATATGTCTTTGTACTGAGCCATTGTCACATTTTTATCAAAAGCGGGGGACAATTTATATCTTTCTTAGGACATATACAAGGGAATTTTGAAATTTAACTATTAATAATTGTTAATTAATATGACCTATTTTTACGATAAAATTGATATTTTTTGTAGGTTTTTATTTTGAATGATTCTTCTCAAAAAGGGTAAGCCGTTCCTCAAGTAAATCATACTGATTTGGTTTAATGAATGACGTACATGCGCGAAGGCCTTGCTGGTGGCTGCCTGTTGTGCTGAGGGATATGGCGCTTATGCCATAAAACATAAGTTCTTCCATGAGTTCTCCGCCCTTCATTCCCGGGTATGAGATCGTGAAATAGAAGCCGTCAGCGATTGGCTCATCCAAGTCGTGATCATAAACGATCTGGAATCCGTGTTTTTTGAATATTGATTTTAATTTTTCCGCTCTTTTACCATATTCCTTTATTTCATCGACAAAGTTGAATGTTCCGTCGGATGCGGCTTTAAACATGGCGGCCAATGCGTATTGAGCCGAATGGCTTGTTCCTGAAGAAAGAGCGTAAAGAACACGGTGGACATAAACTGTGCCAAAAGTGCCGCCACCATAACGTTGTGTTAATCCTTCATAAACACGATTATATAATTTGTCGGATATTGCCGTCACGGCTATGCGTTGTCCGGCATAACTGAATGCTTTTGAGCCGGAAATCTGAAGTATGTAAAGATCTGTATAATGTGAAACGCTGGCTTGATAAGGAGGTTGGAACGGAGTTCCGAGATCTTTACGGAAGTCCATAGCGAAATACGCTAAGTCTTCAATGACAATCGTATCATATTTGGTAGCTGTTTCGCCGATTGTTTTCAATTCGCTGTCTGTCAGACAAAACCATGCAGGATTATTGGGGTTAGAATAAACCATGGCTGCTATATTTCCTTTTGCCAGATACTCTTCAAGTACGGATTGGAGTTTTTCTCCGCGATATTCATATACGTCAAACGATTCATATTTATATCCCATAACGAGGATCTGTTGTTTCTGAACCGGAAATCCCGGATCAATAAACAAGATCGTATCCTTTTGAGGCTCACATTGTCCGCAGGTGAGAAATGATGCATAAGTTCCCTGCATGGAGCCTGTTACGGGAATACAATGTTCGGGTGATATATCCGTATTTATGAATGCTTTTATAAAGCGTGAAGCTTCTTTTTTAAGATCCCACATTCCATTTATATTTGGATATATAGCAGCTATTCCGTTTTGCAGCGCTTTAATTTCCGCATCGACACCTACTTGAGCAGGCTTTAGTCCCGGCACACCCATTTCCATGTGGATAAACTCTGTTCCCGTTTCTTTTTCTAACTGATGGGATATAGCCACCACTTCACGGATTGTTGCCTTACCGAAGTCCTTAAGTCCATAACTTTCTATCACTCTCTTAGTAGTCTGATAATCAACAGGAGTATGCTTCATTGCTCAATTCTTTATAATAAATAATGCAACAAAGATAAAATTTTTTTTTCAAAAATGTTTGGTGTTTAAAAATTAAGCTATATCTTTGCACTCGCAATTCAGAGGAATGGCAATAACAAACAAATTTTGGTGTGGTAGTTCAGTTGGTTAGAATACCTGCCTGTCACGCAGGGGGTCGCGGGTTCGAGTCCCGTCCATACCGCGGAAAGCCTAAGTCAATAGGCGCCAAAAAAGAGACAAGTCCTTCATATTCAGTGAATATGAGGGACTTTTTTTATTTATGTTGTCTTAGGAAAAAGCCAAAATAAAGCCAAAAAAAGACATTTAGTGTGTCCCATTTCATACCCCAAACCAAAAAGGGACACAGGGGGTACGAGAAATCAAAGAAAAAGGGGTACGAATTGTCCAAAATTGGCAGTGTGTTGTCGGGAATTGGCAGTCTGCATAAAACTCATTAACAGATAGTTTACTTTAATTTTGTAACATTAAAAAATGAGTTTATGAAAAGTACATTTAAAGTTCTTTTCTTTTTGAAAAGAGACAAGCAAAAATCCGATGGCAGTGTTCCTATCATGTGCCGGATTACAATCGACGGACAAATAAGCCGTTTCAGTACCAAATTAAATGTGCATCCTAAATCATGGGATGTAAAGTCGTCAATGGCTCTGGGCAGAACAAAAGAAGCTGTCGAGATAAATACCTTTCTGGAAACAATTAAAACAGGCTTATACAACGTTTACCATGATTTACTCACCAAAGAGAACAATGTTAATCCTGATCGGGTTAAAAATATCTTTCTTGGTCTTGAAATTAAAAACCAAACCGTACTCGAATTATTCCAACGGCATGTTGATGATATCGCTAAATTGGTTGGTATAAGCAGGGCAAAAGGTACACTTCAAAAATATGACGTAGCCCGTAGGCACATGGCTAATTTTATTAAAGAGTATTATAATGTTGCTGATATTTCTTTGAAAGAGGTAAATCACTCCTTTTTGAGAAATTTTGAAGTGTACCTAATGACAAGCTGCAAATGTAAGGAAAATACTACTGCTAAATTCTTACAGCGATTCCGCACTATTATTCTTTTCGCCAAAAATAACGGTTGGATTCACATTGATCCTTTTGCCAACTATAAAATAAAGTTTAAGAAAGTCGATAGAGGCTATTTAATGCAAGAACAAATAGACGAAATCATGAAGAAACAATTCTCTTCTGAACGTTTGGAGCGAGTAAGAGATATCTTTATTTTTAGCTGTTATACCGGACTTTCCTATATAGACGTAAAAGGATTGGATGAAAGTAATATCCGCATTTCATTTGATAATAATTTGTGGATAATGGGGAAACGTGAAAAGACAGGTACAAGCTACAATATTCCATTACTCGACATTCCAAAGCAAATTATTGAGAAGTATAAAGGGACGATGCCCAATAAGAAAGTTCTCCCTGTTCCAAGCAATCAAAAAGTGAATGAATATCTCAAAGAAATCGGAGCTGTTTGCGGTATTGACAAAGATTTAACATTTCATCTTGCAAGACACACTTTCGCCACTCTTACGCTTACAAAAGGAGTTTCCATTGAAAGTGTATCAAAAATGTTAGGTCATACAAACATAAAAACTACCCAAATTTATGCAAGAATTACCGATGTTAAGGTAAGCAACGATATGGCTTCTTTTGCTGAAAAACTTGAAGAAAGGCGAATCAAATCTAAATCTAATTTAGATAAACTTTTTGAATGCCTTTCATTGCATGAAAAAATGGCTTTATTTAATCTTCCCGGCACTCTGTCTGATGATCCCGAAAGATTAAAGCGTATATCTGTCATGTGGCATAGCCTTTCAGAAGAAGAAAAATTATCTCTCTGGTCTAATACTTTTGAAAATGAAGGCAATCTCACTTTTAAATCGGAAAAAGCCAATACTCAATTAGCTGTTTAACCCACTAATTTTTAATAGTAATGAAAAAAAATGAATATTCAACAGTAATAGCTCTGTTCGACGAGTATAATAAGAATGTATATAAGGTTAAAGCCTTATCTACCTACCTGAAATATGAAGCGGTGAGAAACTATATCGCTGATTACATTAAACAACGATATGGGAAAGTTGATTACTTGCTGTCCGAAATCGACGTCAATTTCATAATAGGTTTTGAAAATTACCTGATGAAGTTTCGCAAATATAACGTAAACACAGCCGCCAAGAAAATAGAATTATTCCGTCGTATTGTAAATATAGCCTGTGAAAAACAGGCTATATCCAACAACCCTTTTAGCCATTACCGGATTAAAAGGCAAGAGGTAGTTCGTGCCTTCCTTTCGGAAAAGGAGTTACAGTCTATTTTGAGCAAAAAGTTTTCGACTAAAAGACTTGAACAAGTAAGGGATGTATTTATCTTTTCCTGTTTTACAGGTCTGAATTATTCAGACTTATCAATGCTAACAACCGAAAATTTTGAAACAGATAAAGACGGTAATCCTATTATCAAAATTATGCGGAGCATGACATATACACCTGTTATAATCCCTTTGCTTTCAGTTCCGCAGAAAATTTTGAATAAGTACAGTCAAAATTTACCGATAGCAAGTAATCAAAAGATGAATGATTATTTGAAAGAAATCGGTGATATTTGCGGTATTGGTAAAAATCTCACTTTCAGGGTTGCAAGAAACACATTTGCGACTACTATTACCTATATGAATGGGGTACCCATTGAAACAATATCCCGAATGTTAGGACATACCAATATAAATACAACCCAAACATTGGTACGAATGGATAACGGAAAGATTGGGCGGGATATGTTGAAATTATCAGAACACCTTACAGGTATGGATACTGCATTAAACCTCTAAAAATATTTATCATGGAATTACAAATTATTCAAAGCAAGATTTATGAAATCCGAGGTATGCGAGTTATGTTGGATTACGATTTGGCTGAATTATATCAGGTTGAAACCAAAAATCTGAAACGTTCTGTTCGTCGGAACATAGACCGTTTTCCTCCGGATTTTATGATTGAACTCTCAAAGGAAGAGTACGATTTTTTAAGGTGCAATTTTGGCACCTTAGAAAATCAAGGACAAGGGCAACACGTAAAATACTTACCTTTTGCATTTACTGAACAGGGTATAGCCCAACTGTCAAGCGTTCTTAACAGCACGTTGGCCATTCAGGTTAATATATCTATTATCAGAGCTTTTGTCGCTTTACGACAATATGCACTGGGTTATGCGGAATTAAATCGTAAATTGGAGGAATTTATGGTGGAAACAAATATGCAGTTTAGTGATATTTACCAAGCTCTTACCGAACTTGCATCACAAAAGGAACTGGAAAATAAACCCCGTAAGCGTATTGGTTATAATGTTCAACAGGATGAAGAATAATATATTATGGAACGAGGATATATAAATATTAAAGAAAATAGTGAAAATCAACTGATTGTTGAAGCAAAACTTGTAAATTGCACCCTGTGGGTAACGAAACATCAAATTGCCGACTTATTTAATGTATTTGTCAATACGATTGGTAACAATCTACGGAGTATATTCAAATCCGGCTTGCTCCGTGAAGAAGATGTTACCCGAATACATAAATTTGAGAGCAACGGGCACCCATGCGAAACGGTACTGTATAATCTGGAAGCACTGATATTTGTCAGCTACCGTGTAGCATCTTTTGAAGCAAAAGCATTTCGGGAATGGGTAATGAAAGCATTAACCGAATATACCCGGACTGATAATAAAAAATCAACAGAAGTTCTGATAGTATATAACCTACACTCAAAACTTCCGGCTATTTCGATGAATTAATAAACGTTTAATACATTTAGATATGAAACACGTATTTTATTTACTTATCGCTGTTTTTATGGTTTCCTGCGGTTCAAACTCATCAACGAGTAATTACGAAAAAACCATTACTGATAACCTGTTAAAAGGGAGCGACACAAAAGAAAATCTCAACTTCAAAATTATTGAGATTAGCGAAACCGGCAACGTTACGGTTGCCGACAGTATCGCCTATCTTACTGATGAATTTCAGAAAAATAATCAACCTAACATCAGTAAGATTGAGCTGGCTAAAAAAATGAGTGAAGATCTACTGGCAAGAGAAAAAAATCAAGCTAAAATTGATAAATACAATGCTGATATTGCACGGATGAGCAATACTATTGATTCTCTAAAAAATCTTACTCCGGATAATCTTAACGGATATGACAGTAAGAATCCGAATGATGTTCTTGCCGTAATTGTTAGATGCAAATACTCAATCGCTCCGGGTGGAACAGCCGTTGAAGAAACATTTGATTTCTACTTATCTCCTGACGGCAGCAAATGCTACGGAAAAACCAGAGCAAAATAAAAATACATATCACAATCCAAATGGAGCCTGTATCGTAAAAATCGGTACAGGCTTTTTTTGTATATAGCTTTCCTTTCTGTGAGGAAAGTTCTGCGTTTTATTATGATAAACGCAAAGCAGACAACCAAATTTCCTTTTTTCTGTACTTCCCTCGGTATAATTTCTTCCTCATTTAGTTATGACCATAAAAAAGGAGGGGTTCGGAGTGAACGAGTATCAGGCGCGAATTTATTTCATGTTTATTGGCTGCACAAGATCAGACGTGTTTTTAAAAAAATCTTCCTCGATTCAAAATCTCTTTTGTAATAGATTTTAAGAAATTATCCGGGCAATAATTATAGCCTCTTTTCTTAAAGAAATGTATCTGCACCCCAATCAGGTACAGGAAAGCGAGTGTATTTTTTTGAAAAATCTTGATGCTGCCAAAAAGCACTGCGTGAGTAAGGCACCTGAAACTCGATCACACCTCACCCTCTCCATACTGGCATAAAAAAAAAGTCAGAAATTATGGGAAGTACAGAAAAAAATAGGAAACAACGACCGACAGCCTACCATCCAATTAGCATAAAATTGGTTTTAAAAATCGTTTTGGCGGTTTTGGGCTTCTGTGTGTGGGGAACAGGGTTTATTTGGGCTTTAGTGGGCTTGTATCTCTTTCTTCCTGTTATACGGGGTATCCTCTCCTTTTTCGTGGGTATGGGTGCTATAATCCTCTTTATTCTCGCAATGCTGACCTTTTTATAATCCCTTAAAATTTAGAGTTATGAGCAAAGTATTTTTATTAGGAGCAAACAAGGAAATTGACAAGGCTATACAGGTTGTTCAAGTCAATCAGGTTATCCAAATGGAGGGTTATAGCTATGACAGATATGTAGTCTATGACATCGTTAAAAATAACTGGGGTATCACTTACAAGCTGATTAACCTACGGAAAAAAGTTTTTCAGACAGCAGACATAATCAGACCATTAAGCGAAAAATTCGGTATCGGTTATTATTACGACAGCGAAAATCCTGAATTTATGGATGGTTTTGAAGTGGCGTTACTTCTTCAGGAAGCGAAAGACATAGTTAAAGCGGAAACAGACGAAGCCGAAAAAGAGAAGATAAGAGTAGAAGAAGTTAAGGTAATAGGGCGTAAACGTTTTGCCGAGATATTTCCCGAAGATGCGCAAGCGGTAATCGTGGCACGTCTGAAACAAAACGAAAGCGATAGTCAAACCGACTATTACGGAAGTAGCACACAACGCACCGTCATTTTAGGCTTTTCCAAACATAAAAGGGATATTTTTTCCGAAATGCGTAAATACGCATCAAACTTCGAGGAAACCGCCTATTTAGCCGAGTTTAACGAGGATTACGAAAATAGGGAAAAATACTCTATGGGTGCAGGGTATTATTTAGGAGAATATAGGCATAGCGGTTGGATAATTAAAAAAGTGCCAGTATATAACCGTGAACGCACTATTGAAGATTTTGCATACACAGCAGGAAGCGAAGATAATATACATATCAGTAAGTCCAACACAACGCCACCAACCAACCAGACAGGGGAAAGTAAATGCGGTTGTACAATGGTTGAGTATTCAGCCAAAGCAGTAGCGGTATTCGGGGAAACCAAAGCAATTAAAGACGAACTAAGAGCAATGGGAGGACGCTTCAACAGTCGATTAACCTTTAATGGGAAAAAAATTAAAGGATGGATTTTCCCGAAATCACAAGAGCAAAGGTTAGCCTATTATTTCGGATTGGATTAAACAATGTAGAACACAGGGCAGAGCCTATCTGCCCTACTAAAAACAATCACCATGAGAGTAGATATAGATATGAAATTCATCCACAGGTATAATAAAAACCTATCCTGTATAATTCTCGCAGAAACTGCAAAAGGGTGGAAAGTCAGCCAAACGGAAACCTTTGCCAACCCAAGAAAGAAGCCAAAAGTAACCGTCCAATTCTATCATGCAATTTGGTTTGATGACCAAAAAGGAGAATGGGACGCAGTAAATAATTAACAATCAAAAAACAATATATCATGTATTACGGATTAAAGAACCCCAATAGAAAACAAGAGTTCATTAATAGAATGAACCAACAAATTAAAGTAAATGAGAACCTTATAAAAGGTTTGGAAACGTGTGAGCCGTTTATCAGAGCCTTTAATGGCAAGGTAGCCAATTCAAAGCTAATTAAAGCCATATACACCGCAGAGAACCCGAACAACCTTTCTTACAGCATCACCGAAAAAAGAGGATGTAAAGGCATTGCAATCGGTATATCTGACAATAATCACAGAATGTATGCAAGTGTGGAGGGCAAAACATGGAATTATCTGACATCATACAACTGCGTTTTTCTCCTGCCAACAACCAAGCCTGATGAAAATTCACAAGACAGGATAAATGCGGATGAAGCAATCAAGCAAATTGAAATAGAAAAAGAATACCTCACAATTCTAATACAAGAATGTAAAGCCGATTTACAGATGTATGATGAAGAAATAACCGCATGGGAAGAACTTGAAAGGCAGATTGAAGCCTATGAACAAAAGTTCTCACCCAATCTGCGAGGAACTATAACAATGAGTGCAAGATAAAAGAAGTCAAACACGGGGCAGTAACCCTGCCCCACAAAATAACAGTCATGAAATACAGAGAATTGTCAGCATACGAAAAATTGCAAAAGATACAGGACATCAATTTTTGCAGGGCAGAACGCCACAATGTAGCTATATATCTGAACGCATTAAGACGTAACGACAGGGCGATAATAGAGGAATACGAGAGTTTTGGAAATACCCCTCGCCAGTTATTAATGAATAAACGAGAGTACGAAAGACATTTAGTATTTGGCTTCATTAAAAAGGAATTTAACGAATACGGTTGGTTGGAAAGACCTGATTTTTTGGAACGTGAAGAAATACAATTCCCACATCGGGACGGTTGGGCGGTATCTAACCATATCACACTGGGTAAAGGCTTAAACGGAAAATGGACTTATGGAATGAGTTACTCTCACAGTACAGGCGGATCAGGCTATGGGCTTAATGTATGGGGTAAAATATTCGACAATAGAAAAGACTGCCTGAAAGCAGCATTAAATGAAATGCTTACAGGACTTGAAAAAGACAGCAGTAAGACCGACCGATATGCAATCAATGTATTAAAACAAGCGAAAGCCTTATTTGACGAGATTACAGGGCGTAAACCTGTACAATTAGAATTATCATTCTTTTAATAAATCCAATCAATATGAAACCGAATAAAATAGCAATTATGTATAAGGGAGTTGTACATTTCCTGAACAGGGTAACAGGCGAAAGCAAGCATTATCAAATAGCTTTTGAAACTGACCGTTGGAGCATCCGTTTTTATCTGTTACAGAACGGTCAAATCCGAATAATCATAAATAAGTCTATCAAAAAGAGCGAAACGGAATATCATACGCATTTCTGCTATGACTGTTATTGCACACTTGATAAGAATGGTTTATTTCTCGATGACGTTCACGATCCTGCCACTTGCCGAAAGATAACCAACCCTACTAAATGGTTTACCATTGAACCCATGTTAAGGGATATTCACAACCAGTTAAAAGAAGAACTGGAAGCCTTGCACCCTTTCGACCTGATACACGATATAAGAGATTTAGAACACTTCATATACAGGAAAATGGAAGAATACGGAAAGGTAGAATTTACCGTAAACAACTCCCTACGTTTCGGTATCGGTGAAAATGCCTATACCACAAGCGAAGAAGCATTGAAAGCCAAAGAAAAAGAACCTGTTGTTTTGCTAAATCTATTCAATGGCAATCATATAATATCTAAAGACACTATCATCTTTTTCCTGTACTGGCTTTTGGACAGGGATAAAGAATTAAGTGTATCAGACGGACAAAAATTGAAAACGGTTGTCAGATCATTTGAGGAAAGTCCCAAAAAGCCGAATGAATGGTCTTTGCAAACTCTTAATACGTGGTGGCAATGGCTTAGTTTTGATGAATTTGAAGATATTACAGGTATAGAGCAGGACAGAGACGGCAATAATGAAATAGATGCAAAATTCCTTGATGATGCCAACCAATTTTGGCAAAATAAAACCTTTCAAGAAAAAATCAAAATTTATCAATCCAATTCACACTTACATGAGATTGTAAAAGAAAGGATTGAAGCATATGAATAACCAAAGGGCGGAGTAATCCGCCCATAATCTCAAAAAGCATGAAATTGAAAGTAAATAAAACAAATAAGACCTGCACAATTAGCGGACTAACTTCAACCGAAGTTGATGTAATATTGGGAATCGTAGATACTGCTAACAGGCGATGTTTCCGAGAACAAGAAGATAGCGGAGAATGGTATAGCAACGATGATTTTGTACTATCACTTACCGATGAACAACGACAAGCGTTGTCAAAAATCGGAGAAGAAATACAGCAAATTTATAACAGTTAATTATCAATATCATGGCACAGGAAAAAATAGACGATTGGATGCAAGATGCCAAAGACCTTGCAAAAGCGGAACGGGAACTCAAAATAGAACATTGGGTATATATAACCTTTGAAGTAAGGGACGAGGACAGAAACCGTGAAATACTACATATAATCGACATCCCTCGTGCCATGTTAGACCGTTGGCGGTGGGTTATTGAGTGGCGCAGGGCAAAATTGGTATGTAAATACCCCCGTAAGAAAATTTGGGTATATCACTGTGCATACGACAAGCGGACGGGATTGCAAACAGGTTTTGACTTCCTTTTAGGCAAAGTAGCTTCGGCAAAAGCGCAGATAACTAAGGTAGAAAGGGCAATCGCCAAATATATCGACTATATGACACACAATGACCTGTTTTTCAATCTTGAAACGGATGAAAAGTTACTCAAAGCCAAAGCCAAATTGGAACAGAAAAAGAAAAATTATAATGAAGCGTATGCCATTTTACAGGCAGAAGTCATCAAGCATAAACAGAACAGCACCATGTATAAATTATTTATTGGATTCAAAAAGTTGGGCGAGTTCAGCTCTATAATGGAAGCCAAGAAATACGCAGATAATAGCGGACTATCAGGTACTTTTAACCTGATTGGAGACAAGTATCAAGATAATTGGTATGTTTCCTCAATGCAAGTACAAACCTCTAAATAACAAAGAATATGACAACAATAAAAGACATAGATGGAAACATAATTGAAGTAACAGATTTGAACGCCGCCATTGACGAATGTAAGCGTTGTAAAGACAGTCCGTATAAAATGGAAAGCGGACACACCGTAGGCGAAAATTATGCCTATATGTTGGAACAACTGCTCCCGCTTCAACAACAAAGCCGTCGTTCACGTTGGTTGGAAGGTACAGAAATGCGCTACAATCAGGGCAAGCGTTTTACAAAAATGGATATTGCCTATGAAATCGGTCGGCACGAACCGTATCACCCTGCCTCTCTCTATTGGGATAGCCTGCGTCGAGAGGAACTTGTAGCGTTCTTCAATGAAATGTTCGGTACAGATATTCGTTGAATTTTCCTCTTTATACACGAAAAAATCCCGACGGAACACCGTCGGGATAGCTATTATATCACTAAATATTTTTTAGATTATCCTAATACAGTGAGTATTAAAATCTTTTAGTTAAATTCACGCCGTAATAAAAGTTATACAATATGTCAGAATCAATTAAAACCAACAATATACCAGAACAATGGGTTGCTTATTTCAGCCACATCGAAGATCATCCCGCTAACGTCCTGATGAACCTCGCGCTGGTAGACTTAGCCCCAATAGATAACCTCAAAGAGTTGCTGCTATTTACTATTCAGATGCTCTCCGCAGATGAAAACGGATTATTCACGGCAGAAGAAGAATCCGAGGTACTACACAGCATCCAAGAAGAAATCATCGAGGCTACCGAAAAGAAAAATGTCATCGTCGCAGGAATCGTTAAGTCAAACGGTCTGATGAATATGTACCTTTATGTAAAACACGGAAAAGAATGCGAGGAACTCTTAAAGTCCGTCATGAATGTACATCCCGAATACTCGTACAACATTGAAGTGCAGAAAGACAAGGATTGGAATACCTACTTCGACTTGTTGTACCCATCCAAATACGAACTGCAAACCATAGAAAACCAGTCGGTCTTATTCCAACTGGATCAGGACGGCGACGACTTCAGCAAAGAAAGGGAAGTGGATCACTTTATCTATTTCCCGACCGAAGAAGGGCGAGAGCAGTTTATTCGGGAAGTCGAAACGCTCGGATATAAAGTGGCGCTAAAAGAAACCGTAGATCATGGCGATTCCTATCATTTCGCATTGCAAATCTCCCGGCTAAACAATGTCATGCCCTCAGAGATTAACGAATATACATGGGAGTTAGTAACATTGGGTAATGACTACGGTGCCAAATACGACGGTTGGGGATGCTGCCCACAAAACAGCAGATAAAATATAGCTGATATAAAATAAACAGACGCGCGGTTTCCGCCCGTTACTATTCTTATGAGATCTGCAAATTATTTGAGAGAAAATATACAAATAATTTGCAGATCAAATGACATTATTTAATTTTTAGCAAGTTTCAATATCCTAATTGCCCCTCTTATAACAATAAGGAATACAATACTACCGATAATAAGGTCGGGTATCTGATTATTCAACTGCCATACTAAGAATCCGGCAAGAATTACCCCTGCATTTATTATTACATCGTTGGATGAAAAGATGATACTTGCCTGAATATGGGCATCTTTGCTCTTCGTCCTTTGAAGTAAAAGCAAACATATAACATTAGCAATCAAAGCAAGTACGGATATACCTATCATTGTTTGAAAAACAGGCATTTCCTCTGTACCTGTAAACCGTCTGATTACCTCTATAAAACCAACGGCAGCCAAAAGTATCTGGAAATATCCGCAAATCATAGCAACACGCTTCTTACGGCTTACGGCTGCACCGACTGCAAACAAACTTAATCCATAAACAAAAGCATCAGCAAGCATATCAAGGCTATCAGCAACCAATCCCATAGATTTGGATATAATACCCGTTGACATTTCAATCAGGAAAAAGCCGAAGTTAATAGCCAGTACAATCCAAAGGACTTTACGCTGTTTGCTATTTTCCTCTGCCTGGACTTCTCCTGTTACTTCTTTACTTTCAATAAAGCGTGAACCGAGATTCAAGGTAGCAAGCTGCTTTTCGATTTCCTGATAGTCGCCTGTATGGTAAACAGTAAATATCCTGCCTTTCAGGTCAAATTCCTGCTTTGCAACACCCTCTATATTTTGGAGTTTCATCCGAATGAGGTTTTCCTCACTCGGACAATCCATTTGTTCAATTTTAAAAATTGATTTATTCATTTTACAATTTAATTATAATCCCGGTATTCAGGATGAAACCGTCCAACGGTGCATAAATGTCCCGAAATTCAGGATTAGTCATCGAACCCGTATGAATGGTATCAAACCTTGTCTGCCGTCTGTCGGTAAAGTTCTCAAAGTTAGCATATATTGAGAACTTTTCCCAAATTCGTTGCATCATTAATCCGAAGACAAGGTAATCCTTACCTGTTTTACCGTCATTCAAATTTTGTTTTCCGGTATAATAAGCTTCCAATCCGATTTTCCATTTATCTTCCACCTCATACATTAAAACAGAATTGATTTTATGTTTCGGGGTTAAGGTTTTTTGGTAGCTTCTGCCGTCTTCCTTTACATCAGCATCCGTATAGGTATATCCGAGAAATAAACCGAAATCCTTATACTTAATTTTCATATTGGTTTCAGCCCCTTTACTATCCACGTGACCGTTAATGTTATTAAACTGCCAACGATTATTTTCAGCAGCTTGCAGTTCAAGCGGATTTTTCAGGTAAGTATAAAAGAATAACTGGTTTATACTTAAAAATACTTGGTCGCCGAACAAACCCGTTTTATAAGTAAAATCCACATTTGCCCCATAACTCCTTTCCAGTTTGTTCCTGTTGTCATCTATCGGCAAGACATTCTGAAACTGGATGCGTTCGCTATCTTCCGAAAAAATGGTAGGTGCTTTATATCCGAACCCACCACCTACACGGGATGAAAATTTCTCCGTTATCTTGAAATGAGAAGATATACGGGGTAGAACTGCAAAACCGTAATCGTTAATATAATCGGTACGCAATCCGCTTTCAAGATTCATCCAGTCCGTTATTTTCGTATTGTTCTGTACAAATACGCCTACGGTAGTCATATTGTAATCACGTAAAGGAAAATCGGTCAGTTTTTCTTCGGTAAACTTATCCGTCCACACATTCGCACCCGCTACCCATTCCGTTTTTTCTTTTGTATGTATATAAGATACTTCTGAAAAAGACGATAACTGGTCGCCGTCAAATTTGAAATCGGGAATCTCAATCTTACGGCTGAAATAAGTAATGCTGTTCTTTACATTTAATCTGTTTTGTTTGTCGAAACGATGTTCAAATGTAAGTTGGCTTGAATGCCTTTGTGTCTTGTTTCTTTCAAAATAGGAATGTTCTTCGTTTCCCTTATCTTTTACATACTCCATATCACCACCCAGACGGTTTTCAATCATGGAGTTTATACCGAAATTAAAATCTGTGTTTTCAGACAGGTACAAGAATAGCTTAGGATTAAATACAAACCTGTCGAACTTTGGTATTGCCGTAAAGCCAACATCTGACGGATCATAAGCCCAGTTACGGTTATACGATGCAAAAACGGTAGTACCTACCTTGTTGAATTTCTGACCGAAAAAGCTGTTTACATCAAGCCCTTTACCTGTTGTCCCATTCAGGTGGATTGAGAAATCCCTTTCCTTTTCAGGCGTTTTCGATATAAGGTTTACCAGTCCCGCAATAGCACCGCCACCGTATAAAGTAGAAGAAGAACCTTTTATTATTTCAACCTGCTTTAAATCGAGCGGTGGTGTCTGTAATAAACCTAATCCGCTTGCTGCACCTGAAAATACGGGAAAACCGTCTTTTAGTATCTGTGTATATCTACCGTCCAAACCTTGAATGCGAATAGATGAATTACCCGATATGGCTGATGTTTGTTGTGTCATAATACCCGTGCTTTCATTCAGAAGCATACGTATATCTCCGGGTTTCATCACTCCTTTTTCGCCTAACTCTTCGGCATTTATAAATTCAATACGGGTAGGAATATCTTTAAAAGTACGTGTCCCCCTTGTTGAAGAAACAACTACTTCCTGCAATGTTTCTTCATCAGGCTCAACCCTGATAACGATAGGTTCATCCGAAGCCAACGGGAATGTAAATTCTTTTATGGTCTTTTCATATCCTACATAAGTAATTTCAAACCTCTGTTTACCGTCTGGAATATTGGAGAGTACCGCTAATCCTTCAGCATCAGAAGATGTTCCGTTCGTAGTATTTTGAAGTATAATATTAGCACCGATTAAAGGCTCTTTGTTATCACAGTCTATTAGTTTAACGTTAAGTGTATTTTGAGCGAAAATATTGGAAATGCTGAATACTAAGAATAGCATCAGTATAATTTTTGTTTTCATTTTATTTCTTGTTTTTAAATCTTCAACTATAAATGATATGAGGATTACGATATTACAAAGAATGTATTATCGTAAAAATTGCAGGGCATATTCACAACGACCTGTATAATAAAAATTAGTTTATGCTTTTGGCGGTTGCCAGATTGAAGATTTATAATCAGAGAGAGCGTTTTTTACTATATAATCTGATTTATAATCAGGTATAGAGCCTAAAATTATTATTATTGGATTATAAAAACGGGCTTCCGGAAATCCGGAACAGGTATTACAATGTAGAAAAGGGGAACAACAACTATCATCGGAACAGTCGTCACAACTATTGCCTATGTCATTGCTCGTTTCAACGGTATCTGTATATATAGCTAAACATTTATCCTCAAAACAACATGGCATTACTGATAACAGTAATACATATATGGATAATATGAGGGACAAATATTTCATGCTGCAAAGATAGCGATTATGTTTTGCAACTTAGTTGCAAGTTTCGTACTATTTTCACAGATTATCTACTGTTTAATTTACGATTCTATTTCGGCTATTGCTTTTTCAATTTCAGCAAAGGCTTCGCTCATTACTTCCTCTACCAGTCCGCCGATTTGTGCTGCCATAGCAACCGAATTCATGCGCGAAATACGGGTTATACCATCAGAAGTCTGATATATAGATATGCGACATGGAAGTAATGATGAATAAAGACGTTCCATATCATGCTCCAATATTCTGCCGGAATATTTGGGGTTGCACAATTCTATGACTTTTATCGGTAGCACTTCTTTCCCATTTTTGCGAAGCGTTTCCTGCATATCATGAATATGCTGTATTTTCCAGTTTCCGAGAGACTGGATTTTTTCGGATAGTTTATCGAAGGTTTCGTCATAACTGTAACGGCTTACGTTTTCTAAAAACATTGCGCTCTCAGGTTGTTCTGTTGATTTCATGATTCTTTTTTTATATTACTCTATGTTATTATTTAAACAATTTTCTTGCCAAAAAGGTTGCATAATACGTTTATTATCCGCTTTATTTTTACTATTTACATTGCATGAAGATACAAGCACCTTACATAATTTTATAAAGATTTTGATAGTCAATTTTTAACAGCTAAATATGCTAAAAGTCTGATTTTCTTTAAAAATGGATGTACATCATCATTAATTTAAAATAAAAAAGATTGATGAAAATCGAAGATTTTTAAAAGATCTGCAAATTATTCGTTTATTTTCTTCAGAATAATTTGCAGATCGTTCTAAATTACACTTTTTCCTTCCATTCAA
The DNA here is from genome assembly GCA_031551825.1 of Tannerella sp. Taxonomy (GTDB): domain Bacteria; phylum Bacteroidota; class Bacteroidia; order Bacteroidales; family Tannerellaceae; genus Tannerella. The sequence continues at coordinate 55,851 of JAVBNB010000013.1, read as the reverse complement.
TAACGGCAAAGTTCCCGTCTGAAATCTCCTTCACTTTATTAATCCATTGCACTTCACTTAATGCTTTAGCTTTAAGGAATGGACTATTGGTTGAAGTCAGCAAAAGACTGGAATTAACCACCCACCATTTATTCTTAATTCTGGCACGTTGTAAGTCCTGTTGCAGTCTTTGTGCTTCAAACACAGGTGTTGTTTCCGGCAGGGTTACGATAACCACTTCCGTTTCCTTTTCGCTTCGCAAGCGAGGTAATAGGTTTTGAACCGCAGGGGTGATATTTCCCTGTGTCCGTTCTACTTCCTTATGATAACTTTGGGTTGAATCCAGCAGCAGCAACGTGTGTCCGGTTGGTGCAGTATCTATCACAACCACTTCATTATCCGCTTTGGCAACTATTTCGGCAAAGGAATTGAAAACGGCAATTTCCTGTGTGCATGGGGAACGCAGGTCTTCTTCGATATAACTTAAATCAGCATCACCCATTGTTTCCCTTGCTTTGTCAAGCACATTTTTCTGATAGGCAGCAAGCACCGCTTTTTCATCTATATGGCTTACTGTGATGCCGTCTATTTTCGTTTCGATATAAGCCAAATGGTTTGCAGGGTCAGTTGTAGTCAGATGCACTTTCACTCCTTTTTTAGCCAAACCACGAGCAATATTCCCGGCAATGGTAGTTTTGCCTACACCGCCTTTACCCATCGTGAAAATCACCCGTTTACCTGTTTTGTAGAGGTCTTCAATAACGCTGTCAATCGTATTGAAACTACGTTTCTCAATATCCGGACTTTCGTTCTTTATGGCTACATCCGCATTCAACATATTACGGATATTATCAATGCCTGTCATGTTATAAGAACGAAGCGGAACAATATAGGTGTTCAGTTTTAGCAAGGCTGCCGAACGGTTATTCAGCGCATTTTGCTGGTGTTCATAAATCTGTTTGGAAATACTATCGTCTGCATCGTAGTTTTCTAATACGCCATTTATGATTAAATGCTGTGTTTCGATACCTATATCCGACAACTCATTGGATGAACGTTCGACCTCTTTCAACGGGCTGTCTTCCGGTCGGCTGACAAGGAAGAGCGTTGTTTTAGACTTATCGGTTAGATTTTTTACCGCATGTTTATATACATCTTTGCGGTCTTCCAAACCTGATAATTGTCCTAAGCACGAAGCTCCGGTCGTATTTTCGTCAATAAAAGTATCCCACGCAGAAGGAAGTTGCAACATACGGAGTGTATGACCTGTTGGGGCTGTATCAAAAATGATATAATCATAGTTTTTGCTCTTATCTTCGTCAGTGATAAAATCAGAAAATTCATTGAACGCTGCGACCTCTACTGTGCATGAACCGGATAGTTGTTCTTCCATATTAGCAATTACACTTTCAGGTAATTTACCCCGATATGGAGCGATAACCGATTCCCTGTATTCGGCAGCCGCTTGTTCGGGGTCAAGGTTTACAACAGTCAAGCGGGGTACATCTTTAATGGGAGTACCTTTATTGTCTAACGGCATATCAAATACATCCTGTAAATTGGATGCCGGGTCGGTACTCAACAACAATACTTTTTTTCCACTATCTGCAAGACTTACAGCTGTAGCACAGGCGATAGATGTTTTGCCTACACCGCCTTTACCCGTGAAAAATATATACTGGGTAAGTTTTTCGTTTGAAGGATTATACTTTTTCATGTGGGTTATTTTTTTATTGTTAGTTCATCTTCTGAAATATCGAGCCATTCTGCAATCTGCTTATTTGATGGATACGCCTTTTTTATAGCAATTTCACCATCAACTGTGATTAGAGGAAATACGTCTGCTCCTTCTGCCATAAGGCAATCATTGACAACCTTCGTGGTTACATATACCTGAGGATGGTCTCGCAAGTTAAAACGTTCAACTATAATTCCTTTTTGTTTCAATGTTTCAACCACAACTGCTATACGCATCAACTCAGGGTCGATATTCACTCCGCACAATCCGGTAGGACAGCATAATGCAGGGTCATAAATTTTAATTGTTTTCATTTTTAATATTTTATTTGTTATTAATTCTATTTATTCAATGTTCGTAATGTAGCGAACTATTTGGTTAAAAAAATAGACGCTATCTGATTCAAAACAGCATCTATTCAATGCGTACAATTCTATCAATTACAGTAATCCATTGTTGCTGCATCACCAAAGTAACTGATTGCAGCAGTAGGGCAAAGAGGTTCGCAACCATGACAACCAGTTACACATCCATCAGGATATACAACTACTGGTTTCTCATTTTCTATCGCATAAACTCCTTTCTTGCATTTTTCAAAGCAAGCGGAACATCCTGTACATTTTTCCGAATCAATAATCGGATACCATGTGCTGCTCATAATGTGATGTTTTATAGATTCAGGGATTTCTTTATTTCTTCTTCACTCGGAACATACCCTTTCAACTTTACTTCTCCATCAACAACAACCGCAGGTAAAGACATAATGTTATACTTCATAATTTCAAGTATATTTTCTTCCTTCTTCAAATCGGCAGCAATGTTATTATCTGCCAACACTTTCCGGACAGATTCATAGGTTGTTTTACATTTGGCACAACCTGTACCTAATACAATAATCTCCATATTATTTATCTTATATTGTTATTTCTAATTAAATGCTTGTAATTATGTAGTAAATACCCACTATTATAAAAACGGCAGCGACAATCCATTTAAACCATTTCTGGAAGACACTCATCTTATTGTAGAATTTGCCTACGTTGCTAACACTGTATGCCAACAGCCATGCAATGATAATTACAGGCAACCCGGTAGCTATGGCAAATACAGGGGGAAGTAATAACCCTGACGGGCTGGCAATAGTCATCGGGATTAATCCACCAAAGTACAATACACCGCTATAAGGGCAAAAAGCCAATGCAAACAGCAAACCGAGCAGGAAAGCGTCGAGGTAGGTTTTCTTTCCTTTCTTGTTTTCTATTTTTGAGGTTAGCTTATTCATTCCCGGAACCTTTATTTTAATAATGTCCAACATGAATATCCCGATAATGACTAATGCTATCCCAAGCCACATTCCCCCAACATTCTGCAAAAGTTTAGCTACCTGAAACTGACTTGCTCCAAAATAGAAAATCAAACCAAGTGCCGTATAGGTAAACATTCTGCCGAGTGTATAGAATACGCCATTAAACATTACTCTTCGCTTATCGCCTATATCTTTACTAAGATAAGCGGTAGCTGTAATGTTGGTTGCCAATGGGCAAGGACTGATTGCAGTCATTAAGCCCAAAAGAAACGCCGTTAGTAATGGAAAGTTAGAGCCATCCACAAGATTCTGTAAAAACTCCATCATAATCTTTTATTGACTTCGGTTTTGATCAGGTCAGTGAGGTTTTCGGGAGTATTCAAAGCGTTGGCAAATGCCTTGTCGGTAATATCTATGGAATTATCCCCTTTGGCAATAATAAGGGCATTCCATGTTACTTCATATTTTTCTACGAGTGAAGCATTTTGTTTTTCATCGGTTTTTACTTCAATGAATTTCACGTGTGGATTGTCTGCATAAAGTTCTTTTATTGTCTTCTCTGTTACATCGCCTACCGCAATACAGGTTTTACAGCGTTGTTTACCGTGGAAATAGTAAACGTTCACCACAGAAGCATCCGCTACTTGCTCTTTAGCTTGCGTTTCAGTGGCTTGTCCGTTGTTTTTTTGTGCATTACCACCACAGGCTACCAGCAATATGGCAAAAAGCCCGATTAAAATACTTTTTTTCATACAATGTGTTTTTATTAGTTTGTACTATGTTTATTTATAATATTTCTTCCGAAGCCAAAAAGCCAAGTTCACTAACAGGATTAATACCGGGACTTCGACCAATGGCCCGACTACTCCGGCAAAGGCTTGTCCGCTATGTAATCCGAATACGCCGATTGCCACTGCGATAGCCAGTTCAAAGTTGTTTCCGGTTGCAGTGAAAGCAATAGAAGCATTTTTATCATAAGAAGCCCCCATAAACTTACCTGCGAAGAAACTAAGCAGGAACATCACGACAAAGTAGATAAGCAACGGTATGGCTATCCGAACCACATCCATTGGTATTTGTACAATCAATTCACCTTTCAGGCTGAACATAAGAACGATTGTAAATAACAGTGCAATTAAGGTTATCGGGGATATTTTCGGGATAAACTTTTCCTTATACCATTGTTCTCCTTTCAATTTCACTAATATAAGTCGGCTCAATATTCCCATTAAGAAAGGAATACCTAAATATATAGCAACCGTTTCGGCAATCGTACCGATGGAAATATCAACGATAGCCCCTTCAAACCCGAAAAGGGGAGGAAGTTTCGTAATAAACAACCAAGCATAGAAACTGTAAAAGAATACCTGAAAGATACTGTTCAGGGCTACTAAACCTGCACCGTATTCCGTATTTCCTTCCGCAAGGTCATTCCACACAAGCACCATTGCTATACATCTCGCTAATCCGATAAGGATTACACCTACCATGTATTCAGGGTAATCGTGTAAGAAGATGATGGCAAGTACAAACATTAATATCGGCCCGATAATCCAATTCAGGATTAACGAAACTGATAATATTTTTACGTCCTTAAAAACCTTCGGTAATTGTTTATAATCGACTTTTGCCAATGGCGGATACATCATTAAGATTAAACCGATGGCTAAAGGGATGTTTGTAGTTCCACTGGATAATGAATCTATTGTAGTGCTGAAAGATGGGAAAAAGTAACCCAGCCCAACCCCGATAGCCATTGCCAGGAATATCCAAAGAGTGAGATTCTTATCTAAAAAACTCATTTTCTTCTTACTCATTGCCTTTTATTTTTTCTATGTATAATTTATAAAATGCTTCTTTTATTTCATCCCGTACCCGGATATATTCCGAATGGATAAATTCTGGTGACCCTTTTGCTTCTGACGGATCTTCAAATCCTATGTGCAAACGGTTTTTCACTTTACCGAAAAAAGTAGGACAGTTTTCATTTGCCCCACCACAAACCGTAATGACATAATCCCATTCTTCATTCAGATACTTATCTACACTATCGGAAGTATGGCTGGATATATCTACTCCGGCTTCTTTCATTACTTCTATGGCTTTGGGATTAACCTTTCCGCTTGCATTTGTCCCTGCAGAGAATACTTTTAATGCAGGGTCGAAAGATTGCAGGAAGCCATGTGCCATTTGGCTACGGCAACTATTGCCTGTACAAAGAATTAAAACTTTTTGTGCATTCATATCAAAACATTATTAACAGCATCCGGAACTACAATCGCAAGCACTTTCAGGTTTTACACCTGTTACTGTAATAGAGAATATCTTTGAATTATTCTCCTTGTATTCATGGAATGATTTTTCATCAAGATGCTCTTTTAGGATATCATCAGGGACAACGATAGGTTTTTCCCTTTGTATTTTCACCTGTAAAAAACCTGCACTGAAAATCTTAACCATATATTGTTCTTTAGGAATTGCTCCTGCAATGCATCCGGCGTATAATTCTGCTACTTGTTTGATGGATTCAGGTAATTCACCTTCTAAAACCACATCCGAGATGCAGAAATGCCCACCGGGTTTTAAAACCCTGAAAATTTCATGGAAGATTTTATCTTTGGTTGGTAATAGGTTTAATACGCAGTTACTTATTACAACGTCAACGGAATTACCACCAATAGGCATATCTTCTATTTCACCTTTGCGGAAAGTGACATTTGTAAAACCTCTCTTTTGTGCGTTATTTCTTGCCTTTTCTATCATAGCATCTGTAAAATCAATACCGATGATTTTCCCTGTTTCTCCGACTTCAGCGCGGGCTACAAAACAATCATTTCCTGCCCCGGAACCTAAATCCACAACAAAATCGCCTTTTTTTAATCCGGCAAAAGCTGTAGGAAGTCCACATCCCAGACCTAAATCAGCATCTGCTTCATAGCCGTCAAGCTGACTGTAATCCTCATTCATAATGTTATACACATTATCAGAGGAACAGCATCCAGAGCCACAACAAGACGACTGGTTATCATTTTGTAAAGCAAGTGCGCTGTATTTTTGCTTTACCATTTCTTTAATTTCTTTATTTTCCATATATAATAATAAGTTTATCAAAAATTCAATTCGCTTTAAAGCGAATTGTCTGTAGGTTCGCAAACATACGAACTTTAAAGATAAAAAATTATGTATTACAACAATTGTCTGATATTTCTACTTCAGTCAATAAAGCTTCAAATAATCTTTTCGCTAAAGACCAGTTTTTCTGATTAATGCAATACTTAACAGATGGCAATGTAATTTCACCTTGTATCAAACCGGCATCTTTTAATTCATTCAAATGTTGCGATAAAGTGCTTTTCGCTACTGGTAACACTTCAGACATATCTCCATGATAACAACATTCTTGACTTGCTAACAATTGCAGAATAGCAATCCGTACAGGATGCGAAAGGGCTTTGGCGAAACGTGCCATTTGCACCTGCTCAACCGTATATCTTTTCTTCACTTTTTCCATCTTCTTCATTTTATAGTTCGCAAATATACGAATAGTTTTTTAATTCGCAAATATACGAACAGTTTTTTCAGACAACAAACTGATTAGTATAATTTGAGTTGTATAGTTCATTATTCTTTATTACGGCAAACATGCGGGCTACGAGTTTGGCTCTGATAGCATTTAGTACTGACATTTTATTTTTGCCCTCAGCAACTTTTCTATCGTAATATACCCTTAATCCACTATTCTTATTTTGAATAGCAGATAAGGCTGCTAAATGGAGTAAAGATTTTATACTTTTATTTGCTCTATGGGAAACCCGATTTTTAGAATGCTGACTACTTCCTGATGAATAACTGAATGGAGCAACACCCGCATGGCAACAGAATTTACGACTATCTGTAAATCGTGTAAAGCCTTGTGTTTCCAGTATCATTTTTAAAGAAGTTTTTTTACCTATTCCTTCAATGCTCAATAATAATTTCATCTGATGAGATAATAAAGCATCCTTTGCTACAATATCCTCAATCTCCGCTTCAATATTAGCTATTGCTTTATCTAATTCTTTAATAAGCAGAGATAATCTCTTTGACTTCAATTTATAGACTCTATCAGGCATATATTCTTTTTGATCTGATAATTGAGCTTGGTATTTAGCTCTATCAACACATAGCATATTTAATTCTGTTGTTAATAGCTTTATTGATTCAACACTTATAGTTGGGTGGTTATATATTTTAAGTTTATCTATATAACGATAGGCATATAAAGCAATACGCTTTGCATCTACGGGATCATTTTTTCCTCGTTGCAACCCTGAACTGTATTTTATTTGAGTAGGATCTTCTAACCAAAGTTTATAGTTTCCGGCTTGACAAGAGATTGTTAAAGGATAAATATATAATCCTGTAAATTCAGCACATACTACTATTTGTTCTGCATCTATATTTTGTTCTGCACAAATTACAGATAAGTAGTCCTCGATACTCTTTTGATGATTTGAAATAACATCTTGTTTCACCACCACACCATTACTCAGGAGGCAACAATCCAAGTTCTTTTTACTCACATCAATTCCAATAAAATAATAGTTTCCCATAATAAAGTGATTTAATGATTTATAATTTGGAAAGGCATTTGAATATATCCTAAAAACCTTAAATATCTTTCAGATAAAATTCTTATATAGGTCTAATCCAAGACAAATAACAAGTTCGTTATAGTAACATAAGTTATTCCTATTTTCCATGCTGATTTACTTGTTATTTTCCTTTCTTCTTAATTCATAACGTAAATCATTAAATATTCTTGAAATTAAATGAATAAAATGAGTCCCAAATAGTAACATAGACTTTACATTTCTCTTTTTCCATACGGTTCACTCATTATAGTTTATAAAATAATTACAATGCAAACCTAAGGTTTTCCATGAGTAAAAGTAATCTAACGGAAGAAAAAGTAACAAAAAGCCTTTTAAACCTATTTGTTTTCATACATTTGAACAAATAGGTATTTTTGTCTTGAAATCTCAATAATATGCCTGTAAAAATAGAAAAATGGGTAGTTGCCCAAAAAAAACATAAATTGTCAGATAAGCACGTCCAGATGGCTCGTGAGTTGGGACTAAATCCCGATAAATTAGGTAAAATAGATAACCATAAACAGGAAACATGGAAAGTTCCGTTACCCCAGTTTATCGAAGATATATATATCAAACGGTTTAAACGGGAAGAACCTGTTACTGTTCGCTCTCTGAATGACATTATCGCAGATGACAAAGCAAAAAAAGAAAAGAAGAAAAAAGAGAAAGCTAAAAAGCGTGCTTTACGAGAACAAACCGATAGTAGCGAAAATAAATACATAGAATAATCTACAAATTCCACTATGGAAAGTAAATTGTAGATTAACAGATATTTAAAAAGTTAAATGAAATCATCTATGATATATATAAATTCTCTACTTTTGCATAAAAAGCGATAAGCATGAAGGTTGAACATATAACATATAAAGGCTCTACACTTGTTAGAGATACTGATGATATTACAGAGGAAACAATAAATTTACTCAAACCCTTTGAGGACATTAATAAGGAAAAGAGCAAATTGAAATTTCCTTTAACTAATTTGGAAGTCGTTACTACCATAGCCAGCAACGTTGCTATTTTTAACTTTGAAAAAAATAATATCCCTTTGTATATGAACTTTTGCTGTTTTGAAGCAAAAGACGCATCTATGGTATTGGAACTGGTTGATAATTTTATAGAGAAAAGAGGATTTGAGAAATTGACTACTACCCCCAAAGAAAGCTCTTTTATATATACAGTTCCTTGCTATCCTTCCGCTTCGCTTACAAGCGGAGAAGAAGAAATGATAATGGGCGAAGTGGAACTATACATATATTATTCCTTATATCTCAACGATTACCGAAAAAAAACAAATAACACACATTCTGCTGACACTACATCAAAAGAAAAAATAAAATACGAGGTGGGTAAGAGATTCCCTGATGAAAGATATTTGAATCAAATAGAAACAACTGCTGCTATTATTAATACAGCATTTTTTGATGTTTTTTGCAGTTTCCATGAACCAACGACAGAAGAAATAAGACTATTCCGAAAGGGGAAATTAGATGTTTACTTATATGAAAACTCTAACATTCCATTTCTGATTTTTGACATGGGTTTTTCTTTTGAAGTGAGTATTGATGTAACTAAAATTCCAGAGGAAAAACAAGACGATTGGTTAAATTCAGAAGCAAATATAATAACAATGTTTCTTGTGGATGCCGGAACCGGAATCATGCAGGGAATAAGAACAATAAGTATTCCCCCCAATTTTGCAGAAAAAATTAGGGATATATCGGAAAAGCAGTTACAGGAGGACATAAATGTAGAACAAGCAATAGATCAGATAACGGAACAACTTTCAACAGAGCAAATGATGAAGAAATCAACTCTAAAATATACCGTGAAATAAAAAACAAAAGAAGCATTAAAGTTAAATTTAATGCTTCTTTTGTTTTATCGAGGTCTGTCAAAATCATTTTCCATTTCCCACCTGATCCAATCCTCCAGAGAATCAAATTCGTGAGGCATCTTGTCCAATGAATGCCTGTCAATCTTCAGTTCCTTTTGTTTCTCTCTGTAATGTCTGTCTAATTCCTGCACCTTCCTTTGGTATTCCTTTTCCATTTGCCGACTATCAATTATCCACCAAGTTGTAAAGCCTACCACGAACAGGATAAATACAGAAACGAAAAGTATCTCCCCTTTTGAAATGTAGCCCATAGCCCGCAAATCCTCAAACACAAATTTCTTATACTCAATATAGTCTTTTACTTTAGTATAGATTGTCTTTATTTCCATAAACGGGGTTTATTATGGGTAACTGAAAACATATTAAAATAGGTTCTCTCCGGCTTTTCCTTAGATAACAAATGAACAAAGCCCGTGCGGGTTACAATCTCCACATAAACCTCTGTTTCGTCCAGATGTACTATGTCTTCAAATCGAATACAATCCCGTGTACTGACTAATTCTTTTTTCCCTTTCATTGCTTCATAGACATACTCATAGTCAGGAAAAATAAATAGTGATTCTTTAATCGAAATTCTGTGTAATACCAGTATAGGACGGATTTTATCACAAACAGTAAACTTATTTACAGGTGATTGCCTTTTAAGGTAAAGTTTAGAAATGGCTTTTTGTGCAAAATTCATGATCTCTCTGTAATATTATGTTAGTACCAAAAAACAGGCGCAAGAATTACTAAATATCGGCTTTGAGGTACCGACAAGCACCCACTCACTCAATAGATAATAACCTCACGCCCTTGCCGGTATATGCGAGTAACATATATACAGACTGACGGAAGCTAACATCCATTACCATGTGAGTGAGTTCTAAAATATTTGGCGGTTTTCAAAACCTCACTATAATGCTGCTATTTCCTATGTAAGAACCATCCGATGACTGGCATCGTTATAAATGATCCTGTGTGCAAAAATACACAAAAACAATGGAATATTACTGATTTTGAAAACATAAATCAATAGCACGCCACTGTAAACTATCCTATTTGCTTGTTGATTTCTCGCTTGAATGTAAACGGACGAGCGATAAAAGGATAGCTACTGATAGCACCGCCAGTCGTTACTGTAATAGTTCCAAAATTAAATATACGTCCCAACACGTTCTGGCTTACATGCAATCCTTCGCATTTAGCCAGGACAAGTTCGACCGTTCTGCGGCTTATTACACCCGTTTTCAAAATTACTCGTTTATTAGTAACGGCATAAATCGAACCAACCTTTATCAAAACACGCTGTACAAGGGAAACCAACCCCAAGAACAGCAATGTTACACCTAAATAGCGTGTCATCCGGGCATCATCAAGATAACACATATAGCCAATACCCAACAATATAGCGGGTTGGAGAAAAAGAAATATATGTATTTTTGCCCTGTATTTTATTTCTTCTCCGGGCTGTAAATATGTAGATAAAAAGTTCATATTTTTGTTTTTTAGATTTTCCGCCCTTTCCCTTTTCGGTCTGGCTTTTTATTGATTTGGATAGAGTTTTTTTGTTTTTCTGCGGTAGTTTGTTCCACAGATTTGACATTTAGGTTTTTGCTCTTTGCATCATACCTTAATTCTCCAATTTTCACAAAACCATTAGATGTTTGTATATCCTTAACTCTAATAGATTCTCCATTATATAGCTGCTTATGCTGATCGTATGATAAGGGCTTATTTATTATATTTTCCACTCTTTTGTGGAATGTATAAATGTTATCGCCCTTGCTAATCTCTTCTGGAATATTGATGTTATATCCCTCAATAGCTTTTTTAGTAAATAAAATCATATCAGCAGTCCTCATATTAGAAGGAACCCAACCTAATGAACTGGGATCACTCTTAACGGCTGTTTCAGCAACTTCGGGTGTCCAAGCCTTTTGCGGTATAACGTGAAAACTTCTACCGCTCTTTTGTAAAGCATCTTTTGCTATTTCCGGTGTGATTAAATCATGACTAACAATATGTAACAACAAATCCACTTTTTCGGGATTAGTATGAGCTTTAAATACTTCCAGCAACATTTGAGATGATGTAACAGAATTAACAACAGAGAAATCGTTTTTATCTTTCCCGAAAGTATTGTCCAAAGCAATCCGACACAATTCATCGGTTCGGTCTTCATAAGGAATACCTATTAAGTTTTTCGGATTATCTTTTACCATTTTTCGATATTGTTCTTCCCCTTTCATTTCATCCAAAATATACGGAATGGCATAAGGACTGCTTTTTATAGCTAACTCACATAATTCTTTTGTTTTTTGGCTTTCTGGAATATGTGCCAAGTATGATCCGTCACGTTTTACAGCAGCTTCGCATAATTGTTTATCCTTAAATTGGATGGGGATATTGTAAAACAACTCTGGTTGTTTCTCAAAAATTTTATATGCCAAATCCTGTTTTATATAATCAGGCTTCATATTCTCCAAAAATTCTTTCGTAGTGGAGTAATCTTTGCATTGTTCATTGAAAACCTTTAGATGAATATCCTCAAACGGTATAAATGACAATATACGGGGATGACTGGCTGTATTTACCGCTTCCAGACAAACTTCATGTGTTAGTTTATCCGCAGGGAAATACTGTATTGCAAAAGCGTCTTTCTTTAAAGCCTGATTACATAGTTCCGTAGTTTTCATTTCATCGGGAACATATCTCAGGCTATGAAAGGTCGAATTAATTGCAGCCTCGCATAATTCCATCGTTTTATCTTTGTCAGGAATATTATATAGCCGCATACCATCACCTTTAACAGCCTCCATTCTTAACTCATAAGAATGAAGATGTTCCGGAATAAAGCCTAATACTCCCGGTTCATCCTTAACACCATACATGGCCATCTCCGCAGTCATAATTTGCGGATTGATGAAGCCGTATATATCCATCATATTAACCATAGAATTTTCATATAGCTTTATCCCATGCATACAAACGTCTGGATAAGGGATGAAAGCTAACACTTCGATACCCTCTCCCGTAATATCATAAGCGGAATGAAGGGCTCTTCGGCACATTTGTTCTGTTTTCATTTCTTCAGGAACAAACTGTAATGCCCAGCCGCTATTCTCCACAGCAACATTACATAGATCGGATGTTTTCATATTATCAGGTATGTACTCCAATGTTAAACCATCACCTTGAAGTGCCTTTTTCATAAGTTTTTCATTCAGAATATTTTCAGGCACATACCTTATATTATCGGGATCAACTTCAATGGCAGCCAGAGAAACACTTTCAGTTCGTCTATCTCCGGGTAGTGTCATAAATCTGTCTTTATCCTTACTGACAAATTCAGCATCTTGTTTTTCTTGTGGATTCATTTTTATTTATTTTTCGTTGTTATAATTTCAAAAAGGCAATAACACCATTTTTGGGGATTCAGATAGCGCTTACCTTTTCTTACTTCGTAATGCAGATGGCTACCTGTCGATACTCCTGTATTGCCTACACAGGCAATCTGTTGGGTTATACTTACCGAATCCCCTGCATTTACCATCGTCTTACTCAAATGGGCATAAAATGAATGGAAACCGCCTGCGTGTTCAATCTCAATGTAGTTCCCATATCCCGAACAAAAACCCTTGCGAACTACTATCCCGTTACCAGTGGCATAGACTGGGGTACCTTTGATTTTAGGAATATCAATCCCGGTATGAAATTTTTGTATTTTATAAACAGGATGATAACGCCTACCAAAGCCCGATGAAATATATAGCGGTTTTTTTATTGGAAAAATCACAGGATAGTCGGATAACTCATCAATAGACATTTGCAAAGAATCCGCTATCTGTTGGAACTCATTTATAGAATAGGCAGATTTCGTACAGTCTTCTATTTCCGATTTTCTGTTTAGAGAATCAAACGGCTGCCCCCATAAAGGCAAATGCAGCAAAACGGTGACGAATATTAGTAGGTATTTCATAATCAATCTGTAAAAACAGTAAGTACCCGAAATAATCCGGGTACTTTACTTATTCAACTTCCTCACCCCACAGATCTACGTCTGTCGGTGCATTATTCAACGAATGGGCTATCCATAGCCAGCAGAGGACGTTTAACACGATATAGCTGCATATAATCATGGACTGATACTTTTAGTAAATCATCATCTTCTTCATCATCCCCCTTGTCATTCTGCCAACTAAATGTTTTTTGCACGACCTGACCGAATGAATCTTCGATATATACGTCGATAACCTGCTGATCCGTACTGTGTGATGTATAATAGAGCCAGAATGTCGTTTTATTCAACGGATATAGGTCATTCGGTAGAAATACCGTTCCGTCATCCATCCGCAGTTCTCCTTTTCCATCACTTTGAAAATACCTGATAAAGAACCGGGCGTTATCATAGTCACCTTCCTTTACCAGTTGGCATCGAATCTCCGCACTCTCGCCCTGAACGATTTTTTTCTGGACGGGCATAGTAACAAGATCAAATGAATAAGCCTGCTGAATATCCAAATCGTCACTACAGGCACAGACTATTGCCGATAGCAATAGCGTGTATAAAAAATATGCTAAAAACTTTTTCATGTTTTTTTATTTTAAAATATTTATTGTTTTGTCATTTTATCAAAGACAGCATCAATACCTCTAACCTCTTCCTTGAAATCAGCAATAATATTATACTTGTCTATTTCCAGTTCTATTCTATCTTCTCCAATATTAAGGAGCATACGAGTTTTATCACTGTCATTAAAAACGTAGTTTACTTCCTTCGCTATTTTTTCAAAATCGTCTTTTGAAATAAACCATTTTAATGTGAAACCAACCCCCGCTGACAAAGCAGACATATTATACATATTCACAGGGACAGTATCATCCTGCGATAAATGTTCATTATTCCAGAATCTTAAAAATTCTAAGAGGTTATCTGATGTTGTTGCTATCATTTCTTCTCAAAGTTTAGTTTATTATAAATTTTAACCCTAATCCGTACTGGAAATGAAAATGCCCTGTTGATGTTCCCCACAATATCCGTTCACGGGCAGTCAGGAGCAATACAACACGGTCTGATAAATAGGTTTCCATTTCCAACGTAATAGCACCCCCATAAATGAACCGGTCTTTATTCCGGAGTGTGGAACCGTCAAAAAGTGTTTTTTCTCCCCAGTTGCTTGTTTCATATCCGGCAAGAGCAGATCCGCCCAAAGAAAAAAGGACTACTTTATTATGGTCGGAAAGAAATTTCAGGTAATAACCACCCTCTCCAGTGAACTGGCTGACAGGTATTCTGTCATCTTTATAAGGGTAATATTTATTCAGGAACTCGGCACCGAATACCCACTTATTTGCATGTTTGGTATAGGTGGCCATCGACAACCCGAAATAATAGCCCAGTTCATTCTTTTTGTCTGACAAATGGAATCCATCTACCATTCCACCAGTTACCTGTATGCCTTGCATACCGGGCAAACAACGCTGTGCGTGTGCTTGGTCTGCAAAGACCAGGCACAGCACAAACGTTAGTATAAGTAATAGCCGTTTCATGGTTATTTAACTTTCAATTCGTTGATAACTTTCGCCCTTATCAGGTCGGCATTTTCGACAACAAAACTTTGATGCCGTCCGCCCTCTTTTTCGTTCAGTTCGATGATAAGGTGCTTATCATCCGGTATCGTAAACTTCGGCAAAGTGAAAATCACACGTTCTGTCCGTTTTCCACCTATCAATGTCAGGTTATTATGCGCCCGGAGTGGTACAATTACCTGTTCCTGAATGGCTGTACGTTTCGCCAGTTTTTTATCTACAATCTTGAAAGTGATAAAATCTACATCAAACGGCACATTGGATGAGTTTTTGAGTTGCATGTGGAAATAAAGCAATCCGTTATGCGTGTAAATTCCTTTGAGTGTGTACTGAATACCGAAACGTTTGGAACCGATGTGCTTTATTTCCCTGTCATCATTTTTATAGATAGATTTCATTATCAGTTTAACCAGTAACGGCGATTCGCTACCCAATTCCCTCATGTAAATCTCCATAGCGTTATTTGGTCTGTTCACGGCTTCTCCATCATGGATAAAGTCGGTCATTTCGACACTCAATTTCACCGGTTCATCGGCATATTTAACATTAAAGGTATAGTATGCGCCATCGTCGGTAATGACCGCCAAATTGCTTTCACGAGAGAAGTCCCGGAGAGCAGCTTTTACACGCAATACGTTTTCCGCTCCAGCAGCTTTGGCTGCCAACAGGTCGGCAGAACCCAAATCGACATATCTTATAGCAGACGGGAAAATGATATGCACTGTCTTTGAGAATGTAACCTCCAGTGCGTACGGTGGTATCATCCGGTTAAAGGTTAGCGGTCTGGTCAGACCGTCAAAATAATCTCCGGTAGAGGGAGAAATATTTGCTGTTTGCTGTTTTTCTACGCTCTGTTTTTCAACATCCTGAGCGTTCGCTGTGAATACGCACCCGATAATAGCGAGTGCAAAAAGAATTTGTTTCATACGAAAAATTGTTTTAATTGTTAATTACTAAATACTATTGGATTTTTTTAGTGGTAGGCTTACGCCCTGTTTTATACCTTTGGAAGAAGTAATACCTGATGATTAGCTTTCAATGTTACTTCCACTTTACGCATTTTTTTACTGACGTATTGCGACAATCCCTGAATGGCGCTTCGCCCCAAATCGGCGGCAAGCTGTGAACCTGCGTCGTCTGTTATGGTAATGCTACTGCCCATCGACGTACCCATGTTGGCTGCAATTTCTTTAGCTGCGTTCATTTCATCCGAACCCGGAGCCGAAAATCCCCGCAATCCGTCTAAATCGTAAACATCCATTTCAACAGGTATCACATTATCTGCATACTGTATAGAAATGATTGTTACCTGAAGCCGCTCCCCGCTAATCTTCGCACTTCCTGTCAGAATAGTATTAGCAGGAATCAGAATATTTCCGGCTCTCATAGGCTCCAGTAAACGCAGTTGCATTTCTTTCCCATCGGAAAGTTTTATAGTCTGGCACACACAAGCCTTGATACCGTTTTTCTCCCTTACGCCTTCCTGTCCGGCAGCCGTGATAAATCCCATGTTACGGGGCTTGCTGTATTGCTCCAGAAACTCGTCATTATCCATTGGAGCTGCCAAAAGCGAAACAACACTGTGATGTACCTGTGACACAGGCTTCGGGGTTACTTTCTCACGCAGGTTGATTGTGTTATCCCCATTTTGTTGCTGCTGTCCGTCAGGCGTTACCTGTCCCTGTGCATTGGGCGTGTATTTGGCTGCAATCTGATAAGATTTTTCTATCAGTTCCAGTTGTTTATCCTCCGCACTTTTCGCAGCTTCGGCTTCTTCCAGTTTACGCTCCAATTCCTGCATACGCCGATCCAAAGCAAGCTGCTGTTCATCGGCTCCGCTTGCGGGTTGTTCATACCAACTGTTTAACTGGCGGTTTACATCCTGATAAGCATGGGCTGAAGATTGGATAGGAGAAGCCGCACTACGGGAGTTATCGGGAGAATCGGGAGTAACAGGAGCCGTGCGCACCTGTTTTTCGTAATCTTCCTGCGTTTTGCGGTCTTCATCTTCACCGAGCGAAAATGCAAAGTCTTGTAAACTACGCCTTTTATTTTCTTCTTTGTTACGCATGGCTTCCTGTTCGTAAGCTGTCCGCTTATCCCCTACAATACCTTCGTCTTTAGGGATGGGTAGTTCAGGGTTAAACCCGTCGGGTTGCTTTTCATCCTTTCCGCCGGAGGGCGCAAAGATGAGCCACATAGCCCCGATGAACAGCAAGACAAACAAGGGATAGACAAGCATCTTTTTCCGCTTCTGAATCTCCTGCGGCGTAAGCTCTTTTTTAGGCTTACTCTCTTTCTTTTTTTCAGTAACTTCCGGTTTCGGTTCGTTACCTTCGTTTTCCTTACTCATAATCAAATCTGTTTATTTGGTTGATACTATCTGCTTTCTGCTGATACTCCAGTTCCAGTTGCTTGATATGGTCTATCTGCATTTCCTGACCGCTTTTCTTTCCCATATTATATATGGAAGAAACCGTCATGTAGATGGAACCTGCGCCAAACACGAAAAGCATTACAAGGATTATAATAATCCGTCCGTCGGGCGTTATCTGCCCTAACAATGACCGCAGACCGTCTTCCATCCAGTCCCTTACGGCTGTAAGTTTTTTCTTTATCATGGCTTATCGGTCTATTGTTCTTAAATCCCTGTTTTCTATTATCTCAAAGCGTTCCATAGTGAACCCATGAGGATTATTGTCGCTTCTGACAGAGTTTATCAGGTCGCAGCGTGTAACAAGGCTTCGCTCCGTTACATTACTTGCCCTGATAATCATTTGCCGGGCGTAGGTCATTACCTTATAGGGATAAACATCGAGATTACATGCCACAGAATCAATCTGAATAATCTGATTGATATTACCCGACACAATGCGGTTGTAGTAACCTTTTTCCGACATATCCTGATAATAGCGGAAAGCACTTTTGTCCACCAGAAAGAGTGCCCTGTTGATGTTTGATTCAATGGCGCTTTTATCCGGTGATAAGGTAAAGAACAGTTCGTGAAATCGCTTGATATGCTCCCTTGCTTCAACAGGACGGTTTTGAGATAAGTCCTGTGAAAGAGCCAACATAAGCGATTTTCCTTCATCCAATACATAGATTTTCTGCCGTTGTGCTTCCGCAAAGCTGAATGAGTTCCAGACTGCATATCCGGTAATTCCTGCACACAGCACCACAAACACAATGGCGATAATCCTTATTTGCTTGAAACTTGTTTCAATATTTTTTAAACTTTTGAACTCCATGTTTTTAATTACATTTATTGGTTATTTACCAAGCAAACGACCGCCAACGTTTCCGGCTACTGATCCCGCAACGCCTCCGGCAATTCCACCTGCTTTACTTGCTGTTTTGTTTACTGCGCTTCCGTATGCACCCGCTCCACCTGATTGAATAATCCATCCGGCTACGGTCGGGATAGTGAAGTATCCGATAATTCCGATAATCAAGAATACGATATACACACCATTCGAGCCGTCGGGAATATAGTTCGGATCTTGCAACAAGGCTATATCCTGTTCAAGCATCAAAGTCTGTATGCGTGCCAGTACGGAAGAAAAAATGTCAGAAATAGGAAGCCACAGATATACGCTTATATAGCGTGTAAGCCACTGGGTGAGCGTTGCCTGAAACCCGTCATAAATGGAAAAGGCAAACGCAATAGGCCCCAGTATGGCTAACACGACAAGGAAAAATGTGCGTATCGTATCAATGACCAATGCGGAAGCATTGAACAGCAGTTCAAAGAAATCCCTGATTACCTGCCGGAACCATGCCTTGATATCATACCAAAGGCGTTCTCCCCACATACTGATAATTTCAGGCGTATCGGTAATACCGAGGTCTTTCATTTTTTGATCGTACACTTTATCATCGACAAGCCACGCTTTACCCTCACGGACACGGGCTTCGTACTCCAGATTATCTTTCTGTTGCTGATAGGCTTTCATATCCATTGTCTGCGATTCCAAAATGCTATGAGTACCTGTAACAATGGGACTCATAACCGCATTGATAGTTCCCAAAACCAGTGTAGGGAAAAACATTATACAAAGCCCTATCGCAAAAGGACGGAGAAGCGGAAACACATCAATAGGCTCCGCACGGCTTAACGCCTGCCATACCCTGTATGCTACATAAAAGAGTGCGCCCAATCCTGCCAACCCCTTTGCAACCCCAATCATGTTGCTGCAAAGAGGTATCATGTCTTGGTACAGATTCGCAAGAATCTGATGTAAGTTGTCAAAATTCATAACTGACTACATTTGTTTGATTACCAATATCTTTCGGCAGGACTACCGTAAAGAGATAATACCCTGTCCGTATCGCCTTTTTCTTTGGCACGGATATACGAAACCGATATACTCTTTTGGGTATAATACTTAGTCAGGTTACGATAGTCCAACATCTTAGTATAAATGTCATCTATCGCATCCATCCGTTCTTTATCGGACAGGGAAAGCCCGTTGCTTCCGGTAACTACGTTTTTCAAATCCGTTACCAACGCTCCCCCTTCCTCCAGTAGTTTGGCATAGCCTGTTGAGATTGCCGCCAGTTCATTCGGGGTAAAATTGGGATCACCCACCATTTTATTAAATCCGTTCACGTAGATGTCCGTAATTTCGCTGACCATTGAAATCGTCTTTTGTACCTTACGGGCATCTTTAATCAGATTGTGGACAGACTTCAAAGCGTCGTAGTATTCCTTTCCCTGATTGTAGATTTTGATACTTTCTTGCAGGTTTTTTATCATATTACCTGCCGTGGATGTACCTTGTATCGCACTTGTGATATTTTGCACAAGATTGGTCGGATCGGTTACAACCCACTGCGCTTTCGCCTGAAATGAGAACATAGAAAGTGCCACTATCAGGCACATAAATATTCGTTTCATACTTTTTATTTTTTAATGATTATTGATTTTGTGTACCTTAATCGTACACCCTTTTGTATTCGCCTTCGGTAGTAAGCAGAAGCATATCCCGCTCATCATCGTAGGCAATGCGAATCATACCGTAGAAATAGAAAAAGGTAATCCCCCAGCTCTGGCACAAAGGGACGGTAAACGCCGTGTTTTGTTTGTAAATAAACTTCAACCGGAACCGACTACCGTCATGGAATATTTTAAGTCCGGGGGAACCGCAAAGGCTTTCCCATGTCCCGCATATCTCTCTCATCGGGAAATGGGTATGAAGTTGCGGTGCCGCAAACGGCTTACTGTTTTTTCTTTTCATGGCATCTATCCTCCGTACTCCTGTCGCTTGCTTTCAGCAATCTGCTTAATCGCCAGTTCCATATTTCCATCCAGTTTTTCAGCCAGTTGCATCACTTCCATTTTCTCCGATTCTTCGGTTGTATAGGTGTAATATTCTTCCAGACTTACTTCTGTGGCATATACGGCACTTTGTACACCTCCTAACCCAAACCAGACTTCCTTGTATTTACGACTGGGTACATTGGACATATTGATAGAGAGTACCTGCGATTTTTCCTTTTCGGTCAATCCCAACAACGCCTGAATACTGTCAAATTTGTTCATGTATTTTCTTTGGTCGAGCAAAATTTTACAGTCGCTATTGTTGATAATACTCTCTTTCACAATAGGAGAAGCGATAATATCATCGACCTCCTGTGTAACGACAATCGCCTCTCCGAAGAATTTCCTCACAGTCTTAAAAAGATACTTAATGTACTCTGCCATACCCTCTTTAGCGATTGCCTTCCATGCTTCTTCAATCAATATCATCTTACGGATGCCCTGCAAACGGCGCATTTTGTTGATGAACACTTCCATGATTATGATCGTTACGACGGGAAATAGGATTTTATGGTCTTTTATCGCATCTATCTCAAAGACAATGAAGCGTTTAGATAATAAATCCAGTTGCTTATCCGAGTTCAACAGGAAGTCGTATTCACCCCCGCGATAGTACGGCTCCAGTACATTCAGGAAATTCGCTATATCGAAGTCCTTTTCACGTACTTTCTTTTCTTCCAGTACCTTTTTGTAGTCATCACGGACAAACTCATAGAATGTGTTGAAAGACGGTATCAGTTTTTTATCGGTTTTCAACTTTTCTATATACTGGCTGACTGCATTGGAGAGGGCAACTTCTTCCGCCCGTGAAGGCGGCTCATTATCCCTTTTCCACAGGGTAAGGATCAGCGTTTTTATACTCTCACGCTTTTCAATATCGAAAACATTATCATCCGTGTAAAAAGGATTGAAAGCAATCGGATTTTGTTCCGTGTAAGTAAAATATACTCCATCCTGACCACCTGTGCGCTTGTTGATTAGGTTGCATAATCCCTGATAAGAGTTTCCTGTGTCCACCAAAACGATATGCGTACCCTGTTCGTAGTATTGGCGCACCATGTGATTTGTAAAGAAAGATTTGCCACTTCCCGACGGCCCAAGAATGAATTTATTCCTATTTGTAATAATTCCTTTTTTCATGGGCAAGTCGGAAATATCCACATGGAGTGGCTTACCTGAAACCCTGTCCGCCATTTTGATACCGAACGGACTGGGTGAACTCCGGTAGTTTGTTTCTTCCGTGAAAAAGCACAAGGCAGGTTCGATAAATGTATAGAACGCTTCTTCCGCAGGAAAATCCCCACTATTACCCGGCATTCCTGCCCAGTACAAAGTAGCGGCATCCACAGTATTGTGTCTGGGCTTACATTCCATAAGAGCCAACTGGCTACCTACGTCATTGCGGATATGTTTTAGTTCTTCCACATCATCACTCCACGCTATCACGTTGAAATGCGCCCTGATGGAAGTCAGCCCGAAGCTATGCGCTTCGTTTAGATACTGGTCGATCCACTCCTTATTTATTTGATTTCCACGACTGTACTTTGAAAGCGACTGCATATTCCTTGCACTCTTTTCAAACTTCCGAAGATTCTCCGCACTATCCTCAATAAATAAATACTGGTTGTAGATATGGTCGCATGAGAGAAGTAATCCTACCGGAGAAGCGAACGACAAACGGCAATCACTTCTATCGGTCGATAGTTTTTCATACCGCATATCCGTTCCAATACGTCCGGGCAGATCTTCTGCATCCGAAAGCGTATGCAGGCAAATATGTTTACTACCTACCCGAAGTCCGTCGGCACCCAGTTCCATATCCTGCAAGCAGGTGGTATCATCGAGCGACAAGGCGAAATACTTTTCAATAAGCCCTGCCTTTTCATCCGTTCCTGTAATCTCATCCGAACTGATACGGGTAAGCGTAATAAATCCGCTATCATTCATTATCCGTTCAAATTGCCCGACAGCTTCCAGAAACTTCACACTCGTATCCTTATTGACTTCTTTAGGAATAATGTTCCCACGACAAAGCGATGAGAAGTTGCTTTGCATTCTCATTCGCTCTTTCGTTGTTTTAGTCAGGAACAGGAAACATGAGTGATTCAGGAAAGGACGTTCGTTGAAGTGCTTTTCAAAACTGCGGGATAAGAAACTCATATCATCCTTATCAGTCTGTGGTTTGTAGGTTTCACGCACAAACCAATCTTGTTTATGCACCACACTGTATTCAGGAAGGACTTTTACTGCTTTCGTCCAGGACGAGTGTATCGCTTCATATTCCGTATTGGTTACTGTAAACAATTCCGGCAGCTCCACATAATAAGCGACCGTAATATCCGCATCCTTTGAAATGATGCAGTCATGTTCGACAGCCAGTAACGGGAACTTGTTTTCAATGGTAGATGCCTTCATTATATTACGCATATCCTACCTCCTTTCTTTTCCGTTTGAACAGGCGGTGCGGAGTTTTCCTGTTTATCAAATAGCGGGGATGCTGTTTTACAGCCATGACTTTCATTAAGCCATGTTCCCCGTATTTTGTATTCAGGTTAAAGGTCATCCATACCAATACCGATGCAGCGATTACACCGAAGCCGATACACACCCACTGATCCACGCCTGCCATATACATAATGACAAAGACAATGAATACGGCAAGCAAGCCTGCGGCAAATATGA
The DNA here is from genome assembly GCA_031551825.1 of Tannerella sp. GTDB lineage: Bacteria > Bacteroidota > Bacteroidia > Bacteroidales > Tannerellaceae > Tannerella. The sequence goes on along the minus strand of JAVBNB010000013.1, from coordinate 32,724 downwards.
AAAGGTATTGTGATTTTAAACCTTTGAACTCCACGCTTTTGCCTATCCCTTTGTTAATATTAAACTCCATAACTCTTATCTGTATGAAGCTGATTAAAGGAAGAAGGAGCGCAGGATGGTAGCGGCAACTATAAGAAATATACAGGCACCGAACCACGACGCGGCCGTTTTCGATGTATCGGGATCGCCGGAACTGAATTTTCCGTACACCTTTACACCCCCAATCAAACCGACGACCGCACCTATGGCGTATATCAATTTTGTCCCCGGATCGAAATAGCTCGTTACCATGTTCGTGGCCTCGGTAATGCCGCCAATTCCGTTACCTTGTGCGAATGCACTTGAAACAGCAGCCAGAATAAAAGCTGCCGACATTAGAAATTTTTTCTTTGTCATAATGAGAAATTGTTTAAAAAATGGTATCGGGGTGGATAGTCCCGATACCGGGTTGATAAATCTTGTTACTATTGAATTTTTTAGTGGTTGATAGCGCGAAAGCTATCCGTAATCTCTTTCTTTCATCTTTCTTTGTTTTACATTATTATTAATACTTTTCGCACTATGCGAAATCTCTGATATTAAAATTGTCGGGAGCCTTTTTGCCGTTTCCGGCAGTTCCGGCTTCCTTGTCTTTCCGCTCATAAAAAGCCGAAAGGCTTTCAGCCATAAGGTCGGTAACGATTCGCTTTGCATCGGGCTTACCAGAAACCACCTGTTCAAACATATCAGTCTGCCGTATCTCCAGTAAAGTATCGCCCGCTTTTCGTTTTTGCTCCGGCGTTGCTTCATTCGTCCGGTTTACAGTGCGGACTGCATTACCCAGATCATCGAACTGAATACCTGAAGCGAGTACGGCTTGTGCCGTTCCTTCCACTTCTTCCGTTTCTTCTTCGTCTTCCGGCGCATCTTCGTTTTCGTCCGTCATTTCATATTCGAGCGGATAATCTATATCCATAGGCTCGTTTTCTTCATCCGGTGGAGTGTCGGAAAACGCTTCTTCCAATTCCTCCGGCGGCACTTCCGCTGATGGCTTTACCTCGTTAGGCGAAGCAAATATATCGGGATTTTCAGCCTGATTTTCAGATTTTAGCGAGGTGGCAGTGAGTGGCTCCGATTTGGCAGCGAGTGGCGTCGATGCGCTTAAATCAAATGTGCTTTTCCCGACAATATTTTCCTTCAAACGACCTGCTTCATGAATGGAGCTACCCTGACCGATAATGTTCTTTTTTCGTCTTTTTCCTGCTCTTGCCCACAAGAAATAAATTCCGACAAAAAGGGCATACAGGATAACTACGGTTATAAATATCTTTTCCATCCTTACTTTTTAGGGTTTAGGTAATCATCATTGTTATTCTTCTTATACTGTTCTGAAATCTCATCCTGAAAGGTTTCAAAATGATGCTTCAGGACATTGTCTATGTAACTGAATATGGTTACTTCATTTTTTCCTATAACCCCTACAATCTTTGAAATCCGGTTATGGTATTCCTTACGGATACTTACTAATTTTCCGTTTCTTGTCGGGATACCTGCATTGACAAGAAACTGTTTCTTATAGCCGGAAGATTCGGGTTTCGTTTTATCACCCGGAACGACTATCATTTCTATTTCAGGAGCCGTTTTTTCTTCGTATTCTTTCCGCATACGTTTCTTATAGCGAATAGCTTTCGGCAGAATAATTGCCGCCAGTATCACCAATCCCCAGAGGACAATTCCTATTATTGCCTTATCTCCGCTATCTATTAAAAATGGACTGACTATCATAATTTGATTGTTTTATTGTTAGAAAATTCCTTCGTTGTTTTTATTGTACAATTCCGTTATCTCATCCTGATAAGCAGCAAAATGTTGGGACAGTACATTATCTATATAGCTGAATAAAGACACCTGATTTTTACCGATGACCTGAACGATCTTCATAATCTTTTCATGGTGGTCTTTGCGTATGTAAACAGATTTTCCGGTACGTGCCGTAATGCCGACTTCCTGAATAAACAGGCTTTCGTAATCAGGAGATTTACTGCGTTTCCGTTTGGTTTCCTCACGGGGGGATTCTTCCTGAATAACTTCCGTTTTTTCAGGTTCCACGCTTTCCGCTTCCTGTTCCTGTTTCTTTTCGTGTTCAGGAACTAATGCTCTGGGTATGGAACTCGGATTATTCCGGCGTTCCTTATTCTTGAATGAGGATATGACAAAACTGGCATCAATCTCATTCAGGTTTACTTCTTCTTTCTTTTTCGCCATAATCGGTTATTTTAAAGTTTCCAACATTTCATCTATCAGGGCATCGAGGTTACTGCCTCTTACCAATGCTTTGTCCGCAGGGAACAGTGTAGAGCGGAACAGGGCTTTGTGGTTTACCGACTGCTCCCGGCGGAACCGCTTACTGTCGGGCAGGAATGTTTTGAAAAGCGGGAAACCCAGTTTATCAATCACATCTTCATACACTTCGTAGAGTTCGGTTTTCTCCCGACCATCAACGAGATTCCAAAGCAGGTACAGCCCTTTGATTTTTGCTTTGCCGGGCGTAATCAGGGCATCATTGACCGTAATCACATATTGCAGGGTGCTTTCCAGTACCAACCTGTCAGCACTGATCGGAGCAATAATGTAATCCATGAGTGAAAGCGTGTGTACAACTGCCGGATTGTTGATTGTTCCGGGCAGGTCGAAAAATACGAAGTCAGGCTGCAATACTTCAATAACTTCCTGTGCATCTTCCATAGCATTTTCTGGGCTGCTTTCGATAACTTCATAAGCCTTTTTACCCAATGCAGAAAACTGTTCGTAAGCCATGAGCTTGTAATGGTCATCATCCATCGACATTTTTATATCACGCTCACGCATTTCCGCAATCGAGTGTTGTGGAAAGTCGCAATCAATCACGGCTACGTTATAGCCTTTCACATAGTGCAAGTAAGAAGCAACCAACACCGTAAGAGTTGTTTTTCCGGCTCCCCCCTTTTGGGTACTGAAAGCCACGTTCAAAGTTTTCTTTTCCATTGTCTGAAATTTTTAATTATTATACATCGTTTGTATCTCTGTCCGGTTGAACAACCGTCTGTCTGTTCAGCCATACGTTTGATTAGTTATCCGTTCATCTGTCCGTCCGTTTGACCGTTTAGCCATTTGGCTGTTTGTCTGTCCGTCTGTTTAGCCGTTGGAACGTTTAGCCGTTTAGCCAGTCATTTGTTTGTTCAGCCATTTGTTTAGCTATTAATCCGGCTGTATCTCCATATAGCCGACTGTATGTTTTTATATCCGTACAGCTATTCATTTAGCTATCCGGCTGTCTGTTCATACAGTCATTTTCTCTGCAAATAAAAACCTATTTATTAGCAGAATCATCACTTTTTCACGAGGTGGCAGTGAGTGGCGTCGATTTGGCAGCGAGTGGCTTCGCTGCTTGGAATACAGCACGTTACTTTAGCCTATAACTTTGCTGCATGAAATGTCGGGAGATATCCGACCGCCATTTTCGCTCGTTTACTCGCATTCATATCTGTCCCTGTTCAGGACAGATTTTATTTGCGTCATGGCAAATAGCAAGCTGTGTTTTTTGCTGCACGAAACAAGTTCTGCTGCAAAAAACGCTTGCCCCTCCGGGGGGGCGCAACCTCCGAAGTCGGTTGCTTATAATGAATCATTCGGGCGATGATTGTTAAGGCGGCAAGGGTGCCTAACGACGGATTATACCACTAAAAAATCCGACGTATGAATGAAAAAGCAAAGAATCTCCCCAAAAGGGGAAAAGGGGGTAGAAACCCCAAGAATGATCCGGCGAATTACCGTTATTCGGTAAACTTCACCGCAGTAGAACATGCCCGGTTCCTCACCATGTTTGAGCAATCAGGGCTACAATCGAAGGCTCGTTTTATCGCTGCCCGTGTTTTCGGGGACGAGTTTCGAGTGGTAAAAATCGACCGTTCCGCTATGGAATACGTTACTAAACTCACATCTTTTTACGCACAATTCCGTTCCGTTGGGACGAATTACAATCAGGTTGTAAAGGAATTGCATACCAATTTTTCAGAAAAGAAAGCACTTGCTTTGCTCTATAAATTGGAAAAGGCAACGGTAGAACTGGCAGAAACGGGGAAAAAAATTCTGGAATTATCGGAAGAATTTAAGGAACAATGGTTGCAAAAATAAACATCGGTAGTAACCTGTACGGTGCATTGACGTACAATCAGGAAAAGGTTGATAAAGGTCTGGGAAAGATATTAGGTGCGAATCTTGTGTTTGAACCTGCCGATGGACACTTCAACGTTATTGATTGTATTGAGGACTTCATGCAGTTTATCCCGTCGCACTTCCGTACCGAACAACACGTTTTCCATGTATCCCTGAATCCACATGAGGATGATGTTTTGACAGATGACCAACTGGTAGATATCGGAAGGGAATACATGAAACGATTGGGGTATGGCGATCAACCTTATCTGATATTCAAGCATGAGGACATTGAGCGGGAGCATATGCACATTGTATCGCTTCGGGTAAAAAGCGACGGAAAAAAGGTTTATGATGGAAAAGAACATGAACGAAGTAAGGCTATAACAGAAGATTTGGAACGGGAATATAACTTGCATCCGGCAGAAGGACAAAAGCAGGGTGAACAATGGGAACTAACCCCTGTCGATTTTTCAAAGGGAAACCTTAAAAAGCAGATTGCATCCGTTATCAAACCGCTGGCTTCTATGTATCACTTTCAAAGCATGGGAGAATATAAAGCCGTCCTTTCCTTATATAATATAAATGTTGAGGAACTGAAAGGCGAGGCAAAAGGAAAGCCTTATCGGGGATTGCTTTATTCCGCTTTGGATAGTGAGGGCAACAAGGTCGGCAATCCGCTAAAGTCTTCCATATTCGGGAAGTCAGTCGGTTACGATGGACTGGAAAAGCGTATGGAGAAATCTGCCGAACGCATCAAAACTAAAAACCTGAAGACACATACATTAAAAGCGGTATCGGAAGCCAAGCAGGGCAGCCAAAGTGAGAGCGAGTTCCGAGCGAAGCTAAGGCAGCAGGGTATTGATGTTCTGTTTAGGCGGAATGATGAAGGACGGATATATGGCGCTACATTCATAGACCATACTACCCGCACCATACTGAACGGTTCCCGATTGGGTAAAGAGTATTCCGCTAATGTTTTCAATGACCTGTACGGTGGAAAACAGGAACAAGCACAAGAGCCAGTCAAAGACACACGCCTTTCTGATGTTTACAATAATATTCAGCCAGGCACGCACCATGATAACAGTTACACTTCGGATAGTGTAACCGGTGGGCTTTTCTCAATTCTTAATCCGGAGCCGGAGAACCATCCTAAAGAAGAAATGCCATTACCACGTCGTAAGAAAAAAAAGAAGCGCAGGTATGGCAGGCAGATGTAATAAAATATAGGTTTTGTTTGTCATTTCACCTATACGATAAAAGACGGAATCAGGTTATTGATTTCGTCTTTTATAATTAATAACTTGCCCATTAGGATGTTGAATCAACAAAGTTATTGTCTGTAATTAACTATATTTATTCTGGATCTGCCGTGTGTTGCTTTTTTTTATAGTCAATTAAATCTTTACCCGAACCTTTCATCAGATCAATAGCCCATTTTGTTATTACTACCGAGCTTATTATACCACTCAAACAATCTAACCAATATATCTGCCAAAACATTCCGATAGTTAGGGCAATAATAGCGGTTATACTTGTTAATCCGTCAGCCAATACATGTAGGTATGCCGAGTGGATATTATGGTCACGATGCTCATGATCGTGATGCAGGAATACTGCACTTAGAGCATTTACAATCAATCCAACAATGGCAACGATAATAGCTTCCTTGAAAAATATATCTACTGGATTCATTAACCTTTGTACGGATTCAACTGCCATCAATACAGCTACAATCAGCAATGCTACGGCACTCGTATAGCCGGATAAAGCCAATAGTTTCCCTTTATTGAATGAGTGATTTTCTGTTTGTGAATACTTACGGGCTGCATAGTAAGCAACCCATGTCAGACCTAAAGCAAGTACATGGGAAGCCATGTGCCAGCCGTCAGCTAATAATGCCATTGAGTTAGTCCAGTACCCGAAGCTAATTTCTACTACCATTGTTGCGGCTGTCAGCAAAACAACCCATTTGGTTTTCTGTTCGTTGGTATGTGTATGATTTTTAGTATGCGGATGATTATTCTCCGCATGATTATGTTTATCTCCCATGATGATTAATATTTTATTTGGATAATCGTCTTATTATTTAGCTAAGAAGTTATTTATAAAATATTATTCTTGGGTGGATGCCAGATTGAGTTAATAAGATTTTGAGGAATATAATATGTGTGATCCGGTATTTTAATATCGGATTTTATGGCAAATGGTTTTTCAGGATTGTCGAAAGAATGTTCCGCAAATATAAAAGGATTAATATGTACTGTATTAAGTGAGTTATGAAAAGGCAAAGATGCGTGATTGTGATTTGCCTTTTTTTTCGTTTTATGCTCATTTTCGGAATAATGCAGTTTAAAAAAATCTTTTAAGTCAATGGATGTTTCTTCAGTGTGTTCGCAATAATGTTGGATTAAAAAAGGCAAGCGATATATTTCCTGCAAAACAGTATTAGTGAATCCTATTTGCAGGGACAGTAAAGTAACGACTATGATGGTCAAAAATTTCACGCCTCAAATTTAGCAATATTCCTTAAAATAGTAAATCACTATTTTAAGGTATTTACTTATAAGGTACCTCTTATTCCATTTTAGCGCCACTCGCTGCCAAATCGAAGCCACAAGCGACCACATGACAGAAAATCAATCATTTACAAGAACAACCTCTCTAATTTCGCTTCTCAAACTTTTAATTTTTAAAGATTATGCAACAAGAAGATGATTTAAGAGGACTTGCCAAAGTGATGGAGTTCATGAGGGCAATCAGTATTATTTTTGTAGTGATAAACATTTATTGGTTTTGCTATTACGCTTTGCGTGAATGGGGAATCAATATTTCGGTAGTTGATAAGATACTACTGAACTTTGACCGGACTGCCGGACTATTCGGTAGTATTCTTTATACCAAATTATTTGCCGTTGTTTTCCTTGCCCTTTCGTGTCTGGGAACTAAGGGAGTTAAAGAGGAAAAAATCACTTGGCCGAAAATCTATGTTTTTCTGACAATAGGTTTTATCCTGTTCTTTATGAATTGGTGGATACTTGAATTGCCATTACCTGCATCGGCTACAACAGGTTTTTACATCCTGACAATGGCAGCAGGTTATCTGTTCCTTTTGGTCGGTGGATTATGGATGAGCCGTTTACTCAAAAACAATATGTTCGACGACGTATTCAACACGGAGAACGAGAGTTTTATGCAGGAAACACGGCTATTACAGAGTGAATATTCCGTGAACCTGCCTACGAAATTCTGGTATAAGAAAAAAGAATGGCGGGGTTGGATAAACGTTGTAAATCCTTTTCGTGCAAGTATTGTGTTAGGAACTCCGGGCAGTGGGAAGTCATACGCTGTTGTTAATCAATACATTAAGCAACAAATTGAGAAAGGATTTTCAATGTACGTGTATGATTTTAAGTTTCCTGACCTTTCTACAATCGCTTATAATCATTTACTGAACAATCAATTAGGCTACAAAAAAGTCCCCACGTTTTACGTGATAAACTTCGACGATCCGAGCCGTTCACACCGATGTAATCCAATCAACCCTTCTTTCATGGAAGATATTAGCGATGCTTACGAATCGAGTTATACAATTATGCTTAACCTTAATAAAACATGGGTGCAAAAACAAGGCGACTTCTTTGTGGAATCTCCGATAATTCTGTTTGCTGCTATTATATGGTATCTCCGAATTTATAAAGACGGAAAATATTGCACATTCCCTCATGCGATAGAGTTCCTGAATAAAAGGTATGAAGATATTTTCCCTATTTTGACAAGTTATCCCGAACTGGAAAACTACCTAAGTCCCTTTATGGACGCGTGGCTTGGGGGCGCAATGGAACAGTTGCAGGGACAGATAGCAAGTGCTAAAATACCGCTTTCAAGAATGATTAGCCCGCAATTATACTGGGTAATGAGCGGTGATGAGTTCACGCTTGATATAAACAACCCTGATGATCCGAAGGTATTAGTCGTAGGCAATAACCCCGATAGGCAAAATATATACGGCGCAGCTTTGGGACTTTACAATTCCAGAATAGTTAAATTGATAAACAAAAAAGGGCAATTAAAGAGTTCGGTCGTAATCGACGAATTACCGACAATTTATTTCAAAGGTCTTGACAATTTGATCGCAACAGCCCGTAGTAATAAGGTTGCTGTGCTTTTGGGCTTTCAGGATTTTTCGCAGCTAATAAGGGACTACGGGGATAAGGAAGCAAAAGTTGTGATGAACACCGTAGGAAATGTTTTTAGCGGTCAGGTTGTGGGAGAAACTGCAAAAACATTATCCGATAGATTTGGTAAAGTCTTACAGAAACGCCAGTCTATGACTATTAACCGCAATGATAAATCGACCTCTATAAGTACCCAGATGGATAGCTTGATACCACCGTCCAAAATCAGTAACTTGACACAAGGGATGTTTGTCGGAGCGATTGCCGACAACTTTGATGAACGTATCGAGCAGAAAATTTTCCATTGTGAAATAGTTGTAGATAATGCAAAGGTAGCTGCCGAAACTAAGGCTTATCAATCTATTCCTATTATTACCGACTTTAAAGACGAAAACGGAGTAGATAAGATGAAAGAGCAGATACAGCTCAACTATAACCGTATCAAAGAGGAAACCAAACAAATTGTTGCAGAAGAACTACAACGCATTAAGGATGATCCTTCATTGGCTCATTTATTACAGCAACAAGAATAAATATACATATATATATAATGTAGGAGAGCCGGATTTCCGGCTCTTTGTTTTTCCTATAACGCCACTCACTGCCAAATCGAAGCCACAAGCGACCACCTGCCGAAAAATCAACAGCTAACCTCTTGATTACCGCTACTTTTATTCTGCATTAATAGTGATGCAGAACAAAAACAGTTTTTATTATGGATGAAAAATTAAATCCGAAAGACAAAGTTCTCCTGATGCGAGATGAAGGAGAAGGCAACAAACTCAAAGTCGTGAAAGGCATCGACAAAAAAGGTAAAATTGATGCCATTGATCCCATGAAGGCGAAGCAAACCGATTTTATCAAAATTGACAAACACGCCGATCCCCTTGAAAACTTTTTCAAAAACTTCTTTAATCAAGCTAAAAACCCGTCGCATACAGGATTCTATGCGGTTACCGTCGATATGCTTGATAAAGTATTAAAACTAAGTGATGAAGATTTGGAGAAGTATCGTATCAATCCGAAAGATTATATGAATCAGCAGGAACAATCCACCAAAGAGAGTGAAAAGCAAGTTCAAACCGAAAAAAAAGAAGAAAAAATGGAAGCAACACCAGCAACCGAACAGAAGACCGAATTTAAGCAATTCGACACAAGCCGTATCCCTGAAAGTGAATATCAGAAATACGGTATCAAGCCCGAAAATCTGGAGGGCGAACTCAAAGCCATGAGTTACGGGTATAAATCTCCGCACCTTGTAGATATCAACCCCAAAATAGAGGGAGTAGAATATCCCATGAAAGCCCGTCTTTCACTGGAGGAACAGCCGGATGGCAGCCTGAAATTTACCCCGCATCCATACCAACAGCAGGTTGATTTGGAAAAACCGTTTCAGGGCATTATGCTCCCCAATGACGTAAAAGAAAACCTGTTAGCAACGGGTAACAGTGGTAGGGTGGTAGAACTGGAGCCAAGACCGGGCGAAAAAGTACCGTCGCTTATTTCTATCGACAAGCAGACTAACCGTTTGGAAGCCGTACCCCTTGATAAGCTCACAGTATCTCAAAACCTGAAAGGTGTTGAGTTATCTCCTGAACAACAACAGGCATTAAAAGAAGGGAAAAAGGTACTCGTAGAGGGTATGACCTCCAAAAAGACAATAGGTACCGATAATCCTAAAAAATTCGATGCTTATGTTCAGTTTAATGCAGCCAAAGGCGGTTACGATTTCAATTATGACGGATTAGACCGCAATAAGTATCAGCAGAACAATAGACAGGAACAAAGCCAGAACGGAGAACAGCAGAACCAAGTCCGTATTCCTAAAAAACTTTTAGGCGTTGATTTGGACGATAAACAACAAAGTTCTCTCCGGGAAGGAAAAGCCGTCTATGTTCAGGGTATGATGAAAGACGGAAAGGGCGAGCCTTTCAATGCCTATGTAAAGGTCAATCAGGAAAAAGGCAAACTGGATTTCTTTAAGTGGAACCCGGACAGAGCCAAAAAGCAAGGTGCGGATGTGAAAGTTGCCGAAGGCAATAAGACACAGGTAGCAGTCAATTCACAGGGTAAAACCAATGAAGCAACCAAACATTCAAATGAACCCCTGAAACAAGGTCAGCAAAACCCGACCGAAAAGCAGCAAGAGCAGAAGCAGATTAGGAAACCTGTGAAAAAGTCCACAGGACATAAAATGTAATACCAACCACTAAAAAATCCAATAGTAAATGAAAGTAATAATTGCAGAAAAGCCAAGCGTAGCCCGTGATATAGCGGCTATCGTTGGTGCGGATAACCGCAAGGACGGTTATTTAGAAGGGAACGGATATTGTGTAACGTGGGCATTTGGCCACCTCATAGGACTGGCAATGCCGCAGGACTATGGTATTACAGGATTTCAGGCTGAAAACCTACCGATACTTCCTGCCGAATTTAAGTTATTGCCTCGTCAGGTAAAGGACGGTAAAGAATACAAACCTGATCCGGGCACAATGAAACAACTTAAAGTTATCAAAGAGTTATTTAATAAATGTGAGCGTATAGTGGTTGCGACCGATGCAGGACGTGAAGGGGAGTTAATTTTCAGATATATATATAATTATCTGGAGTGTTCCCGCCCTTTCGACCGTCTTTGGATAAGCTCTCTCACGGATCAGGCTATCCGCAAAGGATTGGAGAACCTACGTCCGGGAAAAGAGTACGACAACCTGTATCGTTCGGCAAAAGCCCGGAGCCAAGCCGATTGGGTTGTCGGGATAAACGCTTCACAAGCCCTGTCAATATCAGCCGGGCACGGCGTATGGTCATTGGGACGGGTGCAAACACCTACACTCGCCATGATATGCAGCCGTTATCTGGAAAACAAAGATTTCAAACCGCAAACCTATTTTCAGGTAAAATTGCATACGGCAAAAGATGCAACCCAGTTCGCCGCTATTTCCACAGAACGGTACAACACAAAGCAGGAGGCAGACGACATCTTAAACCGTGTCCGATCCGCCGAATCCGTAAACGTGATAAGCGTAGAAAAGAAAGAAGCCAATCAGGAACCGCCATTGCTCTACGATTTGACTACTTTGCAGAAAGAAGCGAACAGCCGCCATAGTTTTTCAGCAGATAAAACCCTGTCGGTAGCCCAGTCGCTTTACGAAGCGAAACTTATTTCCTATCCAAGAACGGGCAGCCGTTATATTTCCGATGATGTTTTTGCCGAGATACCCGCCCTTATAGGTCAGTTATCCGGTTACGCTCCATTCGGCAACTATGCAAAAATAATGTCAGGGGCAAGCCTGAACAGGCGTTCTGTAAATGATAAGAAAGTAACAGACCACCATGCTCTGATTATCACCGAAAATATGCCGAAAGATATTTCAGCCGACCAACGTATCATATACGATATGATTGCTGCCCGAATGTTGGAAGCCTTTTCCGGCAAATGCACCAAAGAAAACACAAGCGTTTCTTTGGATGCTTCGGGCATTGCTTTTTCAGTCAAAGGTAGCATTATCCTTATTCCCGGTTGGCGTGCCGTATTGAACGCACCTGATGAAGAAAAAGGCGAAGACGATGCTCCGGCACTTCCATCCCTGTCCGATGGGGATGTACTTCCCATTAACGGAACGGACTTACTGGAGAAACAAACCAAGCCCCGCCCATTACATACGGAAAGTAGTTTATTATCTTCTATGGAAACCTGTGGTAAAGACCTTACCGACGAAACGGAACGGGAAGCGCTCAAAGAATCGGGTATCGGAACACCTGCCACCCGTGCCGCTATTATCGAAACGCTTTTCTCCCGTGAATATATTCAGCGTGAAAAAAAATCCCTTGTTCCTACCAATAAAGGATTGGTAGTCTATCTGGCTATCCGTGATAAAAAAATAGCGGACGTAGCTATGACCGGAGCATGGGAAAGCGCATTGAATAAAATAGCAACGGGAGAAATGGATGCCGATACCTTTCATAGAAGTATCGAAGTATATGCCGCACAGATTACCACCGAATTACTGGAGAAGAAAATCGAAGGCGGCAATACAAGAGAGAGCTGTCCATGTCCGAAATGTAAAAACGGTCAGGTAGTAATATTCCAAAAGGTTGCAAAATGTAACAATGAGGCTTGCGGACTGACAGTATTCCGGAATAAATCAGGAAAAGACCTGACGGACGGACAACTGAAAGACCTGCTTACCAAAGGCAAGACAGGTACTATCAAAGGCTTTAAGAGTAAAGAAAATAAGCCTTTTGATGCTGCCGTAGCTTTTGATGCAGAGTATAAAACGATATTCCAATTTGATAATTCCAAAAAGAGGAAAAAGTAATGAAAATAAGTTTGTTATTAAATTTAGGACAGGCATTGACGAGAAATGCAAATCTGGATAAGCCGACTAAAATGCTATATTCTTTTATTGATTATTGTAAAAGTCATGATTTTCCATATCCTACTATTCCAAGAATCGGAGAATTTATTTCATTGGAAGAGTTCTTTATAGAATGGGCGAAATCGCTTGATGACTGCGAATTAAATATGCTTGATAATATTAATTCGCTAACTACGTGTATCGGTAAGGAAATTAAGGTCATCAATGTTATTCACAATGTAAATCGCTCAGTCCTGTACTGTTCTGACTTGTATAAATTGGAATAAAACAGCTATCTTTGCCACTAAGAAGTTCATATGGCACAGGTTTTAATGAGAAATTATTAAATCTATCCTATTGAATTTTTTAGTGGTGGCACTGGGGAGGGATACCCCGGTGCCTTTTGCTTATCCGTATCAATAGTTTTCCACTAAAAAATTCATAGTTATGAAATACAATTCAAATTTAGAGCCTGCGGAAATGTCATACTTCCGGCTCAATCTACTTTCTTATTTACGTGATTCCCACCCCGACAAAGCAAATGACCTTTCATTTATTGCCGGACGTGGGGATATGGCAGCCGAAGCGTACAGCGAAGCCGTAAAAAGCGGTTTAGACCATATTCAAGCTGCCGAAATTGCAAACGAAGCCTTATTCAAAGGCTTACACTTTTCACCTTATAATATAGTAGTTGAAATACTTTGGAACGAGTTTTTCGACGAAGTTTCTCCGGGTGGTGCCCAGGCAAAGGCAAAAGAACTAATGCCCGAATGTCAGGCGGTATTTGCTAAATACAACCTTAGTGATGATTATGCCGAAACGACAGAGTACCAGTCGCTTTATACAGAGCTTGTCGGCACGATCCTGATACTGCTCGAAAATGAGTTACAATAAGCGAACTCATTTGCGTCAGAATATTGACGCAATAAAGTTAGCGTTAAGGCTCGACAAGGAACAAAAAAAGGCAACACCCGAAGAACGGGAAATACTCGCAAAATATTCAGGCTTTGGAGGGATTAAGGCAATCCTTAACCCTGCCGACAAACCCGAAGATATTGAGCGGTGGTCTAAATCCGAAGTCGAGCTTTTCCCGTTGGTGCAAGAACTCCACGAGGTACTCCGTGAAAGTTCTCCCACACCGGAAGTTTACAAACGCTATGTCAGTTCCCTGAAAAGTTCTATCCTTACGGCATTTTATACGCCGAAGCCTGTTATTGATGTGTTAGCGGATGCACTAAAGGATAGCGGTATAACTCCGACACGCTTTTTAGAACCCAGTGCCGGAACAGGTGCGTTTATTTCTTCTTTCAAAGATATTGCACCTGAAGCTAACGTAACCAGTTTTGAAAAAGACCTGCTAACAGGTAAAATTCTATCGCACCTTTATCCTGATGATAAGGTACGGATTGAAGGTTACGAAAAAATGGAAGGACGCTATTCACAGCATTTTGATGTGATTGCATCTAATATCCCTTTTGGAGATGTTTCGGTATTCGATCCGCTACTGTCCAACCATGAAATACCCGCCGTCAAACAATCGACACAGGCGATACACAACTACTTTTTTGTAAAAAGTGTCATGTCGGCCAGAGAAGGCGGGTTAATCGCCTTTATTACCAGTCAGGGCGTACTCAATTCGGAACAAAACAAACCGATACGGGAATACCTGATGAACTCTTGCGATGTTGTTTCAGCTATCCGTTTGCCGAACAACCTCTTTTCCGACCATGCCGGAACTGATGTCGGCAGCGACCTGATTGTATTACAACGGAATAATAAAAATATAGTTCCAAGCCAACGACAGCAGGATTTTATCGAATCCCGCAAATTATCTAACGGCATATCTATTAATAACCTGTTCCGTGATTTCAACAGAGTAGTACAAACCCGTTCCAAAATCGACACCGATCCATACGGCAAACCTGCTATTGTTTTTACCCATGAAGGCGGTATTGAGGGAATAGCCACAGATTTGCGGCAAATGCTGAAAGATGATTTTTCAAAACATTTGGATTTGCAGCGTTACCAAAACTATGCACAGGAAAACCCGGCACAGTCGGTAACACAACAATCTCAATCTGCAAAATTGGATAACAGCAATCAGATAACCGAACAGGATATTCAGGAATTAAGTGATTACGCTTCTGAAATGGACAGAAAACTGTATGCCGAACGTCCGCCACAACCCGAAGATTTTGGAATTAAAGAAAAAAAGCAGAATGAAACAGAAGAAAGACAACCGGCTGCTCCAAATACTTTTAGAGGTACTCTTTTCGATATGGATGATCCTGCCATTAAAAAAGCGCCGACTACGGAGGCGAAACCCCAGTCCGTAACGCAGGAACCATTAATAACGCTCTATGACCTTTTCGGCTTTACCCAAGAGGAACGCAGTCAGGTAAACAAACCCAAAAAGAGAGGTAGAAAATTCAAATTACAGGCAAGCAAGTCAAAGGAACTGCCGTTTATGGACTGGCGGGAAGAAATGGCGCATAATGCAGCGCAGCAACGGGAAAAGCTACAACAGGAAAGCGCCGAGGCCTATCCCGTATTCGATGCCCGTCGGGAAGAACAGTTGGAACGGCTGAAAGAGGAAGCCGAACGGGAACAGCAGGAACGCATGAAACCTGTTCCTTTCCTATTGGAAGATATACCGTCCCATTACCGTGATGGCTCACTTGTTACCGACGAAAATAATCGTATCGGTTATTTGCGTGATTTGAATGGATTTCAGCCGATGTTCCATCCGCTTCAGCTCACCGGAACACAGCAGGCGAAAGCATCCCTTTATATTGAAATACGGGACACTTATCACCACCTGTACAGCAACGAAGCAACAAGGTTGGAAGCCAATCCTGCATTAAGGGAAATGCTTAACCGACTGTATGATGATTTTACCCGCCGTTTCGGAAATATAAACGATGCGAAAAATCTTAGTCTTATAAAAATGGATGCCGGAGGAACGGAAATTCTTTCTCTGGAACGGTATATCGACGGTAAAGCCGTCAAAGCAGATATATTTCAACAACCGGTTGCCTTTAATCCCAATGAGATTACCCATGCCGATAATGCACGGGAAGCCCTGACCGCTTCGCTCAATAAACATGCAACGGTAAACCTTGAATATATGGCAGGGCTTACAGGGGGGACTTCGGATGAAATACTGGAGGAACTCAAAGGGCAGGTATTTTTCAATCCAATGATAGGCTCTTATGAAATTAAAGACAAGTTCATAAGTGGTAATGTTATCTCCAAAGCGGAACACGTAGAGCGGTATATAGAAAACCACCCCGACAATGAAGCGGCAAAAGAATCATTAAAGGCTCTGAAAGAAGCAATACCCCGTCCGATAGCATTCGAAGATTTGGATTTTAATTTCGGAGAACGGTGGATACCGTCGGGCATTTACAGCAAATACGCTTCACATTTGTTTGATACGAATGTATCGGTGCATTATGCTCAAAGCCGTGATGAATACACGCTCAAAGCCGACAGCAAAAATATCAAGATATGGGATCAGTACGCTGTTAAGGCAACAAGCCGGACTTTCGACGGTATCGCCCTGATGAAACACGCCTTGCATAATACCTCTCCTGATATAACAAAGAAAGTCAATAAGTTGATTGACGGGGAAATAAAAGAGGTCAAGGTACGTGATTCCGAATCTATTCAACTCGCCAATTCCAAGATTGACGAGATACGGAACGGTTTCGTTGAATGGCTTAACGAACAATCACCGGAGTTCAAAGA
The DNA here is from genome assembly GCA_031551825.1 of Tannerella sp. Lineage (GTDB taxonomy): Bacteria > Bacteroidota > Bacteroidia > Bacteroidales > Tannerellaceae > Tannerella. The sequence goes on along the minus strand of JAVBNB010000013.1, from coordinate 16,262 downwards.
CCGACTGGCAGATAAATACAACCGTACATTTAATTGTTTCGTCCGTCCGGAGTATGACGGAAGCCACCAAGAGTTTCCGGGACTGGATCTGAAAGGCTTGGGTATTCCCGACCTATACAATAGCCAAAAGGATGCAATTTGGATGGATAAACTCAATGGCGGGGGTATTATCGACCACGAAGTCGGGGGCGGTAAAACCCTGATAATGTGTGTAAGCGCCTACGAGAAAAAACGTTTGGGATTGGTAAATAAACCGCTCATTATGGCGCTCAAAGCCAATGTTCATGAAATAGCCCAAACTTTCTGTACGGCTTACCCCAATGCAAAAGTGTTGTATCCGGGTAAAGAAGATTTCACCCCTGCTAAACGGGCGAAGATTTTCAACGAAATGAAGAATAACAACTGGGATGCAATCATTTTAACACACGAACAGTTTGGTATGATACCCCAGTCACCCGAAATTCAGCAACGGATATTACAGGCGGAACTCGATAGCGTAGAAGAAAATCTGGAAGTGTTACGGGCACAAGGAAAGGAGATTTCCCGTGCTATGGAAAAAGGTTTAGTTAAAAGACAATTAAACCTTGAAGCCAAATTGGAAAATATAACCTACCAGATTGAGAACCGCAAGGATGACACCGTAGATTTCCGTCTTATGGGTATCGACCACTTGTATGTTGATGAGAGCCACCGATTCAAGAACCTGACCTTTACAACCCGACACGACAGGGTTGCAGGTCTGGGTAATGCCGAAGGCTCACAACGTGCCTTGAATATGCTTTTTGCCCTGCGTACCATTCAGGACAGGACGGGAAAAGATTTGGGAGCCACTTTTCTTTCAGGCACAACCATTTCCAACAGTTTGACAGAGTTATACTTGCTTTTCAAGTATCTCCGGCCGAACGAACTGGAACGACAGGGTATTAATACATTCGATGCGTGGGCGGCAATCTTCGCCAAAAAGTCGATAGACTACGAATTTTCGGTAACGAATGAAATTGTGCAAAAAGAACGCTTTCGGTATTTTATCAAAGTACCCGAATTGGCAGCTTTTTATGCCGAAATAACAGACTATCGTTCTGCGGAGGATATTGGTATCGACCGCCCTGTAAAGAATGAAATTCTGCATAATATTCCACCAACACCCGACCAACAGGAGTTTATACAAAAGTTGGTAGAGTTCGCCAAAACAGGTAAAGGTGAAATATTAGGACGTGCGCCATTATCGGAAAGCGAAGAAAAAGCAAAAATGCTTATCGCTACCGATTACGCGCGAAAGATGTCCCTCGATATGCGACTGATTGATCCAGTTAAATATGGCGACCATGTGGACAACAAGGCTTCCCATGTGGCTAAAATGGTATCAGACTACTACACAAAATTCAAAGACCACAAAGCAACCCAGTTCGTTTTCTCCGATTTAGGCACTTACAAACCCGGAGAATGGAACCCATGCTCCGAGATAAAGCGTAAACTGGTGGATGACTATGGAATCCCGGCTCACGAAATACGCTTTATTCAGGAAGCCAAAACGGATAAGGCTCGTAAAACCATGATTAAGGATATGAACGAGGGTAAAATCCGTGTATTGTTCGGCTCTACCGAAATGTTGGGAACCGGAGTAAACGCCCAGAAACGATGCGTTGCAATCCACCATTTAGATGCGCCTTGGCGACCGTCAGACTTGGAACAGCGGGACGGTCGGGGCATTCGCAAGGGCAATGAAATTGCGAAGCTATATGCGGATAATAAAGTAGATGTACTTATCTATGCTGTGGAAAAATCGTTAGATGCGTACAAGTTCGGTTTACTTCACAACAAGCAGCTTTTCATTCGCCAGTTGAAAAATAATTCACTGGGTAGCCGTACTATCGACGAGGGAAGTATGGACGAAAAAGGCGGTATGAACTTCTCTGAATATGTGGCAATTCTTTCCGGCAATACCGAATTACTGGAGAAAGCACGATTGGAAAAGAAAATCGCTTCTTTGGAATCCGAACGACAGGCATTCATGCGTGGCAAGTCATCATCACGTTACAAATTGGAGGATATTATATCCAATGTAGAGCAAAACAACGGGTTTATTAGCCGTATATCCAAAGATATTGAAGCGTTTAACACCCGTGTTCAGCATCAGCCGGACGGTATTACCCGCCTGAATCCTGTTCAGTTAGACGGATTACAGGGCAGTAACCCAAAAGAAGTCGGGCTGAAGCTAAATGAAATAGCCGACAAAGCCCGCACACATGGAGCGCATGAGAAAATTGGTACACTTTACGGTTTTGATTTAATGGTAAAATCTGAAACCACTAATAAAGATGGCTTCGATGTTATACAAAATCGTTTCTTTATTAAGGGAGAGGGCAATATTCTCTACAATTATAATCACGGGGTAATGGCTACTGATCCGAAGACCGCAGCACAAAATTTCCTGAATGCACTCGATACCATGCCTAAACTTTTGGAGAAGTATCAAGCGGATAATGAGAAGTTGCAAAAGGATATACCTGTACTGAAAGAAGTAGTCGAAGGTACTTGGCGTAAGGAACCGGAACTGAAAACCCTGAAAGACGAGTTAATAAAGTTGGATAGGGAAATTCAGCTCTCACTTACTCCAATCAGTGAAACTGAAGGACAAGCGGAAACTGTACCTGATAAGACTGTTTCTACTACCAATCAGAACCAGTCGCAAGGCAAGACCGAAACATCGACTGTTCGGGATGCACCATTGCCAAATACTTTGCAGGGAGTTAAAGAAATAATGGGCGATAGGCTTGTTATTGCATCGGTGGGTGGTAGTCCGCCGAAAGTGGATAAAAAGGATTCTTCTAAAAATTTCAAACTGTAAAAATAAAGCCCGTGCCTGTCATCACGACGGTACGGGCTTTTGAATATAAATTCATAAAAACTATAAATATGGAAATAGTAATGCCCTCACGGGTTTTTCTTATTGTTGCCCCTTTTCTTGTTAAAGTTTTCCCTGATGAAAATATGAACATCACTTTCTTTGTAGTATGTCTTATGATAAACTGTCTGAAAAGGCAGTTCTCCGGTACTACGATAGCGTTGCAGGGTGCGTTTACTTACATTAAGCAACATGCACAAATCCTGATTATCAAGCAAAATTTCTCCATCTAACATATTCCTACGTTTACTCATTTTATCAAGTATTTTATCTATTTTGTCGAAGCGATCCATGATACGCTCCATCCATGCTTCAAAATTTTCTCTATCTATATACATAGTATTTCGTTTTTAGATGATATGCCCTATCATAAAGTAGTTTTGATTGGACGGATCTTTTATAATTATATCTTTCTCTCGCATATATTTAATATAGCTTTTGGCGGTACGTTCCTTTACATCCATTATCTGCTGTATGCGGTCGCATAGGTCTATATAGGTCAGATGCCTTTGTGAATCGAATATCTCACGGGCAACTGTCGCCAGTTCTTTCTCTTTCCTTTTTTCTTTTTCCTCTCGTGGTTTTTCTCCGATATATATGTGCATACCTAATTCTTTATCCCACGAAAACTGCATTAAAGGAACGTCGAGAGGACTGCCGTCCCTTACTTTGAGCGCCTTCACCACTGATATTGACGGATCGCTGTCAAGTTCTATACTAAGGATTGCAGCAGCTTTGCGTTGTAATTCCGAACCAAGATGCCCACGCAATTTCAAGCCATTGGGTACATAATGAAGCACACATATAATACAGGTACGGTATATTCCTGCCAACCTGTATAGTTCATCCATAATCCTGATGCTTTCAACTTCGTCATTTGCCGATGACACTAAATCTGCTATCCCGTCAATGACAACTAAGCGAATGCCCTCATATTCGTAATGGTACTTATCCATACTCTGAACAATAGCTTGTAACCGTTCTTTTCGGGACATTCCCGTAAGAGAAAAAGCCCGTAGTTCTTCCGGTTTTTCTTCCAGTTTAGCACGCTTTAAAAGATTTGATACATTTTTGAAAAGCTGTACTTCCGATTGTTCCGTATCATAGAGCAAAACCGCTTTATGGTCGGAATTATCCCGTACATCAACGCCTAACGTATCAATGGGACGATTGTCGTTTCTTATCGAACCTGCAATCAGGGCAGCAACATAGTTGCTTTTTCCTGTGCCTTCACCGCCAGTAATACAAAGTATGTTACCCTGTGTGCCCAGTGGTACGTCGCCGGCAGATATAACTTCTTCTGCTTTTGCCGGAGGATTGTTAAAATCAATTTCGCATGATTTCAGCATGGTCATTGTTTCATTATATAGGTTATCAAGAAAATCGAGAAATAATTGTCGGAACTCTTTCCGGCTATTACCCTTACTGAAATAGTCGGTAATATCTTTGTCCTTTTTTTCTCCCGAAAGTGGGAGTACAAGACGTTTAACACCATATTCGGACAATGCCTTTTCATGCTTCACCGCACTATCTGTTCCTGTTTTATCTGCATCATAGAGCAGTACAATATGTTTAAACCGGAATGTCAGTTTGTAGATGATCCCTGTCGGGATTATAGAGGTTTCACTATTAAAGCAGATAGCGTGGAATCCATGAGCGGCAAGTGTCATCACGTCTTTTTCTCCGCCGGTGATAAACAGCGTATCTCCTTTGGCGGGTAATTGCTCCAGTCCGAAACAGTAATTCTCCCCGATATTACCACCATATAAAAAACGGACTTCCGAAAACGGACGGTAAATCTTCACATACCGTTTACTCATATATCCGAAAATAGGCTCATTTTCTGATGAAGTATAGTAGAATGGTTTATTGTCTTTATTTTCGCTTCTAAATTCTTTCAGGGAAACTGTTTTGTAGTATTTCAATATTTCGGGCGTAATACCTGATTGCTTCCAAAAATCCAGTTCTTTTTGAGTGAATTTTTGTTGAATGATATTATACGGTTTGTTTTTGGGTAGTTCAGGCGTAGGCTGTTGTTTGTTCGATGTGATTGGCTGCGGAGTATGAGAGTAATCGGAATCACCCAGTCCTAATGCCATATCCCTGTTTATTGTCTTTAATATTTCGACAAAATCAGCTCCATTGCTACAATCCAAACCGTTCAATCTTCCAACGAAGAAAAAGCAATCGCCACTGTAATCGTCATTGCCGAAATCCTTAATTTTATAAACGCCATTACGACGGTCAAAATATACATTGCACGATGCTTTACGGTCTTCATACAAAGGATTAAGGAAATTACGTCCTGTTTTCCATTGGACTGGGATATAGTGTTTGAATACGTCCAAACCGTTATTCGTCCGTCTTAATAATTCGTCTTTGTTGAGCATGGAGTTTATGATTATTTATAAGGTCATTCATACATTCATCGGTGCTGCGGATTCTTTTCTCAGTAAGCATCCGTTTTATTTCAGCAATGGTATAATATGATTTGCCGGAGATAATGGAATAAGAAATCATCCGGTTACTTCGCAAACGTTGAAGTGTTCGTTCGCTGATTTTGAGAAAGGTGCAAACTTCGTAACTGTCCACCCACATTTCGTCCGGGTTGGTAGTATCATCATCCTGATGATCTATCACGAATTTCGCTATGGCATTAATTTTGGAAACTAATTCTTTGTATGCCTGTGATTCTATTGTAATGACATCCATAATTGCTACTTATTGAATTGATGCAAAGTTCGGAAGTTGCAAAAACGTAGAATGACAAGTTGCTATAACTATTTTTGAAATTTCATTCTAAATATCTAATAATCAGAATGTTTTAGTTTTGTTTTTTTAGGAATGTAAAGTGAGAATCTTTACATTGGGTATTTTTGGAAGAAAAAGACGTAAAAAAGCCCTGAAAATGATAGTTTTTCAGGGCTAAAAGAGGGAAAATCCGTTAAGATAAACTTTATATCATCTTTATATTGATTTTCTCATAACTTATTGATAATGAATTGATTTTTATAATTACTTCTGCTGTTTTTTTATTGACCACCTGACATTTTACCTGTTATCGTCATCATCCATTTTTTTGTTAAGGCTATCTCGCAATGAATCAAGATATAAAGTCCGGCTTTCTTTCCGGTTTCTGATATTCAAATAGATGCGGTAAAACTCTCCGGCATCGGTATTGAAAACATTACAGAAATAATCTATCAACTCTTTAATATCAATGTTTCCATAATTTATGCTTCCTTTTGCATATATAGCATAAATCAGTTCGACAAGTTCTGTTTTAGTTCCTGTCCAAGTATGTTTTATACGGGGAAATTTAGAGTTATCCATTTCGTTTTCAGGATGTTTTTCCAGTTTATTTAATTCAGCATTGAGATAAATACGGAGCATCTCATTGGCTAATATTTTAGAAACTTTGTAATCAAAACTGGTAGAAAAATTATTATCCCTTTCAAAGTAGAAGCAATCTACATTAAGTTCAATATTCGGCTCTACCCGAAGAAAATAATAACGGTCAAGATGAGTCTTCTCTGTCCTGTAATACTGGTAGAAATCTAAGTTTTTATCAAAATAATCTTTTATCCTGTCTAATTCCCTTATTATATAATTTTTCTGTGCCGTATCACTTCCAGTCGGTCGATTAGTTTCTATCTTATAAATCTCCGAGTAATAGATTAATTTGCTGAAAAGTTGGGGTTTGTACTCTTTAAAAAAACATATTTCTTCATCATCACTTTTGAACTTATAATCGTTCAGTTTCATCTTTAGCTGTTGCATAATTCCTTTTAGCAACAAAACTGCTTTTTTAGCTTTTCTTAAAGAGGCTTCTTCTTCCAGTTCAATAGCTTCAAGCTGATCATTCACTTTTTCGATTATAGTATTGACGTGTTTATTCATAAGGCTATATTTTAGGTACAAACCCCAACAGGGCATAATTAAAATTTCATTTTCAAAATCCTAATAGCGTTCAATATCGCCAATAACGATACCCCAACATCAGCAAATACCGCTTCCCATAAGGTTGCAACACCTCCTGCACCCAAAATCAACACAATGAGCTTTACACCAAAAGCCAGACTTATATTCTGTATAACAATTCGGCGTGTAGCTTTGCCTATTGTTATAGCCGTTGCTATCCGGCTCGGTTGGTCTGTCTGAATAATAACGTCTGCCGTTTCTATGGCAACGTCGCTACCCAGTCCACCCATTGCAATGCCTACGTCGCTCATGGCAAGAACAGGCGCATCGTTTATCCCATCGCCTACAAAAGCAATGTTATTACCCGGATCGGACTTCAACTGCTCTACATACTCAACCTTTCCTTCGGGCAGCAGATCGCCATGCGCTTGCGTAACGTTCAACTCTGTGGCAAGCTGCGAAACGATGGCCTGTTTATCTCCTGACAGCATTACAATATTCTTAATTCCTAACTCACGCAAAGCGTTCACGGCTGTAGCTGCATCCTCTTTCGGAGCATCGGCTACCAGAATATATCCGGAATAGATGCCATTGATAGCGCAAACAACAATCGTTTCGGGTATAGTCGCTATTTCCGGCGGGAACTCTACATTGTTTTTTATCAATAATTTAGGATTACCCACAAGAACTATTTTACCATTGATAGAAGCCTGTAAGCCGTGCCCTGCGATTTCATTCACAATCTCCGGCTTAATTACTTCGATATTCTGCTCTTTTGCATATTCCACAATAGCTTTCGCTATGGGATGCGTACTTTGCGTTTCAACCGAAGCCACTAAATTCACAAGGTCTGTTTCGAGCAGAAAATCTGCCGGAACAATCTTTTGTACCTTGAAAACTCCCTGTGTCAGTGTTCCGGTTTTATCCATCACCACCGTATTTACTTTGGTAATGGCTTCCAAATAGTTGCTTCCTTTAAATAGTATTCCTTTACGGCTTGCCGCCCCGATACCACCAAAGTAGCCCAACGGTATGCTGATAACCAAAGCACACGGGCAGGAAATAACGAGGAATACCAATCCACGATAAACCCAGTCGTACAACACAAAATTGAATGCCGGATTAATAGCAGAGTATGCCAGTGGTAATAACACTATAAGCGCAGCCAGTGCCACCACTATCGGAGTATAGATGCGGGCAAATTTGCGTATGAACTGTTCTGCGGGTGCCTTTTTTTCTGTGGCGTTCTGAACAAGGTCAAGAATACGAGCCAAAGCACTCATACCAAATGGTTTCGTTACTTCAATTCTTGAAACATTGTCGGTAAGTATCATACCTGCAAATACGTCCTCATTTTTCCGTATCGTTCTGGGAACACTCTCTCCAGTTAATGCCGAAGTATTAAAAGATGCCGATTCATTCAGTAAAATTCCGTCAAGAGGCACTCTTTCGCCTACCTTGACTTCCACAATATCACCTACATTTACATTCTCCGGCGACATTATTTCAGTTTTATCCATCTTAATAACTGTCGCTGTTTCTGGTCGGACATCAAGTAATGCACTAATGCTCCTTTTTGCACGGTTTACCGCTGCATCCTGAAAGAGTTCGCCTACGGCATAGAACAGCATTACTGCAACGCCTTCGGGGTATTCTCCGATAAAGAACGCCCCGATGGTAGCTATACTCATCAATGTAAACTCGCTGAATACGTCTTTCTGGCGAATGGCTTCCCATGCTTCTTTTATCACCGGTAAGCCTACCGGAATATAAGCGATGATATACCATGCGAGTTGTACCCACTTATCGGCAAAGAACGAAAGCCCGACAGCGGAAAAGATGATGCCTGCAATCAGCATCACAAAGGAGATAGCCGCCCGGATGTAACCTCTTTTCTGTGAGGTATCCATTTCCTGTTTGGTCTTGTCTATAACACAAGCCCCATCATTGCAATTTCCCATAATTATTTTAATTTATCGTTTATACTTCTTTTTATACAATTCCTCATTCAAAAACACAAATGGTAATAGTGTAAACAAAGTCCCAAAGAATAAGACTTCCTTTAACGGCCATCTATGAAAGAAACAATGATGATGGGGACATCTGGTTACATAATACCATAACAAAAAACCTAATGTAATCCCAATGGTTATACTTAACGCTACAATCCATTTTTTTGCTCTTGAACTAATCATTTTTTTCTTTGCAATGACCTTACTCTTTTTTTTCTTTTGCTGTCTTTTCATGACATCATTTTTTAGAGTTCTACGGCTGCAAGTTCGGCAAATGCCAGTTGATAATCCCTTTCGGCTGCAAGCGTCTGGTTTACGTTGTCGTAGTACAATCCCATTTCAACCATGTAATCAAGCAAGGATATTTCACCCGCATCAAGTGCTTTTTTCAACAGGATGGTATTATTTACGTTTGCCAGCGATTTACGATATTTGTCGGCAGTAGTTTTCAGTCCCATTGCTTTGGAATACTGTATTTGCAGTTGGCTGAAAAACTGTTGCTTGGTATCGGCTTCGCGGCTTTGGGCAGCAGCAACAGATGCCTTTGCCTGTTTCACCTGATTTTTATTCGACCATAGCGGTATGGATATACCAAGCGACACACCCTGATACCGTTGTCCGACTACTTTTTCACTCATGTATCCGGCGGTAAACTTAGGCAGGTTCATCGCTTTGCTTAGTGATACCTGTTTCTGGCTTACTTCGATTTCGTTACGCACGTATGCCAACACCGGGTTTTTATCTTCGGCTTGTACATACCAGTCGTTAAAGTTCAACGGAAGCTCACGGCTGCCGTAGTCTGCATCATTAAAGACTACGTCGATACCGCCGTTCAGCCTTTTCAACTGGGCAAGGAGTGCATCACGTTCTACTTCCATGCGCGATATTTCTCCTTGTATGGTAGAAAGGTTCAGGTTTACTTTGTTGTACTCCAAGATACTTACGTCGCCCCTGTCCATACGGTCTTTATAACCTTTGGCAATGGTTTCTGCATGTTCCAGACGCAAATAAAGTTCTTTAAGCAGGGAATTGTAATATATCAGTTCAATGCAGTATTGTTTTGCTTCGAGCAATATATTCATACGGTCGGCTTTGTACTGCCATTCCACAAGGTTGTTTCTACCGTTTGCTAACCGACTTTTCATTCCCGTAATGGTGGGAATGTCGAATGTCTGCGATACGCTAAAATCGGTACGATTACCTATATTTGAAGGGTTACCCCAGAGATAATTGAAGCCCACTTCCGGATCATCAAGGAAGATGCCCGTTTTGTTTTGCAGCTTATCCGCTTCAACTTGTTCGCGGAGGGCTTTCAGGGTTGTATTGTTCTCTTCTATCGAAGACAATACAGGGTTGATATTATTCTGCGCATTGAGCGTTATGCCTGCGAAGAGTACCAACATGGTTATTATGATTGTTCTCATTCTAATTCTAATTTAGTGTTGTTTACTTCAGGTTCCTCGTTGTCCAGAATTTCGGTTTCAACTACTTTCCTGTTTGTAATTAAGTACATGATAGGAATAATAAAGCCGTTGAGCAAAGTCGATGTGAGCAATCCGCCCAGGATAACCTTTGCCATCGGACTTTGTATTTCGTTACCCGGCAAATCACCACCCAATGCAAGCGGTATCAGTGCAAGACCGGAGGTTAATGCGGTCATCAAGATGGGGTTTAGACGGTCTAACGAGCCGGTCATTACCGCATCAAGTTTGCTATACCCCTCTGCCACAAGGTCGTTGTATCGTGAGATAAGCAACATACCGTTACGTGTAGCGATACCGAACAGGGAGATAAACCCGATAATAGCCGGTATGCTCAGAACGCCGTTAGTAAAGAAAATGGCAAACACTCCGCCGATAAGGGCAAGCGGCAGGTTAAGCAGGATAACAACGGACTGGTTTATGCTCTTAAACTGCGCAAACAGAAGCATGAAAATAGCAAGAATGGAGAAGATTGAGGTAATAAGCAGGGTGCGTGATGCTGCCTGTTCGCTCTCAAACTGTCCGCCGTACTCAATATGATAACCTTCGGGCAGTTCTATCTTTTCGTTTACGATGTCCTGAATGTCATTTACTACTCCGCGCAGGTCACGTCCGGCAACGTTAGCCGATATTACAATCTTACGGGCAACGTTTTCCCTATTGATGGTGTTGGGGCCTGTGGACGATGTTATTTCGGCTATATTACTCAATGGAATTTTACGTCCGTTGGCATCAACAATAAGGTTCTTTATCCTTTCGGCTGTTTCACGGCTATCGTCGTTTACTTTTAGGGTAAGGTCGAACGAGCGGTTTTCTTCGTACACCTGTGAAACGACTTCACCTGCGAGCATGACGTTTACAATCTTCGCAAAGTCGGGTAAGGTTATGCCGTATTTCGCCATTACTTCCCTTTTGGGTTCTATCTTCAACTGCGGACGTTCCACTTGTTGTTCTACGTTCAGATCGGCAATACCTTCAATGTCCTGAATGTTTGCTTTTATTTGGTTACCGATGGAGAACATTTTATTGAGGTCTGTTCCGAACAACTTGATAGCGATGTTGGCACGTGTACCGGATAACATAGCGTCGATACGGTGCGAAATGGGTGCGCCTATTTCTATATTCACTCCCGGCAACACTTTTATCTTTTCGCGTATTTCGGCAAGCACTTCATCTTTGGAACGTTTATCGAGGATGAACGGTGCTTCGATTTCCGATACGTTTACACCGAGTGCGTGTTCATCGAGTTCGGCACGTCCTGTTTTCCGTCCTACGGTTTGAACTTCGGGTATGGAAAGCAAGATATCTTCTGCTATACGCCCCATCTTGTCGGATTCTTCAAGCGATATACCGGGCATACTACTGATGCTTACGGTAAATGAACCCTCATTGAATGGCGGCAGGAAGCTACGACCTAATGAGAAGAAAATGATAACGGCAATCACTAAAACAACACCTGTTCCGCCAAGTACCCATTTCTTGTATTTGAGTGTCCATTTAAGGGCTACCTCGTAAACGATTTTCAGTTTCCTTACTATATACGGTTCACGTTCCGGTTTATCATCTTTTCGTGGTTTACCCAACAGGTAGCTACACAATACTGGAGTAAGGGTTAAGGCTACTACGGTAGAAGCTATCAATGCCATAATAAAGGCTACTCCTAACGGTGCAAGCATACGACCTTCCATTCCAGAAAGGAAGAACAAGGGAACGAAGCTGGCGATGATGATAAATGTGGAGTATAGAATTGGCATACGCACTTCTTTGGAAGCATCGAACACGACGTTGAGTACGGTTTTTTGCAGTTCCTTTGGTTTCTGCCTGTTCTCCCGCAATCGCTTGAACACATTTTCTACATCGACAATGGCATCATCCACAAGCGAGCCAATAGCAATAGCCATACCTCCGAGGCTCATGGTATTAATAGTAAGCCCCATGAATTTTAAGGAGAGTATTGCAAAGACTAATGACAACGGTATCGTTACAAGTGATATAATGGTTGTACGTGCGTTCATCAGGAAGATAACGAAAACGATAACCACGAAGATACCCCCTTCGTACAATGATTTCTGTACGTTATTGATGGAGTTGTCTATAAAACGTGCCTGACGAAAGATGTCGGTTGTTATCTTCACATCTGCCGGAAGCTGTTTCTGTAAATCGGCAAGCGAAGCGTCAAGTTTGTCTGTCAATTCGAGCGTACTTGTAGCCGGTTGCTTGGTAACAGTTATCAATACGGCAGCTTTGCCGTCGTTGGATGCCATACCCAGTTTAGGTGCTTTATCTCCTATTTTTACTTCAGCAATGTTTTCTATCAGGATAGGAACATTGTTTACTGTTTTGATAACAGCTTTTCCCAATGATGGTATTTTATTTGTTGAAAGCACGCCACGGATGATAAATTCGTTTCCGTATTCATACAATACACCACCTGCGGCGTTCTGGTTCATTTCGGTAACGACGTCGATTACTTCATTGAGTCCGATGTTGTAATGTTTCATCTTTCCGGGATCGAGCAATATCTGGTATTCCTTGATTTCACCACCGAGAACGGTTACCTGTGCCACTCCACCTGTTGATAATAAACGGGGGCGGATAGTCCAGTCAGATAATGTCCGCAAATCCTGTAATGAGGTTGAATCGGCGGTTACTCCGATAATCATAAGCTCACCCAGTATGGACGATTGCGGCCCCAACGTCGGATTACCAACGTTAGACGGCAACTGGTCATTGACAACGGCTAACTTTTCGGATACAATCTGACGGGCACGGTAGATGTCCGTTCCCCAGTTAAATTCTACCCATACGATAGAAAAGCCTGTGGTAGAGGATGAACGCACACGGCGTACATCAGTAGCACCGTTCAGGGCGGTTTCGACAGGGAAAGTAACGAGCCGTTCGACTTCTTCGGGAGCCATACCTCGTGCCTCTGTCATCACCACAACGGTGGGTGCATTGAGGTCGGGAAATACATCGACTTCCATATTGACGGCTGTATAGGTTCCTGCCAGCATAAGCAGCAGGGATGCCACTAAAACAACGACACGGTTGTTCAGCGAGAATTTTATTATCTTGTTCAACATACTGATTCGTGTTTTAATGGTTAGTGACTATGTCCTTCGGGCATTACTGAAGAAGTTGCTGCCAGTTTCACCTGATATACTCCTTTGGTAACTACTTTGGCTCCGCGTTGAAGACCTGAAAGGATCTGCACTCTTTCGCCGTTATTCTGTCCGAGGGTTACTTCCTGTTTCTTATATTCTTCGTCGCCTATTTGCAGATACACGAAGTTAAGTCCCTGTTCTTCGGTAATAGCAGAAACGGGAACGGATATTACATTATCCTGTAAGGTCGAAAGCAGATATACTTCGGTATATGCTCCGGGAATAATATCGCCCACGTTATCAAACTCGAATGTAACAGGAATATAGAAAGATTGGTCAGTGGATGCTTTACCGAAAGATAAAAGCCGGCCGTTAAGTTCCGAAAGTTTATATACCTGATTGTCATAGGCAGGCTTAAAGTTAGCACTACTGATGCTTTTAAGTATCTTGAAATTGTTCTCTGATACTTCGGCTCGTAGCTGCAAACGCCTATTCTGCGATACAGTTGCAATGGGCTGACCTACTGAAACGTATTCCCCCTGTGCAACAAGCCTGTTCTTAATATATCCGGCAATGGGAGCTGTAACGCTTACCCCGGTGGCTGTCATATTGCCTGCCTGTGCCTGATATACTGTTTTCGCTGTTTCATAACGCAAACGAGCCTGTTCAAAGTCCTTAGCGGAAATAATCTGGTCTTTTACCAATGATTCGGCACGTTGGAACTCTTTCTGTGCAGTTTCGTATTCAATCCGCGCTTTTACGGACGGATCGCCTTCCAACAGTTTCTTTGCTGAAATAGTTACAATGGATTGTCCGGCTTGTACGGCTGTACCGTCTGTTATGGACGGATTGGTGAAAGATACAATACCGTTGGAAGTAGCTGCAATAACAGCTTCATCACCCTGCGAGGCTTGTATCTGTCCACTGGTTTTAATGGAATTGTAGAAACTACCAAGAGCAACGGTTTCTGTCTTCAATCCAACAAGTTGCGCTTGCTGTTTGGTGAAAAGTATTTCATCCGAATGGCTGTCTTCCATTGCTTCTGCTCCGTGGTCATGTCCGTCGCCCTCGGAGTGCTTATGATCTTTCTCGTTAGCGTGGTCATGCCCATCGCCGTCAGTATGTTTATGTTCTTTATCGTTTGAATGGTCATGTCCATCACCTTCGGAGTGTTCATGCTCTTTCTCATTAGAATGGTCATGTCCATCACCATCAACATGCTCATGTTTATCACTTGATTTTTGATTGTTTTTTCCCTGACCGGAATTGCATCCGGTTAATAATATTGCGATAACAACGAATAATCCTATTATGTACGTTTTCATTTTATTTTTTAATTATTGGGGGAAGTAAAGCATATCCTGATATTTGCTTTGCTTCTCGTGAGAAATATTGATTTTTATGGGTTGATATGTATATACCAATACCCTATGCCTTGAACATATCCAAATGCACAAAGCAGCATGACTTACAGCCTGTAAGTCAAAACATCAGGAAATTATGGAAGGAGGGGCGCGTAAACCGTGAAATTGGTTTGCTTCTGCGGATTTATAGAATGAAATAAATTCTCCGTACTCAAAGTCGGAGGTTGATTCTCCCGAATCGTAGATTAAGAAATCCGCAGCTAAAAAGAATATCGGGAATAAATGTGTAAGATCATGGTTTTGACAAGAAGAAACCTTGCACTTAGTTTCATTTGTCGTTTTGGGTGAAGTATATTTAGATTCAGCAATACAAGATTGTTCATGGTCACTGTCATTAGGTAACTCACGATGGTCTGTATGTTCATCGTTTACCTGATTATCCTGTTCGCATATCTCCATAACAATACACACCAATCCCTCATGATGATGATGTGGTACTATTGCAAGTATCAGTAATACTAAACTTGACAATGCAACAAACGATATGGAAATAATTCGTTTCACTAAATCTTTTTTTACCTGTGCAAAGATAAAATAAAAAGTCATGCAACTAAGTTGCAATCTTATCACATTTTCCGCAATAGCCTTTAATTACGAAATTAACGCTCTCCAATTCCATATTTCCCGGTAGTTCTATTTGAGGAACAGGCACGTTTTCCAAACAAAATGCCTTTTTACAGTAGTTACAGTAAAAGTGTAAATGATAATCACCTTCACTACAACCGCAATCCTCCTGACAAACCGAATATTTAACCGAACCTGATCCGTCGTCAAATTTATGAATCAGCCCATTATCATTAAAGAGGTGAATTATACGAGAAATAGTCGATTTATCAATGCTCAATAATTTTTTCTCTAAGTCCCCTAAACTGAATGCTTCGGTGAACTTTAGCATTGTATCCCATACTAAAATCCGTGTAGATGTGGGCTTTATGCCTTTTCCTTCTAATAATTTTATGATAAAATCGTCCACGTATTTCAAAGATTATTTATGTTATTTATTCTATAACAAAAAGGATGTGTCAAATGATGCTGATTTTAAAATCACTGCACATCCTTTTTGCATATAATATCTTAATTATGATGGTTGCCCTTATTATGAGAGCCATCGGCACTTCCATTGTGATTGTGGCTCTTATCAGTACAGGTATTCACATCATGATTTTGTTCCCCATTGTGATTATGACTTGCATCAGTGCAAGTGTTCACATCATGGTTTTGTTCTCCATTGTGATTATGGCTTGTATCTGTACAAGTATTCACATCATGGTTTTGTCCGTTATTGTGATTATGGTTTGCATCAGTACAAGTATTCACATCGTGGTTTTGTGTGTTGTTATGATTGTGGCTTACATCCATGCAGGTATTGGAATCATGGTTATTTCCTCCATGTCCTGTGCCTGTGCCATTGTGAT
>JAVBNB010000050.1:0-64203 GCA_031551825.1 Tannerella sp. | reverse complement strand
AACGTTCGGGTTTAAATGTATATCCTGTTTCATCTTTTATGAAACGCCTTGATTTTCTGAAGGAAATTCAACCGGACGCGGTCGTTTACTTTGCCCACGGGCGTATGGTGATGGGACAGTCTGATGCTGCCGTGGATTGGTTGAAAGAGCGGAATATTCCCGTATTTGCTCCCATTTCACTCTTGGATACAAAGGAACAATGGATGGATGATCCGATGGGGATGATCGGTGGTTTTATGTCGCAAAGCGTTGTAGTCCCGGAACTCGACGGGGCTATTTACCCCTATGTGTTGAATGTACAGGAAATAGACAAGGATGGGCTTTCCCTGTTCAAAGCGATACCTGAACGCTTGGCCGATTTTACACAGATCGTTCATAATTTTATCTCACTCAGACAGAAGAATAACGCGGACAAAAAACTCGCGATTTACTATTTTAAGGGTCCCGGACAGTCTTCGCTTACGGCACAGGGGCTTGAAACCGTTTCCTCGTTATATAATCTGTTGAAACGTTTGCAGGCGGAAGGATATAAAGTGGAAAACCTTCCTTCGGATGTGAAGGATTTTGAAAAAATACTGATGGTGCAGGGAAAAGTCTTGAGTACTTATGCCGAAGGGGCGTTTGATGATTTTCTGAAGAATGGGAATCCCGACCTGATTGAAAAGTCGGCCTATGAAGCCTGGATAAAAGAATCCGTGCCGGCGGAAATCTATCGTGATGTGGTAAATCTCTACGGAGATGCGCCGGGAAAATACATGTCGGTTCAAAAGAACGAAAAATCATATTTGGCGGTCGCCCGTATTCAGTTGGGTAATATAGCCTTGCTGCCGCAACCGATGGCTGGGCTTGGTGATGACGAATTTGCGATTGTACATGGCGCCAAAACGGCTCCGCCGCATACTTATATCGCTTCCTACTTATGGGCGCAACATCAGTTTAAAGCCGATGCCATGATACATTTCGGCGCGCACGGCAGCCTGGAATTTACTCCGAGTAAACAGGTAGCGTTGAGTGATAACGACTGGCCGGATATACTGGTCGGCAATGTGCCTCATTTTTATTATTATACAATCGCGAATATAGGGGAAAGTATGATGGCGAAACGCCGTTCGTATGCTTCCATTGTCTCATATCTGACTCCGCCGTTTATGGAAACGGAGACCCGCTCGCAGTTCAGAACGCTGCAGGGTAAAATTGAAAGTTATTATAAAACGGATGAGGCCTTTCAGGATAAGGCGTCTATGGAAGTTAAAAAGATTGTCGTAGAAATGGGGTTACATCGGGATTTACGTTTAGACAGTATCCTGACAAATCCTTATACGTCCGAAGATATCGAACGAATAGAACATTTCGCGGAAGAGATTGCAAATGAGAAAATGACCGGACAGTTATATACAACCGGAATCCCGTACGAAAAAGATAAAATACGTTCCACAATCCTTGCTATAAGTGCGGATCCGATAGCCTATAGTTTAGCAAACATAGATAAACTGCGCGGAAACGTGAAAGACGAGCAGTTGAAAAGCAAAGTGTTTTTCACGGATAAATATCTGAAACCTGCACAAGCGCTTATAAACAGGGTGCTTGACGGTATGCCGGTAAATAATGCATTGATCTGTTCCGTATCCGGCATTACACCTGAAGAATTAGCAGAAACCAAAATCATCCTGACGCCCAAACGTAGAATGATGCCCGAAATAGTAGAATCAACAGGCGGCACTTCCGGTTCGGCCTCTAAAAAAAGCAGTGGTGGCGGACATCCGGCATGGATCCCTAAATTCGGAAAGAAACCGGAAAACGTGGATAAGCCGGAGGATGTGAAGGTGGATGAAAAGGTTTCGGAAAGTCCTCACGGAGATGCTGCGAACAAAGGAAATGAACATCCGCATAGTGCATCGGGTGAGCAAATGTCAGGCGGGCGTCCTCACGGTGGTATACAGGAAAAGGCTCCGGAAAAAGAATATACTGACGAGCAAAAATCGCAGGCGCATGCTATTGCTGAAATAGAACGTACGATTAATAATATTGTGAAATACAAAGAAGCGCTGGAAAACAGTCCTGAGGAAGAGTTTCGTTCGATGATAAACGCCCTGAACGGTGGTTATGTAGCCCCTTCGTCGGGAGGAGATGTGGTGGCGAATCCCAATGCGATACCTACCGGGCGGAACCTATATGCCGTTAATGCGGAATCGACTCCGTCGGAAGCCGCATGGAATAAGGGGCTATCATTGGTTAATGCGACATTGCAGCAATATAAAAAACAACACGGCGAATATCCCCGTAAGGTAAGTTATACGTTCTGGAGCAGTGAATTTATAGAAACGGAAGGCGCGACAATCGCTCAGGTATTATATATGCTTGGAGTAGAGCCGGTGCGCAATAGCTTCGGCCGTGTTTCGGAGTTGCAACTGATACCTTCGGAAACGCTTGGCCGTCCCCGTATAGATGTTGTTATACAGACCTCCGGACAATTCCGTGATTTGGCGGCTTCGCGTTTGTCCCTGATTACCCGTGCTGTGGAAATGGCGTCATCGGCGAATGACGATAAATTTGATAATTATGTATCGGGCGGAACTGTTGAAACGGAACGTCAATTAGTAGAGCAGGGTATCGCGCCGAAAGACGCGCGTGAAATGTCTTTACAGCGTATTTTCGGCGGTTTGAATGGTATGTATGGTTCCGGAATACAGGGAATGGTCACACGTGGAGACCGTTGGGAAAAAGAGCAGGAAATTGCTGATACCTATATTCATAATATGGGGGCTGTTTACGGAAGTGATAAAGATTGGGGAAAATATCAGGAAGGGCTTCTTCGTGCCGCGCTTCATAATACGGATGTGGTAATTCAACCACGGCAAAGCAATACGTGGGGAGCCTTGAGCCTCGACCATGTTTATGAATTTATGGGCGGGATGAATCTGGCCGTTCGCAATGTCACCGGAAAAGATCCGGAAGCGTATTTCGCGGATTACCGGAACCGTAATAATGTAAAAATGCAGGAGTTGAAAGAAGCGATAGGAGTGGAGGCCCGTTCAACGATTTTTAATCCTGTATATATCAAAGAAATGATGAAAGGCAGTGCATCGAGCGCTTCGCAGGTAACAGAGGTGGTTACAAATACATACGGATGGAATGTGATGAAACCCGATGTCATTGATAATGAAATGTGGGACAGGATTTACGACGTCTATGTTAAGGACGAATATAATCTGGGAACCGAATCCTTTTTCAAACGTGAGAACCCGTATGCCTTGCAGGAAATTACAGCTGTAATGTTGGAAACGGCGCGTAAAGGCATGTGGAATGCGACAGAACAACAATTAGCAGATATCGCGGAACTCCATACTGCGTTGGTTAAGGAATTCGGTCATAGCGGAGCGGGATTTTCCGGAGAAAACAAGAAATTACAGGATTTTATATCGCAGAAGGTAAACAGCCAGGCGGCAACCGAATATAAGCAACAGATAGACAAGGTGAATACGTCTTCCGGCAGAACGGAAAATGTGGAAAATGGAGTCGTACTATCAAAGCAACAGGTCACGCAAAATCCGGACGGAGAAAAAAACAACCTGAACGGAATACTGATTGCTTCAATCGTATTGGTTCTGTTTTTATTCTTGTTGATTATGCTAAAAAGGAAAAGAAAGTAAGATTTAGACCGGATGGAATATATACTACTGATACTCATTCTATTTATCTTCATTAATACGATATTAAAGCTTAGCTACTGGAGGTGGTGGCAGCGTGTGATATTCGGATTTATCTGTGGTGCGTTTATCCTGTATGCTTATCCGTATGCGACGTTGCAGTCAAAAACACAATTAGCCGGATATCTCAACAACCGGAAAATCATGCAGGATATGGCTGTCCTTATAACGGTTGAATCTGCCATTTATATCACTTTTTGCTTTCTGGCGATGAGACAGCTTTACGGTCGTAAAGTAAAACGATGGGTGAAACCTCTCTATTGGTATCCTGGTATGCTTGTTTTTCCGGCGTTGTTTTATCTGTTGACAAATACGATATTCAGTTTCTCCGGTACTGATTTTGCAACCATAGCTTATGTCCTTGCCGGTAGTGTTTTTTTATTATTTCCATTGTTAAGCGCTTGTCTGAGATGGCTTTTGCCGGAAAAAGAGCTTCGATTGGAAGTACAGTTTCTAATAAGTCTTTTTGTTACAATCATAGGCCTGATTTCTACGGTAAATGGTAATACGGTTTACTCGGCGGTTAGTGAACCGTTGGATGTAAAAGCCTTACTAATGGCTGTCGGAATATTCCTTTTATTTTTCATTGCAGGCTATGGTTGGAACAAACTGAAATGGAGATTTAAACGTAAATAAATAATCAAAAATAATTAATTAATCAAATGGAATTCATTTCAAAAGCATTATTCTGGGTAGCAAACAGCTTATTAATTCCCGATATAATCGTCCTGTTATTTCTTTTGGGACGTTCACTGATATTATTGGGTAGTTTCTATAATCAATATATGGTTAAGCGCAAAAATGATAAATTTCTGTCGGACAAGATAAAAGATTTGTCTTTAGAGAGTATGGATGATTTGAAGAATAGTTTACCCAAGCAGGATAACTCATTATTCATAAAATATTTGCGTGATATTCTGAATACTCCTCCGAGTGAAGCGTATTCTGATTTTATGATATCAAATTTTGAGAATGAAGCCGATAAGGATATCTCGCTTTCCAAAATGCTTACGAAAATGGGGCCTATCCTCGGTTTGGTCGGAACACTTATAGCAATGAGTCCGGCTTTAGTCGGTTTGTCGACAGGAGATATCGGCGGGATGGCGTATAATATGCAGGTCGTGTTTGCCACAACAGTGGTAGGTTTGGTGATCAGTTCGGTAGGAATTATCACATTACAATTCAAGCAACGCTGGTATGCCAAGGATGTGAATAGTCTGGATTATGTATCACGTGTTCTCACAGAGAAGAATAAATAAATCCATTAAAACCGTTTAATAAAATGAGCAGAAACAGAAGAAAAAGCATCTTTTTCCGTGAAGAGGATACCGATCCGCTGAGTGTGATTGTGAATCTGTTTGATGTCGCGATGGTCTTTGCCGTAGCATTGATGGTTGCAATGGTTATGCATCTGAATATGACTGAAATTTTCACACAGGAAGACTATACTATTGTCAAAAATCCGGGGAAAGAAAACATGGAGATTATTACCAAAGAAGGTAATAAAATAAATAAATATACACCTTCCGAAGATCAATCTAAGGATCAGAAAAAGGGTAAACGTGTCGGTATCGCTTATGAACTTGAAAACGGTGAAATTATTTACGTTCCGGAATAATACATAATTTCTAGTGAAAAAATAATCCGTAAAACTTTTAAAATATAGATTATATACATAAGTTTGCAGAATCAAAAGGGAGTCGGAGGGGGCCTTTATGGGAAGTCTGAATTTGAAAAATAGAATCTGTGAACGATGAGTGTTTTTTGTAATGTGTTAAAAGTTAGTTCTATAAATGGGTGGATGAGGTTGACCGGTTTATTCGTTGCTTTTCTACTGTTTTCCATGTATGTAAAAGGTCAGTTTATGGATTATGGCACAGACCCTTCCCGTATAAAATGGAAAACATTTCAAACGCCTCATTTTAAATTGATATATCCCGGATCGAATGATTCGGCCGCTTATCGTTACGCATTATTTTTAGAACAGACCTACCCGCATATTGGAAAAACAATCGGAAAATCTGAAGTTCGTTCGTTTCCGGTCATACTTCATCCGGAAAATATGCAATCCAATGGAATGGTTGTTTGGGCTCCGCGCCGCATGGAACTTGTTACTACTCCACCGGTAAATTTATCTGCCCAGAGTTGGGATAAACATCTGGTGTTGCATGAAGGGCGACATGTTCTGCAAATGTACAAACTATCACAGGGTCTTTTTAAGCCGTTGTCGTATATACTTGGTGAACAGACGGCCGGAGTTGCTTCTGTCCTGGTTCCGAAATGGTTCTTTGAAGGAGATGCAGTTGTAATGGAAACGGCTATGTCGAATAGCGGAAGAGGCCGATTGCCTGAATTCAATATGATCTATCGCGCTCAAAGGCTGTCCGGTGATTTTTATTCGTACGACAAATGGGCGTTAGGTTCTTATAAAGACTATACCGGAGACTATTACGCGCTCGGATATAATCTTACTTCATTTGCCCGCTATAAGTATGGAGAAGATATATGGGATAAGGTTACTTCCCGCTATACCCGTCGTTTTTTTCAGATTCCTCCGTTTTCAAAGGCGCTGAAGCATTATACCGGTCTTAATACCCAAACTCTTTTTAATGATACTTATGACTTTCTGAATAAAGAATGGATGGATCAGGACCGCATTTATCAGCAATCCGGATTTGGTGATATTATAAGTTATACCACCCCGCAAACAAAGAAATATGTATCCTATAATTATCCGCAGGTTTTGAGTGAATCTTCAATAATAGCAGTTAAGACAAGCCTTGATGATATCAGATCCCTGATTCTCATAAAAGATGGAATGGAAAAGCGTTTGTGTTATCTCGGAAATATCAACAGTCGTATTATTTTGAATCATAATCGTGTGTACTGGACGGAATATATACCGGGTATACGCTGGACGCATGAAAATTATTCGGGGTTAAAGTATTATGATTTGGCGACAGGAAAAATCATGACTATTGCCTCCAATCAGCGCTTTCTGGCTCCTTCCATCAATGATGCAGGTATTATGGCAGCGGTTTCTCAACCTTCCGCTTCGGGAACTAACCGGATTGTATTGATTGATATTGAGAGCAAGGGAGAAATCCGGAGTTACGACGTGCCTTCGAACGGGTTTGTTAAGGATATGACTTTTGTTGATGACGATCATATTGCTGCTATTGTTATCGACGACGAAGGGTTGAGCATCATGCAGTTTGATTTGTTTTCCGATAAATGGAAAAGATTAGTCGGACCAACGTCGTCTGATATAACTTCATTGACGGCACAAAATGGTCAATTGTTTTTTGAATCAGGACTAAACGGAACGAATAATATTTATTCATTTGATTTTCTGACCTCAGAGAGCGTTCGTTTGACAACGTCGCGCTTTGGGGCTTTTACTCCTGCGTTTTCCAGCGATGGGAAAAGATTATTTTTTTCTGATTATGATGCAAATGGTTATCGTTTGGCTTCGATTCTTGTTGATAGTTTACAGAGTCAACCGGCAGACTTTAATCAGGTTCGGGATTTTACTTTAGCTGAGACTGTCGCAAGGCAGGAGCAATTTAACCTCGACACGGTATCTTCGGACAGTTTGGAATTCAATCCGAAGCCATACCGGAAAGCGACGCATCTGTTTCACGCGCATAGTTGGGCTCCGTTTTATTATGACGCAACCAATGTTAATTCGTTATCGGACGATTTAAGTACGATTGTGAAACCCGGGTGTATGTTGTTGTCGCAAAATATGTTGAGTACAATGGTTTCTCAAGTTGGTTGGTATTACGATGATGGTTATAACTACGGAAAATTAGCACTTACTTATAGGGGATGGTTCCCGGTAATCGATTTAAGTCTTGAGTATGGGGGAAAAGCATTTGATTACGGGTGGAAAAAGAATGAAAAGGGTGAGGATTTTTTGTCTTATCAGCAGACAAAGCGTAATCAGATTGATATGGAAGCACGTCTGTATGTCCCGTTTAACTTAAGCCGGAATCATTATATATCAGGGTTTCGCCCGTCTGTGACGTATGCTTATACCAATAACCAATATCAGGAACTTGGAAGCCAACAGTTCCATGATTACCAGTACCTCTTGTCTGAGTTGACTTATTATTATTATCGAAAATCCGCATATCAGGATATATTACCGCGTATAGGTTATCAAATTCAGTTACAGTACCTAAATATTCCATTTGACACGGAAAATTTTGGAAGCTTGTATGCCGCAAAAGCAATTACATATCTTCCGGGATTGATCCGGGGACACGGACTGATGTTGCGTATGATGTATCAATATCAGGATGTGGATGAAAAAGCGTTGTATATACCTCAGAAGTTGATAAGTCAGCCGCGAGGCTATTCTTATCTTTATCAAACAAGACAACAGGTGGATTTTAAAGCCGATTATGCTTTCAGCTTGTTTTATCCGGATTGGAGTATCGGCGGACTGGCATATATAAAGCGTGTCCGGAGCAATGTGTTTTATGATCTGTCAAGAAATCAGAGAAATAAACAAAGTGAATGGACTACTCAGAGTTCGTATGGAGCGGATCTTATTTTTGATTGTAATTTGTTTAGAATCAGTTATCCGATGTCATTCGGTTTACGGATTATAAAGCCTATCGATTACGGAAATGTACAAGCTGAAGCTTTATTCTCTGTTTTGTTTTAGTTATACATCAGCAACATTTGGTTCCTTACAAAATCGGGAAGAGAATAAATACCATAACATCCCACAGAGCGTGGGAAATAAGCAAAGGGACAACATTTCTCGGTTTAAACGCCATATATATAAAACCCCAAAATGCGCCACAGACCAATGCCGCCATGATTAACATAAAATTGAATGAGGAGATATGTACTATCGAATAGATCAATGTCGTCAATAAAAATCCTTTCCAATTACCTAACTGCTGCATCATTTTCGACTGAACCAATCCCTGCCAGAAAATAACTTCTGCCGGGCCCACTATTAAAAACAGTTCCAATGCTATAAGTACATCCTTTGTTCCATCGCGCAGACCGTAAATAGATGATACCTGAGGCTTGGCAAAATCAAACATTAATGCCGATAAATAATCCCCTACATAAAATATCCCCCATAAAATACAGGCAGAGCCAATTCCCAATACAATACTCCTTAAATCAAACCTGAAATCCTTTTTCCAGTCTTTTCTTAACGTAAAACTCAGGCAAAGGAGTATGGATGCGGAAAAAAGCATCGATACCCAAAAATTCAGATAAACAGATGTCCATGGCGAAAACATAATATACCATAAACAAAAAGATATCACTATTGGTGCAATTAATTTTTTCATAACCAACAGGATATAAAAATTAAAATGGCAAGTAATGTGCTGAACATCAACTGCAATTGCGCTGTTTTTACATCCAGGTCAAAAATATTGGAAGGATTACTAACCGATGCTGTGCAAATAATTTTGCAATTTTTGACAGCTACAGGCAATGTAATAAATACGCCCAATGTAATCCAATGTAAAAATCCGGTACATACCATGATAATCATGGAAATATAGGCAATCGTAATTAATGATATATACTGTATAATGGCCCCTTTAATACCTATCAGCATAGCAAAAGTATGGATACCTGCCCGTCTGTCATGTGAAATATCACGGGTATTATTGGCATGAAGGATATTTACCGTAATGCAACCAATGGGAATACATAGCCAGATAACACTCCAATCGATGACAGAAGTCATGACATAAAACGTTCCCAATGTAATTAACGGGCCATATACCATAAAAATAAGGAAATCACCCAAGGCAATGTATTTAAATTTATAATAAAACAAGGCCGAAATAAATCCGAATCCGCCAATAACAAGTAATGGCCAATCCGTAAAATAGAACAAAAACAGGCCAAATATTGTGCCTAAGCAAAGAAAAAATATTCCTAGCAGTAAAATTGTTTTTGGAGTAAAAGTGCCGTCGACAAGCAAACGGCTTGAGCCGAAAGTATCTTCACGGTCTACTCCCTTCTTATAGTCAAAATAATCACTAATCAGGTTTCCACTAATCTGAAAGATTATAGCACTAATAATAGATAATATTCCGAATATCCAATTGGGATGAATATAGAGCTGTTGCTTGTACAAATAAAACACATACACAAATGTAACCAATGCAGGCATACTGGAAGCAGGAAACGACCAAGGCCGAAGCGCAATAATCCAATCTTTTAAGACAGGCTTAGTTTTCATACATAAAAAAATTAAAAGCAAAATTGAGTCGCAAAGGTAATAATCTTCTGTAAGTCTTTAATATTAGTCGATAAAATTGTAAATTTGCATGATGAAAATTTAATCAAGATGGCATATTCAGCTGAAAAAATTGTTCCATACGCCGACAGTGAAGCGGGAAAAAGTGTTCAGGTACAGCAAATGTTTAACGAAATTGCAGGAAAATACGACCTATATAACCACACCCTTTCGTTAGGCATCGACCGTTTTTGGCGGAAAAAGGGCATTCTATCCTTAAAAAAAATTGCGCCGAAGAAAATACTTGATGTAGCTACCGGAACCGGTGACCTGGCTTTAGAAGCTTATAGCCGGTTACAGCCGGAATCCATAATAGGGATTGATATTTCTGAAAAGATGATGGAAATCGGCCAACAAAAAGTCACCCGTGCCGGTTTATCCGATAAAATCGAATTCCAATGGCAGAACTGTTCTGCTTTATCATTCAAGGATAATTCTTTTGACGCTGCCTCTGTAGCTTTTGGAATTCGCAATTTTGAGAATCTTGACGAAGGATTGCAGGAGATTTTACGGGTATTACGCCCCGGTGGCAAGTTCGTAGTACTTGAACTCTCCGTGCCGGAACATTTTCCGGTGAAACAAGCCTATTTTCTTTATTCCAAACTAGTCATGCCGGCAATAGGGCAATTGATTTCAGGGAATAAAAATGCTTATAACTATCTTCCGAAATCCATTGCTGCTTTTCCTCAAAATGCAGAATTGGCCGCAATTTTACAGAAAAACGGATTCATGGATGTCCGATACAAAAAACTAACCTTCGGAATTTGTACCATGTATACGGGAGTAAAAGGCTAAGGATCAAAATCCGGTTTTTGAGGAATAAATTTCATAGAAATAGAGTTGACACAATGTCTTGTATCTTTAGATGTAAATCCTTCACCTGCAAAAACATGTCCCAGATGAGCGCCGCAATTTGAACAAATAATCTCGGTACGACGGCCATCCGGATCAATTTTTCGAGTAATAGCCCCCGGAATTTCATCATCGAAAGAAGGCCAGCCACAACCGGAATCAAATTTATCTGCAGAACGGTATAATGAGGCATTACAACGTTTACAGATATAAGTTCCCACTTCCTTATTATTTAGAAATTCTCCTGTGAAAGGCCTTTCAGTCCCTCTGTATATAATAACTCTTTCTTCTTCAGGAGTTAGCTGATTATATTTTTCTTCCATGACTGTTTGTTTTCGTTGGACAGACCTGAAACATACCAGTTGTACGGCCGAGTTTGTACCAAAATATTATTTTTTCTTGCCCTGGTTGGCTACAGCATCCATCATTTTTTTGATTTCTTCCGGGTCGCCGAGAAAAAAGTCTTTTGTCAGACTCAGCGAGTCATCGAATTCAAAAACATAAGGAATGGCAGTTGGCAGATTTAAGTGCACAATCTCTTCATCTGATATATTTTTCAGATATTTGATAATACCTCTCAGGCTATTTCCGTGTGCCGTAACCAATATCTGTTCTGTTTTGTTCAATGTTTTGAATATAACTTCTTTCCAATAGGGTAGGATGCGTTCTACCGTATCTTTAAGTGATTCCGTCAGTGGGATGTCATTTTGAGGTATTCCCTTATAACGTATTTCTAATCTCGGATTACGCGGATCATCTTCATTTAGAGCCATAGGCGCTATATCATAGCTTCTGCGCCAAATAAGTACTTGTTCATCTCCGTATTTCTGTGCAGTTTCACTTTTGTTCAGGCCTTGCAGGGCGCCATAATGTTTTTCATTTAGCCGCCAGTCTTTTTCAACCGGTATCCAGTCCAGATCCATACGGTCTAAGACACAGTTTAGCGTTTTAACTGCCCGTTTGAGGTAGGATGTGTAAGCGATATCAAATACATATCCTTCTTTTTTCATTAAGTCGCCGGCTTTGACTGCTTCGGCGATACCTTTATCCGTTAAATCAACATCTGTCCAACCCGTGAAACGGTTTTGCAGATTCCATTCGCTTTCGCCGTGGCGAAGTAAAACGATTCGTTTCATTGTTATCATATTTTAGATTAATACTATAACAACAAAATTAGGAAAAATAAGTGATTTAGACTATACCTATTATTGGCTATAAATGATTTTTGTATCCTCATTATTCGGTATTTCAGTAGTTGATTTTAATTCCTGCAAAATAACTTCTGGGAAGTGAAGGGCCGTAGATGTATCCGGCATCGCGTTTGGGGCCTTTGTCAAAGTCATTCTGGTATGAATTAAAAATATTCTGAATACCGCCGTTTATTTCTATTTTCGCTTCGTTATATATGGGGAATTCATAAGATAGCTTCAGGTTCATATCGAAAAAATCCGGAGTTTTTACAGCTACATCCTGCTCTATGACCCCGGCCATGTGCTGCACCAACATGGTTCCGGTATAAGTTCCGGAAAGCGACGCGGAAAATCGTTTATATGGAGTCAGGTAAGAGGTAAAATAACCATAGTTGTCCGGTGTCCGGAACATTTTTTTCTCGGCAGGAACTGCTTTATCTTCGCTCCAGTTGATCGGTTCGTCGTAGCGGCTGCGTTGGAAGGTAAACCCTGCCTGCAAAGACAGCCAGGAACATAATACACTTTTTCCTTCAATAGTTATTCCTAAGACTTCAGCTCCGGGGCCGTTACGGCGTTCAAAAATAATATTTCCATTTGGATCCGGATCGATTTCTTCCAACACAAATACGTCATTCAGTTTTGTATAAAACCCTTCTGCCAGAAAATTTATCTGAATCCCATTTCCGAAACGGTGGTAAAAATCAGTTGATGCGCTAAGGCTGTGTGATTTTTCTTCTTTCAGGTTTTTTGAACGTTCTATCATCATGACTTCTCCTCCCACGGCGGAGATGTGTAGATCTTCATCAAATGCCTGCGGGGCGCGAAATCCGCTTGAATAGCTGGCGCGTATATTGATATCTTCCACCGGGTTGAACCGGATATTTGCACGCGGACTGAAAATTATATGATCAATCATATTGTGCTTATCAAAGCGTCCGCCTAAAAGAATGCTCCACATTTTGTTTTTCCATTCGTTTTGAATGAAAAAACTTTCGATATGTACCTTTTGGTTGGTGTACCGGTCGTATCCGATCATTTCATCTTTCAGGTGATCGTAATTGTATTCAATTCCGCCCATGAGCTGTGAAGGCATAAAAAGTAGTTTGTCAAAGTCATAGGAATACTGGGCTCCGGCTAAAGCCGTTAAATCAGTGGTATTTCCGTATGCATTCGGATCCTGCCCGGTACCGTAATAACTTTCACGCGCTGTATTCTGTGCGGAGGTGAATATGCTTAGTTTTTGTTTATAATCTTTTGAGTAAAGATCGAATTTAAGCCCTCCCCCGTCTATGGAATGTTCCAGTTGTTCTGCAATATCGGCTTCGTGAGGAGGGCGTTTCAATAAGTTGCCTCCGCGCCGGAATTCTTCCAGATGGTGGTATTCAAAAGTAAGCTTGGAATAGGTACCCGTTTTTACATACGAACGAAAACCTACGGTCTGGTTTTTCAGCTTAGGGATTTCCGTAAATCCGTCGCCATCGTCGTCATATCCAGAGCGATGTCTGTTTTGTCCGAAAATATAGAGCCCCATTTTTTGGTTGTCCGAAACAAGGGAGGCATTTAGTGTTGTATTATTATCAAAATCATCACTTCCTCCGATGGAGGTGATCGTATGTGCCAGTTCGCCAGAATTGCGGAGGGCTTCTTTAGTGATGATATTAATTGTTCCTGCAATAGCAGAGGAACCAAACAATGCCGATCCTCCTCCGCGCATTACTTCAACGCGTTCTATCATATTTGCGGGAAGCTGTTCCAATCCGTAAACACCCGATAGAGCGCTGAATATGGGACGGGAATCAATCAGTATTTGCGTGTACGGCCCATCCAATCCGTTGATGTGCACCTGAGTGAAGCCACAATTCTGACAGTTTGTTTCTACACGTACTCCCGGTTGGAAGTTAAGCCCTTGCGCCAGTGTCGGAGAATTGGTGTTAGTAAAAACTTTCGCATCTAAAATATTGACAAGTGTCGGTGCTAACTTTTTGGATGTTTCCCCTCTGCTTGCGGAGACAACGATTCCATCTAGCGCAACCACATTTTCTTCTATCTCAAAATTTAGTTCCAGCGTTTGACCTTTTTTCAATTCGACTTCTTTTTCTACTGTTTTATATCCGACTGCCCTTGCTATGACGGTGGATTTTCCTTCCGGTATGTTTTTAAGAAAATAGTGTCCTGAAGCATCGGTAGCCGTTCCTATGGTGGTTCCTTTAATGATTATGTTGATGGAGGATAAATGTTCTCCTGTTCCTTTATCTAAAATATGTCCTATGATATTGATATCCATCTTTTTTTGCTGATCGTCCGCCTTCGTTTGTAACAATGTGCAAAACAGGCAGACAAATAAATATATATATTTGTTCATACTCTTTGTTTTTATGTGGTGATAATTAAATTCGCATATAATTCCTGATTTCCAGGATTGAAATTAAAATATATGTTCTTTTTTATAAAGTAGACGTCTCCGAAAAGGCATACTATTCCCTGTTCAGATAAAAATATGGTTTATTTAAATGTTATGTGATGGAGGGTGGGGCGCGAAGTTGGCGTGCTCCTGTCAAATGTCGCCGGTATAAGGGATATGCCGGGAGATTAGGGATTGTATATATAATAGGTAAAGTTGCTGCAAGAGTGAAAAAAGCGATAAACGCTTCCGTCGACACAATTGTTGATATCTGGTGCAAGAACTGTAGTTCCGAACCGGAGTGCTTATGATTAGCGTCTTTGAAAGGATGTGAATGTACAACCGTTACCCCGTTTACTATATGAACATGAGAAAAGGTAATAATGCCTCCCAGATATACAATAAAGAGTATTGGAAGGAATATCTTCAGGATTTTTGTCCATTTATCATTCACGCTGCAAAGATAAATCCTTTATTCCTTACTAAAAATACCATGTTATAGGGATTAATATTTTTTATTTCATTTTAATCTGCTTGTATCCTTTGCCGCTATTTCAGGAGACAAACGGGTCTGTCTCCCGCCCAATACAGGGAAAATCGCGTTGCGAATATTTAAATTTATTGAACTCTAATTTTTGCAAATAAATATTTGATAATCTGGATAAATGCAAATGCATATAGTAAGATTGTTGTTTAATATATTTATAATTTTAAGTTAAGTAAACGTCTTTTTTGTCTTAAAAGTTTGAGATAACGATATATTGAACTATCTTTGTATTTTAAATATATCGATATAATGCATATTGGTACCTGATGTACGGTATGTAGCTTAATATTTTATTAGATTTGGCTTTGAAGTGTTAATTATAGGTTTATTAGGTATTATTAATTTAAAAATTGAATTAAAATGAAAAGTGTAGTTATAAAATTATTTATTGCTGTTGCAGTAATAATGATGGGTAGTAATGTGAACGCTCAGATTCAGAAAGGTAATGTTTTGGTTGGATCAAATATTGGAAACTTGAAATTAGGATTGAAATCCGGGTCGGATAATTCATTTAGTTTAAACCCTAAAGCAGGTATCTTTGTTAAGGACGGATTGGCGGTAGGGCTTGATTTTTCATTCGGAACTACACATGCCGGCGGACAGGATGGCAGTACCATTAGTTATGGAATAGGAACTTTCGGGCGTTATTATATTACGGATGAAACGGTTCAAGTTCTTAAACATGGAAAATTCTTTGTGGAAGCAAATCTCGGATTTCAAGGACAAGATACTAAGGGAGGGGCATCTACGAATGGATTAGGATTCAGCTTCGGACCGGGTTATGCCTTTTTTATCACACCGAATATAAGTCTTGAGACTTCAATTGAATACGAGGGAATTGTAGGGTTTGGTTCTGAAGCTTACCAAAATAATCTTTTGTGGAATTTAGGCTTCCAGATTTACTTCCCTTATAAATCAGCTGCAAATAAAATAAAAAGTGGTATTTGATAGATCCTTTTTTAGAATAGGAAAAGGCTACCTTAATTTTTTAGGGTAGCCTTTTTGTTGGCGAAAAAAGAGGTCTCTTGCCATGGGTTAGCGCATATAGGATAATTTATACGCCAATAGTTGAGTTACAGGTAATGCCTTTAGACAGACATTTAATGACAATAAACAACTAATGAAGAAATGAATTTTATTTTTCATCAAGGTGCAATTAATGGATTTCGTTCTATTATGACACATATTGTTAACGAAAATGCTCTTATTATTATACTTTGTAATAACTTTGACAGTGACTTAAATCCGATTAACAACGCCATATTTTCTATTCTTCACAATCTGCCATATACCCTTCCAAACAATACTCACGGCTACTAACCTGTTACTTTTAAAATCTGAAAACTTCTCTAAAAGTTTATTCTTCAATTGGTTAAATGAAACTGATGAAAATCCCCAATAAAAATCAAATAATTGATGGTTCTTTTCCGTATTTTATAACTATTTCTATATATTTGCAGCCACTTGACAGGTAAAAACAGACTTATGTATGGATAATAAAGGTTTCACTTTTTGTAAAAGAATGGCCAGTTTTAAATATGCATTTAATGGTATTTTTTTATTATTGCGGTATGAGCATAATGCCTGGCTACATATTTTTATCAGTATTTGTGTTATTATTGCCGGTTTTCTGCTGAAAATTTCGGTTATGGAGTGGATAGCCGTTATTCTCGCATGTGGATGTGTCTTGGCTGTGGAGGCTTTGAACACGGCGATTGAGCGATTGGCGGATGTGGTATCTCCGGAATATAATGAAGCGATAAAAAAAGTCAAGGATCTTTCTGCCGGCGGGGTATTATTGATGTCGTTAGCCGCTGCTGCTGTTGGGATAATTATTTTCATTCCCAAATTAATTGGTTTGTTTTAATCTTTATTTATGAAAAACCTTCTTATCATTAAATTGCTTTTCTTATTCTGTATTTGTGCTAACGCACAAAAAATAGAGGTCAGTAAGACTCGGGAAAATGTGCGGACTTCCGGTGATGTTCTTGCAGGTGCGATTCCTATTGCCTGTCTGATAACGACACTTGCCCTTCAGGATTGGGAAGGATTAAAGCAGGGTGCATTCTCCGGAGCGTTTACGGTAGGGGTCAGTTACGGATTGAAATATCTTGTTGATAAGGAAAGACCGGATCAAAGTAATGACCGTTCATTTCCATCTCTGCATACAAGTGTCAGTTTTACCGGAGCATCTTTTCTCCAGCGGAGATACGGCTGGAAATGGGGCGTTCCGGCTTATGCGGTAGCTTCTTATGTCGGTTGGAGTCGTGTATATGGTAAAAAGCACGATTGGTGGGATGTCGCGGCCGGAGCGGCTATCGGTGTCGGAAGTGCATATCTGTTTACCAGGCCTTTCGCGGAGAAACATAATCTAACAATTGCTCCTGTTGTAAGTGATCGTCATGTGGGGGTGCATGCCTCACTTTGTTTCTAAATCCCGGCGAGATGGGTTGGCCAATTATGCCTTCCCATCAGTTATCACTTACTAAGTAAGGATTAAAATCCATTTAAACAAAAATCACTACATGTAGTGATTGTATAACGAGTAGGGATTATTTTATTTTGCATTCGTTTTGAATCTCATTCAATCCTCTGCAGGATTGTGTCATATAAACTATATCGAATGAAATCAGCTTTAATGCCTACTATGTTTCTTGCCTTGCTAATTTTATCCGCTCCTTTGCATAGTAAAGAAACAGATACATTAACCAATAAGGTGCAATTGAAAGAAATTGTTGTGCAATCTTTCAAACAAGACAACCGCGTGAAAACTGCTCCGTTATCTGTTTCAGTTATAACCGGAACCGAAATCCGCAACCGTAGCATCACTGACATTAAGGAATTCAGTTCATTTGTTCCCAACTTTTTCATGCCTGATTATGGCTCGAAGCTCACGTCTCCGGTATATATCCGCGGGATCGGCTCAAAAATCAATGCTCCTTCTGTCGGGCTTTATGTAGATGGTGTCCCTTATTTTGAAAAATCGGCTTTTGATTTTGATCTTGCCGAAATTGCCGGTATTGAAATACTACGCGGTCCGCAAGGGACACTTTACGGGCGAAACACAATGGGAGGTATCATTAATATATACACCCGGTCACCTTTTATCTATAAAGGTACTACGATCAGGGGAGGTCTGGGTAATTATGTGGATCGTACTGCCGGTTTGTCCCATTATGGTAAGGTAAACGGGACTTTTGGATATACTTTTTCCGGTGATTATTCTCATCAGGGAGGCTTTTTTACAAATCAGTACACAG
Organism: Tannerella sp.; assembly: GCA_031551825.1. GTDB lineage: Bacteria > Bacteroidota > Bacteroidia > Bacteroidales > Tannerellaceae > Tannerella. The sequence continues at coordinate 45,960 of JAVBNB010000050.1, read as the reverse complement.
GTAAAAAAGCGGATGAGTCAGATGAGGGATCAGGGCGGATACGCCTTGAATGGCGACCGGCCGGGCAATGGACATTTCAGTTGCAAAGCTCGGTTGACTGTTCCGATCAGGGTGGTTATCCTTATGCACAGGTAGATTCTGTTACACGGAAGCCGGGAGAAGTAAATTATAATGATTACAGCTCTTATAAACGGCTTATTTCCACTACCGGCCTTACGCTCGGTTATATCGGCAAATCATTCAGCCTGAACGGCCAGACCGCCTTCCAATACCTTACCGACGAACAGGGTATTGATCAGGATTTCACCACGGCCAACGTTTATTTTGCGCGTCAGGACCAGACACAACGGATGCTTTCGCAGGAGATCAACTTCAAATCGAATACCGGCAAGAATTATCAATGGCTTTTTGGCGCTTTTGGCTTCTGGCAGGGAATAGATAATAAAGTGATCCTCGAATATAAAGCGCAGCAATACGAAACGGATAAATTGTATGACAACCCAACCTATGGGCTTGCCCTGTATCATCAATCCGTTTTCAATAATCTGCTGACGGAGGGTCTTTCACTTACTCTCGGTCTCCGGTACGACCATGAAAAGGCTTCTACCGATTACATTGCCTATAAACAAACCGTAGATACCCGCGCAGAGACGGATGCCTATGATAACGACCTAAAATTCGACCAACTGACCCCCCGCATCGTGCTTCAATACCTTTTTCCGTCCAACCAAACCCTGTATGCTTCCGTTACAAAAGGTTACAAGACCGGAGGGTTCAATACCTCGTTCGAGCGGGAAGAAGACCGGTCGTTCAAACCGGAATATAGTTGGAACTACGAATTAGGCACAAAGCTTCATTTCTTTGACAATCGCTTACTGGCTGATATTGCCTTGTTCTATATAGACTGGCGCTACCAACAGATCTACCAAACGCTACCAAGCGGACGGGGACAGATGCTGAAGAATGCCGGCCGTTCTTTTAGCGAAGGGGTGGAGGTAAGCCTGCAGTCCAATCCGGTTAACGGGCTTATGTTACAAGCCGGTTACGGTTTCACATACGCTAAGTTCAAAGACTATAAACAGAGTGAGACTGTTGATTATTCGGACAATTACTTACCGATGGCACCGGCTCATACGCTTTCGCTCGGTGCCGATTATACCCTTTCATACGTAGGTCCCTGGATTGACCGGCTTACGTTCAGCTTGTCCTATAATGGCACCGGTAAATTCTACTGGAATGATAATAATAAAGTGAGCGAACCTTACTATGGAATCCTGAACGGACGTATTGCTGCAACGAAGGGATTTATCAGTCTCGCTGTGTGGGGAAAAAACATCGGGCAGCAAGACTATACGGCCTATTATTTTGAAACCTCCGGTAAAGGATTTGCTCAGAAAGGAAAACCTTTTACCTGCGGCGTTGACCTATCGTTTCATTTTTAGTAATACAGATATATCATGCATATGGATAAGTTAAAAGCCGGTAAACTGGGCACTTTTTTCTGTCTCTACATCGCCCAGACAATCCCGATGAGTTTTTTTTCTACCGCCCTTCCGGTGATGATGCGGCAGGAGAATTTTTCCCTGACGACTATCGGGTTGCTCCAACTTATCAAACTGCCCTGGATATTCAAGTTCCTGTGGTCTACATTTATGGACAGGAGGATGGAGACTGTGCATGACTATAAACGATGGATTATTTCTGCCGAACTGGTATACGCCGCTTTAATTTTTATCATCTCTTTCTTTGACTTTAAAGCCGATTTTTATTTCATCCTTCCGCTCATCATCCTGGCTTTCATTGCTTCGGCCACCCAGGACATTGCTACTGATGCATTGGCCGTCCTGTCTTTCAGCCGGAAAGATAAAAGCCTTGTAAACAGCATGCAATCGATGGGTAGCTTCGGAGGTACATTGTTGGGAAGCGGTGTTTTGTTATTGCTTCTGCATAAAATTGGATGGAGCCAGATGTTGCCGTTCCTCGCCTTGTTTGTCTTGATCGCTTTACTACCGTTGGTCATGAATCGCCGGATGCAGATCTATCGGGACACGAAACCCGAACGGGCCAAACGGGCGGATATGTTCTACTTCTTTGCCCGGAAGGGCATATATAAACAGGTTGGATTCCTTTTTCTATGCTATTCGGGCCTGATAGGTATATTGGCTATGCTGAAACCTTACTTGGTAGACCTCGGATATGATATGAAAGAGATCGGGGTGATGAATGGAATGGCCGGTACGTTTGTCGGGTTTTTAGCCTCTTTTGCGGGCGGCTTTATTGTACGGCGGCTGGGTCGTTTCCGGTCGCGTCTTTTGTTCGCCTGCAATATTATTGTGACGGCTGCCTTTTTCCTGGCACTGTCATTCCTTCATCCGGCAATCTGGATGCTGTATGCCGGTATTTTCCTGCTTTGGGGAAGTTATGGAATGGCAACGATCATTGTCTATACCACTGCTATGGATTGCGTGCGTCCTGGAAGAGAAGGTACGGATTTTACCGTACAAACCGTGATTACGCATCTCAGCAGCATGATCATTGCCATTGGCAGCGGTAAACTGGCTGATCACCTGGGCTACCGGGGATTGTTCATTTTTGAGCTTTTATTAGCTTTGTTGACTTTCTGTTATATTATCTTTGCATTTAAGAATGATAAACGAGAAGAAAAAAAACTCCCTGCTGGAGAAATATAATAATCCGGTACCCAGATATACCAGTTATCCGCCGGCCAATTATTTTACCGATCGGTTCGGTACGGAAGATTATGAACAGGCAATTAAGGAATCCAATACCTTATCGCCCGATCACCTTTCTTTTTATCTCCATATTCCTTTTTGCCGGCATCTCTGCCATTACTGCGGCTGTAATTCATTTCCGGCGATGAAGCCTGCGGATGTAGACCGTTATATATCTGCTCTTCATACCGAAATGGATGCCGTGATCCGGATGATCGATCCGACACGGAAGATTGCGCAGATCCATTATGGAGGAGGTTCTCCCACTTTCCTCCCTGTACCGGTGCTAAAAGAAATGAACGACCATTTACTGTCGGCATTTACCAGCATCGAGCGCCCCGAGATTGCTGTTGAATGCCATCCGGGTTATCTTGATGAGACTTATTGGATGGCTCTGCCTGAAGCCGGTTTCAATCGCTTCAGCATTGGTGTACAGGATATATGCGAAGATGTACTGAAAGCCGTCAACCGCCGCTCATCCCTGCTTGATATGGATACTATATGCCATATCCTCCGTACTTCCGGAGGAGGAATTAATATGGACTTCCTATACGGATTGCCTTTCCAGACCAGAGATAGTTTTACGCACACCATCGAACAGGCTATTGCCTGGCAGCCCGATCGGTTGGTTACATTCTCTTATGCACACGTTCCCTGGGTAAATAAGCAACAACTGATCCTCGAAAAGAAAGGACTGCCTGTAAGTGAAGAAAAAAGCGGGATGTTCCGGAATGCGGAAGCTTTGTTACTGGCTGCCGGTTACCGTTCAATCGGGTTGGATCATTTCGTCCGTCCGGAAGACGAACTCTTTCTGGCGTTGGAACAGAAAAAACTCCGCCGTAACTTTCAGGGGTATTGTACCGGACGCACTACCGGGCAGGTTTATGCGTTCGGCGCTACCGGTATCAGCCAGCTACATGGCGTATATGCCCAAAATGCCAAAGGGATCAGTGACTATATTGAACAGATCGAAGCAGGAACGCTGGCTACCGCCAAAGGCTATCGCCTGAACCACGAAGAATATATCGTGAAAGAAGTGATTGAAACCCTGATGTGTAATTATATCATCGATTGGGAGGAACTGTCGGAGAGGCTTTCTCTTCCCGTTGAGACCCTTATCGGGGCAACTGCATACAACGAACAGACGCTTCGCGCATTTGCCGATGATGGTATTATTACACTGACCGAAAAACAGATAAGCATCACTCCTGAAGGTAAACTCTTCGTCAGGAATGTAGCCGCTTCTTTAGATAAGCTGATGATGCAAACCGATAAAACATTCTCGAAACCGGTATAACGACAGATGGAAATGAAACAAATAGACGTAGCAATCATTGGTGCCGGGATTACCGGGCTGACTACTGCCTTTCTCCTCCGGCAGAAAGGAAAACAGGTTCATCTGCTGGAACGGGCCAATCGTACCGGCGGACAGATACAGACTTTCCATGAAGACGGTTTTACGTTTGAAAGCGGGCCGAACACCGGAACGGTCTCTTGTCCGGAAGTAGCCGAATTATTTACCCGGTTGCATTCCACATCCTGTCAACTTGAAACGGCATGTAAGGCGTCCAAACGAAGGTTGATTTGGAAGAAAGACCGTTTCCATGCACTACCATCGGGATTATGGACCGGGATCACCACGCCTTTATTTACATATAAAGACAAGTTCCGCCTGTTGGGAGAACCGTTCCGTAGCAAGGGAAAGGCTCCGGATGAATCGGTTGGACAACTGGCGTGCCGGCGTTTAGGGCAATCTTTCTTCAATTATGCCGTTGATCCCTTTATATCCGGCATATATGCGGGCGATCCGATGAAACTGGTTACCCGGTACGCTTTACCCAAACTCTATAATCTGGAACAAGGCTATGGCAGTTTTATCCGGGGAAGCATGGCCAAAATGAAAGAACCTAAAACCTCCCGTGACCGCTTGGTCACCAAGGAGATATTTTCGGTTGCCGGAGGCTTGGAAAATCTGACGATAGCTCTGACTAATCAGATTGGCTCTGAGCAAATCTCCCTGTCGGTTACTGATACTTTCATTCGCCCATTAGCTGATGGCCGTTGGCAGATTTCCTGTATGACTCCGCAAGGTGAAGAAACTATCCTTGCCCGTCAGGTAGTTACTACCGTAGGAGCCTATAGCTTGCCCGAATTGCTTCCTTTTGTTCCTTCGGAATTAATGGTTAAAATCACGAATCTTTGTTATGTACCTGTTATACAAGCTTCTGTCGGCATTCGTGATACCGGAGCTTTACGACTGAATGCCTTTGGCGGACTTATTCCTTCGATTGAGCAGAAGCCGATCCTGGGAATTCTCTTCCCTTCTTCATGTTTCTCTTCCAGGGCTCCGCGTGAAGGTGCGCTCTTTTCTTTTTTTATGGGAGGAGTCAGGCATCCGGAGATGTTGGAATGGACAGACGATAAGATCAGAAACGTTATAGTAACGCATTTGCATTCCATGCTACGTTTCCCATCCAACATATCTCCCGACCTAATCCGTATTTTCCGTCATTCCCATGCTATTCCTCAATACGGGAAAAGCAGCGGCGAGCGTTTCGAGGCCATTAGCCGGATCGAAAATCAGTATCCCGGACTCATCCTGGCCGGTAATATCCGTAACGGTATCAGCCTTGCCGACCGTATCCGTCAGGCTTCCTTGATAGCAGACTCTATAGGAGAGACATCGGAATAGGAATAGTATAAATTACCATTTTAGGAAATCTTTGGGAAGCATGTACTACTGATCACTTTTTATTTATTCTAATCTCTACATCACCTATAATATTTGACGATGTGAGTATTATCTGCTGTAAATGTTTTTTAATTGGTAGCTTCGCACAGCTTACAGAATTTTCACTATGGATAGGAATTATTCCAAGAGCAGGATTTACAAGATCACACACTTCTGCAAGACATTCTGTGGAGGCATGCCCGCCTGTATGTAGCTTTTCCATATTTGAGAACATGGAGACGAAATCGACATATCGTTGCACAGCGTGTTTTCCATCGGTATTTATATGACTGACATTAAGTTTCCTGTCAATGCATTGAAGTTTGGGCAGGAAAGTTCCCACGTCATCCGCAATACACTTATCCAAATGAAAGAGATGGATGAGTTAGGACGCCTGTGTGAGATGTTCCGTCTGCTACCTGCCATTTTTGCCACGTCCGACCATATTTCTGTGGGAAAACCTACGCGAATCGAACGTGATGTAAGGCGTATGCAGCAAATTTCTACTTATGTGATGGGGCACTATGTCCACCCTATTGCTTTGGAAGACATCGCTGCTGAAGTAGGAATGAACCGCTCAGCCTTTTGCTCCTACTTCAAACGCAACAAAGGAATGACTTTTTCACAATTCGTCAGCGAATATCGTTTGAATACTGCCCGTGAGCTACTCAAACATTCGCAAAAGCAGGTTACAGAAATATGTTTTATGGTAGGGTTCAACGATTTGCCCCATTTTGTTCGGGTTTTCACGAAGGCTATGGGGATGTCCCCATTGAAATACAGGAAACATTTCAATAAATTGTAAAAAATCTCTATAAACGCACTCGAAAGAACTGTGTGAACGTGTGGCGGCAAGGACACAAAGGTATATTCCGGTAATAGTTATTAACTCGTTACCTCTGATTTTCAAAAGCTCTGCTAAAAGTTTATTCTTCAATCGGTTAAATTAAGCCGATGAAAATCTAAAATAAAATCAAATAATTGATGGTTCTTTCCTATATTTCATAACTATTTCCATATATTTGCAGCTACTTGACAGGTAAAAACGGACTTATATATGAATAATAAAGGTTTCACCTTTCGTAAAAGAATGGGTAGTTTTAAATATGCGTTTAACGGTATTTTGTTATTGTTACGGTATGAGCATAATGCCTGGCTGCATATTTTTATCAGTGTTTGTGTTGTTATTGCCGGATTTCTGCTAAAGATTTCTGTTATGGAGTGGATAGCTATTATTATTGTATGCGGATGTGTGCTGGCTGCGGAAGCTTTGAACACTGCGATTGAGAGATTGGCGGATGTGGTATCTCCGGAATATAATGAGGCGATAAAAAAAGTCAAGGATCTTTCTGCCGGTGGGGTGTTATTTATGTCCTTGGCCGCAGCTACCGTCGGGACGATTATTTTTATCCCCAAACTAATTGATTTGTTTTAATCTTTATTTATGAAACGAGCCTGATTAATGTATTACATATAAGCGAGTTCTATATTACTTTAGTGTTAAATATTAGTTTTTGTACATATGAAAAACCTCCTTAGTATCATACTGGTTTTCTTATTTTGTATTTCCGTTAACGCACAAAAAATAGAAGTGAGTAAAGCTCGGGAAAATGTGCGGACTTCCGGTGATGTTCTTGCAGGCGCAATTCCTGTTGCTTGTCTGATAACAACATTAGCCCTTCAGGATTGGGAAGGGCTGAAGCAGGGTGCGTTTTCCGGAGCGCTTACTGTTGGGGTCAGTTACGGATTAAAATATCTTATTGATAAGGAAAGACCGGATCAGAGTAATGACCGCTCATTTCCTTCTTTGCATATAAGTATCAGTTTTACCGGCGCTGCTTTTCTCCAACGGAGATATGGCTGGACATGGGGTGCTCCGGCTTATGCGGTGGCTTCTTATGTTGGCTGGAGTCGTGTGTATGGTAAAAAGCATGACTGGTGGGATGTAGCGGCCGGTGCAGCGATCGGAGTCGGAAGCGCATATCTGTTCACTAAGCCTTTCGCAGAGAAACATAACCTCACAATTGCTCCTGTTGTGAGCGATCGTCATGTGGGGTTATATGCCTCATTTTATTGATAAAAACTGATATTAGTAAGTAATCAAAGAGAATAGATGAGCAATAAAATATAATTACACTATGGACACAGATTTAAGCACCTATACAAACGAAGTTGAGAACATTATTAATGAGTGGGAACAAAAATTACTCTCATTGACCGAAGACGTTATAACCGAAAGGAGAAACCATCAGAATAGGACGATTAAACAACTGCTCGGTCATTTAATAGATTCTGTTTCAAATAATCATCAGAGAATGATCCGTTTGCAATACAACGATAGTTTGATATTTCCTGATTACACACAGGATAACGACCGTTGGATTGCTATTCAGGATTACCAGCATGCTGATTGGATAAATTTGGTTCAACTATGGAAATCGTTTAATCTGCATATGATTCATTTGATAAAATCAATAGACAAGTCCAAATTGAATAACTATTGGACGGACTATGAGGGGGTAAAAGTAACTTTGGAAGATATGATAAAAGGTTATCCTTGGCATTTGAATTTGCATATCAACGATATAAAGGATTTAATACTAAAATAATGGATTACAAATTACGAAATTGGAAAATATCTGATTTGGATAGCGTTGTTGAACACGCCAATAACAATAATATTGCAAAATGGCTGACTAATCAGTTTCCGCACCCGTACACAGAGACTGACGGAAGAGCCTATATAGAAATGGTAGCAAAAGATAGTGTAACCAAGGTCTTTGCAATTGAGATAAAAGGTGAAGCTGTCGGCTCGATTGGTATATTTCCGCAGGCAGATATTCACATGAAGAGTGCAGAGATAGGCTATTGGCTTTCCGAAAAATATTGGGGAAAGGGGATCATGGCGAGAGCAATAACGGAAATTGCTGAATATGGTTTCAATACGTTTGATATTGTGCGGATTTATGCCCGCCCGTTTTCCACTAATACAGGCTCTCAGCGGGCATTGGAGAAAGCCGGATTTAAGCTGGAAGCGAGATTAGAAAAGGCGTTATACAAAAACGGAGAATATATGGATGAATTAATCTACTCAATAATAAAAGAACAACCTTCAGAAACGTGAAGCAAATGACGTTTCTGTATCTTTAATTCAAGTGGATACGCTACAAAAAGCAAAGAAATTGCCCTGTGTTTTCAATAACCGGATAGTGTTCCCAACTCGAAAAGAATGAAACGATTTATGATGAGTTTATGATAAACAAGGACGAAATTATATTAAAACCTCTACTTGATGAAGATATACCTTTATTTGATAATTGGTTGAATAAAGAATATATCTACAAATGGTTGTGCCCAGGCGGAGAAGGTCAAAGGGAGGCTTGGTTGGATGAAGTAAATAATAGAAATGGCAAGTATGATTTTATGACGCATTTTATTGTTTACTATAAGGATAAGAAAATTGGATATTGTCTTTATGCTGATTGTTTTTTCTTGGAAGATTTAGAGGAAGAAGGACACGATTTTGAGAATTTGTATGGAGACGTAGTAGAAAAAATGCATACTTACGAGATTGGTTATCTGATAGGTGAGGAGGAATATCTGAATAAAGGAATCGGCAAATTAATTATTCAGAAGTTAGAAGAGAAGATCATAGAGTTAGGAGGATATGAGATATCAGCAGATCCTGCCGAAGAGAACACTTTCTCAATAAAGGCGCTGTTGAGTAATGGATTTAAGAAGAAAAAAGATGGGGATTATAGAAAGATGATTTTATTTGCAGATAATGAAGATATTAAAGCTAAAATAATAGCTTTAGAGAATCAGGCGTTAGAACTTTGGAATGATGGGAATCCCGAGGGATTTTTAGAGTTATCGTCCGATGATGTTATTTATATTGACCCTGCTTTCGTGAATAAACTCGAAGGGAAGAAGGCTTTGGAAGATTATTACAATAATGTTAGGGGTAAAATTAAGATTGACCAATATGAAATGATAAACCCGACTGTACAATTATCAGCAGATCTTGCAGTTTTGACATATAATTATGAAGTTCAAAGAGATGGTCAAACGTTCAGGATGAATTGTACAGAAGTCTATAAATCAGATGTATTTGATCAGTGGAAAATCATACATACCCATTGGTCTTTTGTTCACCCTAATAGGTAAATTATACATGTCCGTTAAGGTGTGATTATATATCCGGATTTATGAAGTATCTCTTGGTTATATTACTAATTCAGTCAATTCTTATGGTATTTTGACGATTTTATCAAACTGGCTATCCATGCATACACTGAGATCAGTCGTAATAAATTTGCCATTATAGAACAAACTGAATATGGTGGCCGGGGTGGGAGCGGACTGTGCCTGTTCCATCGTTTCTAATTTGATTATCTTTATGGAAAGGCCTCTCTTCTTTGCTGTTTCTTTTAATGAATTCTGGAGATGAAACTCTGTGAAGGGACAACGGTTACTATAATAAACGACAATTCCGTTTTTGTCAGGGCATTCGCCGCTTAATGCGTTTTCTTTGAATTTAGGATTTGCGGCTTTGGGATTGATTTTTTTCACTAACAGGCAGAAATCATTGGGTAGTTTTTCCACGACTTCAAATCCTTGTTGCAAGAGCCATTTCGTATCACTCATGAAATGGAATTTTTTGATGCCTGCTATTGTAACTAAGCCGTCTTTACCTTGTTTTACGGCATCGTCTATAGTTGATTGAAGCAATGCTTTGGCATATCCTTTTCTTTTATACTGGCCTGATACCCAAAAGCAGTTAATCATTAAATAGTTGGGCGCTTCGACGGGAACCCACGCTTTTTCGGCCGGAACATATTCAATGAATACTTTTGCACGTTCGTCTAAACGACGAAAAACATATCCGTTATCAAATTCTTTTTTGAGCCATTCTTTTTTCAATTCGTAGCTTTCCTTACATTTCTTGTCGGAAAAGGCGCAACAGATATGTTCTTTTCCGATGTTGTCTTTGTTTAGTGTTATAAAATTCGCATTCATATATGGTTTATTTGACGGGAATATAAATTTTTGTGAGAAGTTCGTTTTCATTTATGCTGTGGGGATTATTTAAATATTCCTCGAATGCAATACTATGACGTAAGGTATATTTGAAATTTACGCTTATGTTATTATAAAGCTCCTGAAGACCGGAATAACTACCTTTCAGAGTAAAAACGGCATATCTGCCTTTCTTTATCTGTATTGTTCCGAATTCTCCCGCAGGCGTAATTTTTCTGTCAACAGATGCGCAGGCATAAAAACGGTATTGATCGTGTTTCGTGATATTGGGATCATCAAAACTGATGCCGATGTATCGTGTGCTTTCGGATAATGCGTCATTTGCTTTTAAAAACCGGATTAATTTATTCCATGCCGTTTCGTAGGGTTCTTTTGCCCCATATTCTCCCCAAATACGGATATAGACTAGTTCGATATGGTCTATATCACAGAATTCGCAGGATAGATCGTTTTGCCTGTTTCCGCTACTTTGAATATAGCTTTCCAGCTTGTTGCGGAGTTGTTTTATATAGATTTTTGGAGATATTCCGAATTGCTTTTTGAATGCTTTTGAAAATGATTGCGGATTATCATACCCGACCTTTTCCGAGAGAGCGGTCAGGTTCATTTCTTCTGTTTGCATGTACATAACCGCGCGTTCTACACGTTGCCTTACTATATATGCCGATAACGATTCATTTAGATATGAACGCATGATGCGAAGCAACTGGCGTTGTGATACATTCATCTTATCTGCGATTGTATCAAGCAGTAAAGGCTTATGCAGGTTTGCGCTTATGTAATCGATTACAAGATTCGCTTTTTGTTTGTAAATATTTTCCGTATCGTTTCGCATACAATTGGATTTCTTTCTACAAAAATAAGGATTCGATACGGATTAAACATTGTCCGTTCCCGCCAAATTGTACATAGGAGGAATCGATCAATCGTTTATTGGGTAATTATATCTGGCAATTGGGGCAATAATAAATCGTTCCGCCCATATATGCTTCTTTGATGATGCTTCCTCCACAAGCAGGACAGGGTTGTTTCCATGTTTTGGAAGAAAGGATTGTTTGGTAATTTCCATTATTTCCATACAAATCTTTTTGTGTATCGCGTCCTCCTTTTGAAGTCATATCTTGTAGTATGTTTCTCAGGGAATGAAACAGCGTGTCTTTTTGATCTTCTGAAAATGTGGAAATTTTACGTTTCGGTTGAATTTTGGCATTAAACAATATATCCTGTAATGTGCCGTTTCCTACGCCCGGAATTCGTTGTTCTGTGGCTAATAACGCTTTTGCCGTTATATCCTTTTGGGTATCACTGAATAATTTGTAAAAACGTTCTTTTGTATACTTTTTATCCAAAGGAGAAACGCTCTCTTTGCTGAGTTTATGATATTTGTTTTCAATGACGCCATCCGGATATACATTGATGAAACCATACATGGCAACGGTGAAAACAAGAAAGGATTCGTCCTCAAATCCGATCAATAGCTGATAGTTGTTCGGAACTTTATCATCCGGATTGTTGTACTTTACACTTACGCCATCTCCGATACTGATTATTGTTCCACCCGTTAAGAACAGATCGACAAACATACCATAGCCCTTGGCAGATTCAATCACTTTTCCGGTAAGTATTTTTCCATATTCGAGCGGATCGCCATTATAGAACGTGAATTTGTGAGGTTTAGTCGCATTGGATACATGTGTTATTTTTTTTCCTGCCAATGTTTCATTGATTTGTCTTGCAAGCGTGAAGACCTCGGGTAACTCCATCATAACTTTTATCAGTTTTTTATTGTTTTTCAATAAGGATATATCTTGCATGCAGCTCGTATAGATCCATAATATTATAATTCACAAAGGTAAAATGAATATTTTTAAAAAGTTGTCCTAAATATTTATTTTTGCATAATTTGTTTTCATGCAAATTTATAAATGCAGGATATAATATATCACATTATGAAATAAAGTTTAAAAATATTTGAAAATTTAATATAAAGTAATATATTTGTCATTATTTTTATTAAAAATTATAAAATAATGAGTGGGGAAGGTTGTCAGGTGACAGAAAAGGAGGGTATTCTGCCTGTATTACAAAAGGTAGATGCATCTCACCTTTCATTTGCTGTAAGCAATATGCCTTATTATTGTGTATTTTATTACAAATATGAGTGGAGAGACGATTTTTCTGATTTATGTTTCATTGCGTGCGTGAAGAGAAAAATGTTGAATTTGATGAGAAAGAATGATTTTGTTTGTTCTCAGTTGAATACGAATCATATATAAATGAAAATTACAAAGTATAAGAGGAATCAGGATGAGTGAAATTTTTATTTTGAGGATGAGAAATATTTAAAACATAGTTAATGAGTAATAAAAAATTGATATTGAGTTTACTTATTATAATAGTACCAACATTACTATTAATTATATATTTGATTGTATCTGCAGATAATTTGACTTTATCTGCGATAGATAGCAAAATAATGAAAGATACTATTAGATTTGAGCTATTGAAAAATCTTCTTCGATTATTTATAATAATGATTATTGGCGGAATGGTTGCATATTTTTTTAAAAGCCGAGAAGAAGCGAAAAAGGACGCATATATTCAGGAGGAAAAAGAACAAGAAGCAGAGCGTAATCGTAATGAAATAAGAATTGATTATTTTAATCGTTTAGGAAAAATATATCGAGATGTAAAATGCATACGAAGAGTTCTTATAGCTAATGGTTTGGCGAAAAAAAACGATATTTTTCCTTCTATAATGACTAACCTGCAAATAGATTTGTACCATAAACAAATGGAATTACTTAATGATAACCAATTATTACTTGAATGTTTAAAGATAGAATCCATAAGTATCCCTGCAATCGTCAAATTAAAAGATGTTGATACATTGTTATACAGAATGGGAGATTATCTCAGAGAAATATTAAAAGAGAATATGAGGAAATGAGAAGAGAAGCAAGTGTAAATTGTTCTAATCTGAAAAAACTTGATGAATTTACGAATGCAGCAGAATATACATTTAGGGAAAATTTCCCTGAGCCATATAAAGTAATAATATAAGCAATAGGAGAAAACTTAAATAAACCTCTTCTTATGCTATATGAAAACAGAATATACAACAATGAAACAAAAAATAATATATTTTGAAAATTTAACAGATAAGCTTATTTAATTCATGTGGAAATATGTATATAGATAATAGTATAGATGACCAAATTCTTAATAAAAAATTTGAGAATATTGAAGAGCATGTAAAAAAGAAAGTTAGAGAAATAAATGAGCGAGATCCTTTTTGTTCAATTGTTCCTACTGTTGTTGATGATGTTTTTGCTCTTACAAAAGAGATTTTTGATAATGTCAATTTATTTTCAATTGCTTTTTTAGTTGATGATATTTTTATTATAACATTCCCGACAAGTGAGGATTATTCGATATGGAATACTCATTCATTTTTTAATGAGGGTAGCATCGGCCGCCAGTGTAGAAAAGCATTAAAGACAAAGGAAAAGGTAACAGTTTACAAAAATAAGATTGAAGTTTTTAGGCAAGATGCATTAACTCAAAAAAAAATCTTTCTTTCAAAGAAATGTAATATAGAATCCCATTTTGTCTCACCAATGATAATTCACGAAACAATAATTGGGCGTATTCAATTATCATTTAAACAAGAGGTAGGTGATGAACAAAAGCAACAAGTTGAAGATTATTTAATTTGGATAAATAATAAAATTATTTGGATAATATATTCAGAATTTGTGCGAGTAAACAACATAATGCATAATTTAAAATCAACAGTAGAAATATTATTGGGGGATATAGATGAATATCAAGCAAAACATTCCCAAAATGTTTCTCTACTTGCAAAAACATTGGCTACAATTATTGTAAAAGACAGAGATAGCAACTACGAGTTTTCATACAAAGGAATACTTGATGAAAATTTAGTTGGAGTTGATATATTGAAATTACAAGTTGCAGGATTGTTGCATGACATTGGAAAAGTAAGAATGTGGTCATTTGATAAATTTAATACTGAATTAGAGCAGAGAAAGAGAGATTTGCATCCTTACTTCTCATACTCGATTATAAATAAAATGAGATTTTCGGAAGATATTGCAGATATTGCAGGTTTCCATCATGAATGTATGAATGGTAAGGGTGCGCCATTTGCCATAGAAGGTGAGTCAATGAACATTGTAACTCAAATAATAAGATGCGTAGATATAATAGATTCTTGTTTGAGAAAAAGACCTTCTTCGGGGAGCGATAAACCATCTAGAATAGACAATGATACAATAAACTTAGAAGATGCAATGCAGGCATTAATAGGATATGAAAATAAAATTTCCTATAATGTTTATGCAACAGTTATTGCTATTTTAGATGACATAAAAGAAAAGAAAATAGAAGATAAATATGGCATAAGACAACTTTTGAAAATTGATAATGAAACATCAAAACAATTAACTATATCCGCCCATTCTGACATAGATAATTTCCTAAATAAATGTTTAAATAATCTTGACTGGAATAAATGGATTGTTGTCTTTGTTTTTCAATGCAAAAACATAAATCAATATTCATATACAAAAGATGATAACGGAAATCGGACACTTTCTTTTGAGAATCAAAAATTAAACAATATAAACTCAAGATACAAAAGTGATTTTTCCACTCCTTTTGTATCGCTACAAAACAACATCTACCTTGGGATTTATAATGAAGAAGAAAATAAAGAATATGCATATTCCTTTTGTGAGTCTCTCGATAAACATTTAAGTATAGAAAACAACCTTGCTTGTGCATTTTTGTCACACAACATTATATATATGGATGATTTTCAAGAAATCTTAAACAAATGCATAGATAAATTAAAAAATGCTTGTTTCGATATGAATAATAATTCTCGTTGGAGATTGCTTCGATTTGATATTAATAAAAAAGAATGGAAATAATATGACAGATACATTGCAGCACATCGCTATAATGATAACTGAACATTGTAATTTGGATTGTTATCATTGTTTAAGACATATTGCTCATCAAAAAACAGATTTGAATTTAGATGTATTACTAAAACTATCTGAAAAATTAAAAGGAATTTCTGGTAAAAGTGTGCGATTTACGGGTGGAGAACCCCTATTGATTAAAGATCTTGATAAGTATATTTTTTCATTTTCAAAACTTGGATTTCACACCTCTATTGGAACAAACGGAACTCTGTTGTCATTGCCAAAGATTAAACAATTAAAAGAAGCGGGATTAAATAAAGTTTGGGTAAGCATACATTCTTGTAATACTAATACCCATGACAGTATGGCTGGCAAAACAGGTGCTTTCCATTCCGTGTTGGTTGCGATAAATCATTGTATTGAAATGGGATTGAATATAAATGTGAATTTTCCTGTTTCAATGATGAATATTGATGATGCAGAAGAAACATTAAAATTTCTTGATGACTTAGGAGTGAATAGGATTAAATTATTGCGCCTGACACCTATAGGAAAAGCAAGTACACAGAATGGATTTCATCATATTGCTGATAAAGAATGGCAGGAATTATCCGAAAGAGTTAAAACTATCAATTTTAGAAAAACTAGTTTTAAAATGCAAGGTTGTTTAGCAGACACTTTGAGTGAAGGAAAGTGTACTATTTATCCATTTAAACATCTGAATTTAAGTCCTTCTGGTTACATTTATCCTTGTTGTTTACTTAATAATCGTAAAGGGATGGAAATCGGTCATATTTCAGAATTGTTAAGTAATGATTGGCAACAAATGATAGATACATTTAGTGATCGTATAAAACGAAAATATGATTTATCAATTAATCCAATCCCTTGTATTACGATGAACGAGAAAGGAGTAGAAAAACGGTTGGCTTGTCCTTTATATCATAAAAAAATCTGACTATGATAAGACAATGGAGATTACGAATTACTAATAAATGTAATGCAAAATGCAGCTTTTGTCATGGTGAAAGTTCATTGTTAGGAAAAATAAATGCATTTATTCAACCACAGTTTGTGGAATTATTTTTTGATAAACATGTTAAAAGAAACGATAATGTTGCTATCACAGGAGGAGAGCCATTATTGCATCCTCAAATATGTGAAATAATAAATATTGTTTACGCAAAGGTTAAAAATAATTTTCATTTAAATACTAATGGCATTCTTTTAGGTCACAAATTGTCTGATTTGTTGAAAACAGAGTTGTGCGATATTCATATCAATATCACAACATTTGATTCTTTGTTATATAAAAACATTTATAAAATTGAATTCCCTGATAAATTACAAGAGAATATTATAAAAGCACAATCTACAGGGTTGAAAATTACAATTAATAGTGTTGTTCTTCAAAAGATTAATGATGATGAAACTAGTATCTTGAATATGATTGATATTTGTAGTCGATTATGTTGTGATTTAACATTTATTCAAGAATATGAAATTCCTTATACAGATAAATCTGGAGGGCTTGAATTTCAAAATAGATTTGAATCCATTTTGGTGACTGTAGGATACTCTTATTTATCAACGAGTATTGGTCGTAAAAAATATGCTAAGTCAGCACATCAAATAATAGTTGCAGCCCCTTGCGCGCCGCATTTTGCATGGAATGCAAATGAATATGTTGATTCTTTTGTTATTATGGAAAATCAACAAATAAAAAAATTTAGTAATTCTCAAATAATTCAGTTATGATAACTCTATATCAATTATTGCCTCAAATTTTGGACTGTTTCGGCGACAAAAAACCCTCAACAATCATTATCGGTGGTAGTTATTCCACAAATGAAGCCGCGTGGTTGTCGTTGAATAAAAAGATATATGCACTAAGTGACTATGATCTATTATGTGTTAATGAGACAGAGTATAGTAAAGGCGAAAAGTATTATATATATAAAAATATGTTACATTTATCTAATTCTATTTTGCAAGATAATCCATATTTTCATATTGGATTAAAAATACGAACACTTGAGGAATTGAAAAGAGAAGCAAATACGCTATACTTTAAAGAGTTGTCAGTTACAGGAAAAACTTTAATCGGTAATGATTTTTCTTGTTTTTTTGAATCGCCTATTGTTTTTGGATTTGATAATACAGATATAACATCATTATATCACAAATTGTTTTATTGTGGATTGGCAAGATTGTGGTGTAATATTCTTTTTTTTCCAATAAAAATTTTCTTTTATAAAAAGGATATAAAATGGAATATATGGTATTCTTATTTTCTTTCTAGAGGGGCAATGGATTGGATAACATTTAAATTAATTGAAAATAATGCGTGGAAACCAACTTATGAAGAACGTTTTGAAACTTGGAAAAATTTGTTTGCAGACAAAAAATCATTGAAAATACTGCAGCAATGTTTAGATATAAAGTTAGGGAAATATTATGTTGATTTTAGTATAATATTTAAGGAGATTTTAGATTTATCTATTCTGCAAATCATGGATTATGCACAAAAAAATAATATTTTACAATTACAGGAATTAGACTTTATTGTTTCAATGCTACAATTTATAGACCATTTTAATAATACTTATAAATGCAATGAAGAATATTTAGAAACAGCAATGAACAGTTTGGCGGGAATGACAAGACAAACGATAGAACTTTCGAATAACTCATGGCATTCATGGCATATTCTGCGTTGTATATATAGTGATTATAGATTTTCTCGTAATGAAACGGATAAAATTGACCATTTGATTTATACGACTAACTTTTTAAAATTAGGAAATTTATGAATAAAGTAATGATTGTTGGAAATATAGCAGCAGGAAAATCAACTTTTGCTAAAAAACTACACAATTTGACTGGAATAAAACTGATTCATCTTGATAATTTATATTTTGAGGAAGATAGAACTTATATGACTGTTGTAGAATGGATTGGTGTAGTAGCAAAAATTTCTCAAGAAAATAGTTGGATAATAGATGGGAATTATCCTCAAACATTAGAAATTAGAGCAAATCAAGCAGATACAATATTTATTTTTGATATTTCGAGGATGCGTTGTTCCTTAAATCTTTTAAAAAGATTTTTTTATTGCAAAATGTTAAAACGAAAATTAGATTGTAATAGCAAATCAGATAATTATTATCATGCTATCAAAAAAATATGGTCATTTAATACTAAAAAGAAAAGATTTTATGATGAAATTCTAATGATGGAAAGAAAGCATATTCATTATTTCAAATCAATTAAAGAGGCAAATTCGTATCTTTCTAAATACAATAAGAAAGCTAATACAAAAATAGGAGTAAAATTAGGAACGGTAAAATTAGAAAAATATACTGTTTTATGGAAGCAATTATATGTGAAGGAAGAAACTTTGCTTAAGAAAATGCTTAAAAATAAAGATATTTTAATAGAGCACATAGGTAGTACAGCTATACCAGGTATTGAGTCTAAGCCTATTATTGATGTTTTAGTTGTTATTCCCAATGATTCTGTTATTGAGGATGTTATTAGGAAATTGATTATAGCAGGATATTATAAATCATCATTTAAGCTAGATGGAGAAGTTTTTCTCAAAAAAACGGATGGAATAAGCAGTACTCATTATCTTCACTTGACAAAGCAAAATCAGGGAGATTGGAAAAGATATGTTCTTTTCAGAAATTATTTAACTCAAAATCCTCATATAGCAAAAGAGTATGAGGATTTGAAGAAAAAATTAGCAGAAAAATATGCAAATGATAGGATTGCATATACCTCTACAAAAAAAATATATATAGATAAAATACTTCATGAAATAAAACTTAAAAATACGGAATTTACAAGTCTGTTTTGAAAATAACGGATATATGTCTAATGTGATAGCCGAAAAAATATTTCTTTATCATCTTCAGAAGAAGCTTTTTCTGAAGATGATAAAGAAATATTATCTTTGCTTTTGAAGTATAAGGAAAACTCTAATTTAGACATAATGATTTTTGAGAGGGGGTTACTGTTTTTATTGAAAAATTGGAAATAATGAGAAGAAAAGATCGCCAGATAACAGAAAGGGAAGATATGCTGCTTGTATTGCAAAAGGCAGATGCGTGTCGTATTGCGTTTGCTGTAAATAATATGCCTTACATTGTGTGCCTTAATTACGGATATGAGTGGGAAGACGAATTTCCTGTCTTATATTTTCACTGCGCGCGTGAAGGTAAAAAGTTGGATTTGATGAGAGAGAATAATTATGTTTGTTTTCAGTTGGATACGGATCATGAACTGGAATATATTCAAGAAAAGGTATATTGTACAATGCATTATGCAAGTATTGTGGGTATGGGATATCTGGAATTGGTAGAAGATGAACAGGAGCGGAAAAGAGGGATGGATCTGATTATGTCACATCACGACCGGCCTGTTCCGGATGAATATCCGGAGGCATCCATGAACAGGACGGTGATGTTGCGGTTGAAGGTAACAGAACTTACGGCGAAAAGAAAAGAACGAAAAAATTGATAAAAAGAAGGATTTATGTGCAAAAAGTGTTGTGTGAACTTTGTGTTGTTGATCGCCGGATTGTTGGGGTTTTGTATTCCGATACGGGCAGAGAAGATCTTGACCGTTAGTACCCAGGCGGAATTCAATAATGTATTTAATCGGCTCAAATACGAAATCGGCCAGTCGGAAAACGCGACCGAAACATTTACGGTTTATTTTTCGGAAGGTGTTTATAAATATAATGAAACATTTACTTTCTATAGTATTGATTATCCGAATGTCCGTGTACATCTTACCGCCAAATCCGGCGAGACGGTCAATCTTATAGCGGATGGAAATGAATACACATCATCAGAGGCTACGAAAGAAACGGATACCCATTATTTCGTACCGTTGAAAAATGATTATACCCGTGGAGAAGTGTATGTGGATCAGAATTTTAATCTTGTTCCCATATCAGACTCCGGCAATTTGTCTGAAAAAAAGATTCACCGGGCAACTTCTGCGCGGGAAACCCTCAGTACAGATCATGATAACCGCTATTCGATTGATTATGCTCGATTTAAATTTCCGGAAGAACTTTCTTTTCTGAAAAATAAAGAGACCTCTTTTTTCAAAGATAAACTAATTTGTTTTAAACTGTGGTTTGGGATGGCTTACGGCTCGATTGCCAAAACCGACGATGAATACATCTATTTTTATCATCCGGTAAGCGGTATGTTCCGTGCCATTGAAGCGGCTCCGCAGTGGGATTCCTGGAAAGGGTATCCGTTATTTTATATAGCCAATGTGACCAATGCGGTTAATCAGCCGGAGAGTGGAAAGATTTTAGTTGCGGAAGGAGGAATTTATATTCCGAAAGGAGTCACAAAACTTTACGAATGTAAAAAACAACTGTTGGGTTGGTTTAGCGATGTCAATCTGAAAGAATTAAAATTTTCCAATCTGAACTTTTCAGGAGCGGCTTATTATGATTACGAAAGGTATTATGGCGAAGAAGTAAGAACCGGAAGCCGGTTAACTTATGATGGAGTGGTTTATTACCGGGCGTCGTTTATAGCATTTGCGAATACGGAGCATGTGGTTTTTGACAACTGTGTATTCCGGAACATTGGCAGCGCTACTTGTGTTTCCAACTCAGTGAGTCAAAACAATGATGCCGGGCGGAGTTTTGTTTTCCGTAATAATGAGGTTTATGATATCGGGGGAAAGGTTGTACAGTCTTATATGCCGAATACGGTGATTGAAAATAATACGGTTCATAACACCGGATTTTTTTCCTTTGACCGCCCGGATGTTTTCACCATGACGTGCAAAAATTATCAGGTGAAGAACAACCGTATATCGGATTTTAAAGGCAATGGGCTAACACTTGGTTATAATATGTGTTCTTTGATGCCGGATCATCCGGTAAGCGGAGTAACCGAAGGGAATGAATTATTTTTTACCTCTGAATTTCTGAATCATCTGGAACGGTATACGCTGGAGGATGTACATGCTATTTATTATCTGAATCATCATGACTACTCTTTGGCCTCTGGAAATGTGGTACATGATTTCGAGGGTTATAAGTTTGTTAATGGAACCGGGCGTTGTAATAATAAAGCGTTTACGATTGATTGCGAGGGGTATAATGTGCATATAGCCGGTAATCTGGTTTTTAATGTTGCCGATGTTGCTTTTTATGCCGGCCATGCTTCGACTTCTATGAAGTCCGTTTCTATAACGAACAATGTGTTTTTCGCTCCTTACCAAATAACCGGAAACGCATTGGAACCAACGTCCTGCATTACGAATAATAATTATATCGCGACAAATATAAAGGATAAGCATAAAGATGTGCTGACTGGTCTTAATACAGTGAAAAATAATGTGCAGGGAGGAGCTGATATTATGGATGAAGAAGCATTGGTTGAAGATGGAAAATGTTTTCTGACGAAAGATTATTCCTCGCTGGATTTATCTACCTTTGTGAAACAGTGGTTAGCGCCTTTTTCCGTATCGAATGATAACGTGGCTTCGGATAAAAATCAGGTATGGGCATCCGGTAAATCTTTGCATATCCGTTCTGTAGTGAAGCAAGACGCTTCAATTTATTCGGCTGACGGGCGTTTGGTCAAAGCGCTTAATCTGAATGATGGTGAAAATGTTTGCTCTTTGACACCCGGATTTTATGTGGTTAAATTAGGTGATGGTACGTCACAGAAAATTTATATAGAGTAATCGTTGCCAAACTATTTGTTCAGTAATGTGGACAAACAAAAAATCCCTGCCTTTGGATCTCGTCTAAAAGGCAGGGATTTTTATCTTGTTTTTAAGGATCAGATGTTCTGTAATACGAGTTGACTGTCAAGATGATTGATGTCAAGTTCTTTTACTTTAGACAGGTAGTGTTCTGCTTCGGATCGGTTTCCCAGCCCAAGCATTCCCAGCCCGATAACATAATTGCAATGGATTTGGTTCCGTACGTTCAGATCGTCGTCCCATATCGCCAGATCCGGTAATGATACGGCGAAGTAATCAATACGGCAATTGTCGAACAAATGTTTTTTGCCATGGTCTATAAGTTTATTGAAACGACTTTGGGCTTTGTTCGCTTCTCCCAACGCTTCCCACGCCAATCCCTGATAGTATATTTTGTCGGGTTGCTGGTCGTTGTAATAAAGGGCTTGTTGAGGTTCGGGAGAGCCTACGGTTGCTTTTCTGAAATAGAATGTAGCCTCTTCTTCATTGCCTAAACCACGATACGCTACTCCTTTGAAATAATCAATATCATTTTCTTCGGCGTTGGCTAATTTCCCTTCTCCGAGGTTATGTGGATAGCTGTCCGTTTCGTGAAGTAAGGCTAATGCTTTTTCAAAATCGTTGTTTTTAATCGCTTGTTTCGCTAATTCAACCCTGCATAATACGTATTGTTTGGTAATCCTGCCTTCGCCTCCTTCCCACGGATGGAATTTTCGTGAATGGATGAGTTCCATCGCTTTACTATATATTCCGGTTTGATTATACAGGGTGATTCTTTCGATACATAAATCATCACGTTGTTCTACTAATGGAAGATATTGTTCAAGTAATTCTAAGCGGACAGCCGGTTCTACACCTGTTTTTTTATAAAGTTGATCAAGTTCCATCAGTATACGTGCATTTGTATTATCTATACGGAATGCTTCTTCTAAAAGTTTACGCGCTTCTTGTTTGCGGTTGTGTTTGTTGTAGTACGCCAGCGCCAGATTCCTCAGGACAGTAGGGAATTTCTCATTTATCTGCATTGATTTTTCCCAGCATGATACAGCATCATCGTACTGACGGAAGGCATACCAGAAATTACCCAGATAATAATAAGCATGTGCATCTGACGGATTGTATTTAACTGCATCTTGGAGTATATTTACTTCTTCAATTCTATTTGGGAAGCATTTGTCTGGTGACGACTTCGATGCTTTCCGGTAATATTCAATCGCTTTCTGTTCGAAGTGTTTTTTTGCTTCCGTATCGGTTTCTTTTTTGCTTTGACAGGATGCGAAGTACCCCATTGCATAATAAACCATTGGATAAACCTTGCTCTCGTCGGTTACTACGTAAGATAAAAGTTCAGAGGCGTTTTCATACATGCCAGCCGCCGCATAATCAAGGGCATATTCTATATAACTATGTGTTGCTCCCCGCATGAGTGACAAAAAAATATTGAAATCTTCTTCTTTTTTCGTCAGAAGATATTTTTCGAAACGACATCCCATATTAAATTTATCGATGGCGAGTGAATCGTTGATGAATGATAAAGCGCTCTCTTCTTTTCCTAAGCTTCTCAAAATGGTTGTTTTAAGATGTCGCGCTTTATGGTTGTGCCAGTTTTTTATCAGGCTGCGTTCTACTTTATCGAGCGCACTTACCCAAAGTCCTTTTGATGCATCAATTTGTGCTAAGGCAAAATACCCGGCATCCTGCCATGCGGCGTTCCAGGTTGATTTGAAAAACGCATCGTAGGCTTCATCGCTTTTACCTTGCATCCTCAGGCTCCACCCCAGATTGTAAAGAGGCTCTCCGTCGTAAGGATTCGGATTACGCTGCGTCTGTGTTTTTACAGCCTGATGGAAGTAGGGCTCCGCTTTGGCAAATTGGCCTTTACGCATTAAAAGAAGTCCCATTGCATTGTTGCATCTGATATCTTCCGGTTCGCGACGAAGGGCTTCCTGATAATATTCTGCCGGGTCGTAGGTCGCATGTCTGTATTGTTCGAGATGTAGTCCTGTAAGATACAGTTGCTCTATCGATGAGATCTCTTCGGGCATTTTCGCTGCTTGCGCAGGGTCCGGAACCGGTTTAATCTCAGGCTTATCCGCCTGATAGTTTAACATCTCTCTGCCGTCGAAGGAATAAAGTGTAAATATCAAATCTTCCGGATTATACTTCTTTAGGGTTATTATTTTTGAATATATGTTTTCGGGTGAAACATCAGCTTTTTCGTCTAAATGTATATTACCGTTGATATCTTTCAATACGATACGCAAATCTTTGAATGCCGAGGTTGTATAAAGAATAATTCTGACATGATCGTTTTGCACTTCAATATTGACAATTGCATCTTTAGATGCGTTCTTTACGTAACCTACTTCGGCATAAGGCATGAAATACTGTACCCATGATTTTTCTTCGCCCGGTTGCAGCCATGAGAAATCCGGCTGGTTGTCGGTATAGACTCCTGTCATCAGTTCGATATACGGGCCATCTTCATCCGTGAGATTCCGGTCCCATGCCAGACCGAAGTCTCCGTTACCCCATGTCCATTGTTTTTTTCCGGGAGATACATGATGGTCGGCTACGTGTAACAATCCACCTTTTACGTCATCTTCATAACCTCCGACAAAATTGAATTTTGATTTTACGGCCATATAAGATGTCGGTACGGGGATGTTTTTATATTTTGAAATATCTACCCCTGCAGAATAATCCTGTTTATAATAAACGCCTGTGGCTATCGGGAAGTTTGATACATCGCGCTTGCCATGATCAAATACGGCATGTACATCGGGTGGAAAGACCGAGTGGTAATAATCGTTGACAACAACCGCAGGATTCGCCCACCATAGAAATGTTTGCGGAAAATTCGTACGATTATAAACTTTCACTTTTATTTCAATATAGGCTTTTCCGGGATGGAGTGTAAAACCCTGCATTCCTTTTGTACGGAACATACGCTCTACTTCATTGCACCATACGGTGACGCTTCCGTCCGCATTTTCTTCTATCAGGTGATCTGTTGGGAGATAGGTGCTCGGGCGATGATGTTGCGGCCAATTGAATTCGATACCGCCGGATATCCATGGGCCGGTAAGTCCTACGAGCGCCGGCTTTATAACCTGATTGTAATAGACGAAATGGCGTTTCTTTACCTTGTCGTACGCCATCTGTATACGTCCGCCAAGCTCGGGAAGTATCATCACTTTGATGTACTCGTTTTCAAGAAAAAGAGCCTTGTAGGCTTTGTCTTTTTTCTCGTCGGAAACTTTTTCCACAACAGGATAAGGATAGACAACACCCGAACTTCCCTGATAAACACGTTTTTCGAGGAACATCGGATTTTTTTCTTCTTCGCCTGCTTCGTAGGTCGGAAGCATTATGGTTTCTTCCCAGGCGCGCACGATGCCCTTCTCATTCACTGTAGGTTGAATAAGGTGATCAATAATTTTTTCCATTTTTCGTTATTTAATAAGTTCTTTTTCGATTTCTTCTAATGACTTGCCTTTGGTTTCGGGTAGTTGGCTACGGATAAACAGAAATCCGGCGATACATACTCCGCCATATACCCAGAATGTGCCTGAAGCTCCCAGGTATTTGTTTAGTAATGGGAATGTGTATGTCAGGATAAAACATGCCGTCCAAAGGAAAAATGTTGAAATGGCCATAGCTGCACCACGTATTCTTGCCGGGAAAATTTCCGACAAAACAACCCATACGATGGGAGCAAGGGACATCGCATAACAAGCAATAGCCAATACAACCAACAGTAGCATCGGCCATCCGCTGACATGAAAATAATAACAGGTACCCATAATCGCATAGATGATAGCCAATCCGGCGGAACCGACATACATAAGCGCTTTTCTTCCCCATCTGTCGACCGTAAAGATGGCAACAAAAGTGAAGATGACGTTTGTCACTCCCGTTACAACAATATTCATCAATACATCGGAAACCGCATATCCTGCAGCTGAAAATATTTCATGCGCATAATTGAAAATTACGTTTATACCGCACCATTGCTGAAAGACAGCTAACACGATTCCAATGACGAGGACTTTCCGTACATTTGGCTTTAATAAAGCTTTCCAGTCATTTTTGTCTTGAGTCACCTGAAGTTTATCGATCTCCTTTAATTCAGCTTCGGCATAGGCGTTTCCTCCTATGCGTGCGAATATTTTTTGTGCGTTATCTTTTTTCTTGTTGATCGCCAGCCATCTCGGGCTTTCAGGGATGATAAAGGACAGGATGAAAAATAAGCCTGCCGGAACTAATTCCGCCCAAAACATCCAGCGCCAGGCCCATTCGACACTTTCCGGCGAAAGAATATTTTTATCAGGCATATAATGGTTGCCAATCAGCCAGTTGATAATCTGAGCTGCCAATATCCCTAATACGATCGTTAGCTGATTTAAGGACACAAACCGGCCTCTTACGGATGCCGGCGAAACTTCTGCGATGTAGATGGGGGATATATTGGATGCTATTCCGATCCCAAAACCTCCTATAATGCGATAGATGATAAACCATGTAAAATTATTAACCACTCCTGTTCCATAAGCCGAAACAGTAAAAAGGACGGATGCTATAATAAGCATCTTTTTTCTTCCATAACGGTCGCTCCATGCTCCGGCTAATAACGCTCCGACGAGACATCCGATAAGGGCGCTGCTCATGGCCCACCCACGTAAGGATGCCGAACCCTCTATACCAAAAAAAGGTTCATAAAATATTTTAGCTCCTCCGATTACGACCCAATCATAACCGAAGAGAAGTCCCCCCATTGCCGAAACAAAAGTGATAAGAAATAAATAAGGTTTTTTGTATTTACTTATGCTTTCCATAGCGTTTATAAATTATATTTTTTGACGATACAAAAGTAGCTTACCCGTCACATTGAAAAAATGTAAGATGTTTTGTAAAACATGTAAAAAATAACTATTTTTGCTATGCATTAATTTGTGATAAAATATGGAAAATACACTGGCAGAAGGCTTTAAGGGCGAAAGAGCCATTATTACACCTTATAATGTAAGGAATTATCAGGCTGTTAATGACATTACAAAACAGTTGTATTTAACTCATATAGGTTATTATCCGGATGCGAGATACCATTACCGGGAACGAAATCACGGAACAAATGAAAATATCTTTATTTATTGTGATAAAGGAAAAGGGTGGATAGAATATGAGGATGACAGGTATGTTTTAAAGGAAAACAGCTTTTTTATCATTCCTGAAAAGAAAAAGCATATTTACGGAGCTGATTCAAGGGATCCCTGGAGTATATATTGGTTTCATTTTAAGGGAGAAAACCTTTGTATGTTTGATACGATAATCGGTAAGCCGGTTTATATAGATGTTTCAGATACAAGCCGGCAGCACGACCGCATTCAGCTTTTCAATGAAATGTATCAGAATCTCGATATGGGGTATAGCCCGGAAAACCTTGAATACATTAGTTTTTGTCTGATGCATTTTTTAGCATCTTTGAAATATGTGTCACAATACCGTGAAATCAGAAAAGTGAAAAAGCATGATATTATACAGGAGTCGATATTATATATGAAAGAAAATCTGGAGAATAAGATTTCTTTATCGGATATATCCGGAGCGGTAGGGTATTCGGTATCACGTCTTAACATGCTGTTTCTTCAGCGTACATCCTTTTCTCCGGTTGAGTACTATCATCAACTGAAGATTCAGAGGGCATGTAATTATTTGCAATTTTCAGACCTTAAAATAAAAGAGATTGCTTTTTGTCTGAAATATTATGATCCGTTCCATTTTTCAAAAGCATTCAACAAAGAAATGGGTATTACTCCAAAAGAATATCGGAGGAGGTATAAGGATAAATAATCCTTATTCGAGAGGTTGAATATCGATATTGTTCAATTCTTTATCGAAATATTACAATTGGGGTTAAAAGTTTGATTGTATATTTGCAATTCTGAAAAGAATAGTTGTTCCGAATAAAATTAATTGTAAGATGAAAAAAAGTCTAATATCATTGTTAAGTGTTTTTTTGTTTGTGCAGGCACAGGCGCAAACAGAGACTGTCAAATTTCAAAGTACTATCAGAGTTGATGCCGGTGATTCGAAAGAAACGATTTTAGAGAAAGCAATTCATGTCGTACCGACGCCAAATCAGCTGGAAGCGCTACGGAATGAATTTATCGCTTTTGTTCATTTCGGACCGAATACGTTTACACAGATGGAGTGGGGTAACGGAATGGAAGACCCGAAAATTTTTGATTTGAGAGAACTGGATACTGATCAGTGGTGTGAAGCCATGAAGGCGGCAGGTATGAAAATGGTAATTCTGACTGTTAAACATCACGATGGTTTTTGTCTATGGCAAAGCCGTTATACTACACACGGCATTATGTCGACAAATTTTAAAGACGGAAAAGGAGATGTTCTCAAAGAACTGTCCGCATCTTGTCAAAAATATGGAATAAAGTTGGGCGTTTATCTATCGCCAGCCGATTTATACCAGATAGAAAGCCCGGAAGGTTTATACGGAAATCTGAGCTTGTATACAAAACGAACAATCCCGCGCGAAGTTTTCGGAAAGCCATTCGAAAACAAAACAACCTTTGAGTTTGTTGTTGATGATTATAACGAATATTTTATGAATCAGCTTTTTGAGTTATTGACGGAATATGGTCCTATTCATGAAGTTTGGTTTGACGGAGCACATCCTAAAAGAAAAGGAGGTCAGAAGTATAATTATCTTGCATGGAGAACGCTGATCAGATCGCTTGCGCCCGACGCTGTTATTTTCGGTAAGGAAGATATCCGTTGGTGTGGTAATGAAGGTGGCCAGACCCGAAATACGGAGTGGAATGTTATTCCGTATGACGAAGACCCGAATACGATGAATGATTTCGATGACTTGACGAATCAAGACTTGGGGAGCAACGAAGTGTTACTGAATAAGCAGAAGCCATATTATCTGCATTATCAGCCGGCGGAGACAAATACGTCGATCCGGGAAGGATGGTTTTACAGGGAAGATATCTATCAGAAGGTGAGAAACGCAGATGATGTTTTTGACATTTATGAACGCTCGGTAGGCGGCAATTCTATCTTTCTGCTGAATATACCGCCGAACCGTGAAGGGCAATTTCCGGAAAGGGATGTAAATGTATTGAAAGAAGTCGGGAAGCGTATCCGTGAAACTTATGGCGTAAACCTTCTGGAAAAAGCAACCGGCCCGAAGGAGGTTCTGGATGACAATGTAAACACTTATGTATTGCTTGACAAACAACCAAAAGAGATTATCATTTCAACATCAAAGCCGGTTACCATTAATCGACTTGCTCTTCAGGAGCCGGTCGCAACAAACGGAGAGCGTGTAATAAAGCATGCGGTAGATGCTTATATAGACGGGAGTTGGGTAGAGATCGCGCAGGGAACGAATATCGGATATAAACGCATACTTCGTTTTCCGGAAATAACGACTGGTAAAATCCGGGTTCGTATTTTGGAGTCACGCATGGTTCCGTCTATTTGTAATGTATCTGCTTATCATTACAAAACACGTCCGCCGATGGTGGGTATTAAGCGAAATATAGAAGGGTTGGTTTCGATAGAGCCGGTGTTGCAGGATTTCAATTGGAATATAACCGGTCAGAACAGCGGGAAAAACCTGAATGCCGGGTATAAAGTTTATTATACAATTGATGGAACGGAGCCGGATAGGTCATCCAAAGAGTACATGGAGCCATTCTTGTTTCAAAACGGAGAATTAAAAGCCGTTTCCGTGCTTAATGATATGTACGGCCCGATTTGCCATGAGCGGATAGGATTGATTAAAAAAGATTGGAAAATACTGGATGTAAGTAGTGAGATATCACGTCGGAAAGCTGCATTTGTATGCGATGAAAATTCCTATACCTTCTGGATGTCGGATGAACATACGAAACCCCATTTTATCAGTATTGATTTGGGAAAAAACGAAGTCATAAAAGGATTTATGTATACACCTCAGCGGGTAAATGCTAAAGGTATGATGGAATATGGAATTTTTCAGGTAAGTGATGACGGTAAAACCTGGAAAGATATCGAAAATTTTGAATTCGGAAATTTGATCAATGACCCATCAAAACGAACTCATTATTTTAAAAACGCAATTACTGCCAGATATGTCCGTATCGAAGCAATAAGGATTGCAGCGAATGGAAATGAATTGAGTATAGCGGAAATCGACTTGTTTTAAAATATAAAAACTATGGAATACAGGGAAATTGGAAAAACAGGCATGAAGGTGTCTAATATCAGCTTCGGAGCCTCTTCGTTGGGAGGGGTTTTTCATTCGTTGAAAGAAGAAACCGGAATTGAGGCTGTTTATACGGCAGTTGATAATGGAATCAATTTTATTGATGTGTCTCCATACTACGGACATTTAAAAGCGGAGATCGTACTTGGAAAAGCATTGAAAAATATTGACAGGGAAAGGTATTATCTATCCACAAAGGTTGGTCGTTATGGTAAAGACGGGATAAACTACTGGGATTATTCCGCCCAAAGAGCTAAAGAGAGTGTGTTTGAAAGTATGGAACGATTGAATGTCAATTATATAGACCTTATTAATATTCACGATATCGAGTTTTCTGATTTGGAGCAGGTCTGTAACGAAACACTTCCGGCTTTGATCCGTTTGCGCGATAAAGGTATTGTAAGACATGTGGGTATTACTAATCTCAATTTACGACATTTTAAATATGTAATCGATCGTGTGCCTGCCGGCACGGTTGAGAGTGTTTTGTCTTTTTGTCATTATACATTGAATGATGACGCTTTGAGTGATTATCTTGATTATTTCGAATCGAAAGGGGTAGGGGTGATAAACGCGTCTCCTTATTCGATGGGATTGCTGACCGGGCGCGGAGTACCGGACTGGCATCCTGCGCCGCAGGCGTTAAAGCGTTTGGCAGGAAAAGCTGTCGAATATTGTAAAGCAAAAAGTGTTTCCATAGAGCAATTGGCTGTCTCTTTTTCTGTAAATAATCCACAAATAGCAACAACACTGTTCAGTACGACAAATCCGGAAAACGTACTGAAAACAATTGAGTATGCCGAAACGCCATTAGATCTGGATTTACTGAAAGATATACAGAAGATATTCGAACCGGGTTTCCGCGATACTTGGGTGAATAGTTAAACTAACAAATTATCGACAATGAAAGCAATAAAAATAACAGCGCCGGGCAAGGTCGAGACTGTTGATTTTGAAAAACCGGAATTAAGATCCGGACATGTCCTGTTGAAGGTCGGATATGTGGGTTTTTGCGGTTCAGATCTGAATACATTCAGGGGACTGAATCCGTTGGTGAAACTGCCCATCGTTCCGGGGCATGAAATTGGGGCGGTTATAGAAGCTGTTGCCGATGACGTGCCTTCGCATTTGAAAGAGGGGATGAAGGCAACCGTGAATCCTTATACTAATTGCGGAAACTGCCCTGCTTGTCGGAACGGACGCCCGAATGCCTGTGAATTTAATGAAACGTTAGGTGTTCAGCGTCATGGCGCGATGTCGGAATATATACTTGTGCCTTGGGGAAAAGTGATACCGGATGATGCGATATCGGTTCGTGATTTTGCTTTGGTGGAACCGATGAGTGTTGGTTTTCATGCTGTAAACCGTGCCGCCGTTACCGATATCGATACCGTGATGGTAATCGGTTGCGGAATGATCGGTGTCGGAGCGATTGTACGCGCTGCGATCAGGGGAGCGAAAGTGATTGCTGTTGACGTGGATGATAAGAAATTAGATCTGGCAAGGCGTCTTGGGGCTCAATATACGGTTAATTCGGTAAAGGAAAACCTTCACGAACGTGTTCAGGCAATAACAAACAAATGTGGAGCGGATGTCGTGATAGAGGCCGTGGGACGAGAAGATACCTATCTTGCCTCTGTATCGGAAGTTGCTTTTACCGGACGTATCGTTTATATCGGATATGCGAAAGAGAGGATCTCTTTTGATACTCAATATTTTGTGAAAAAGGAATTGAATATGATGGGATCACGTAATGCGATGCCGCAGGATTTTAAAGCGGTAATGGAATATATGAAGCGGGGAACATGTCCTGTTGACGAACTGATTACTGCTGTCTATACACCGGAAGATGCGCAAACCGCTTTGGAAAAATGGGCAGAGAAACCAAGTGATGTTTTTCGAATTTTAATACGTTTCTGATTATGTTTTACCCGATCATTGACGCGCATGCTCATCTCTGGCTCCGGCAGGATGCAGAGGTGGAAGGAAAAAAGATTAAGACGTTGGAAAACGGCAAATCCGAGTTTATGGGCGAAATTCGCCAGATGCTTCCGCCTTTTATGATTGATGGCCGGAATACAGCTGAAATTTTTCTGTCCAATATGGATTATGCCCAGGTGTCAGCTGCTGTTGTTACTCAGGAATATATTGACGGACCGCAGGATGATTATCTTTTAGAAGTGCAGAACAAATATCCGGGACGTTTCCTTTGTTGTGGTATGATTGATGTCCGTGAACCGGGATATTTTAACCATGCGGCACAATTGATTGAACAAAAGTTCCGTGCGATAAAGATTCCGGCAAACCGGATGGTTACTGAAAAAGGAAAAATTTCGCTCACGGAAGATGAGCTGATGTGGGTATTCCGTTTGATGGAGAAAAATAATATCATCTTATCAATTGATTTGGCGGATGGTACGGAACAGGTTCCGGAGATGCAGGAAATAATCGCCGAATGTCCGATGCTCAAAATCGCGATAGGTCACTTTGGGATGGTAACGAGAAAGGATTGGCAGGAACAAATAAAACTGGCGCTTCATAAACATGTGATGATTGAATCCGGTGGAATCACATGGCTTTTCAATGATGAATTTTATCCTTTTACCGGAGCCGTAGAGGCTATCAGGGAAGCAGCTGATCTTGTCGGTATGGAGAAGCTGATGTGGGGTTCCGATTATCCGAGAACGATTACGGCGATAACCTATCGCATGTCGTATGACTTTGTCGCACAATCGAATCTTCTCAGTGAGAAGGAAAAGTCCTTATTTTTAGGTAAAAATGCGGAAAAGTTTTATGGCTTTAAAAAATTGCAGGAGTTGCCCTATATTAAAAACATGTCGGAATAATTTTGTTTAACCAGATAAATAGTAGTTGAATTATGGAATCAGGAAAAAAGAACGGATATATTCAGAAGGATTTTCAACAACCGGCAAAACGGTATTGTCAGACGCTGGATCTTAAAGACGATCCGGATCTGATACAAGAGTATGTAAAACGGCATAGTGAAATGTATAGCTGGCCGGAGATACGCGAGGGAATCCGTTCTGTGGGAATTCTTGAAATGGAAATTTATCATATCGGAACAAGGCTTTTTATGATTGTAGAGACTCCAATGGATTTTGAGTGGGACAGCGCTTTTGAAAAATTAGCGAAATTACCACGTCAAAGCGAATGGGAAGAGTATATGTCCATATTTCAGCAGGCAGATGCAAATGCTACTTCTTCCGAAAAATGGCAGCTGATGGATCGGATTTTTTATTTGTATGAATAAAATGATGGACAAATTCACTTTTAGGGCATCCGGATTTTTTGGATGCCCTCAATTATAATTAAATATATGATTTCTTCTGGTATTCACTGGGCGAAATGTTAAATTCATTTTTAAAACATTTAGCAAAATATTTGGGCTCGGCAAACCCTACGGAGTATGCTACTTCCGATATGGATATAGACTTATCCTTCAGCCTCTGACAAGCTTCCTTCAATCTGATATTCCGTATGAATTCCACCGGTGAAAGACCGGTGATTGTCTTTAGCTTTCTATATAAGGAAGATTTGGACATGCTGAATGCTTCGGCAAAAGCATTGACATCGAAATCAATGTCGGATATGTTTTCTTCTATCAGGTTTATGGCCTTTTTCAGGAACTTTTCATCAATTGTCTGATAGTCCAATTTGGATAAGTTAATGTCTTTATCCATTTGGAATTCTTTCTGTTTACTTTTTCTATTGGTAATGAAATTTTTAATTCTGGCGTCCAGCACTTTTAGGTCAAAGGGCTTTGATATATACCCGTCCGCACCGGCATTATAACATTCCACCCTGTCATCCACACTATTCTTAGCAGTCAGGAGGATCACGGGGATGTGGCTTGTTTCCAGTTCTTTTTTGATTGTCCGGCATAGCTCGAGTCCATCTATTTCCGCCATCATAACATCACTGATAATGATATCAACATTATTTCCCCTGATGATATCCAGCGCTTCCCGTCCGTTGGTTGCTGTCAGAACCTGATAATGGTGGGACATTAAATTGCGTATCAGTGTAAGTAGTTCTTCATTATCTTCTACGATAAGCAATGTTGTCCGGACATCTTTTTCCGGAAGGATATCATCTTCTTCCGTTTCCGGGAGATTGATGTTTTCATGTACCGGTAGTATAATTGTTGTTTTTTCCTCGTTGGTTAATTGCCGGAGATTTTTAACTTCCAAATCATTATAAGCTTCTTTATCAATCGGTATTTCTACGGTAAAAATAGAGCCTTTGTTCTGTTCGCTTTGTACGGAGATCTCGCCTTTATGTATATTGGTGAGTTCTTTTGTTAAAGATAAACCGATACCGTTTGTCTCCCTTGCAATGTTTTTGAAATTATTATAGAAACGGGTGAAAATGTGGGGTAAATTCTCGGGATCAATACCAACCCCGGAATCTATTACTCTAAACTTAATCCATGTGTGTTCTTTTTTTACCTCTTTTATATCAACCCTGATGGATCCATTGTCTGACGTATATTTGAAGGCGTTGGACAATAGGTTATAAACGATTTTGTCAATTTTGTCCGCATCGAAATAGGCTGGTATCTGTTCCGGGAAAGATGTAAAAGTGAAATGAATATTTTTCCTTTTCATGAGAGGTGAAAAGTTTGTGTAGCAGAGGTCTTTGATGAATTGAACGATATCTCCGCGCGAGAGCGTCAGTTCCATTTTTCCGTTTTCCACTTTACGGAAGTCTAAGATCTGCTGCAGAAGACGTATCAGCTTGTTTATATTGGAACGCATTGCATCAAACTGCTTTGTATCGCTTCTGTAGGTTGTTTCCGCATCATCGATGAGGCATGATAAAATGGTTAATGGTGTAAGGAAATCATGTGTTATATTGGTGAAATAACGAAGTTTCGTTTGTGTCAGCTCTTCGGATTTTTCCTTTTCAATCTGGGCGATCTTTAATTCGTTTCTTAATCTGATCCGATTATTTATCCATCGGTAAAATAAATAGACAGAAGCGATCAGGCAGATGAAATAAATGACATAGGCCCACCATGTTTCATAAAAAGCCGGACGTTTATAAATCCTGAATTCCGATACCACCGGACTCCATATATTATTTTCATCTGTCGTTTTTATGTAAAATGTACGGGTTCCTTTTTTTAGTTTATTATAAAAAGCATATTGTCTATTGTTGTTGGTGTATAACCAATCGTCATCCACTCCTCCCATTTTATATGCATACCGAACATTTTTAGGAAAATTATAATTCAGAGAGGAGAAATCTATTTCGATATTTTTATCATCAGGCTTCAGAAAAAGTGTTTGGGTCGTGATATCAAATTTGTTGTTGTTATTCAGCAGAAAAACAGATTGATTGTTTATCTTTATATTTGTAATGATGGTTTTTGTTTCATCCTGGTATTGTATTAATTCGGTGGGGGTAAAAACGGAAATGCCTTTATTGCCTCCGAAGTATAATTTCCCGGATATGTCATCTTTGTAAAACGATTTTTCTTTAAATGATGAAACCAGCACACCGTCTTCTGCTGTATAGTTTCGTGATGCGCCATTCTCCGGATTATATTCGATAACTCTTTTATCCGTCAGGATCCAAATATGTCCATAATTATCAGCAATCAGGGTATGAATGCCTTCTGTGAGAAATATCAATGTTTTTGTTTCATCGCGAAATGTTTTTTCTATAATGTCATAAACCAAAAGGTTTCCTTCTTTGGTTCCCAACCAAACCTTTCCGCTCATATCCGCACAAATCGTTTCTATGTTGTTGTTAGTGAGATGTCCGGATTCTTTTGTGAAATGTTCTATTTTGGATTCATTGATATTTGTTGCGTTGAATGCAGGCAACATAAAAATACCTGAGTTTTTGCCACTCACCCAGATGTTCCCTCTTGTATCTTCGGTTATGCCTGTGATTGTACCAAAAGAATAGCTTACCGGCTTTATTTCGGTTTTATTGTAGCTTCTAACGAATAATCCTGTTGATGTGGCTATCCAGATATTGTTTTTCCTGTCTTCATAAAAAAAGAGAGGTATACCTGCATTCGGGTCATCGTTTTTTAAATGGAAAGGTTGGGATGAGATTATTTTTCCATTCTCTTTTTTAATTTCATAAATGATGTCCTGATTTTCAATAGAAACCCATATCGTACCCGGCATGGAACGAAATCCGCATATACTGTATACAGTGCCGAAATCTTCCTGGTTTTGTATGAAGGGAAGATCCTGATATAATGTGACTTTATCCTCTTTTGTACTATATAAGGCCAGACCCCAGCGGTTTTGCCGAAACCAGATGTCTTTGTCTTTATCTATATATAAAGACGTAACATTGGTAGCGAAACCGGTCTGCTCCTTGATGGATGGAAATGCAATATTTTCAATATACGGCTTGTCGAAATTAATCGATATGAGCCCTTCGTTAAAAGCGGCAATCCATAAATTTTCATCTTTATCTTTTATGATTTCACTGTAAATGTTGTTATATTGATCAAATAGAGCAGAAATATCAACTTCCTGCAAAGAGCCGTTTTCCGCGTAGCTGAACGCATACAAGCCGGAATTTGACATTAACCAGATGTATCCGATCACATCGTCTTCTACTATGCTGAAGAAAACAGTTTCGGGGGATTTTTTTTCTTTATTGATAATGTTAATGTGTTTGTAGAATTGATTTGTATGATCATCCGGATTAAAAAGATATACTCCGTCATCCCAGCTGCATAACCAATGGTTGTTTTTGCTATCTTTATACATGCAGAAAGGATTATCTTTTTCTCCGACACGGGGCATGCGAAGAAAACTGTCATTCTCCGGATTATACCTGAATAATCCATCCCTCCACAGCATTATCCAAAAATTACCGTCTTCATCTTCATAGAAAGAGTTTACACTGGTTGCAGGCAGGACATCATAGTATTTTTTTAATGAAAAATCGGGGTTATAGCGGTATGCACCGCTTGTTGTTCCTATCCATATACATCCGTCCTTTGTGACTTTTATTGATTTTATTTCCTGGTTATGTATAAGAGAATCACTGAAAACACTTATGTGATATGTTTTTTTATTTAGAACATTTAATCCGCTTTTTGTCCCGATAAGCAGATTGTTATTCAAATCTTCCGTTATACAGGTAATTTCATTATTTGTCAGTAGATCCGGATTATTGACGTCTGATCTGAAAACGAGAAGTCTGTGGGCGTCATAACGACAGAGTCCATCTAATGTTCCAAGCCATAGGAATCCTTCTTTGTCCTGAAAAATGCGTTGTACTGTATTTGATGGGAGCTGGTCCATCAAAGGAAAAGGATTTACCGATATCCGATTATTTTCTGCATATAAAGAAAATATGAATAAATGTAGTATAATGGCTATTTTTACTTTCATAAACAGTATAGAGCTATATATTCATTGCTCATTGTGATAGAAATTAGAAAAATTAAAGTAATCCGATACAAATAAACTAAAGGTTCATTTCTTATGAACAAAGAAATCACATTTTATTGTTTTCAACAAGGTTTGAATAATAATTAACAATATAGTGGTCTGTTTTTGCCCTTTTTTGACTTGTTTTTTTACCATTGCGACCGGATGGAATCGTGTTTTGGCTGTTTTATATCCCTTTTTGCTTTATTTGAAGGTCTGTTTAACATAGAAAAAAATCAAATTTGCACAATTAATATTAAATTATTTATAAATATTGTTTAACAAACTAACAACTTTTTAACCATGAAGAAAATTTATCATTTGAAGAGAAAAGTGAGTAGTTTCAGGAGAGGTGTTTCTTCGACATTGCTTTTGATGTTTTTCTTTGCGATTGGAATGTCCGATGCGTGGGCACAGTCACAAAATATCAGAGGTACGGTAACTGACAACCAGACTGGTGAGGCGCTTACCGGTGTCTCTGTTGTAGTAAAAGGCACTACTACGGGAACAACAACGGATATTAGTGGCAATTTCAGTATAAACGCGGGGCCGGGTGTTGTTCTTGAAATTTCTTATATCGGCTATGAAAAAAAAGAAGTGATAGTAGGAAGTCAGACGTTTCTGCAGATTTTATTAAGTGAAGACACACAACTATTAGATGAAGTCGTAATCGTTGGTTTTGGAACCCAAAGGAAGGTGAACCTGACAGGTTCTGTCGGTCTTGCTACTGCCAAGGATATAGAAGCTCGTCCGGTAAGCAATGCAACACAAGCATTGCAAGGCTTGGTTCCGGGTTTGCAAATCACGACCAATACCGGCGAACTGGACAAGAATATGTCCATCAATATCCGTGGAAATGGTACCATCAGCGATGGCTCGAGCGGTAGTCCTCTTATTTTAATTGATGGTATGGAGGGTGACATCAATACAGTGAATCCACAGGATATTGAGAACGTCTCCGTACTGAAGGATGCTGCAGCTTCATCTATTTACGGTTCGCGTGCGCCGTTTGGCGTTATTTTGATAACCACAAAGAAAGGTAAAGCGGGTAAAGCTACGATTAACTATAATAACAGTTTCCGTTTCAACAGCCCGGTGAACTTGCCTCAAATGATGGATTCTTATACGTTTGCCAACTATTTCAATTCCGCTGCACACAACTCTAATTGGGGTGACCAGTTCACCGCAAGCGTAATGCAACAGATGTTGGACTTCCAGGCTGCAGGAGGAACGAATAAAGGTGGTCTGCAGACTGATGGTAATGTTTGGGGAAAGCCGGCCGGGGATCCGTTTACTACGGCTTATGCTAACACCGACTGGTATTCTGAAATCTATAAAGATAATAGTTTTTCACAGGAACACAACCTCAGCATTGGTGGTGGTACCGACAAGTTCAGTTACTATGCTTCATTGGGTTATCTGGACCAGAACGGTTTGCTTCGCCATGGTTCTGATAATCTAAAGCGCTACAATGCTTCAGCCAAATTTAATACAGAATTGACCCGTTGGCTGAAGTTTAACTACAGTCTGCGTTATGTCCGTCAGGATCTTGATCGTCCCACCTCTTTCGGCGGTGGCTTGTACGAGAAGATCGGTCGTCAGACGTGGCCCAATCTTCCGGTTTATGACGAAAATGGCTATTACTTTAATAGTAATGCTGATACCCCGGCCATGTCTCTTGCCTTGGGTGGAACACATGATGTGCAGACTGACAAACTTTACCAACAGGGAGCTCTTATCTTTGAACCAATCAAGAACTGGGTGACCAATGTAGAGTTTAATTATAGTACTAATACAATTGATACACGTGAAGTGGGGCTTCCTTATTATAACCATGATGTGGCCGGTAATGTGGTAGATACCAAAGGCACTTCCAGCCTCTATCAGGATTTTAAGAAAGAGAACTATGTGAACTGGAATATTTATTCTGCTTATTCATTCTCTCTGAATGATGTTCATAACTTCAAGGTGATGGGTGGTTTCCAAACCGAAGATATGAATCAGAAGTTTTTCAAGGCAAAGGGTTACGGTTTGCAGGTAGAGGATCTCCCGGAATTGGATCTCATCTCGAATATAGACGGCGCTGGTAAAGCTAAAGTGGCTGAAATAGGAGGATATCGTAACGAATGGGCTACAGCAGGTTTCTTCGGACGCGTCAATTATGACTATGAGGGTCGCTATCTGGCAGAAGCCAACTTCCGTTATGACGGCGCATCGCGTTTCCGTAGTGGTAACCGTTGGCAGCTTTCTCCGTCTTTTTCTCTGGGCTGGAATGTCGCGCAGGAGAATTTCTGGGAAGACCTTGTTGATATTTGCAATCAGTTGAAGTTCCGTTTCTCTTATGGTGAACTGGGCAATATGAATACTACCGGATGGTACCCTACTTATCGTTCCATGACACTGGGACAAGCGAATGGTAATTGGCTGCAGGGAGGATTGAAACCCAATACCGCTTATGTCGGCAGTCTTATCAGTACAGCTTTGACCTGGGAAAAAGTACGCACATGGAATGTTGGTCTTGATCTCGGTTTCTTGAATAACCGTTTGACTACTTCATTTGATACTTACGTTCGTTACACAGACGATATGGTAGGCCCTTCCGTAGAAATGCCTGCTACGTTGGGTATTGCTACTCCTAAAACCAATAACTGTGACTTAAAGACAAATGGATGGGAACTTACTCTTGGCTGGCAAGACCAAACCAGAGCTGGATTAGGCTACGGTATCAAATTCAATGTAGCCGATGCCCGTACATATATAGAAAGCTATCCTGGTAACCCCACCAACTCTATCAGTACATATATTGCCGGTCGCGAGATTGGTGAAATCTGGGGTTTTGAAACGGTAGGTATTGCCAAAACGGATGACGAAATGCAGGCACACTTGCAGAAAGTCGGCGGACAACCGCTGGGTAGCGAGTGGACAGCCGGTGACATCATGTATGCGGACCTCGATGGAAAAGCAGGCATTACCAAGGGTGCGCAGACGTTGGAAGATCACGGTGACTTGAAAGTGATCGGTAACAATACACCGCGTTACCACTTCGGTCTTGATATGAATGCCAGCTTCAAAAACTTCGATGTTCGTCTCTTTCTTCAGGGAGTCATGAAACGCGATTACTGGCAAGGCTCCAATATGTTCTGGGGAGCTGATGCTACCTGGGGTATGTGGTGGTCTACCGGTTTGAAGGAACACGAGGATCATTTCCGTGCCGAAACGATCGGATTGGCCGGCCACGAGATTGCAGCTAATCTCGACTCTTACTATCCCCGTCCGATATTCAATAGCACCAAAAATCAGGAAGTTCAGACTCGTTATATGCAAAATGCGGCCTACATCCGTCTGAAAAATTTTCAGCTCGGTTACACGCTTCCAAAAGCTCTTACCAACAAGGCCGGCTTTAGCAATTGTCGTATCTTTGTGTCGGGCGAGAACCTGTGGACAGGTACTAAGTTGAGCAAGTTGTTTGATCCTGAAACACTTAATGGCGGTAACACTGCCAGCGATGCGTCCGCACCGATCAAGAGTGCCGGTAACTCTTATCCACTTTCGAGAACCTGGTCTGTAGGACTCAGCATTTCACTTTAATCCATATATCCTTAGTGTTAAAATTTAATTTTTGTAGATATGAAATCTAATTATAAATACATAGCCCAGGCGTTCATGGCGATAGCCATTGTTGCCGGAAGTACTTCCTGCGACGACTTTTTAGACAAAGAGCCCATGTCAACTATCTCACCTGAGACTTATTATTCTACAGCTGCCCAATTAGAGGCTAATCTGAATGATGAATATCCGAACGTACTACCGGCATTCGGACAATGGGGATATGGTATCTTCGGTGAAGACAAAGGTACCGATAACCAGATCGAAGTAACAGCTAACGATCGCTATACTTCCGATCGTTGGAAGGTACCTCACAGTGAAACCGACAATTGGAAGTTCGAACGTATTTACCGCATAAATTTCTTCCTGTCTGAAGTATTGCCCAGATTTGGTGATGATATGAGCGGCTCAAAGAATACTATCTCAGGTAATGTGTCCACCATCAAGCATTACATTGGTGAAATGTATTTCCTCCGCGCCTTCGAGTACTTCAAGAAACTGCAGCTTTTCGGCGATTTCCCGATCATAGAGGTACCGCTTGCCGATAATATGGAAGTGCTTCGCGAAGCCAGTAAGCGTTTTCCTTGCAATGAGGTGGCGCGTTTCATTATTGGCGATCTCGACAAAGCGTATGCTTACATGAGTGATGTTGATCTGGCAACTACCCGCATCAATAAAGACGCAGCTATGCTGATCAAATCACGCGTGGCCTTGTTTGAAGCTACTTGGCTGCAAAATTTCAAGGGAACGGCATTCGTTCCGGGAGGCGATGGTTGGCCGGGCGCTGCTCAACACGGCAATTATCAATACCCCAGCGGAAGCATTGATAGCGAAGTGAAATATTTTCTGGAGCAAGCGACTGCTGCCGCTAAAATTGTCGGTGACAAATATAAAGGAAGTCTGACTTCGAATACCGGCTTGTTGCAACAATCAGCGACTGATGCTGCAAACCCTTACTTTGATATGTTTGCGCAGGAAAATCTTTCGGGTGTTCCTGAAGTGTTGTTGTGGCGTCAGTACGCGCGTGGCCTTATCACGCATAATATCAATTCTGCCGCCGGACGTGGTAACTATCGCATCGGCCTGACCCGTGGATTGGTACAGAACTTCCTGATGGAGGACGGAACCCCCGTTTATACGCACGGTTCCTATGCGGATGGTGATGGCTATTACATGGGTGATAAAACGATTGCTGATGTTCGTGTCAATCGCGACTCCCGCATGAGTATCTTTCTGAAAGAGCCGGGACAATCGAATATCCTTTTTGAAGTGGACAATAACGAAGGTACCGAAGTGGTTATGGTAGAGCCTTATCCGGGCATTACCAATGGTGACGGTGAGCGTGGTTATGCTACCGGTTATGCTTTGCGTAAAGGTGGTTCGTTTAATCGTAAGTATTATGCCAATGGTGGCGGATATACGGCGGCTGTGTGCTTCCGTGCTGCCGAGGCCCTGCTGAACTACATGGAAGCAAGCTACCTGCTCAGCGGATCTTTGGATGCTGTTGCCCGT
This sequence comes from Tannerella sp., assembly GCA_031551825.1. Classification (GTDB taxonomy): domain Bacteria; phylum Bacteroidota; class Bacteroidia; order Bacteroidales; family Tannerellaceae; genus Tannerella. The sequence continues at coordinate 2,926 of JAVBNB010000050.1, read as the reverse complement.
GAGTATTGGACAACTCTTCGTCAACGTGCCGGTATCAGTACAGATATTGACAAGACGATTGCAGCAACCGACATGAGCAAGGAAGCTGAAAACGATTGGGGTGCTTATACTGCCGGAACAGTACTGATTGACAGGACTCTTTACAACATCCGTCGTGAACGTCGTTGCGAATTTATGGCGGAAGGCCTCCGCTACATGGATCTCCGGCGTTGGCGTTCTATGGATCAGCTTATGGCTACTCCCAGCCACTTGGAAGGGATGCACCTCTGGAATACTCCGATGGAAGACTGGTATGTCGATGCTAATGGACAAAGTATCCTGATCGCTGATGGCTCGGACAAAGCTAATGTTTCGCCGGAGAGCAAAAGTGAATACCTCCGTCCGTTCGAAAGAACTTCGTCGCAGGCGGCTTATAACGGCTGTACATGGAAAATGGCCCATTATCTGTATCCTATCATGATCAAACAGTTTCAGCTAACGGCAACGTCGGGAGCAGATGTATCAACCTCGACGATTTACCAGAATCCTTATTGGCCTACAGTGGCCGATCAGCCTGCTGAAAAATAGCAATCGATTTTCTATATAGGTAAAAAAAAATATTTTTCAGGATATTTAATTAAAGGTACAGGGGAGGTGTGACTTATCATCGTAAACTCTGTACCTTTATTATCTTAATAAATCAGTTATATGAGAAAAGTAGCAAATTATACAGGGCGTTTTTTAGCTTTGCTTGGCGCATTGGTGCCGACATTTCTTCTTGCCCAGAATGATTACCAACTCGTCTGGAGTGATGAGTTCGATTATAATGGCGTTCCTGATTCCGTTTTTTGGAGTTTTGAAAAGGGATTTATCCGTAATCAGGAACATCAATGGTATCAGGAAGATAATGCATTCTGCCGGGATGGATTGCTGGTCATTGAAGCACGTATGGAAAACCGGGACAACCCGCTCTACCGGGAAGGTGACAATCAATGGAGGCATTCCCGTAAAAAAATTGAATATACATCATCTTCTTTAAATACGGCTCATAAATTTGAGTTTCAGTATGGACGAGTGGAAGTGAAAGCCCGTATACCTGTCGGAGGAGGCGCATGGCCGGCTATATGGACGCTGGGAAGAACGATGGAGTGGCCTTCAAATGGAGAAATTGATATAATGGAATACTATCGTATCAAAGACGTTCCTCACATCTTAGCTAACGCGGCATGGGGTACGGAACAGCAATATCATGCAAAATGGAAAACACAAACCATTCCATTCTCTTATTTTACGGAAAAAGATCCGAATTGGGCGGACAAATTCCATATATGGCGCATGGATTGGGACGAAACGGCTATCAAATTATATCTGGATGATGAGTTATTGAATGATATACCTTTGGATTCTACGATAAACGGTTCTATAGGCGATTTTAAAAACCCATTCAAACAACCTCATTATCTGCTCCTGAATCTTGCAATAGGAGGTATTAATGGTGGTGAACCGGATCCGAAAGCATTCCCGATGCGATATGAAATTGATTATGTACGCGTTTATCAGAAAGAAAGAAACAGTTTCCAGCCGGGTGAAATATGGCCGGATGATCAGGGAATGCATATCAATGCACATGGTGGTGGCATTCTGGTTCATGAAAATAAATATTACTGGTTCGGCGAACATAAAGGACGGCGCTCAAACAGTGCGTTTGTCGGAGTGACCTGTTATTCGTCGGACGACTTATACAACTGGAAATATGAAGGTGTCGCCCTGCCGGTTGATGAAGATCCCGAAAGTCCGATTACAAGAGGCAGTGTCATTGAACGTCCGAAAGTAATTTATAACCGGAATACAAATCAATTTGTGATGTATTTTCATCTGGAGTTGAAAGGCAAAGGGTATGGAGCGGCACAAGCGGGAGTAGCAGTTAGCGATCATCCTGCCGGACCTTATACGCTTGTACGGAACGCACGGGTTAATCCGGGTGTATGGCCGCAGAATATGACGGACGAGCAGAAAAATGCAACCGCAAAACTTTCTGATTTCGCGGAATGGTGGACGCCCGAATGGCGGTTGGCAGTCAATGACGGATTATTTGTACGCAGAGATCTGGAGGGCGGCCAGATGTCCCGTGATATGACACTATTTGTCGACGACGATGGAAAGGCCTATCATATCTATTCTTCGGAGGAAAATCTTACGCTCCATATTGCGGAATTATCTGATGATTATTTGAATCACAGAGGGCGTTATATACGTGTGGAGCCGGGAGGCCATAACGAAGCTCCGGCTATTTTCAAGAAAGACGGGCGTTACTATATGATCACTTCCGGATGTACGGGCTGGGAGCCAAATGCTGCCCGCCTTCTGATAGCGGATAATATAATGGGCGAATGGAAATTATACCCCAATCCTTGCTCGGGAGATGGTGCAGAATTGACATTTCACTCCCAAAGTACTTATATTTTACCGGTACCGGGGAAAAAGGATACATATATTTTTATGGCTGACCGGTGGACGCCAAAAGATCCGATCGACGGCCGGTATGTCTGGCTTCCGATACAATTTGAAAATGGCCTGCCGGTACTGAAATGGACAGATGAATGGACACTTGATTAATTGAAACACAAATCTAATGGATGGAATTTATCGGATTTTGAACGATTACTCATCTTTTTTGAATGATTTATTAACGATTATAACATTAATAATTTTCATATTTGTATTCGGTAAAATATTAGCTCTGCTTTTTACCATGAAATCAAATTCTATACAGATGAAAAAAATATTTTTGATTGTAACTATTTTTTGGGGATGTGTTCTTGCATTCTCGTCTTGTGAAAAAAAACAGGCTGGAACATTCGAAGTTGGTGAAGGCGCCTTTCTGTTGAACGGGGAACCCTTCGTCATTAAAGCAGCGGAAATTCATTACCCGCGTATCCCGAAAGAA
>JAVBNB010000008.1:0-42687 GCA_031551825.1 Tannerella sp. | reverse complement strand
TTCATGAGTTATTTTGCATAATCGAAAAATATATGGGTTTTATTATAAGCGTGCAGATTAGGTGAGCCTTAATTGAATACATATCGGTTGCAGTCCCAATTCAAGTATCCAATACCCGGATTTTCCTGTAAAACATTGTCGACCGTATTATATACAAACTCCTGGACTTTAGGATTACTCAGGTCAAGAATCAACTGATTGCGTTGCAGGGTTCTTTCGCGGTGAGGCTGTGAAATGACCCAGTCGGGATGTTTTTCGTACAGCTCGCTTTTCGGACTGATCATTTCCGGTTCTAACCATATACCGAATTTTATGTTTCTTTTTTTACATTCCTGTATAAGGTACGGTATTCCATTAGGCAGCTTTTTCGTATTTGTCTGCCAGTCGCCTAATGCCGCGTCGTCATTGCTGCGCGGATATTTGTTTCCATACCATCCGTCGTCGAGAAGGAATAGTTCAAATCCCATTTTTGCGGCATCGTCAATGATTTTCGTCAGTTTGGCTTCGTCAAAGTCGAAATAGGTGGCTTCCCAATTATTCAGGAGGATATCGCGTTCTTTGTTTCCGTTTTTTATTCCATATTTTCTTGCCCACCGGTGGAAGTTGCGGGTAATTGTTCCGGCTCCTTCGCGGCTGTATGAAAACAGAAACGAAGGTGTTTTCAGTGTTTCGCTTTTTGCGAGCGTATATTCCGAAGCGTATGGATTGGCGCCCGAAATGATGCGCAGGTTATTGTAGTTATCTACTTCAAAGCAAAACTGAAAGTTGCCTGGCCAGGCTAATGTCCCGCCGATGGTTTCGCCGGATATATCCGAAAGGGGGTTGTTTAATGAAAGGATGAATGACGGATGTGTAAACTGATTTGCTCTGACGCCTAATTTCGAATCAACGATTTTAATGCCTTCCGTCAGTTTCTGCTCTGAGATATTCATTTCATTAGACCAGTCGCCGTGAAAGTGGCTGACATAATATTCAGTCGCGTTAAAAGACAGGTCAGATGAAGCGAAATGGGTGAGGCGGATGTTTTTCTTTTGTCCGTTTTTTATTTCGACCCATTGTTCCAGGATGTCTTCCTGCTGGTATGCTTTATAATATAATGTAACATAAAGATCATAGTATTCATCTTTTAACTCAATCGTTGTCTGGATCACATTATTATCAATCTTCTTGACTGACGATGAAATATATCCTAATTCGGTGGAAGTATTTCCGTCGGCCTGTATTGCTCTTAGCGCAGCTTCAAAAACGTGGGCGGTTCCAAAAGTAGAGTAGGAGGAAAAAGTTTCCAGGTCTGTGGATTCCATTTCGCCGATGTTTTTTATTGATGCACCGAAAAAGGTCTGTTCCAGCCTGTTTTTTTCATTCACTTTAAGCAGCAGGCATGTATTCTTGGTTGTTATCGGGATATACTCAACTGCTCCGGCGGAAAAAAAAGAACATGCCAGGGAAAGCAAAATAATAAGTTTATAGTTCTTCATGATAAAAATATATTGGTTTAATTTGTTACAAAGTTAGCCCTGTATAAATTAAAAAAATAGATATAAACTTGTCAAAAAATCGCACTTTTGGAGAATAAAGCCTATTCGGGATGTGTCAACTCGTGATTTCTTTTATTTTATGACACATTCATTCTTTTTCTGAAATCCTTGTCTGAATAACTTTGTTGTTGTAAAAAATATGATCTTATTATTTAATATCAAAAGGTAAAATTATGCGACTAAAAAACAAAGTAAAACTATTCGCCGCCATCCTGATGTTTGTATCGTATTCCGTTTCCTATGCAAATGTTATTCAAAAAGAAATCAATACTGGCTGGAAGTACCGTCAGGCGCGGCTGACAAACTGGTATCCGGCAACGGTTCCGGGAGTTATTCATACCGATCTATATGCCAGCGGGATTATTGAAGATCCTTTTTTCAGATTAAATGAACGCGGGCAGCAGTGGATAGACAAAGAAGACTGGATCTATGAGACCGATTTTGATGTTCCGGAAGAAACAATGGGAAAAAGCAATATTATTCTTCATTTTTACGGATTAGATACGTATGCCGATGTGTATCTTAACGGAGAACTGATTCTGAATGCCAATAATATGTTTCGTGAATGGAAGGTTGATGTGAAAGATAAACTGAAACCGGAAATCAACCAGTTACAAATCTATTTTCATTCTCCGATTAAAATCGACATACCCAAATTTGATTCGCTTCCTTTTCATTATCGCACAGGGCCTGACCAGTCCGAGAATGGAGGCATTTTTGACAAACGCGTCAGTATTTTTGCCCGGAAAGCCGGTTATCATTATGGCTGGGATTGGGGACCCCGTTTTGTTACTTCGGGTATCTGGCGTCCTGTATTTCTGGAAGCGTGGGATGATCTGAAAATCGAGAACGTGTTTATTCACCAAAAAAGTGTAAACACCAAAAAGGCGGTTATTACGACAAATGTAGAAGTACTTTCTGATAAAGAGATCAAAGGAGCGAAAATTTCCGTGAAAGACAATACCGGCGGAAAAGTTTACGGTACTGTGAGCGCCGATTTGAAGAAAGGTACAAACCTCATTCCCGTGAATTTTACGGTTTCTAACCCCAGATTGTGGTGGTGTAATGGGCTGGGAAAAGCTGAAATGTACACTTTTAATACGGAGATAGCCGTTAATTCGGTCATTGCAGACAATAAACAGGCATCAACCGGCCTTCGTTCTATTAAGGTAATCAACAAACCAGACCGGTATGGTACGGAGTTTTATCTTGAATTAAATGGAGTGCCTGTATTCGCAAAGGGCGCCAATTATATTCCTTCCGATAATTTTCTTCCTCGTGTAACAGCGGAAAAATATGAACAGACAATTTTAGATGCGGTAAATGCCAATATGAACATGCTTCGTGTATGGGGGGGAGGTATCTATGAAAATGATATTTTTTATGATTTATGTGATAAGTATGGTATTATGGTCTGGCAGGACTTTATGTTCGCCTGCAGCCTTTATCCTTCGGAGGGAGAGTTTCTTGAGAACATCCGTCAGGAAGCGATTGATAATGTGAAGCGCCTTCGGAATCATCCCAGTATCGCTCTTTGGTGCGGTAATAATGAAGTAAACGAATTCTGGATTTCATGGGGATGGAAGGAATTTTATGCGGAGCAGGGATATGAAGGTGTCGTATGGAAACAATATACCGATTTGTTTCATAAAACCTTACCGGAGGTTGTTCTTGCGTATGATCCGGATAAATTTTACTGGCCCTCTTCTCCGTATAATACGGGCTCGAATGACGATGTGAATAATGATCGCCATTATTGGGGTGTATGGCATGGGAAAGAACCTACCTATAAGTTTAATGAAATACGTAGCCGTTTTTTCAGCGAGTATGGATTTCAGTCGTTTCCGGAGTTTGAATCGGTGAAAGTCTTTGCGCCTGAACCGGAAGACTGGAATATTACTTCGGAAGTAATGATGGCGCACCAGCGGGCCGGAAATTATGCGAATCCCCGTATTCGTGAATATTTGCTTGACGAATACAAGGAACCGAAAGATTTTAAAGGTTTTCTATACATGAGCCAGGTATTGCAGGGGGACGCGGTAAAAATTGCTATTGAGGCGCATCGTCGTGATATGCCATATTGTATGGGAACACTCTTCTGGCAACATAATGATTGCTGGCCGGTCGCTTCGTGGTCGAGCCGTGATTATTACGGCAGATGGAAGGCGCAACACTATTATGCGAAAAAGGTCTATCGTGACATGTTGATTTCGCCGATTGCTAAAGGTGATACATTAGATATTTTCATTGTATCGGACAGATTGAAGAGCATTCGCGGCGTGTTGGATATTAAAATCATGAAGTTTGATGGAACGGAAGTTTATCGCATGAAAAAAACAGTCGGAGTTCCTGCAAATACCAGTACAAATCTGTTTTCGGCAGATATAAAATTATTACTGAAAGATGTTCCGGCGAATGAGGTGTTTGTACTGGCCGGATTTACGGATCATGCCGGTGTCTCGTATACAAACCGCTATTTCCTGACAAAGCAGAAGGAGATCGATTTTCCGCCGGCAGATATAAAGAAAAGCATTCAGGCAGTCGATAAGGGATATGAGATATCTCTGCAGGCAGACAAATTTGTCCGTGCGGTATTTTTATCTATTGACGGCATTGATAACTTTTTCGAGGATAATTATTTTGATATGCTTCCCGGGCAAGAAGTTAAAATCAAGGTGCGCACCGGCCTTTCGTTGCATGAATTTGAAAAACAGTTGGAAATAACGTCCTTTTCTGATTACATTTAAGTTAAGTTGGTTTGTGAAGTCTCCCGTGAAGCATTGATTTTCATGGGAGATTTTTGTTGTTTTGCAATCAAAAATCGTAACTTTGTCATCGATATTTATAATTGGTTATGATAAGTAGAGTTTTTTAATCTTAATTATATTGATGTGTTATGGTGTATAAGAGGAATTGTATGTTATTAGCGTTCGCGCTGATGTTATTTTCGATAGTAGCTTATGCGAATGATGGGAAAAGCAGTTCATTCTCCGGACAGTCTGATCATCCCACCTATCGTCGTATTGATTTTAATCAACTCAGGAATTTTGATTTTAGCGGCTCTTTGCCTATTGCATTGGAATTTCATCTTCTTAATCAGGATAAGTCGGGTTATCGGTTGTATGAAAACTCCGGTGACTACAGGAATCCGAATAATCAATCGGATCGATTTGGTGATTGCGGAGGGCGCGTTTATAACAAGTATGAACAGACGGGCGATTATAAACGTGATACGCTTGGCAATGTGCTTAGTTTCCTTGGTATTAATGCAAGTGAGCAGTATGGTAAGACGACAAATTACGCTATTTGTTTAGATTCCGCGTATATTAATCGGGGTACAGGTTGGATTAAACCTCAGTATATGCTTGTTGTAGATCCGTATATTCCGGAAGAATGTGATCGCTGTAATCCGCAAACGGGCGAACAGGAAACGTTTAACGGTAAATATGTAATAGGGCGTTATATGTACAATACGGCCATGTATTCGAAAGTTGTCGCGGATTCGATGATGCAGGCGGATGGGAGTTGGGTGTACGCCGATAAATATTATGATGCTGCGAAAGGCGAAGGTATTCCGGTTTCGGAAAATAATACGACAAGCGGTTATTTTTATCGAAGAAGAAACTTCAGCAAAGTTCAGCCTATTAAGAGTAATGATACCCGTATATCTAACAGCGAAGCTTACCGGTATGACGGAGACTGGGAGCGATTCGCTTTCGCATGGGCTATTCACAGGGGCGACAGCTTGTATGTATTGAAAGGCGTAGGGCTCGAGCCTATGTACAAAGGGGCGTCGGATGATCCCTATCAACTGTGGTTGACACTTACAAAAGAATACGGCGAAGAGGGTAAGTATGTTGATTTTGCTAAGTTGCTGAGCGAAAACATCATACCGGGTTCGGCATATCAGGAAGCCTACTATCCGTTAGGTGAAAGAAGCAGGTATCCTGAAATGCGTACATATTATGATTTTAAACCTGCATCAGCGCTTTCTCCGGGCAAAACAATCGGTTTGCACGCTGTCATTGCCCTCGATGATAATACACATAAAGATTGGGTATTCTCATTCAGATTGATTGAAAAAGGTGCGGACGATTTTGTCATTGAGTCGGAAGTATCGGAGCGTAACACGGCCGCCGGGGCTGTGATTCGTCCGGGATATGGCGGTTGGGTTAAGTCTCAGAATGGCGTACCTGTGCTAACACGTTCTGATGAAAAATATCTGATGGGTGAGGCCGGAGGAGCTGTATTTAATGTTAATCAGGCAAGTAATTCTGTTAGCAATGAGGCGGTTAGTGGTCATGATGTCACTTCTGAAGTAATCATTGCCGGTGGAACGGGAAATGTTTCTATCCTTCATGCTGCCGGAAAGAAAGTTGTTATCAGGAATATACTTGGGCAGATAGTGGTTAATACTGTTATTTCTTCTGATAATGAGATTGTTTCAGCGCCTTCGGGTATTGTTATCGTTATTGTGGGAGATGAAATCGGTATGAAAGCGATTGTAAGGTAAATTTTGTCCCCAATTAATAGAGTCCAACCGGAATTTACAAGAAACGCTCTTGTAAATTCCGGTTGGATTGTTATTATTGCTGTTGTTTGGCAAACTCTTTAGGGGTCATGCCGAATTGTTTCTGGAATAGTTTGATGAAATAAGAGGGTGAATTGATGCCAACAAGATAACATACTTCGCCGATTCTGTACTTTCCGCTTTGTATCAGTTCTGCCGCTTTTTTCAGGCGGATAAGCCGTATGAAGTCGATTGATGTCAATTCCGTTAATGCCTTAATCTTACGATGCAGATTTGAGCGGCTCATAAACACATTTTCGGCCAATCTTTCAACACTAAAACCGGAGTCCGTAATATTCTCTTCGATAATATCGATGATTTTCTGTATAAATTCTTCATCTGCTTTGTTCATACCTATATTCTGGATAGGTAGAAACGGTTTTCTCATAAATGCTTCTTTTTCCCGCCGCCTGTTATGGAGTATTGTTGTTAATTGTGTAATCAGATGATTCATAGAGAATGGTTTTTCTACATAGGCATCAGCACCCATTTCCAAGCCGTGGATTTTGCTTTTTAAATCATTTTTTGCGGTGACAAGTACCACCGGGATATGGCTGTAATCCAAATTTTCTTTAATATTTTTACAGATTTCAAATCCATTCATTTCTGGCATCATGATATCGGTTAGGACTAAGTCTATATTTTTTTCTTTTAATACCTTCAAGGCTTCTATTCCGTTAGCCGCTTTCTCCACTCCGAATTGTTTGCTCAGCCGGTCGGCGATGAAATTCAGCATGTCGGCATTGTCCTCTACCAACAGGATGATTTCCAGATGTTGTTTATCGTCAACATTCGTTTGTTCTTCGAAAATATAGTTATCTTCCGGTATTTCATCAGTGATAAGCACTTCTCCGCTTTCTGGCTGGGACAGTAATTTTATAACGAATTCATTCAGGGCCTGGTCATGGTGGTAATATAAACTTCCGTCATGCAGTTCGGTTAGCGAGCGAGCTAAAGATAGTCCTATCCCGGAACTGGACGGGCTATTTCTGTGTTTATCTCCCTGATAAAACGGGTCAAAAATCTTTTCTCTTAAATCAAGAGGAATCAGATCGCCATCATTGCGAATTTTGATAAAAATGTGGTTGTTGTCTGAGATCATCCCCACTTCAATGTGTTTATCGGAATAACGTACAGCATTTGAAAGCAGGTTGTTCAATACTTTGCTCAATGCGCTTTTATCAAAAGAAAATATGATATCTTCCGGAGGCAGCGCCAAGACCATTGTTTTATTTTGTTTTTGTGCGATGTGTTCAAAGCGTGTATATACTTCCCTGAGAAATCCGGAAAGATTCTGGTTCGTCCTGTTCAGTAGGAATTTGTTACTGTCAACTTTTCTGAAATCAAGTAATTGGTTCACTAATCCTAATAAATCGGATGTGTTTTTGCTCATGATTTTCAGGCTTTTACTTAACTCTGGGTCTGTAATGTCCATTTCGAGCATCGATTCCAAAGGCCCGTTTATCAATGTTATAGGCGTTCTTATCTCATGCGCTATATTAGTAAAAAATTCAACTTTTGAACTGTATAATTCTTTTTCTTTTTCCGATTCGAAAAGACGTTGTCTTTCTGTTTGCTTCCGTTCTGTTTGTTTCTTGTAACGGTTAAGGATGTAATATAAGATGAGAAGCGTAAGCATGACATAAATGAACTTCGCCAGGTTCGACACCCACCAGGGAGGCATTATTTCGATTTCGACGGCAGCGCCCCTTTCATTCCAAAGCCCGTCATTATTGCTTCCCTTCACTCTGAATGTATAATTACCCGGTGGAAGCTTTGCATACGAAACCGTTTTGTTCGCATTGATATAATTCCAACTTTTGTCGATACCTTCCAGCATGTAGGCATATTTGTTTGCTCTGGGAGCCGTGAAGCTTAAACTGACGAAATCAAAACCGATATTGGACTGATTATAATTCAGTTTGATTTTTTGAGTATGGCTGATGGATTTTTCTAATGGCGTGTTGTTTGTTCCTAATTCAACAATCTGATTATCAATTGTTAGATGCGTGATATGGACCGGAGGGATGAATTTGTTTTCTACGAAAGAATAGGGATTAAAAGACAAAAGTCCGTTTAGTCCTCCGAAGTAAAATTTGCCGTCTGAACCCGCTAATGCCGATTTATAATTGAACTGGTGTATAGGCAGCCCATCACTTTCCGAAAATACCCTAATGTGCTTGTTGTCCGGATTAAACCGGACGAGTCCGTTATTTGTTCCGAACCATAAATTATACTCTTTATCTTCGATAATCTTATAGGCGACATTGTCGGGCAACCCTTCTTTCAGAGAGAAAGTGGTGAAGTTGTCACTTTCCCTGTTGTAAAGACATATTCCGCCGCGGTCGGTGGCAAACCAGATATCTCCGAGCGAAGTTTCGGTAATATCGCTTACGGAATTGGAACTCAGTGACGTATCATCACCGGTTTGATTCGTATAGTGGAATATTTCTTTTGTTATCTGATTGTATTTAAAAATACCGTTACCAAGCGTTGCTACCCAGATAAGCCCTTTGGAATCTTCCATGATATCATAAATGTAGCTTGTTCCGAATTCATCCATCCGAGTGAAATCTTTTTTGTCTTTGCTGCCGACAAAAATACCCCAGCCGTTACCAATCCACAATTTGCCGTATCTATCTTCACAAATAGTGTAGATGCTGGCTTCGTCTAAATTCAGGTCTTTACCCGAAAAATGTTCTATCTTGAAATCGGAAAAGTGGATGATGTCCAATCCGTTTTTGAAGAATCCCAGCCATGCTTGTTTTTCATTCAGGTACAATCCTAAAACTTTGGTGTTTTTATAACGGTCAATGCCGTTTTCTTCTATTCTTTTAAATGTTAAGTTTTTAGTATCAAATATATCTAATCCCTTATCTTCGGATGCAATCCAGATATTTCCGTTTTTATCTTCCTTCATTTCGCGTAGACGACGGCTGTTGATGGAATTTTTCGAATGGCTCAAAGGCACATAACATTCAAAGCTGAACCCTTTCTTTGCAAGATGGCTTACTCCTCCGAAGCGGGTTCCCAACCATACACCGTTTTCTTTATCTTTGTAGATACTTTCCACAACGTTATCCGATAGGGAATAAGGATACATAGGATCTTCCTGTAGTTGTATGACGCTGTTTTTTAGTTCATTAATAATAAAAAGCCCGGCTTCTGTGCCTACCCACAACTCGTCATCAAAGCGCAAAACGTTTCTTATTATTTTGTAATGGACGTCGGGAGCATTTACGTCGGATAACGTATTTTTCCTTTTATTCAATTTTCGCAGTTTTCCTTCATGAATTCCCAACGCAAGGTCGTCTCCGTAATCACACATAGTATAGATGTGTTCGCCTTCCAGTGAATCGCCGTTGTTATCACCTAGATACTGACTGAAGGTATTGCTGTCCTTATTAAAAAGATAAACACCGTTGCCATTGGTGCCAATCCATATATTCCCATTTTTTTCGATGCACATGCATTGGGGGTTTCCTCCTTGATTAGGCATCTGAAGGTCTCCGATTACATAATGAAACATTTCCCGGGAAGGTTCATGATAACGGAAAATTCCTTCATTGGGTATGACAATCCAGATATTGTTATCCTGGTCTCCCTGTATGGTTGAAACCCAGTCTGTTATTTTTACCCCGTTGGAAGCGCTGTCTCCCCAAAAAGTAAATGTTTCGTCAAGCGGATTGAATATATAGATACCCTTGTCTGTTCCGACCCACAATTTCTTATCAGTGTCTTCATATAAAGCTGATATGTTGTTATTCCCCTGCCTGAAATTTGCATCATAACAGTTGAAAATTCTTATATTGGTTCCATCGTAGCGGTTTAACCGGTTTCTGGTTCCGAACCACATAAAACCATAGCTATCTTGTATAATTGATTTCACATTGACCTGAGAAAGTCCGGCTTCGCTGCTTAACCGTGAAAAAAAATAGCTGGCATCAACCCCGGTTTGTGCTTCCGACAGAGAAAACAGAAATGTAGAAATTAGAATTAAAAAAATGCGTCTCATCCGGTGTTATTTTAAGTGTAATGGTTAATAGGTACAAATATATTAATATGTAAATAAATGAATGTCGCAAAGAATAGCAGAAATGTTGCAATTGTGCATAAAAAGAGTAGAATGATTGTGTTTGCGGACTATTCACCCTTATATTTGCATACATAAATACAACTAAACCAAATAGCCATGAAGTCAATAAAGCTTAGTATTTTTTTTGTGTATGCGCTTATTCTTTTTTCGTGTAGCGAATATTCGATAGAATCACATGAGTGGAAAATTGTTTATAATTCGGGAAACAGGGGAATAGCTGTTGAGAAAAAAACGGAGAAGATATCTGATAACTTGTATGCGTCTTATACCTTGGATGGAAAGATGGTATCTACAAAAGATTATTCGAAGGTGCAATTTGATTCAAAAAATATTGAAGATACTTTTGGGAAAGGAACAGCTGTTATTATTACCTATGAGGAATCGAAATTACCGGCATTGACTCAATATTTCTATATTTATCCGGAAAGGGATTATATATTGACGGAATTTACGTTGGAAAGTGAAAACAACGTTATCTTTTCCAATTATATGGCTCCGGTAAATATGGATAATCTCTGTTTTCTGCAAAAATCAACGGAGAATAGAGCCTTGTTTATTCCTTTTGATAATGATTGCTGGATACGCTATCGGTCGCATTCGCTCGATTTTGATGAACTTACAAGTTATGAAGTGACTTCTGTTTTTAATAATGATAGCCGGAATGGCCTTGTGATAGGTTCAGTAGAACATGATAACTGGAAATCTGCCGTAAAAATGACAGGTGATAAATCCGGAGGATTAAAATCCATGGTTTGTTATGGTGGTGTCGCAGACTCACTTACCCGTGATTCGAAAGTTCATGGTGCATTGTCGGGAAAAAGAATCAAGTCGCCAAAAGTATTGCTCGGTGTTTTTGACGATTGGCGGGAAGGTTTGGATGAGTACGCTGTGGTAAATTCAATGATTGCTCCTCCTAAAGCATGGGATAAGGCTGTTCCTTTCGGATGGAATAGTTGGGGTGTACTTCAGTTTCAATTGACATATCCGAAGGCGATGGAGGTTTCTGACTATTTCAGGAGTAATTTGCAGAATAATGGATTCGTCAATGCCGATAATACGGTATATATTGGCCTTGACTCCGGTTGGAATAGCTTTACGGAAGAAGAACTGAAAGCATTTGTGAAGAAATGCAAGGAAAACGGACAAATTGCGGGAATTTATTGGACGCCTTTTACGGATTGGGGCAAAAATCCGGAAGCAACCGTACACGATGCCGAAGCGTATAAATTCAAAGATTTATATATTTATGCCGACGGAAAACCGCAGGAATTAGATGGCGCGTATGCTATTGACCCGACACATCCGGCCATTGAAGAACGGATGAAAAAAACATCGGATTTGTTTCGTCGTTGCGGATTTGAATATGTAAAAATGGACTTTATGACTCATGGAGCCATGGAAGGTGATAAATGGCACAAATCCGATATTCAAACCGGTATTCAGGCATATAATTATGGGATGCAATTATTGAATAAATATTTCGGAGACATGTATATCAATTTATCTATTTCTCCGGTTTTTCCTGCGCATTATGCACAATCGCGGCGTATTGCATGCGATGCCTGGAACAAAATAAAAGATACGGAATATACAATGAATGCGGTTTCGTATGGTTGGTGGATTGACAAAGTGTATCAATATAATGATGCGGATCATATTGTCTTGAGAGATGCTACAGAAGGGGAGAACAGGGCCCGTGTCACTTCTTCTGTTATTACGGGGCTGTATATTGCAGGTGATGATTTTAGCCGGGACGGCGGTAAGGAAGGAAAAGAAAGAGCCATGAAATATCTTACCAATACGGCAATTAATAAGATTGCAAATGGCATATCATTCCGCCCTCTTGAAGGAAACGGAGAAAGGTCAGAAAACCAGTTTGTTCGTGTGGAAGAAGATGGCATGTATTATGTTTGTTTTAATTATGGGGAAGAGGATATAAGTATACAGATTCCTTTGAATAGAATGGGGCTGGATGCCGATAAGGATTATCAGACCAGAGAACTTTGGAGTGGAAAAATTATCAATTTGAAAGACGTCCTGAATGTGCCTTCGAAGGATGTTATTGTTTTATTTATAGAGTAGATGATAGAGTTTATTCGTATTTTAGTTCTGCCGAAAATTGCGGGATGCGTAGGGTAAGCAGGTATATAATGCCGAATGCCAATATTCCCATGTGTGTCCTCCATCGCGAACCCGGAATTCGTGTTTAATATGTTTTTCCCGCATTGCCTGATTGAATTCGATGTTGCGGTCGAGTAGGAAGTCGTCATCGCCGCAGTCGACAAACCATTTGACGGTGCTTATCGTTGCTACGCGTGCTTCGTCGGCCTCTTTTACAAAGCGGATAGCGCAGTTCTCCTGTACCGATTTTGTCAGGATGGACATTTTATCTCCGGGCTCCCGTGAGGGTGCAGCTCCTTGTTCGGGAATGGACATCAGTGCACTCATGGCATAAACGGACGAAAACATTTCGGGATGTTTCTGTCCGTAGACAGTGGCGCCTCCGCCGCCCATGGATAAGCCTGCGATCGCGCGGTTTTCTTTGTTCCCGATAACGCGGTAGGTTGATTCGATGTACGGCAAGAATTCCGTGAAAAAGAATGTTTCATAGTTCCAGCCGGGCATATCGAAATAGCCATTCCATATACCTTCGTAAATATTCCCACCGGCATTCGGAGTGACGATAATCATCTCCACTGCTTCGCCCGAAGCGACGAGCTGATCCATAACGTCTTTCAGATGCCCCCGTTCGTACCAGCCTTTATTCGTATCCATCATACCATGGAGAAGATAGAGTATCGGATATTTCCGATCCGTTTCTTTATCATAGGAGAGAGGCAGAAAGATATTGTATTCGCGTTCTGCGTTTAATATTTTGCTTTGAATTGTTTTGGTTTCCACTTTGCTTTGAGGTCCCCAATCGAATTGCGCGGATACCGGTTTAATAAAAGCAAAGGCGCATACTATTAAAAAGATAAGTCGTTTCATATTACTCTAAATTAATTGTTTTTTTTCGGATACAAAAATAAATAAAAAGTTTCATATCGAATGTAATCCATTTTTTGCATAATGCTTATTTCTACAGGTGTTTTTTGCTTTATTACCAGGATGTGGGTTAAATTTTTACTTTTTTTGTTAAAATATTTTTTTTCTAAGAAACTATGAAATATATTTGTAACATTGAATTTTAGCAAAATATTTATGATTTTTTTTGGAAAACATTTGTCCCGTTTTGGATTAATTAACCTGTATTTACTGATTATTCTCAGATATTTGTCAGGAGATTTTAAAAAAGGAGTACACACAAAAAAAGATATATATAATATTTAACAACTAAAATTTAATTGTCATAAAATTTAACATTTAGTAATTAAAATTATTGAAGAGAGGCTAGGGTATTTTGTAGGCCTTCTGGTTTAATAAAATAAGGGAGTATTCTCCTTAAAAACTGAGTTTATTTAAAATTTAATCCTTAATTAGTAGAGCTATGAGTAATTACAAAAAGAAAGTCGCCTTTATGGCCATTCCTTTGCTTTGCCTTAATCCGATCCTGAGAGCCGAGAGTAGTAACGGTGGTCTTGATATCCGGAAGACGGTAGCGATAGAGGAGTCAGCATCAACGATGCAAAATACCCGTAAAGTAACAGGGGTAGTGAAAGATGAAAACGGAGAGGAAGTGACAGGCGCCAGTGTTGTTGAAATTGGTACGACGAATGGTGTTACTACGGATGTAAACGGAAGATTTGAATTAACCATTCAAGCCAATGGTTCGCTACGGATCTCTTACGTGGGTTATATTGCCCAAACTGTAACTCCGGGAAGCCGGAGTACATTGGAGGTGATATTACAGGAAGATACCCAGGCTTTGGAGGAAGTGGTAATAGTTGCTTTCGGTAAAATGGCAAAGGAGGCCTTTACCGGTTCAGCCGGCGTAATGAAATCGGATGAGCTTCTGAAAGCGCAGGTGACGAATCCGGCGCAGGCTTTGGCCGGACGTGTAGCCGGCGTCCAGATTGGTAATTCCTCGTCCCAGTTCGGCACCTCGCCTCAGATTACGATTCGCGGCTTCGGCTCCATATCTTCGGATACCGAACCTCTGATTGTAGTGGATGGGATGCCTTTTGATGGAGACCTAAACCTGATAAGCCCCAACGATATCGAGTCGATGACGGTTTTGAAAGATGCTGCATCCAACGCTTTGTATGGCGCCCGTGGAGCCAACGGAGTGATTATGGTTACGACCAAGCGCGGTAAGAGCGGAGATGCGAAAGTAAGCGTCGACGCTAAATGGGGCGTCAATTCCAATGGGCTGAAACTGCATAAAACAACGAATACCCGGGAATTTTATGAAACCTACTATAAGATGTTGTATAACTATTATCTTACGGAAATGTCGCCGACTGATGCTCATACGGCAGCTAATAAAAATCTAATCGATCCGTCAATAGGACCGGGTTATATGGTCTATACGGTTCCGAGCGGACAGGATTTTATCCAACAAGGGGGAATCATGAATCCCAATGCGACATCGGGCGCCCTGTATACATATAATAACCAACAGTTTTGGCTACAAGCCGACGATTGGGAAAAAGAAGGGTTGCAGGACGGTTTCCGTCAGGAATATAATGTATCGGTTTCCGGTGCATCCGACCGTGTCAATTACTACACATCTTTAAGCTACCTGGACCAGGATGGAATCCAGGAAGGTCAAACGGTAAACCGTTTAACCGCTCGTGCGAAGCTCGATTTTCAGGCAAAAAAATGGCTGAAAATCGGTGCGAACTTCAATTACTCCAAATACGATTACGGCCAGACGTCCGAAGGAACGATCGGTAGCGGAACCATCTGGAACACGATAAAAAATCAGGCGCCTGTTTATCCGGTTTATCTTCGCGACGCGAGCAAGAATATTATGATCGATCAATGGGGAGAAAAAATGTATGATTTTGCGCAAAGCTATGATTTGAGCCGTGCGGGTGGTATAGGCGGAAATGCCATTTTCGGTAACAAATACAATTATAATACGAATAACGGTAATTCAATTACTGCCGGCGGCTATGCGGATGTTCAATTGATGGAAGGCCTGACATTCACAATGAATGCTAATGCATACAGCTACGACCGGAGATATACTTATTCAACAAGCCCGTTTGTAGACTATTATACATCATCTTCAAGCAATGGTTACTTAGAAAAGAGCTCATCCCGCGACTATAATTATAATACACAACAACTGCTGAACTACGTAAAACAATTCGACAAGCATGAAATAAGCGCGTTGCTTGGGCATGAATATACTAACCAAAAATATGAATATCTGTATGCCAGCGGGTATAATTTCGGAATTGACGGGGCGTATGAATTGGCCCAGGTGTTGAATTTGAATACCGATCAGACTTCTTATTCAAGAGAATACAACAATGAAGGTTATTTTTTCAGGGCCATGTATAATTACGACACGAGATATTACGGTTCGGTATCGTTTCGTCGCGACGCGTCTTCGCGTTTTTCAAAGGATAACCGCTGGGGTAATTTCTGGTCGGCCGGCGCGGCATGGCTTATTTCAAAAGAAAGCTTCTTTCCCAAGACAACATGGATTAATTCGCTGAAAATAAAAGCTTCCGTAGGATCGCAGGGTAATGATAAAATTGGAGACATTGATCGTGGTTATCATCTGTATGCGAACTCTTACAATATCAAAAACAATGACAATAAAGTCGCTTTCCAATGGCATCAGAAAGGAACTGAAAACATCACATGGGAAACCAATACGAATTGGAATGCCGGTATTGAATTCGACTTGTTTAACGGACGCTTGAGCGGTAATGCGGATTATTTCTACCGGAAGACCAGTGATATGCTTTTCGCATTATCCACCCCTCCCTCCATCGGTTATACCAATTATTATGACAACATGGGCGACATGCGTAACTTAGGCTTCGAATTAGTACTGAACGGTACATTAGTTAAAAACAAAAACTGGAACTGGGATGTAAATTTAAACATCTCATACATAAAAAATAAAGTGTTGCGCCTGCCCGACGAAGTTAAGTCTATGAAAGTGGAAGGCTATGAAGGTTATGTGGACATTGATCCTCATTCTGCGTCCAAATACCAGTATTTTGTAGCTGAAGACCTTCCCCTTTATAGCTGGTACATGTATAAGTCCGCCGGTGTAGATAAAGAAACAGGTGAAGCCCTTTATTATAAGGATATTATCGATGCGAACGGAAACGTGACAGGCCGCGAAACAACGAAAAATTCGAGCCAGGCGACGAATTACCTGCTTGGCAATGCCCTTCCTGATTTTTACGGAGGCTTCGGAACTACTGTTACGTATCGCGGTTTCGATTTCTCCATCAATATGACTTATCAGTTGGGTGGAAAAGTGCTGGATTATACTTACCAGTCACTGATGCATACCGGTACCAATGCAACAGCTACAACCTGGCATACCGATATATTCAAAGCCTGGACTCCTGAAAATACAAATACGAACGTTCCGCGTTTGTACTACACCGAAGCAAACACCCAGACAGCCCGGTCAGATCGCTTTCTTGCAAGTGCAAGTTATCTGAACTGCCAGAATATTAATTTCGGATATACATTGCCGTCAAGCCTTACTCGTAGATACCAAATAGATAACATACGTCTTTATTTTTCAGGTGAAAACCTGTTCTATATTGCCGCGCGCCAGGGTTTAGATCCCCGGCAGACAGCGAAAGGATATACCAATCCGGAACTATCTTCTCCGATACGTACTGTTTCAGGCGGTATTTCATTGACATTCTAAACATAAGTGTTAAAATTTAATTTTTGTAGATATGAAAAAAATTCAAATATTAATAGCTGCAATGTTCCTTTGGAGTTTAAGCAGTTGTATTGAGGAAACATTTCCTACGGAGCATGTGTTAGATTCTCAGATCGAAAAATCGCCATCGGCATTGGAAGGGATGGTTAATTCCATTTATACCACCATGGCAGGATATGAAGATGCCGTCGGTAGCATTGAACTGATTTCGTACAGCGCTATGCGCGCTATGATGGAACATTCCACTACCCCGTTAGTCTGTACGGGATCGAACGGATTTAATACGATGGGAGCCTGGCATTACGGCTCCATAAGTTCCACGGGTACGAACCGCGGAATCTATCCTTCTTACGTGTATTATGCTTATATCAAGACCGTAAATGATATTATCAGCCTGATTGATATTAATAACTTAGACGATGCTAAAAGAAGTTATTTAGGTTTTAGCTATGCCTACCGTGCACTCTATTATATGGAACTGGTTCAGATTATGGAATATAAATATCCTACGGATAGTCGTTATAGCTATGTCCTACCGGAGAAAGACCTTACCAATCTGGGTGTACCTATCGTAACAGAAAAAACGACAGTCAAGGATGCCGGTAACAACCCCCGGGCAACGGTCGATGCTGTTTATGACCTGATCCTGAGTGACCTGAAACAGGCGGAAACTTATTTGAGCGGGTTTGTCCGTACGGATAAGATCCAGCCCGACCTTGCTTCTGTTTATGGCTTGTATGCCCGTGTTTATGCAAACTTAGCTTCCCGTGTAAAAACATCGGCCACATACAAAGATGAGGCCTCCTACTGGAGAAATGCCGGCGAATATGCCGACAAGGCTATCGTCACTTCCGGCTGTACTCCCTTGACAGAAGCTCAATGGACCGATCCCAATAACGGTTTCAATAACCGTAGCTCCCAGAATTCATGGCTTTGGGCCACCACTATATCGGAAAGCAATGCGAACGCAGCGTCCACCGGATCGTTTGTCTTTTCTATGATTTTCGGGACGGAGACCACCTTTTCTGTTTATGGCTGGCGTGTAGGACGTTCTTTAAACCGTGAATGGTATGAACGCCTTTCCGACAATGATTTCCGCAAGAAGTCATGGATAGAACCCAATTTCTTCTATGAATCGACTAATCAGGTAGACGGGCAACCTTACCTGATAGAGAAGGATGCTTCCGGTAAACTGATCAATAATAAATGGGCGCTGACCGGTGATAACACAAGTACTGCCCAAGGCGCCTGGAGTGATAGTTATTCCGGTTATGGCCCCGACAAATACCAGTACCGTCTAAACAGCTCGCCTTCCTGGATCCGTTCGCGCATCAACACATCTAATGGCTTCATGTCGTGGCCCTGGCTCTATGTAAACCTCAAGTTCCGTCCGCGCAATGGAAACTATAATACGTATGCTGTCGGTGGAGCAACGGATTATCCGATCATACGTGTTGAGGAAATGCATTATCTGAAAGCGGAGGTAGCCCTTCACACATCCGGTGTTGCCGCTGCCGCCAGCGCATTGGAGAGTATTGTGAAGACGCGTAACAGCACATATACTTGTACTGCGACTACTGTCGACGATTTCATAGACGAATATACTTTCCAGAAAGGGATTGAATTCTGGGGAGAAGGCGTCAATTATTTTGATGCCAAACGTTTGGAAATAGGTATCCATCGCGCGTATAAGGGAATAAATTGTGAGCGTTACCAGCAATGTACCGATATGAACGGCATACATGTAGGCTGGACCCCACCCTTTAATCCGGCAGAATTGAACACCAATCCGGCTATTTTCTATTATAACAATCCGTATACGAACTCAGCGACTTATTATTATTTTAAATCAAACGATGAGCTCAGGCCGTATTACGGTATCCCTCTGGATTAATGATTTTGTATTAATTAGAATAATTTAAAAAAAAGAATGATCCCAGCAGTAATTTTTATGATTACTGCTGGGATTTCTTTTTGGATTATTCTTATTTTTGCGGTTCGGTTAATACAAGGAGGTTGTTTTCATTTAGAATACTAAACTAATATGCTGTCGAAAAATACTAAAATTGCTCGTGTAGAGGTGGTTGATGCGCTTCGTGGATTTGCTGTAATGGCAATATTGTTGGTTCATTGCGTTGAACATTTTATTTATCCGGTTTATCCGGAACCGTCAAGCCTGCCTGCCTGGTTGAATATTCTTGATCAAGGTACCTTTAGTGTCATTTTTACGTTATTTGCGGGAAAGTCGTATGCCATTTTCGCTTTGCTTTTCGGGTTTACTTTTTATATTCAATATACGAATCAAAAAAATAAAGGAAAAGATTTTGCAGGACGCTTTTTCTGGCGGATGATTCTGCTGGCGGGATTCGGAGCAATCAATTCGCTGATGTATCCGGCGGGCGATGTTTTATTGCTTTTTTCGATTGTGGGATTGGTGTTGATTTTGGTTCGGAAATGGAGCGACAAAGCGATTTTAATGTTTGCCGTTATCTTGTTGTTACAACCTGTGGAGTGGTTTCATTACGTAATGAGCCTGATTAATCCGGCGTATACTTTGCCGGATTTGAAAGTCGGGGCGATGTATGCGGAAGTCGCCCGCAATACGAAAGAAGGAAACTGGGGCGACTTTATATGGATGAATATTACGACCGGCCAAAAGGCAAGCTTGCTTTGGGCAGTGGGTGCCGGACGTTATGTGCAAACTGCCGGCCTGTTTATGTTGGGGTATCTCCTCGGCAGGAAGCAATTATTTGTCTCGTCAGACTCTTCCAGAAAATTCTGGCAGCGGACACTTATCATCGCAGCGATCGCTTTTGCGCCCTTGTACCAGTTGAAAACGGAAATTATGGGGGACAGTGCGGTAATCAACGGAACTGTAGGCGTTGCGTTTGATATGTGGCAGAAATTTGCGTTCACTGCGGTTTTAGTATCCTCTTTTGTTCTCTTATATCAGTCGGATAAGTTCAAACAACTGACTTCCAACCTGCGTTTCTATGGCAAGATGAGCCTTACAAACTACATCACACAATCAGTTATCGGGGCGCTTATTTTCTTCCCGATAGGTTTGAACCTTGCGCCTCATAGCGGTTATACGTTAAGCCTGTTGATCGGATTGGTTATTTTAGTCGTTCAGGTCATGTTTTGCAAATGGTGGTTGAAATCACATAAGCAAGGGCCTTTGGAATATATCTGGCACGAACTGACGTGGATCAACGTCCGGAAAAAATAAATCATTCCGGATTGTCTCGTTATCCATTTGCAATCATAAACGAATGGACAAAATTGACATATAAAATGGACAAAACGTGCATCCTGTCAGAATCATTTTTCTTACTTTTGATTCATTGTTAGATATTTTAAATTAAACATCATGAAAAAGGAACTCTTCTTTGTCGTATTTTTTCTGGCATTTTTAGCTTCCGGAAATAGTTATGCCTATACAGAAAGAAATTTTTTGGAAAAGAAAACAACAGTTGATGAATTAAAGTCAGTCTTGGTTATGAATCAAAAGTGGGTTCCTTATCCCGCGTATTCCGATCGTGCCGGATGGGATCTTTTTTTAGGAGATAATAAAGCTGAATTTATCCGATTGGGAGAAGAAAAATTAGATTACCAATGGCAGGTCGTAAAAGCAACTGATTATATTGAATTCGAACGAAGCGGTTCCCGGGATATTATGCAAAAACCATACAATGAAAACAACCAGGCTGTTTCATCTTTGATCATGGCGGAACTTGCAGAGGGAAAAGGGCGCTTTATCGACCAAATTATTAATGGTGTTTATCTTTATTGTGAGATGACATCATGGGCGCTTTCCGCTCATCTTTCGGCCCAACTATCCAAGCGTTCGTTGCCTGATTACAAAGAAGATATCATTGACCTGACAGCCGGTGATGTCGGATCCATGTTATCCTGGACGTATTTCTTCTTGCATGATGAATTCGACAAGGTAAATCCGGTTATTTCCGAACGTTTACGCTATGAACTACAAAAACGGATTCTGGATACGTATATGGATGTAGACCGTTTTTGGTGGATGGCATTCAACCTGAAACCGGGCGGAATGGTGAATAATTGGAATCCGTGGTGTAATTTTAATGTGTTACAATGCTTCTTCCTGCTTGAAAACGATCAGGAGAGATTGGCCAAAGCTGTGTATAGGACGATGGTATCCGTAGATAAATTCATTAATTATACTCATTCCGACGGAGCTTGCGAGGAAGGCCCGTCGTACTGGGGGCATGCCGCAGGAAAAATGTATGACTATCTGCAATTACTCAGTGATGGGACAGCCGGTAAAATATCTATTTTCAACGAAGCCATGATTAAGAATATGGGAGAGTATATTTCACGTTCGTACGTTGGAAACGGATGGGTGGTTAACTTTGCCGACGCGTCGGCGAAAGGTGGAGGTGATGCGCCTCTTATCTATCGCTATGGTAAGGCCGTAAATAGTAAAGAAATGATGTCTTTTGCCGCCTATTTAGACTCCAACAGGGAAAAAAATGACCTGAAAGTGGGAACCGATCTGTTTCGGGGATTACAAACATTGTTCTATAGCAAGGAGTTTTCTGAAGTGAAACCGGAACATATCACTCCTTCTTATACATGGTATCCTGAAACGGAATTCTGCTATATAAAGAACAGCGCCGGCTTTTTTTTCGCCTCCAAAGGAGGGTATAACGACGAAAGTCACAATCATAATGACGCGGGAACTTTTTCCTTATACCTTAATACCGTTCCTGTTATTATCGATGCGGGCGTAGGAACTTACACCCGGCAAACCTTCAGTCCTGAAAGGTATTCTATATGGACAATGCAAAGTAACTATCATAATTTGCCGATGATTAACGGAGTACCTCAATCTTTCGGAGCGAAGTTCAAAGCAACAGATGTTGTTTTCAATCCTAAAAAATCAACATTTTCTCTCAATATCGCGACAGCTTATCCCGCGGAAGCGTGCGTGAACAAATGGATACGTTCTTATACGTTGGGAAAAGATAAATTAGTCATCAATGATTCTTTTAGCCTGACAGAAGCCCGGAAAAATAATCAGGTTAATTTCCTTGTATGGGGAAACATCGACATCAAGACTCCGGGAAAAGTAATGATTGAAACACAAGGAGAGAAAATTGTCTTATCATACAACAAAGATGTTTTTACAGCGGAGATTCAAACTGTTTCGTTAGATGATCCCCGCCTCTCCAATGTCTGGGGAAAAGAAATTTACAGAATCTCATTAAATGCGGGCAAAATGGTATTATCAGGAAATTATTCCTATACGATTACAAAATAATGAGGCTTTTCGTTTTAGCGCCTTATTTTTCCCTTTTGATGGAAGGGTGTATTGGATAAATAAAATATTATCACATCTTTGTAGATTAGAAAATTATATATATTTGTGAACAAATATAATTCATAACCATTGATAATTATAAAATGCAAACTACGCGAGTGACAATATGTGCCTGTGCTTCCCGCTCTTTTATTGATAAGGACAAAGTGGCCGGGATTGCAGCCGTCTTAAAAAATAAAGGGTATCATGTGATCGTGGAAGCGGATTTATGCCGAAAAGTAATGGAAGCTTCTCCGGATATGCCGGATGTTGCGCAGGGTACAATCCTTGCTTGTCATTTGCGGGCTATAGAGTCACATCTGAACTGGTTGGGATTTGAAGCCGGACAGCTTGTTGACATTCGTAATCAAGGTACTCATGATATTCTTTCTCAATTTGATATAGCTCATCCGGATACGGAAAATGTTGTTGGGAAAGATGAAGTTAAAAAGGTAATCGGAGAATTTCCGCTTGAAGAAGGCGTTGACGCGTGGTATCCGGTTCTTGACAAGAACCGGTGTACGGAATGTGGAAAGTGCCATGACTTCTGTTTGTTTGGGGTTTATACGGTCGAAAATAAGAAAGTCCGGGTGACAAATCCGCGAAATTGTAAGAATAATTGTCCCGCCTGCGCCCGTATGTGTCCGAGTAAAGCGATTATATTTCCTAAATATGAAAAATCGCCCATCAACGGTGGAACTGCGGAAGACGAGACATTCGATCCCCAAGAAATGGATAAAATATACCGCGAAAGATTGCGGATACGTCTACAAGAACGGAGAGCCGGCGTCTCACTTTTGAAAAGAAATCCGGAAGAAAAATGAAAGAGTTCCAGGTTTCAAGTTCAAAGTTTAATCTTGAACTCTGAAACTTTGAACATTAAACTTAAAACTTGAGACTTTGAACTTAAAAGATTATACAGCTACACTAAAAGCCGCATTACGGGTACCCTTGGAATGTTCGCCCCGCCTCGTCTGGAAATTTATGTATAATTTCGGATGGCGGAGCATGCGTAATATCAGCCGGTTTGAAAAAAGGCAGGCAAAAGGAAAACCTTTTTTTCCTGCTTTTGTAATGATTTCCGTAACGGAAAGTTGTAACCTGACCTGTAGTGGTTGCTGGGTTTCCGGTGGCGGCAAAAAGATGCTGACTGCTCAGCAATTGGATGGAATAATTACCGGTTGTAAGAAAAAAGGGTCTTATTTTTTTGGGATTCTCGGAGGTGAACCATTGATGTATAAAAGTTTGTTAGATATGATGGAAAAACATTCGGATTGTTATTTCCAGTTATTTACGAATGGTATCCTGCTGACTGAAGAAGTGGCGATGCGCCTTAAGAAGATGGGTAATGTTACTCCGTTGATCAGTATTGAAGGACTTAAGGAAGAGAGTGATGCCCGCAGAGGACGGAATGATGTATATGAAAAAACATTGGCCGGAGTACGTGCCTGCCGGAAGGCCGGGTTGATTTTCGGTGCGGCGGCAAGTATATGTAAAAGTAATTACAACGATCTGGTAAGCCGGGAATATGTGGAGCTGATAGCGAAAGAGGGGGCTCATTACCTGTGGTATTACCTGTACAGGCCGGTAGGAGCTGATCCGAATGCGGCCAATGCTTTAGACAAAGAAGAGGTATTGTCTTTCCGCCGTTTCATTGTGGAACAACGGAAGAACGCGCCTTTGTTTATCATCGAAACTTATTGGGACGCCAAAGGCAATGCGCTCTGTCCGGGAGCTACCGGAATGAGCCATCATATATCACCATCAGGAGCTCTTGAGTTTTGCCCTCCTATTCAGATGGCAAAAGATTTTATTAATGAAGAGGGTTCTAACCTGGCGGAACTGTTCGAAAATTCCGATTTTCTTGCCGGTTTCCGGAAAATGACGGCAGAGAGTTCGCGGGGTTGTATCCTCTTGGAAGATCCTCAAAGGTTGGTGGAATTTCTGGGAAAACAGGAGGTGGTTGATACGACCAGCCGGAAAACGGTATTGGAAGAATATAAGAAGATGGCACCGGTTGCCGGACATAATCAGCGGGGAGAAGAGATTCCTGAAGCAAACAGCATTTATAAATTAGTTAAAAAGAAATATTTCTTTGGGTTTGGAGCATACGGGTAATTGAGTATTCATGGATACAAAACAAATATATAATGTCCCGCAGATGTACGAAGAGCGGAATAACTTACGAAATCTTATCGATGATTTCGTGAGTGGTCAGCCATTTGGCCCACCTCTGTCTTTGGACGATCTGTCCGGAATTTCCGATCAGTTGATCAGTAATCATGAACTTGATCCGTCTATCAAGGGTTGGATGATGGTTGAAATCAATAATTGTGTATGGCGTGAGACGGTTGCATCCATTCCGTATGATAAGCGGATCCTGCTTCTTCCGAAATGCCTGAGCAATTCTGCGAAATGTGAGGCGGAGGTTGATGAACTGGGACTTTTATGTCATCGTTGCAGTAACTGCTCGATTCCTGATTTACAGGATAAGGCGGAGAGTTTAGGTATGATGAGTATTGTTGCGGAAGGATTCACTTCTGTTATCGGATTGATTGAAAACCGGGTGGTAGATACTGTGATTGGGGTTAGTTGCCTTGACTCGCTTGAAAAAGCTTTTCCGTTGCTTGTAAACAACGCGGTTCCCGGATTAGCAATACCATTGAATGTGGCCGGTTGTAAAGATACGGAAGTAGACTACGGATATGTTGATCAATTGATCAGCATGCAATCCGGTAAAGAAGCATACCTGTTGGATTATGATCATCTGAAATCGACATTGAAAGAATGGTTTTCAAAAGAAAACTTATCTTCCATGTTATCACTATCAAATGACCAGACTTCCTCGATTGCACAGGAATGGCTTGGCGGCGATGGTAAGCGGTGGCGCCCTTACCTGTTGGCATCCACTTATTTAGCATTGACAGGGAAAAAGGAGATTCCAAGGGAAGTACAATTAGCGGCCATTACTGTGGAGTGTTTCCATAAAGCTTCGCTTGTACATGATGATATACAGGATAATGATACGATGCGCTATGGAAAACAGACCGTAAATGCGGCGCATGGTGTTCCTATTGCGATCAATGTCGGCGATATACTTCTTGGCGAAGGCTACCGGTTACTGCCGGATTGTGGAAATATGGAATTAGTAAAAGTAGTTGCTGATGCCCATATATCTCTTTGCAAAGGTCAGGGCATGGAACTTGAATGGAGTGCTGCTCCACGTGCATTGACGATGGATTTTGTGCTGGATATCTTTTGTAATAAAACAGTTCCGGCATTTGATGTTTCGTTGATCATGGGAGTTATATGCGCAGGCGGTGATGCAAAACTGCGGACAACGTTACACAACTATTCACGCGCGTTAGGTATTGCCTATCAATTGCAGGATGATGTAGAAGATTATGATACGGACGAGCCTGTTACCTTACGGCCATCGGCTGTTTTGGCAGCGCTTTGCGAGCAGGAAGTAGAGGCGGATTTCAAGGAGTCATTATTGGAGTGTGACAATCTGAAAACATTCCTCCGTCTTCCCGAAAACAAAGGTTTGTTAGATAAAGCGCTTGAGAAGGTTAGAGATATGGCCGAAAAGTATCACCGGGAGGCATTGGATACGTTGCACGAAATAACAAACGTGGAGTTAAAGCGATTGCTTTTCCGGGTGACACAGAGAATCTTGAAAAATTGATAGTTGACAATGAAAGAGACGATTTCGATGAAACTATTTAATACGCTACAAAGAGGGAAAGAGCAGTTGGGTAAAGAGGCTCTGGATAGAATTGTTGGTTTTGTCGAGTCACAACGTACGGAAGAGGATTCTTTTAAGGACAAAAGCGGAAAAGCCGATCTTTATTATACGCTGTTCGGATGGGTACTGTCGTATATATTGGGAATCAGGTTAGAACAGAAAAAAATGACTTTATATTTGTCACAGCAGGACACTGAAAAGTTAGATTTGATTCATTATGCGGCTTATATGCGATGCCGGTTGATCAAACAACTGATGGAAGGAGGAAAAGCCGGTTTATTATTGCGATCTTTGTTTTCGACGGATATTAAAGCCTTGAATGAATTTGAAAATTTGCCACATAGCGATATGCAGTCGCCTTATACGCAATTTGTTTGGCTATCCTTGTTGGAAGATGCCGGGCAGACTAAAAAAATAAAGATTTGGAGTTCAAAGTTTCAAGTTTCAGGTTCGCAACGATCTTTGAACTTTGAACCTGAAACTTTAAACGTCGATTTTTCCCGGTACCATGTGAAAGGTGGTGGGTTTATGAATACAAGGGACGGGCTGACGGCGACTACAAATGCGACAGTTGCCGCATTAGCAGTTAAAGGTCAATTGACAGGATATAAGAAGAATGAGGATTTGTTTTTTTTGCATGACTTGCAGGATATGTCGGGAGGTTTTTCTGCTGCAAAGGCTTCGCCGGTTTCCGATCTGTTGTCTACGGCAACCTCTCTTTTTATATTGAGTTGTTACGATAGTCAACCGAAATATCCGGCCCGGGATTTTATAGAAGTTCATTGGTTGGATTCGGGTGGCTTTTCGGCTACATTGTTAGATGATAGGAGTGATGTTGAATATACATTTTACGGATTACTTGCTTTAGGAACAATATAACAGTTTAAAGTTCCAGGTTTCAGGTTCAAAATTGAACCCAAACTTTGATACTCGGAACTTGAAACTTTTAAAATTATGACACAAACAGATGAAATGATTGATGCGCTCCGGGAGCGGTTGTTGGAGAAGCGGCCTTCGGATGGATCTATATGGAGAGGAAAATTGTCGTCGAGCGCGATTTCCACTTCCGTATCTGTTTTTGCATTGTATATGGTAGATAAGGAAAAATATGCATCTTATATCCGGGGAGGGCAGGCATGGCTGATGGAAACCATGCGTTCGGATGGTTCCTGGGGGGATAGTGTTGAAAGTCCGTCCAACATGACGGCGACTTTACTTACTTACGCTTCCCTTTGCGCCATAGGCGCTCCGCCTGAGAAGACAAAGGAATATTTGACTGAAAAATTCGGGGGATCGACAGATCAGCATATCATAGAGGGGGTTATGGCCTATTATGGAAAAGATCTGACTTTTTCGGCGCCAATTCTGGTGATGTGCGCGTTGGCGGGTGTTATTTCGAGTTGGAACAAGATTCCACAATTGCCTTTTGAGGTGTCCGTATTACCTCAAAAGCTATTCCGTTTCTTCCGGCTTCCGGTAGTAAGCTATGCCATTCCGGCGCTGATCGCTGTGGGAATATTGAGATATAAAAAGGGAAAAAAGAATATTTTATCTCCTATACGTGAGTCTTTTATTAATAAGTCTCTAAAGGTTCTTGTGAAGCTCCAGCCTCTCAACGGCGGATTCCTCGAAGCTGCTCCGTTAACCGCGTTTGTTGCCATGTGCATGAGTGGCGCCGGGTACCGTGACCACATCGCTACACAACGGGGAGCCGATTTCCTGATAACTACGGTTCGTGAAGATGGCGCATGGCCGATTGATACCGACCTGGCCGGCTGGGTAACAGCATTGAGTGTACGGGCGTTGGGTGATGATATAAAAGACAAACAGGTACTGGCTGAAAAGATCAAACGAAATGCGTTTGCATTCAGTCATCCTTTTACCGGAGCAAAGGAGGGTGGTTGGGCATGGACTGACCTATCGGGTGCTGTGCCCGATGCTGATGATACGTCCGGGGCGTTGGTAGTCTTGCATATTCTTCTTGATGGAGTTTATTGTCCGGAAGTCGGCAAAGGAATCGAATGGTTATTAGCCTTGCAGAATGCTGACGGAGGAATGCCTACTTTCTGCAAAGGATGGGGAAAGCTTCCTTTCGACCGAAGCAGTCCGGATATATCGGCACATTCCATTCTTGCCTTTCAATTGTGGCACGATGCGCTTCCCGATGGTTTACAGGAAAAATGCAAAACCAGTATGTTGCGGATGTTGAAATGGATGCGGAGCATACAAGCTGCTGATGGTTCATGGATACCTTTATGGTTTGGCGATCAGGATGCGAAAGATGAGCGGTCACCGGTCTACGGAACAACGATGACTGTAGAATATTTAGCCGGATCCGAAGAATCGATGGCACGTGAAATGGCCTTAAAGGGACTGAGTTATATCCTCTCTGCGCAAAATGCGGATGGCGGATGGGGGGGAGCAAAGGATGTTCCTTCCAAAGTAACGCTGACCGCACGGGCTTTAAGCGCTTTGGCGGAATGGGCTTTAAAACTTAAAGTTCCAGAGTTCAAAGTTCCAGGTTCAAAGTTCAAAGTTTTAGGTTTGGGGTTTCAGGCTCCGGATTCTGAGTTTGAAATTCAAATTGCCGAATCAATGAATCGCGCTTTTGATTACCTATACAGGAAATATGAAACCGGCAAAATCTATGAACGCGAACCGATCGGATTATATTTTTCCCGTTTGTGGTACTCGGAAGAGTTATATAATATTACATTTGTGTTGAATGCGTTAAAAAAGTTCAAGATTCAAAATTGTGCTCGAACTTTGAACCTTGAACTTGAAACTTTGAACTTATAATTATATTGATTATGAAAAAAGGACTTGTCTTATGTCTGTTATTTCTCACGTTATCTTTGTCTGCACAGGATAATATTCAGTGGCGTGGAACCGACCGTACCGGTATTTATCATGAAACCGGACTCTTAAAAAGCTGGCCTGAAAATGGCCCGGCCTTACTGTGGCATTATGATGGGCTGGGTGAAGGACATTCATCTGTGGCTATTGATTCGGAGAAAATTTATGTTACGGGTCTAACAGAAGATAAGGGATCCATTTATGTATTTGACATGAATGGTAAGTTATTGAATAAAAAGGAATATGGCCCTGATTGGAGCACAAACTATATTGGCCCCCGCGGTACAGTTACGGTTAATGGAGGTAAAATATATCTTATTAGCGGCATGGGCGACATTTATTGTTTTGATCAGAACAGTCTGAATCTTGTGTGGAAAAAGAATCTTTTGCAGGAATATAATGCTTCAAATATCGAATGGGGTATTTGTGAAGCTCCGCTGATCATTGATGAAAAAATCATCGCGACTCCGGGTGGTAAAAAGCATAATGTGGTCGCTTTAAATAAAAATACCGGAGAATTGATCTGGAGTAGTCCGGGCGAAGGTGATTTATCGGCTTATTGTTCTCCTCTGTATATTTCAGACCAGCAGGTTCCGATCATTGTAACCATGACGGCCGATCATATCATAGGGGTGAATGCCTCTACCGGAGAAAAACTTTGGTCGCATGAAAATAAAAATCGCTATTCGGTTCATCCCAATACACCGGTATACAGCGATAATATGATCTTATGCACAAGCGGGTACGGAAGAGGTTCTACGATGCTCCGTCTGACGAATGGTGGAAAAAGCATTGAACAGGCCTGGTTTTCCGAAGAATTGGACAACCGGATTGGTTCTATGGTGAAAGTTGGTGACTATGCGTATGGTTCGGGCGACAGCAAACGTTACTGGTTTTGTGTTGACTGGAAAGCCGGTGAAATAAAATTTAAAGCATCAGGTCTGGCGATGGGTAATATTATTGCGAATGATGGTATGCTGTATTGTTATACGGATCGTGGTGATATGATATTAGCCAAAGCTACTCCCGAAAAATTTGATATCGTGAGCAAATATTCCATTACGATGGGGACAGAACAACACTGGGCGCATCCGGTTCTGTATAAGGGCCTGATGTTTGTTCGACATGGAAATACATTGATGGCGTATAAAATTGCAGAATGAAGTTCTGCAATTTAGTTTCACGTTTCAGGTTTAATGTTCAAAGTTCAACTAGAAACTTAGAATCTGAAACATTAAACATTAAACTTGAAATCTGGAACTTTAAACTTTGAACTTTAAACTTTTTTATAATGAAAATATTAATTCTTTTGCTAATAACTTTCTCTTTCATAAATTTATCCGCACAGGATAATATTCAGTGGCGTGGAACCGACCGTACCGGTATTTATAAGGAAACCGGGCTATTGAAATCCTGGCCGGCAGAAGGGCCGCAATTGTTATGGCATAATGACGGACTGGGAGAAGGACACTCATCCGTTGCTATTGCAAATAATAAGATCTATGCTACAGGGCTTGTTGATGGAAAAGGTCAATTATTTGTGTTTGATCTGAATGGTAAGTTGTTGAATAAGAAAGCATACGGGCCGGAATGGGATACTAATTATAATGGCACCAGAGGTACGGCTACGATCAATGACGGAAAGATATATGTGTACAGCGGGAAAGGCGGGTTGATCTGTTTCGATGAGAACAGTCTCAATGTTATATGGGAAAAGAACGTGATTGACGAATTCCAAGGTTCAAATATCCGTTGGGGAGTGAATGAATCTCCGCTTGTTGTTGATGAAAAGATAATCATAACGCCGGGAGGAAAAGAAAACAACGTGATGGCTTTGAATAAAAACACGGGAGATGCAGTCTGGTCATGTATCGGCGAAGGCGATATTCCGGCCTACTGTTCGCCATTGTATTTGAGTGATCAGCAAGTTCCTCAAATTGTTACCATGACGTCTGAACATATACTTGGAATAGATGCGGCAACAGGAAAAATGCTTTGGTCGTTTCCTTATAACAATCAACGAAATATACATCCCAATACTCCGGTATATAGTGATAATATGTTGTTGTGTGTATTCGGTTATGGAAAAGGCTCTATTATGTTACGTCTGACAGATGGGGGCAGAAAAGTGGAACAGGCATGGGAAAATAAGGAGTTTGACTCCAAAACAGGTGGGGCGGTAAAAATCGGTGATTATGCCTATGGTTCGGGCGATAATAATAAATATTGGTTTTGTGTAGATTGGAAAACCGGCAAAACAATGTATAAAGAAAATGTAATTGCTGTCGGCGCGGTAATTGCGAATGATAACATGTTGTATTGTTATTCGGATAAAGGAGAAATGGCATTAGTAAAAGCCACTCCCGAAAAGTTTGATCTGGTAAGCAAATATTCTGTCACGCTCGGAACCGAACAGCACTGGGCACATCCGGTTATTTATAAAGGAGTATTGTATGTTCGTCATGGCAATACGTTGATGGCGTATAAAATTGCAGAATGAAGTTCTGCAATTTAGTTTCAAGTTCCAAGTTTTAAGTTCCAGGTTTCTGGTTGAATATTAAACTTTGAACTTTGAACTTGAAACATTAAACTTGAAATTATAATGAAAAAAGGACTTATCATCTATTTATCAATTCTCACGCTTTCTTTGTCGGCACAAGATCGTGTAGAATGGCGATATGACCGGACAGGTGTTTATCCGGAAACGGGATTGCTGAAATCCTGGCCGACTAATGGGCCGGAATTGCTATGGCATTACGACGGATTAGGGAGTGGATATTCTTCAGTATCCATTTACGATAATCGTCTGTATGTAACAGGCTATACCGATGGACAGGGTCATCTGTATGTATTGGACACAGAAGGTAAACTCCTGAATAAAATTGAATATGGCACCGAATGGGATTCCGATGGTTACGTCGGCGCCCGTAGTACGGTGATTCCCGATGATGGTAAACTGTATATTGTAAGCGGATTGGCTGAACTGTTCTGTTATGATATGCAATCATTGAAGCTGTTGTGGAAAAAGAATTATAAAAATGATTACGGAGCGGAAAATACAAAACATGGTTGGAATGGCCCGCCATTGATTGTGAATGAAAAATTAATTATTGCACCCGGCGGGAAAAAATATCATGTAGTCGCACTGAATAAATCAACGGGCGATCTGATCTGGAGTACGGAAGGCGTTACGGAAAATGATATGTCCGGTTATGCCACCCCTATCTATATCAGCGACCAACAAACGCCCCAAATAGTGGCCATGATGTCCGATCATATCATCGGAGTAGATGTATCGGGAGGTAAATTACTTTGGTCGCACGCACACACCAATCGGTTCAGGGAGCATCCCAATACGCCGGTATATGATAAAGGTATGTTGCTTTGTACCAGCGATTACGGAAAAGGTTCCGTCATGTTACGCCTGACGAATGGCGGACGGAACGCGGAGAAAGTATGGGAAAATACCGATCTTTGCCACAAAACGGGCAATACCATGAAATTTGGGGATTATGTCTATGGTTCAGGCGATAGAAAAGATTGGTATTGTTTGGATTGGCAGACCGGCAATAGAGAATACAGTGATCCGACGATTGGCGCGGGCACGATTATTTCTGCCGAAAGTTTGTTGTATTGTTATTCCGAAAAAGGAGAAATGGCATTAGTAAAACCCAATTCCGAGAAATTTGAAATAATAAGCAAATTTTCTGTCACTCTCGGAACCGAACAGCACTGGGCGCATCCGGTTATCTATAAAGGCGTACTGTATGTTCGCCATGGGGATACATTGATGGCCTATAAAATTGCAGAATGAAATTCTGCAATTTAGTTTCACGCTTCAAGTTCAACCATATACTTGAAACCTGAAACTTTGAACATGGAACTTTGAACTTTAAAACATGAAGAGGATAGTAACATACATTACAATTTTGGTGATACTTATTTATATCGGTATCATTATCGGGTGGCATGTATATGTTCCTCGTGAAAATTTTACTATCCAGGCTCCCGGCGCCGATAATCGTCCGGAAGGATCAACTCGTGCGGCCAATGATGTAATGATCGGTGAGTTCTTCATGAAATATGATGAAGTTTCGTCCGAACTTACCGGTAAGTGGAGCAGTTTCCGGGGAGAGCAAACTTCGAATGTCATACAAGCGCCGGAGAAAATCAATACATCCGAAGTTGACTATCCTGTTTTATGGAGTGTTGAAACCGGGGAAGGACATGCTGCTCCGGTAATTTATAACGGGCGGGTTTACTTTTTGGATTATAATGAACAGTTAAGCTCGGACGCGTTGCGTTGTTTTTCGTTAGAGACCGGACAGGAACTGTGGCGTAGGTGGTATCGTGTACCTATCAAAAGAAATCATGGTTTTTCGCGTACGGTTCCTGCAATCAGCAATGATTATGTTATTACCATTGGGCCTGAAGGCCATGTGATGTGTTGCGATCCGGAAACCGGTGATATGAAATGGTCCCTCGACATGCAAAAAGAATTCAAAACGGAAGTTCCATTCTGGTATACCGGACAATGTCCGCGTGTTGATAACAATGCTCTGATCCTGGCGCCGGCCGGAGAAGATATATTGCTGGCCGGATTGGATTGTCTGACAGGTGAGATCCTTTGGAC
This sequence comes from Tannerella sp., assembly GCA_031551825.1. Classification (GTDB taxonomy): domain Bacteria; phylum Bacteroidota; class Bacteroidia; order Bacteroidales; family Tannerellaceae; genus Tannerella. The sequence continues at coordinate 9,100 of JAVBNB010000008.1, read as the reverse complement.
TACTCCGAACACACTCAATTATAAGATGTCCCACTCTTCGGTTATGCCGATGACATTAGGTGGTAAAAAAACGTATGTATATATCGGTGTGGGAGGAATATGCGGAGTCTCGGCGGAAGAAAGCGATCGTGGTGTCCTGCTGTGGGAAACCGGTAAATGGCAACCCTCGGTGGTAGCGCCTTCTCCACTTCAGGTTTCGTCTAATCAATTGTTTATGGTTGCCGGATATGGAGCAGGAGGAGCTTTGTTGCAGGTGGACCGTTCCGGCGGCAAGTGGACTGCAACAGTTACCGATCAATACAAGCCGAACGAAGGTTTATCCAGTGAGCAACAAACACCGATATTTTATAATAATATGATTATCAGCGTGATGCCGAAAGATGGAGGTGGGCATCGGGGTAAATTAGTTTGTTATGCACCATCCGATCTGCGTTCGCCGGTATGGACATCGGCTGCCGATGAGCGGTTTGGTTTAGGTCCTTACATCATGATCAATAATAACCTCTTTGTTTTTAAAGATGACGGAGAACTCTATGTTTATGAAGCTCAGCAAAAGGGTATGAAACTATTGAAAAAGCAGCGGGTGATGGACGGTGCGGATGCCTGGGGGCCGTTAGCTTATGCTGATGGTATGTTGATTGTCCGGGATGCACATATTGTAAAATGTCTCAAAATCGTGTAAACTATGGGAAAAACATTGAAAATCATACTGAATATAGCAATCTTCCTTGTAGTCATCGGTTTTATATGGTATATGGCCCGATCGGTAAATAAGGAAGAAGTTACGTATGCCGAATCGCAACAGGAAGCTCCATTTGTAAGTCGCTATAATCAGGTGTCGACTTTTGAACTGCCGGAGGAAATAAACCGGTTTGAATTACATGACGGCAAACTATTTGTTTCTGCCGGACAATCAGTATATATATACGACGCCGGAGGAACGCGGTTGGCTTCGTTTCCCGTCAAACCGAATGCAAGGGATATAACTGCAGGAGAAGGAGCAATTTATGTTTTGTATCCTACCTTTATTGAGGTTTATACTGCCAACGGTGAATTGTTGCATGAATGGGAAGCCTGCAGTGAACTGTCGGATTATTGTTCTTTTACACTTGCCGGAGATTTTGTTTTTGTAACGGATGTGGAGAATAAAAATATCTGTAAATATACGAAGGAAGGAAACTTTGTAAAATTCATTCAAAGTCCCAGAGACTTCATTATTCCGAGCTATTCGTTCGATATTGAAAGCCGTAACGACACAATTTATTGTGTCAATTCGGGAAGGCATCTGATAGAAACGTATACGCTCGATGGTAACTTTATAGCCGCATTTGGTGGCCCTGGTGCAGAAGCAGGTTTTTTTGCCGGATGCTGCAATCCGGTATATATTTCATTTACTCCTGAGGGAGAGTTGATTACTTCGGAAAAAGGGAATCCCCGTATCAGCGCTTTCGAACGTAATGGTAATTTTAAGGAAATATTGCTTAACAGCCGGATTTTAGGCGGTGGTAATAATGCTTATGAGGTTAAGTCTGAAGGAGAACAACTGTTTATAGCCGGAAAAAATAAGATTATGATATATGAAAAATAAAATATCCCGTAAAAAGTTTTTTAAGATCTGTGGTTCCTTGATTGCAGGTGGAAGCATTTTGGGAGTTTCCGGCTTGTTGATCCGTAACAGGAAGATCTTGCCCGATGGCGTTCTTGACGAAAGAACAGCCGGTAATGTAGCCAATGCAGAGAAGGATGTTTTTACTTCTCCTTATAAGTTGGTATCTTCATTCAGTGTTCCCGACCGCATCGAATCCTTCGAGTTGGCCGGAGATAAGCTGGTAGTCGCCGCTTCCAACAATATTTTCATTTACGACCGGACGGGAGGCCTGCTAAATAACTTTGCTATAGGAAGTAATCTTCGTGATATTGCTGTTGATGAGGGAAATATATACCTGCTTTTTCCAACCCGTATAGAAGTTTACAATCAGGATGGCGAATGGTTACGCGATTGGGAAGCTTGTAGTGATCAGTCTGATTATTGTTCGATGGCTGTGGCTCCCGAATCTGTATTTGTAACGGATGCCGCTAATAAAAATATCTGTAAATATACAAAAGAAGGAAATTTTATAGGAATCATCCAAAGCCCCAATGGTTTTATAATCCCCAGTTATTCTTTTGGCATTACCTATACAAATGGAGTCATTTACAGCTCTAATTCAGGTAGACATATTGTTGAGAAATATTCTCCCGACGGCAAATATATAGGTTCTTTCGGAAAGGCCGGAGGAGCTACGGGGATGTTTTGCGGATGTTGTAATCCGGTACATCTGGCATATACATCCACCGGCGAAATTATTACCTCGGAAAAAGGTAATCCGCGCGTCAGTTGTTATGGTGCGGACGGAGAATTCCGGAGTCTGTTACTCGATAGTAAGGCCCTTGGCAGAGGCAATACGGCTTATGATATAAAGGTTTCCGACGATAAAATATATGTTGCCGGAAATAATCTGGTCTCTACATTTCAGTATGATAAAATGCTGGCAGAGAAAACAGCCTGTTCGGATTGTGGAGTAGATTGTCCCCTGCGGAAGAGAATAACTGCATAGCAGAATTTTTGTATATTGGAGAAAAAATAAGGCGCTCTTTGACATATTGGTTTACACGTTTTTTTGTATCTTTGTTTGTTGTGTTTAATTAAAATGGTAAAGGTATGGCAGTCATTATAATAGATGAGAATTCGGAAACAGGCAAAGAACTGATGGAAATTATACGTTCCTATGAAGGGAAAGGAGGCGATTCCGTACAGATTTGCAACGAATCGGAACTGAGGGAAATCTTTTTAAGTAGTGATATACTACATGAGCCGATGGCAGATTATCAAGCAAAAAAAGTGAAAGATATTCCTTTTGAACGCATACCTGGCTTGCCCTACACCCATGAAGAACGTATGGCATCTCTGCGAAGAGCAGAGGAGCAACGCAGGCTTGGCTTGAGTATTACCAGTGGAGAATTTGATGAAGAAATGAAAACATGGTAGTTTATTGGGATAAGGAGGCACGTGAACAGCTCAAGGATATCTACAAATTTTACAAGGAAATAGCTGGTGTCCGTATTGCGGAAAGAGATAAGAAATTCCGCCCAAAAACTTGGTCATTTTCCTAATTTAGGGTCAATTATAGAACATGGTGATCGGCAGGGTTCAGATACTTATCGTTCTCTTATAGCAAATAAAAACTTCAAAATAATATATCAAATAGAAAATAAACATGTGTATGTTGCCGCAATCTGGGATGTTCGTCAGAACCCTTCCAGAATGAGAGATATTATTCGGTAATGATCAGTCATTTTTCTTATGTAAGAACAAATACAAAACGTGTAAACCGATATTCAGTTTACACGTTTTTATTTTATGTGAAATGGATGGTAAATATATAAAATAACGAATATAAGATCAGGGAGTGATAGTTAGTAGTAAATTTGTTTATATAAACAGGAGTTCATCATGAAAGGTGCAATTTTTATTAGTATCTGTTGTGTTTTCGCGATAGTTACGGGTTCGGCTCAGAAGACGGAAAACTGGGCTCAGTTTCGAGGTCCCAATGGACAGGGAATTTCTAAGGTAAAAGATCTTCCGGAACATTGGAGCGCCGAAGAAAATATTGCGTGGAAAATAGATGTTCCGGGCGAAAGCTGGTCTTCGCCGATTGTTTGGGATGACCATATTTTCCTTACTACAGCGACAGAAGACGGTGCGAATTGTCATGTCATCGCTGTGGATCGTAAGACCGGTAAAATCCTTTGGGACAAAACCGTATTTGCACAAAGCGCGCAACAACACAGGCATGATATGAACTCTTATGCGACACCAACTCCTGTTACGGACGGTGAAACCGTTTACGCGATTTTCAGTGGTGGTAGTTTTGCCGCTTTGGATTTCGCCGGCAACGTTCGATGGATCAATACTGATTTGGATTATTATTCTCACCACGGAATGGGGCCCTCTCTCATTCTGTACGGCGATTTGTTGATTTTCCCTGTTAATCACAGTAATCGGGAAGAACCGAAGTCTTTAGGATTTCAGGAGCCCTGGGACAAATCGTATTTACTTGCCCTTGACAAGAACACCGGTAAAGAACGTTGGAGAGGGATGCGGGGCATGTCTCGTATAGCACACGCTACGCCAGTCGTAATGCAAGTAAATGGTAAGGATCAGATTATCAGTCCGGCTGGTGATGTAATTCAAGGATTTAATCCGGTCGATGGGAAACGGATCTGGACTGTAGACAGTAAAGGCGAGCCGTGTGTGCCGTCTCCTGTTATAGGGGATGGCGTAATTTATTCGTCTCCGACAAATCGTGCTCCGATTTTAGCAGTTCGTCCCGATGGTCAGGGAGATTGCACAAAAACACATATCGTTTGGGAACAAGGTAGCTATACCCCAATGATGTCCTCTTATTTGTATGTAAAGCCGTATCTTTACACATGTCCGGATAACAGGTTATGCTGTTTGAACGCGTCTACAGGCGAGTTCCTTTGGCAGCTTCGTCTGGGAACCGGAGCATTGAATCCATCTCCGGTCTACGCCGACGGGAAAATTTATGTTCTGTCGGAACAAGGGATAACGACCGTATTGAGACCTTCTGATGATCCGAAAACACCAGCCGAAATCATCGCGAAAAATGAATTGGATGGTGAAATAAGCCGGGCATCGATTGCTGTCGCGGAAAAACAATTGATTATTCGTACAGCTAATCAGCTCTGGTGTGTCGGGAAATAAAAAATGAAAATCAGATAGAATCAAGTTTTTATTGATAAATAATGAGAAAGAGCGAAAATAAGAACAGTCCGATAGAACGCCGGAAATTCTTGCGGATATTAGGTTCGGCGGTAGCGGGAGGAACTATCCTTGCCATCTCCGGAGGATTAATCCGTAAGGTTAAAGGGCAGGAGGCAAGTCACTATTGGCAGATCGACCCGTCGAAGTGTACGCAGTGCGGACGATGCGAGACACATTGTGTACTTCCCGTATCAGCCGTAAAATGTATTCATGCCAATAAAGTATGCGGTTATTGCGATCTGTGCGGAGGTTATTATCGTTCAAACGTGAAAGAACTGAATACGGCTGCCGAAAACCTGATGTGCCCTACAGGCGCTATTGAACGTCAGTTTGTGGAAGATCCTTATTTCGAATATACGATCAATGAAAATTTGTGTAACGGATGCGGTAAATGTGTAAAAGGGTGCAGTTCCTTTGGTAACGGCTCACTTTATTTGCAGGTCAAACGCGAATTGTGTAAGGATTGTAATGAATGCAAGATCGCTACCGTGTGTCCTTCGGATGCGATTACCCGCGTTTCTCTTGATATAGCGTATAAACTTAAAGGATAATTAGCTCAAGGTTTAAAATGTTCAAGGTTCAAGGTTTAAAGTTCAAAGTTGAAAATCGGAACATTAAACATTAAACTTTGAACATAGAACCTGAAACTTTAAACATAGAACTTACATTTATGTACACATTTAGAAAATACTTATATATCTGCATCTTCTTCCTGTTTTCGGTGACGATGATGGCTCAGAACAGGTTTCCAAAACCTGATTTTGAGTCGGGATATCAATATCCGGAAATAACTTATCCGGTACCTGACGAAGCGTTATGGGTCGCCATAGATCTTGTTCTGCTGGCGCTATTGATGAGTATCGTGGCTTGGGCTGCAATCAGGAAACGAACGCGTAAACCCATTATATGGGTATCCGTTTTGTCCGTAGCTTATTTCGGTTTTTTTCGTAGCGGATGTGTTTGCAGTATAGGTTCCATTCAGAATGTGTCATTGGCATTGGTCGACAGTACCTATATCCTGCCTATATCAGTATTACTCTTCTTCATTCTGCCTGTTTTGTTTACCTTTCTGTTTGGCAGGGTATTTTGCGCCGGAGTATGTCCTTTCGGGGCATTGCAGGAGTTGGTGAATCTGAAAAACTACAGATTATCAAAAACTGTTACCACCGTACTGAGTATGATTCCCTGGATTTACCTGATTTTTGCGATTCTATATGCCGTGACAAGGAGTAGTTTTATCATTTGCCGTTTTGATCCGTTTATCGGGATTTTCCGTTTGGGAGGTGATATCGGACTGATCATATTCGGTGTTTTGTTACTTATTGCCGCCATCTTTACGGGAAGGCCATTTTGCCGTTTTATCTGCCCTTACGGCGCATTGTTGAGTTTATTCTCCCGTGTATCGATATGGAAGGTCGAACTGACTCAGAAAACATGTATCAACTGTGAGCTATGTCATAATGCCTGCCCGGTGGATGCCGTAAAACCGCCTTATGAAAATAAAGTAAAGGAAGACCGTTTGCAGGGAGTAAAGCGAATCATCAATTATTTTGTGATTCTTCCGTTGATGATTGTTGCCGGATCGTTTTTGATGCGTTCGGTCAGCAGTGATCTGAGCCGGGCAAACAAAGATGTCAGGTTATATGATATGGTTATACAGCACGAAGCCGATCCGCGGGATATCCTTTCGATAGAATTAGAAGCATTCTACGGGCAGGGGGGCACGATTGAAGATCTTACGGGAAAATATGAAAAGGTGCAGGCCGATTTCAGGTTATACGCTACCATAGCGGGCGCTCTGATCGGACTTGTCATTGGCATAACTCTGATTGGTCTGTCCGTTAAACGAACGCGTAAACAATACGAAATCAATCCTGCCGACTGTGTTGCCTGCGGCAGATGTTTCAGTTATTGTCCGCAGAACAATCAGAGTTCGAAGTTTAAGGTTTAAGGTTCAAAGAGGTATAAAATTTAAGATAATATTAATGATATGAGTACTGTTAAGAATTTTGAAGATTTAAAAACCTGGCAAATGGGACGAGAATTTTGTAAAGAGGTCTTCAAGATTACAAATTATGAGTCATTCTCAAAGGATTATCGCCTGAAGGACCAAATCAAAGCTTCTTCAGGATCTATAATGGATAATATTGCTGAAGGATTTGAACGTAGTGGCAATAAAGAATTTGTTCAGTTTCTATATATAGCTAAAGGTTCATGTGGTGAAATCCGCTCACAATTATATCGTGCTTTTGATTATAACTATATCTCCGAAAATGAATTCAATTCTCTCAGAGATAAAACAATTCAAATATCGCAAGCAATTGGAAGCTTTATCAATTATCTGAAACAATCAGAACTGAAAGGGAGTAAATATAGATCTGATGCCAACGGGAATACCCCAGATACTACTTCTTTAAACATTGAACTTAATTATATGAAGCGAGCAATTCTCAGAAACATAGCTATTGTATCGGCTATCTTTATCGTTACTTTCTCAATTATGCTGATCACCAATTATTTTCAGGTTAGAGGTGCTACACCTTTGCAAACAGAGGTGATTGAGACGTTAAAAGAGATAAATGACCAGAATGCCAATAACCCGGTTTTGCAGGAACAGATACGCCAGTTGGATCTTTTGGCCCGTAAGGCATACTTTGTACGTATGGATCATTTGATGACCGGAGTTTACATCCTGTTGGGGATGCTGGCGGTGTTCATTATCTGTACACGCCTTTATTTTGCGCGTGATAAAGATATACCCGATAAAGAAATTGATCCGATCGACGAATGGGCAATCAAAACAAAAGCCCGTAAGTATGTAATCTGGGTGGCAACCGGTATTGCTGCCGTAGCTTTGCTTTTCGTTCTGTTAAGTTCTCCGTACATGAAACGATCCGGTCAGGCGAATAATGGCGAACAAGCTGGAATGATCGCCGAAGTGCAGGGTGCTGAAGAAGCAACAAGGCAAACAGTACCAATTGAAGATCCCGGAGAACCGGAAATACAAACAGTCGTTGAACCGGAAGTGCAAAATGAAGAAGAAAATACAATTCCTAATAAAGATACGGCGAAGGTAACGGAAACGCCTGTTGCGGAAGTCGTACAGCCTGAAGTATCTAAGGTCACTCATAATGCTTTCCGTGGAAATAATTCCAATGGCATATCTTCGGCTAAGGGATTGCCGGTCAAATGGGATTTAGGCAACAAAACAAATATTGCATGGAAGCAGGATATTCCGCGTAAAGGATATAATTCTCCGGTAATCAACGGGAACCGGATTTTCTTTTCCGGAGCAGATGAGCAGGCACGCGAACTTTATTGTTACGACTTGAATACAGGTGAAAAGCTTTGGACGCTTTCTGCCGCTAATATCCCAGGCTCTCCTTCACAAATGCCTAAAACAACGGAAGATACAGGATTAGCAGCGTCGAGTGTAGCAACTAACGGAAATCAGGTTTGCGCTATTTTCGCTACCGGAGATCTCATTTGCGCCGATATGGCAGGTAAGCAGGTTTGGGCAAAAAATCTGGGTATACCCGAAAATCATTATGGATACGCATCATCACTCCTGATATTTGGAAATGTTGTGATCGTTCAGTATGACAATCAAAATTCGCCTAAAGTGGTGGCATTCGATCTTGCGACAGGAACGGAACGGTGGAGCAAAAGCCGGAAAGAAAAAGTAACCTGGAGTTCACCCGTTATGGCTTATATAAACAATACACCTCAGTTAGTATTAATGGGAAATCCGGCGATTACCGGTTACAATCCGAATAATGGCGAGGAGTTATGGCGGGTGGAATGCCTGACCGGCGAGGTCGGTTCAAGCGCGTGTAGTTCCAATGGTATTGTATTCGGAGCGAGCGAGTATTCCAAATTAATCGCTATCAATGGAACGGACGGCAGTGTTTTATGGGAAAGTAGTGAAATCCTTCCGGAAGTAGCCAGTCCGGTTGCGACTAAGAATAATCTTTATCTTGCGACGAGCTATGGCGTAGTCGCGTCTTTTGATACGCAGACAGGAGAATTGCGTAAAGAGCATGAACTTAATACGGAATTTTATTCATCGCCGATCATTGCGGAAGGCAAGCTATATCTTTTCAGCAATAGCGGGAAAATGCATATATTTTCTGCTGATGATGAATTTCGTTTGTTAAGCTCCTTTGAGACAGGCGAGAAAACATTTGCCACACCAGCCTTTACGGATGGTAAAATTGTAGTAAGAACGGAAAAAAGTATTTATTGTGTAACGAATAATTAAGTTCAAGGTTT